>NZ_JBHSKO010000003.1:0-622290 GCF_042657305.1 Pseudonocardia zijingensis | reverse complement strand
CCACCCCCAGCGCCGCGTTCACCCCCATCCGCTTGCCGAACAACGCATTCACCAACAGCGACAGCCCACCCACACCCCACCCCGCGAACGCCAGCAACAACGTCGACGTGGCCGCCACCCCGTAGGTAGCGGCGATGTCGAACGTGGCGTACGTGGCCGCCATCGCCACCGTCATCCCCACACCCACGTGCAGGCCCAACAGCTCCCCCTGCCGGGCACGCAACCACCCGGACAGCCCCGCCGCGACCGGGTGGTCCCCGCGCTCCCGGTGGCGCAGGCCTGCGAGCGCCCCGAACGCGGTGCCCAGGAGCGTGCGCATCGCGAGCACCCGGCCGGCGAGCCACCGGCGGAAGCCGCCACCCGACGGCCCGGTGCGGGTGATCGCGAGCGCCACCGCGAGTGCGGCCAACCCGCCCGCTCCGATCACGAGCGTCGCCCAGCCCCAACCGGCGTTGCCCGTGCCGCCGAGCGAGTACGCCGTGGCGGTCGCGAAGCTGCCCGCGAGGTAGGCCAGGCCCTTGACCTGAGCGGCGGCCATCTTGAGCGCGTTCTTCTCCGTCCTGGTCAGCCGGGCGGAGGCGTCGATGACCTGGATGAGGTAGACGGACAGCCCGGTGGTCGAGAACTCCAGGCCGATCAACGCGGCGACCGCGCCCACCTGGGCCACGATCGGCACGGACGATCCGAAGGCGGCAGTCAGCGCCGGCAGCGCCGCGGCACCGGCCAGGACGTACCCCATGAGCCGCACCAGCCGGTTCGAACTGCTGCGTGCGGCCAGCAGCACACCGATCGTCAGAACCAGGGCACCACCGACGAGGAAGGCGGAGGCGCCGGTCGTCACCAGCCACGTCGCCGCGGTAACCGCCGTGAAGTACAACCGCCACACCGAGTCGATCGCGGCGAGCGTGAACGGGTAGGCCACGTACTCCCCGGCGATCAGGCGCGCGAACGGGTTGCGCGCCACCGTCACCAACGGGGTGAAGGGCGTCTGCCGCACCGTCGGAGGCGGCGCCCGGTCCCACCGCGGCGACGGAACCACCAGCCACGACAGCACCACGATGACGCCGGCGATCCCCGCCACCACGCCGGCCGCCAGCGGTACCGACACGACCACCAGCGTCTGGGTGAGCCACATCATGCCGAACAGGGCGAGGCTGACCGCGGCGGTCGCGATCTCGACGATCCGAGGGCCCTGCACGGCCCGGGTGACGGCACCGACGACGCGCCGCCACCGGGTGCTCGAACCCGTCGCCGAACCGGCGGCCTCCCACCGACCCCGCAGGGCGACCGTGAGGTCCGACCACTCCTGCAGAACGACCTGCATGAAGAAGGCCCCGGACGCGGCCGTCCCCGCCAGTACCGCCGCAGCGAAGTAGACGGCGACGCTGCCTCCGGCCAGCGCGACTCCGGTGAACGCCACGGCGACCGCCAGCAGTGTCGCGGGGATCATCACGCGGGTCGCCAACCGTTGCCAGAACGGCGCCACCCCGAAGTTGCCCGGCAGCGCCTGTCCGCCCGTCGCGGCCGTGAACAGGAACGTCGCACCGGACCCGAGCACCGCCATCACCGGGGGTGCGCCGGCCAGCACCGCCACCGCGTACATGGCCGCGTAGGTCATGGCGGTGGCGAGCGACAGGACCGACACGAACGCCCACCGGTGCGAGGCGGAGAGCCCGCCGCGCCACCGCGCGAACGCCCCTGCCGTGCGCGCGGTGGCGATGTGGTGGTCCAGCATCGCCAGTTTCGCCGTGGCCACGGCGCGCAGCTGGTCCAGCTCACCGGCCTCGACGGCGCCGGACATCAGCTCCTGGAGGTCACGCAACTGCCTCAGCAGCACCCACACCCGCGGCAGGTCCGCGGTCAGCCACCGATCCGGGCGGATCTCCGCGATCGCTCGCAGCCTGGCCTCGACCAGCTCGCCGAGCGTCCTCGCGGTGACCTGCTCCGCCGCAGGCGGGGCGCGGCTCCGGCCCCAACGCGCCACCCACTTCTTCACGGCGGCGGCGAGCCGCCGGACCGGGCCAGCCTCCATGGAACCACGTCGACCCGGTGCGTCGGCGGCGACGCCGAGGATGTCCCGCACCTGCGCGGAGCTCAGCCGGGTCTCCACGGCGATCTTCGTGATCGACAGGCCCGCCGGGTCCCGTGCCGCCCGCCGGACTGCGTCCGCCAACCGGGCCTCGTACTCCCGCGCCAGCTCCTCCTCGGCCACCGCGGCCCGGTCCTCCGCCTGCCGCAGCGCGGACATCTCGTGATCGAGCCGGCGCCTCAGGTCGTTCAAGCGCTCCGCGACGGTCATCCCGGCCCATTGCGGAACGGTGCCCGCGAGGTCCGTGTCCCGGGCGAGCGCGAGCACGTCACGCAGCGGCATGCCGAGCGCGTCGGCGACCCGCTCCGCCGGCACACCCGCCTCGGTCACCAGCGCGCGGATCCCGCCCACGAGCAGCGCGAACACCGCGGCTTCCGCGGCCGCGAGCCGCTCCCGGGCCGCCGTCGCGCGAGCCTGCAGGTCGGCGAGCCCGATCTCGACGTCCTTCACCGCCGCGACCAGCGCCCGGGTGGTCGCGCGGCGGGCGGCGGCCCGCCGGGCCCGCTCGGCCGGCCACCGCGGCGCCCGCAGCACCACCCCGGCCCCGCCGGCCATCCGGTGCAGGACCCACAACACCGCGGCGGTCGCGAGGCCGGACACCGCGGTGATCGTCACGGGTGGGCTCAGGGGCGCCCCCACCACGACCGCACCGAGCACCGCCGCCGGCACCAGCGGCACCACGGTCGCGAGCACCGACCGGAGCACGGCAGGCGGGCTGTGGATCAGGCGGGCCCGCCACTGCGCGAACCGCGACTGCCCGCGCACCACCGCCATGCCGAAGAGCGCAGCCGCGCCGGCACCGACCAGCGGCGCCCACTGCCCCGGCCACAGGGCCAGCAGACCCCAGTACAGGAGGCTCACGTTGCCCGCAGCCTGCATCACCTGCAGGTACGGCGCGCCGAGCCGGCCCGGGCGGAGCGCGTTCACGATGCCCAGCACGCTCACCACGCCGAAGGCCACCGCCAGCGCCGCCGTCACCGACAGCAGCACCGGGTCGAACGCCACCCACCCCAGCTCGTAGAGGTACAGCGCGTTGCCGAGGTTGGACGTGATCGGGTACGCCACCCAGGTCACGAGCGCGTCGACGACCGGGTGCACCGGCCCGGGCCGGCCGCGCAGGTCGTTGTAGGCCGTGTTCGCCGCATGCAGGCCGAACAGCGCGACGGTCGCGGTGTACAGACCGAAGATCCAGGCGTCCAGGCCGGTCGCGGTGAACGCCGAGAAGCCCATCCAGGCCACGTTCACGACGAAGGTGCCCATCAGCAACGCCGCCCGCACCACGCCCACGACGCCGGGCCGGTGCGGCACCAGGTTGAGCCCGCCGCGCATCGCGAACGCCGCGCTGCTCGCGACCGCCGCGGTGCCGGCGAGCACCGAGAACGGGAGCGCTACCGGCTGGGCGACCGTCAGCGCGACCCGCAGCGCGACCACCGACGCTGCCGCCATCAGCACGACCGGCGCCCACACCCGGACCCACATCCGGACGCCGTGGCGCTGCGTCCCCGACGGTGGTCCCCGCTGCTGCGCGTCGTGGCTCTTGCGCACGGAACCGCGCGCGGCCGACGGACTCCCGTCCTGCGGCCCGTGCGCCGCAGCGCCGTTCTCCGTGCTAGGCACGTCGGCGGCAGCACCCGAACCACCGGCGCCGGGCCCGGAGCCGCCCCCCGTGGCCGACGGGGCCGGGTCGATACCGTGATCACCAGGGCCGCCGTCGGAGGCGGTCCCGCCCTGGTCGGTGTCGTCGGTCCCGGAACGGCCGGTCAGCAGCGCGCGAACCCGGTCCCGGGCCTGGCGCCACAGAGGGCTCAGGTCCAGCAGGAATGCCGTGAGCACGAACGTGACCACGGTGCCCGCGACGACGACCGAGATGTTGCCGCCCCAGTGGAAAGCACGCTCCACGGACACCGCGAGGGTGGCGCCGAGGAAGTAGAACACCGCCTTGGCCTGCGCACCGGCGAGCTTGACCGCGGTCTTCTCCTGGTCGGTGAGCCGCGTGGAGGTCGTGATGACGGCGTTCAGCGCGACCAGCAGACCCGTGGTCGACGCCTCCATCGCCCACAGCGCGAAGATCGCCGACGGCACCGCGCCGAACACACCCAGGTGCGCACCGATCCACCCGACGATGCCGCCGACGACCATCACCCCGGCGACGACCAGCGCCGCCGGGGCCGGGTACCGGTTCAGCAGCCCGCTGCCGCCGGTGGTTGCGTTCACGTCCTTGCGGGACTTGACGGCGTTGACGATGTCGGTGAGCGCGAACAGCGCCGCCACGACCAGCCCACCGCCGACGAACGCGAAGCGGGCGGTGAACACCTCACCCTTGGCGGCGTGTGCGGCCTCGAAGAACGGCCGCCACTCCGCGTCGATGGAGCCCATCGTGAACGGGTACGCCGCGTAGATCGCGGTGACGTTCAGGGCGAACCGGTTCCGCAGGACCACCTGCACCGGTGCGACCAGCTGCTCGCGGAACGTCGGCGCGGACGGCCGGTCCCACCGTGCGGCGGGGGTCACCAGCCAGGCCAGGCCGGCAGCCACCAGCGCGACCGCGGCGAGGACCGTCGCTGCGGCGGTCAGGACAAGTCCCTCGGCGGTCACCAGCAGCACCGACAGGACGGTCACCATGCCGAGCACCGCCACCCCGACCACGCCGTCCCAGAAGATCACCAGGCGACCGCTGTCGCGCCGCAATGTCGTCGTGCGGCCCACCCAGCCCTGGAAGGTGTCGAGGGCGAAGAAGTTCCCACTCGTGACGATCCCGGCCAGCACCGCGCCCACGGCGTAGGCGGACGCCGATCCGGGGAAGGCCGTGATCACGGCGGCCACGGCCACCGCGCCCAGCAGCGACGCCGTCGTCATCGCCCGCGGCGACAGGCGGAACCACAACCCCCCGAGCAGGGCGTTCCCGGCCATCTGCCCCAACGCGGCGATCGCGAACAGACTCAGCGACGCCGCCCACCAGGCCGCGCCGACCGCGGCTGCGACCACCGGGGCACCGGCGAACACCGTCATCACGTACATGGGCGTCAGCAACAGCCCGATGACGAGGAACGTCACCGGCACGTACAGCCACCGGTGCAGGATCGAGGTACCGCCACGCCAGCGTGCGTTCCACCCGGCCTTGCGTGCGGTGTCGATGTGCCGGTCCAGCGCGGCCAACGTCGCACCCGCCGCGGCGGCCTGCCCAGCCGCGCCGCCGGCCGATTCCATGGCCGCCGCGATGCCTCGCAGGTTCTGCTCCAGCACCCAGCGGACGGGCAGCTGCTCGACCGGCCACCGGTTCGCCGGGATCTCCCCGATCACCGTCCGGCGGCCCTCGAGCGCTTCCAGCACCTCGCCGGCGGTGGCCGGTGGGCCGCGTGCGGTGCCGGCGCCGGCCTGCCTGCCGCGCCGGGCGGCGAGCCGAGCAGCCACGACCCTGGCGAGCCGGGTGATCCAGTTGGTGCGCTCCGGGACGTCCGCGTGGCCGGAGCCGAGGATCTGCGCGACGCGCTCGACTGACAGGCCGGTCTCCCTCGCGATCGTCGCGACGGTCAGGGCGTCGGCGGCCTGGCGCACCGCGGCGGTCAGCGCGTCCCGCCGCGCCTCGGCGAGTTCTTTCGAGGCCGCCGCCACCTCGTCCGCCGTGGCGCGCAGCGCTGCCATCGCCTCGTCCAGCAACCGGACGAGCTCCTCCCCCTGCGCTCCGGGCCCGCCCGGACCCAGGTCGGGCGTCGTGGCAGGCAGCTTGCGGTCGCGCGCGATGGCCGCCACGTCCCGCTCGTCCATTCCCAACTTGCGGGCGAGGACGGCGACGCTCGTCCGGACCGACTCCGGCGCGGCCGTCACCGCCGCCGTCACCACCGCCCGGATGCCGCCGACGAGCAGCGCGTACACCGCTGCCTCCGCGGCCGCGGAGGCAGCGATCGCGTCGCTGAGCCGCTGCGCGGCCGTACCCGCGAGGGACGAGTCCACCTCCTTCGTGGCCGCCCGCAGTTCCTGGAGGCCCCGGCGTTCCGCGCGCCGCGTCGGCGCCCCCGTTGCCGCGCGCCCCTCGTGCCTCCCGCGGGTGGCGCGCAGCAGCACCGCCCCGGCCGCAGCCAGCACCAGCCCGCCACCTGCGACCACCAGCCACAGCCCGGACCGGTCAACCGGCAGACCGCGCACCGCGGGCGCCGACGGGTCCGCAGACGACGGCGACGAGGACGGCTCGACCGGTGCCGTCGGCGACGCCGACGGCGAGGGCCCGGCCGACGGCGGCGCCGTCGAGGGGGACGGCGACGGGTCGGCCGGCCGCACGGGCTCCGGCCGCGTCTCCTCGCCGGTCCGCCCGTCGTCCACCGGCCGGCCCGGGATCTCGAACCGCTCGCCCGCGAAGATCCGGCCCCGGTCCCGGCCGGCGAACCCGTTGCCCTGCGCCTGCGCCAACCGGTCCGGATCCACCCCGAACCGCGCCGCGATGCCGGGGAACGTGTCGCCCCACCGCACCTCGTAGCTGCCGTCCCAGCCCGGCGGGATCCGCAGCCGCTCACCGGGGTGGATCAGGCCAGGGTCGGCCCCGCGGAACCGCTCCTCGTTGGCGTCCAGCAGCCCGACGCGGCGATCGTCGGGTGTCGACCGCATTGGCACGTCCATGCTCCGCGCCAGGTCCCACATGGTGTCGCCCGGCTGCACCACCAGCTCCCGCGGCAACCCGCGATCCGGCTGCACCGCATTCCGCTGCTCCGGCGAGGTCACCGCGGTGATCCCCGAGCCCGGCACACCCGCGTGGGCAACGGCCCCACCGGCGACACCGCCGACCGACAGCAGGCCGGCGAGGACCACCGCCACGGCGGATCCCACCACCACGCGCAGCGGCGGCGCCCGGCCGCGGAGCAGGCCACCAACCCGTTCGACGAGCCGCCGGTGATCGCGCACCACCCGGACCAGCACCGCGACCAAGCCGGCAGCACCCGCCACGAGACCGGCGGCGACCAGCACCGACGGCCCGGCCACGGCCTGCCCCGCCGCAACTCCCACCGCGGCTGCCGCGCTCACCGGCACCATGATCAGGACCACCGTGACGACCAGCGTGCCGACGATCAACCGCCAGGTCGCCCGCTTCCACCACGGCCGCTCCCGCGGCAGCCGCAGGAGGTGCGCCGGCGCCGTGATCGCCGAAGCCGACACGGCAACGGCTCCGGCCATCCGGAGGGCGACCCGGATGTCCGTCCGGACGACCTGGATCGTCTCGACGAGGCCGGTTGCCTCCCGCAGGTGTGCCGCATCGAGGTCGGCGGGCGACGGCGCGGTGATGCCGGCCGTCCACACACCGGCGCCGACCACGAGGAGCACGGCGGCCGGGAGGTGCCTGGTCCACCCGGTGTGCCGCTGCTGCCACCAGGACAGCGATGCCAGGAGCAGCCCCAGAGCGCCTGCGGACATCGCGTAGTCGGCGAGGTTGGCCACTGCGCCGGCGAATCCGGGCAAGGGGTTGCTCACCATTGACCCGACGGACATGTCGAGTGCGTTGGCCGACCACCCGCCCACGATCAGGGCGATCGGCGCGAGGAAGCGCGCCTGCGCGCCGCGCCATGCGGCCACGACCACGCCGACCGCCGCCAGGGCGTAGAGCACGGGCTCGCTCCCCGTGGCCCAGTGCATCCCGTAGAGGCTGCGGAGCGGATGCTGCTGGTGGGCCCACGCCTTGTGCAGCAGGTCGGCCCCGGCCACCGCGGCCGTCGCGGCGAGCACTCCCCCGGCGCGCCGCAGCGCCGAGCCCGGCGACGCACCCGCGGCGTCGGCATGCTGCCGGACGTCGCGACGCCATCCCCACGCGGCCAGCACACCGCCCACCGCGAGCACAGGCAGCACGAACACGGCCAGCGGGCGCAGGTGCCCGGCACGACGCGCGTCCAACTCGTCGAGCTGCGCACGGAGCCGCGACTCGTCGAGGGCCGCGACCGAGCTGTCGACCCGGTCCATCGCCGACTCCAGGCCGTCGAGCCGGCTCCACGCGGTCGGATCGTCGCCCGGACGGCTGAGGTCCTCCCTGAGCCCGAGCAGCACGGAGTTGTAGTAGTTCGGACCGAAGTAGTCCGGAGCCGCCGCCCTCGCGGCCTCCTCGATCCGCCCGGCCTCCGCACCGAACTCCGCCGCTGCGACCACACCCTCGTGGGATTCGGCCCACTCCCGCATCTCCGCTGCCCGGTCGCGCAGGTCGTTGACCACCTCCACCCGCGCCTGCAACGCAGGCAACCGCGCGCGAAGCGCGTCCATCCGCGCCCGGATCGCCCGGTGGTCATCCGACGGCTCCGCCGGCGCGGAGACGCTCGTGGCCTGCCCGATCGCGGGCGTGGCGGGGTGTGCCGCCTGCGCCGGCCCGAACACCGCCAGCACCGTTGCGATCACCACCCCGACGGCGACCGCGACCGTCCTGGCGGCCGCCGGCGGGCCGCGTTCGGACCAGCCGCGCACGAGCGGGCGCAGCAGGCGCAACCCGACGGCCAGCAGCCCGAGCCCGACAGCCGCCGCGACCACCACCGCAGGTGCGGCCGACCAGCCGATCAGAGCGGTCGCGGCGCCCGCGAGCGCCACGACCACACCCGCGTGGACCTCGCCGGTCTCCGACCGCTCGCGCCTCTGTTCCAGCAGGTCCGCCCAGAAAGCCTCGAACTCCGCCGCCTGGCGGTTCTTGTGGGCCGCCGCCCGCTCGATCAACTCCTCGGCCCCGTTGACGCCGGTGCCGCGGTAGTCGGTGCGGGCCTGCAACGCGGTCCGCAGCATCTCGGCCCACTCGTGGTCCGAGAACTCCTCGACGATCCGGGCCTGGGCGATCGCCTCCCGGTGCAGCTCCTCCACCACCGCGTCCGGCAGGCTGCCGTCGACGATGCGCTGGTACACGCGCCCGGCGAGACCCCACGCGGACGGGAATCCGGTATCGGACCGCGACAACGACACGGCTCGCGGGTCACCGAACCCGGCCAGCGCGGCACCCACGCCGGCCCGGGTCACCCGCCGCCCACTGTCGGTCAGCACGAAACCGCGGCCCGGCAGCTTCGGGTCGTAGAGCGCGCGCAGGACGACGTGCCAGCGCACCACGTCCACCAGCGCCGACCGCTCCGTGGTCCGGGGGTCCGCCCAGGACGCCGGCTCGCCGCCCCGCACCCGCTCCCGGAGCACGCCGAACCGGCCGTCGCGCACACGCCGCTCCGCGGCGACGGTGGAGCGCCCCAGCCACTGCGCCAGGGTGTTGCCGATCATGCCGGCCGCGGACGCGTACTCGTCGCGCGCGACCTCGAACACGAGCCGCGTGCCGTCGCGACCGGTTGCCGGCTCGCCGGCGTCCGCTGCCCGGCCGAGGTGGTGGGCGGCCAAGCCGAGGACCAGCACGTCCGTGCCCAGCACGAGTCGCTCGGTGACGCCCACCGACAGCAGCCAGAAGATCTCTTCCGGCGCGGGCACCACGAACGCCGCGAGCACGAGCCACGACGTCGCGACCACGCCGAACCACGCCGCGCCCCGCATCCAGCGGGACCAGGGGAGCTGCGCGGCCAGCAGGAGCCCCGAGACACGCGCCCCCACCGCCGCGAGACCGAATGCCGCCAGGTGCATCCCGTGGGCCAACTCGGTGCCGACCGGCGTGACCGGCGACGATGCCATCAACGCCATGGCCGGCGTGATCAACCCGAGTAGCGCCCCGACCAGTCGCGCCCGCGGCAGGTCGGACTTCCCTGCCAGGTTCGCGACCATCGCCGCTGCCGCACCTATGGCGAGCATCGCGACCGGCACCAGGATCTGCCCGAGGGGCGTCGCGACGTAGTCGCTGACCGTGTGGATCACCGGGCTCATGCCGGCCGCCAGTCCGTGCAGCGCCGCCACCGCACCCATCGCGACCCCGAGCAGCGCGTACACCGCACGCACCGGCCGGACGGGGTGTTCCCTGAGGTGCCGGACGGCCCAGGTGATCCCGGCGACGGCCGACACGGCCGCACCCGCGGCCACCACCCACGCAGGCACGCCGGTGACCGCCACGAGTCCGAGCGCGGCGCCGGCGCCCAGCACCAACGCCGTCGCCGGCGAGAACGACCCGGACTCCGAGGAGCGGGCGGGGTCCGACACGTACCCCGGGCCTATTTCCCGGTGCACCCTCAGGTGGCGGGTCTGGGGCAGTACCCGGCCGGGTTCCCCGAACAGATCCAGCCACAGCACGTCGACCTGACCGGCCGCATCGAAGCGGTATTCGACCGCGACCTGCTCACCGGTGTCATCGGGGATCGCCAGTTCGCGCGGATCGATGAACCGGCCGGCTTCCGCCGGGGTGTCCAGCCACAGGCCGCTCTGCGCCGCCCAGCTCCGCAGGTATTCGCGGACTGCAGGCGCGAAGTCGATCGCATGGCTGGTGTAGATGGCGCTGACGTAGAGCAGGCTGTTGTCGCCACGCCACACCGCGAGTCCGGCGACCCGTTCGCCCCGGCGTCCGGGCGCAGCGGGATCGTGGCGCCACGCGCTCACCATCACGAGCCGCGGGTGCAGGTAGCCCTGCACGTACTCGCGGTTGCTACCGACGACGCAGTCCAGGCACGACGTCGAGCGCCGACGGGCGTTCAGGATACCGTGCACGGTGTCCTCGACACCGATCAGGAACCGCTTCCCGTCGATGTCGACGTCGAGGGCGGCGGGCGCCTCGGCCCGGGCCACGACCTGCGGCGGGTCCGCGCCGAACGTGTCCGCCCACGCCTGGTCGAACGCCGCGTCGGCGGCCTCGAGCCCGGACCGCGCGTAGGCCTCCAGCCAGCGCGCGATCTGCGCCTGCAGCGCCGGTGTCGCCACGTCGTTGTAGCGCACCACCGTGTTCCACAGCTCGATCTGCGTGTCCGGGTCGATGACGACGGTCCGGCCACCCAGGTCGGCACCGAGCTGCTCGGCGATCAAACCGATGATGACCGCTCGGAAGTTCTGGACGTCACGGCGCAGCTCGTCGGCATGGGCACGGACGAGGTCAGGGCGTTCACCGTCGGGGGCGTCCCGCAACGCCGCGGCCAGGGTCGCGATGACCGACCGGGAAGCATCGTCGAGCTTCATTGCCAGGTCGTTGCCCGCCGACATGTCCTTCCCGAGATGGCGGCGGCGCACTTCATGGATGTCGACGACGACCGCGAGCAATCCGAACCATTCACCGAAGAACCGCTTCCGGTCGGTGTCCTTCGAACCCGGCCGCTGCTCCAGGAGCGCCAGGATGTCCTCCCGGTGGGAGGTCTCCCACAGGTGCAGCACGAGGTTCAGGTGCTTGATCGCCAGGCGGCGTTCCGGCAGCTCCGCGAGCCAGCCGGCCCCGTCTGTGACGAGGATCAAGAGCCCGAGGGCCAGAGCTCCCTTCAGGTCGCGCGTCTCCGGATAGGAGCGGAGAACATCCCATCGTGCGAGCTCGGTCTTGAGCGGCTCGGCTGTACCCGCCTGGAACGCGCTGTTGATCAACTGCGTCAACCGGGGAATGAGCGGGTCCAGGATCTGCAACCGGTTGATCTCGGGTCCGACGGCGAGCACCGTTCGCCAGAAGTCGAGGTCCGAGATTGAAGTGTGCTTCACCATGGTGAACAGGAATTCGGCAAGCCTCAACCGGTCGAGCTCACTGCGCAGCGCTGCCACCCGTGTGGGATCGCGTGTCCACACGCCGGTGCTGATGTCCAGCACAGCCAGCACGTCCGCGGCAACGGCGAGCTGGGCACGAGCCTTCGTGGTGATCGCCTGCGGCGCCGCCCACATCGCCGCCTCGGCCTCGGCCAGGAGACGCTCGGCCTCCCGCTCCGCCCAGCCCCGTCCGGTCGGGGCGCTGACCGGCCGTGCTTCCTCCCCTGCCCCGAGCAGCACACCCAGCCCGGCAACCACCTGACGATGGATCGTCACGATCGCCTGCCGGAGCCGGTCGGCGTCGACGGGCTCCGCTGCGAGCTCGGCCACGCTGGTCTGGCTGACGCTCGACAACGTGTGCAGCACGGACGCGGCCTCCGCCCGGGACAGATCCGGGTTCACCAGAGCGACCTCACCCGGACTCATCTCGCGGCCGATCGTCGTCAGGCGAACCAGGCCGATCCACTGGTCGAGGAGATCGGCGCGCTCCGAACCGGCACCGGGCATCCCGTCGAGGAGCGCGAGCACAGGCGCATCCCTGCTCCACAGACCTGACAACATCATGAGGTCGTCAGGGGTCATGCGATGGCGTGGCAGCTCGGCGACCCAGCCCGCACGATCCGTGGCGATGAGCAGCAGGGCCAACGCCAGCTTGGTCTGGATATCGCCTGCGACGGGGTAGCCACGAATCCAGCCCGACCGATCGAGAGCGTCCTCGACCCGCTGGGCGGCCTCGCCCCGGACCGGGGTTCTCACCCGTTCTTCGAGCCGCTCCCAGAGCCGGCGGTACTCCTCGTCGCGATGCATGGTGGCCAACTCGGCCGCGTGCGCCACCACGAGCTCCCAGGGGCCGGTCAGCAAGTTGTCGTCCAAGGCCGCCAGCAGCCGCTGCAACAGCCGCAGCCGATCGAGCTCCGCCCACAGGGCGGCGGTGAACGGGTCCTGTCTCGATCCCAGCCGCTCCAGGTTCGACTCCGCCCGATCCAGCAGCCTCCCCATCCGAGACAGCCCCGCCCAACCTGCTGCGCTCACCAGCAGGCGTCCGATCGCGCGGTGCCTCCAGTGCCGGCCGATCATCCGCACCGCGACGGCCAGCGCGACGCCGCTGAGAACCGTGACCACCCCGACGGACAGGGACGGCGAGCCGAGGAAGCCGAGCGCGTCCTGCAGCCAGATCACCGCGGCGGCGGCCGGCAGCCCAGCGACGGCCCCGTTCCGGTCCGTGCCGGCCCCGCGGTCGCCGCGGAGCTCCTCCCGCAACGACGCCAGCCGCCGGGACGTGGCCCCGGCTGCCGCCCCCGGGTCACGCTCCACGGGGTTCTGCTCGTCGCGATCGCCTGCGGTCACACCCGGCTCCGCAGGCTTCCCGGTCCCCTTCTGACCGTGGAACAGCAGGTCGAACGCGGGGTGCAACCCGTGCCGGGCGAAGGCTGCCCGGCCGAGGACCAGTGCCCGGTCACTGTCCTCCGGCGTGCGCCGCGTCCCCATGTAGTGGCCACTGCGAACGTTGATGCCGGCGATCAACCCGGACCCGTCGGTGAGCACGTAGATCTCGCCCGCCGCCAGCACGGGTCCCCCGTCCGCCGGCCGCGTGTGGTGGATCCACCGTTCGGGCCCACCCCTCGGCGACAACCACAACGAACCGTCCGTTCGGATCACCCACAGCAGTTCACCGCCCCTGCGCAGGAGGTCACGGGCCGCGGCGGTACCCACCCGGGCCGGGACGACCCCCTGCGCTTCGGCGGCCCACAGCTCTCCGAACACGGCCCCCGCCACCAGGGGGTACAGCGGGGTCGTCTCGGCCACCAGCCGGTCCCAGTCACGCACAGCGGCGGCCGTCGAGCCACCGCCCAGCGCCGTCCGCTGGTTCTCGGGCGCGAGCACCACGAGGTCCTGCCCGATCGCGATCCGCGGCCCGGCCAACGCGTCGAAGGCCGCCCGGACGGCGTTCTCGCCGACGCCGAGCGTCCGCGCCAGATCGGAGATCCGAGCAGCCCCTGCCGGCCCCAGGACCTGCTCCGCCGACCCGTACGAGTTGAGGAACGGGACGTCTTCATCGCGGGCAGCGGCCGGGTGCCGGTCCGCGGGTTCCTGGTCGGTGCGGAGGGCACCGACCGGAACGAGAACGGTGGTGATGTTGTCGGCGCTGCCCCGGCCGAGCGCGGTGACGGTGAGGTCGGCGGCGGCCTGTCTGGGATCGCCCGCCGCACCGCGCAGGATGCGCAGCGCGTCCCGGTCGGTCAGCCTGCCGTTGGCGTGCCTGAGGTGCCCGGTGAGGCCGTCGGTGGCCAGCAGCAGGACCCCGCCCTCGGCGAGGCGGAAGTGCCGCACGCCTGGGGCCTGCTGCGCCCCGCCGAGCGTGAAGGGCCGGCCCGGCTCCGACTGCAGGTCGTCGGTCAGCCGGTGCGCTCCGACGCGATCCACCCAGTACGCACGGCTGTCACCGAGCCAGCCCACGGTCACCCACGTGTCGTTCCCGTTCCGGGTGACCACCGCGGTGATGATCGTCGTGGCCGGGTCGCCCTCCGTCCCTTCGACCACGTGGCGGGCTTCTTCGATCGCCTCGACGACCCGGCCCGCCGCATCGGCTGTGGAGATCGGGCCGCCCGCCAGCAGCCGCTCACCGACGTGATCCGTCGCCGCCCGGGCCGCCAGGTGCGCGTTCTCCGAGCGCTGCCCGTCGCGCGTCCTCGACACCCCGTCGGCGACCACCGCGACGACGTGGCCGGCGGCGCCGATCCCAGCCGCGTCCTGGTTATCAGGGCGCCGGCCGACGATGCTGACCCCGCTCATCCGGTCCACACCGACGTCGCTGGTGACCCGCTCATCGAGGATCACCGGGCCCTGCAGGTCCGAGCCGGTCGAGCTCTCCCACACCGGCGCATGCCGACCGGGCTCTGCCGGGTTCTCGCCTGCCAGGTGGACCACGTCCGTGAAGCGGTCGACCAGCAGCGACCCGTCGAGCGGAGGGGTCGAGACGGTCGCGAGGTGCCGGGTCAGCGCATCGAGTGCCACCGGCCCGAAATCGGTCACGAACCGAACGACCAGTTCCGCCTTGTTCTTCTCGCCCTCCGCTCCACGAACGAACGTCAGTGCGGCGTCCGTCGCGTAGGTCCAGAACGACCACTGCGCGCGGTCGTACCGGGTTCGCAGCTCCGACGGCTGCCCGTCACCGACCGGCTCGTCGAACCCGCGCAGGCTCCCCAGCCGCGCCTGGACATCCCGCAGGATCTCGTGAGCCGAACCGGTCAGCCTCTCCGCACGCTCCGTCTCGTCATTGGCGTAGGACTCGTCGATGTCGTCGAGCAGGTCCCCGATCCGGCGGAGATCGGCCTCGACGGCCGCCAACCGAGCAGCGTCGTCCCGACCACCCAGGCCGAACCCGCTGCCGACGGCCATCGCCGCGGCGCCGCCCCATTCCCCGCCGAGCAGGAGCCCGGTGGCTGCGGCGAGGAGCCCGACCACCACCGCGACCCGCGCTGCGGAGGTCGTCGTGAGCAACCGCCACGCCGTACGCAGTGCGGGCGGAGCGCGCGCGTGCACGGCACTCCACATCTCCCGCGCAGCCGTCTCCGCCGCGTGACGCAGACCGGGGACCACCATCCACACCACGGCGGCCACCACGATGCCCACCAGCAGCGGCGTGGGCAACGCACCGGAGAACGCCACCCCGAGGCCCAGCAACGCAGCCGTGCCGCCGTCGTGGTTGCGGCCGTCGCGGTCGGCGGACGTGCCGCCGCCGTTCTCGTCCAGCCGGCCCTCCCCGGCCGGGCTCCCGAACTCCCTGTCGGACGACTCCGGCGGAGGTCCCCGCGGCTGCTTCTCGGTGTTCGGAACCTCGCGCTTCGCCGACGAGTCGGAGGTGGACATGGCGCCGGTGGTCCATGGCGCTCCCGCGCCCGGGCCCGGCTGGTCGGCTTCTGAACCCTTTCCGCCGCCGGACGGCGGGACGTCCGGGGATGCACCGGTGCTGACCGCCCCGTCGGTGCTGACATCCTTCGCGCCCGTCTGCCCCAGATACCAGGCGTGGAGCCTGCGCAACCGGCTCAGCTCGGACTCGGTGTCGACCATCGTCTTCACCTGGGCGACGGTCAACCCGGCGATCCGAGCGATCCGCTCCGCCGACAGCCCGGTCTTCGCGGCGTCCCGCACCGCGGGTGCGAGCACGCTGTACCTGGTCTTCGCCGCCTGCCCGGCAGCCCCCCGCGGCGCCTTCTGCACCGCGGCGCGCAACCTCGACTCCCCGAGGAAATCCGCGACCTCGGCAACGGGCCTGCCGATGATCTCGGCGATCTTCTCGACGGGCAGCCAGGGCTGCGCGGCGATCACGGCGTTCACGAGCTGGAGGTACGTCGACCCGGGGTCCGAGGCGGCCTCATCCACGGCAGCCTTCGCGGCCGTCAGTGCTTCCTCCGACTCGGCGACCTTCTCGCGGCGCCGTTCGAAGTAAGCGACCTGGGAACGTCCACGCCTCGTCCGCTCGGCGATCTCACGGTGCATGCGGACGTAGCCCTGGGCGAGGCGGGCGCGCTCCTGCAATTCCTCGCGACGACGCTCCAGCTCGGCGAGCTCCTCGGCGGCGGCGTCCCGCTGCGCGCGCAGGTCCGCCAGGCGGTCGTTCGCCTCCGCGACCTGGCGCATGCTGCTGACCCGCTTCCCCTTCGGTTGGGGCAACGTCGCCTGCCTCTGAACTCCAGCCGTCGCGCGTTCCTCGCGCCGGACGGCCGCCGCCCTGTCATTCAGGTTCTTCCTGGCCTCCGCGATCCGGGACTCGAGGTGCGCTGCCTCTTCCGCGTGCTTGCGCTGCTCCACGCGCCAGGCATCGGCGCGCTGCGCCGGCGTGTAGCTCTCCCACTCGTCCCAGGTGATTCCAGCGGGACGCCGAACCTCCGCTTCCGACGTGATCCGCTCCCCTGGGCGCCGAACCGCGACCCAGACATCAGGTACGACCGTCTTCTGGTCGATCTTGACTGCGGAGCCCTTGATGTTGAGCTCGTGGTCCTTGGTGACACGGATCGAACTCAGCACGAGCCGGGTCGCGTGGAAGCCGTTGAACCCGATTGTGATTCCCGCGATCCGGATGTGGATCCCCAGCTCGCCTTCGTCGTCGCCAAGGCGGGGGCGCCACGTGGGCAGCTGAGCGGGCGCGCCGGCCAGCGCCGTACCCAGAGCTCCTGCGGCTGCGGCCGGCGCATGTGCGAGCACGGCCGCAGCGGGTGACACAACGGCTGCGAGGGGTGTGATCGCCGCGCCGGCGATGCCCGCGGACGGAGCGAAGACGGGTATGACGAAAGCGCCGACAGCCGGGGCACCGGTGTGCGAGGGAGCCTCGGTGCGTCCGGGCAGTGCCAGGCCGTCCGCGGTGGCTGCGGACGGTCCGCTGTCGGGAGCGCTGCGAACCGGGTTCGTCGGCCCGTCACCGGTGATCCGCGCCCCGACGCCCGCCTCGGCCGAGATGACGGCCACCGTCGGAGCCGGAGCACCCGTCGAGGATTCCAGGCGGGGGAAGAACAGGTTGAGCACGACGAGACCGCTCGTGAGAGCCTTCGTGAAGATCTCCCGCACCGTAGCGGCGGCCTCTGCTCGAACCTTCGACCACTTCGACGGCGCCTTCGGAGCCGGCGGCAGCGTCTGCTGGGGCAACGAGGTCGCACCGGATCCAGCGGCGCTCGGACGTCCGTCATCGGGGAGCCCACCGAGGTTCGTCGGGTCGTGCGACCGCGCGGGCGCCGCTACCTCCTCGACCGTGACCGAAGAATCGATGTCAGCCGTCCGGTGGGCGGGGCTCCCCGTTGCCTTCCGCGAGTCGCGCACGACCATCCAGGCGCCGGCCTTGTCCTGCACGAACCGAGGTCCGATCCCCCTCCCAGCGGCCTCGTTCCGGAGGTTGACGCTGTCCGCGATCAGGTCACCGATCGCCTGCGACGACCTCGGGCCGGCAGCACCCAGCCGGTTGACCGTCCACGTGCCGTCCTCGCTCCGGATGACACGGAACGAGGCGCCTTCGGCCTTCGCCCTTCGGGCCCCGATCGTCGTCAGGCTCTGCAGCAAGCGTGCTTGACGGGCGGTCGCGGCCGGGTCGGTCACTCCGATCCGTGCGCTGCGCGCGCGGTACCCGGCGAGGACCGCCTCCGTGGTGGCCACCCGTGAAACACCCAGTTCGCGGTAGGCGGCCTTCTCACCGAACCTGCCGGCGTACCCGTATCGGGCGGTCATCCAGCCGCTGTCGGCCCGCTCTGCCCACGCGGTCGCCCGCGTTGCGTACTCGTCCGCCAACCCGGTCTTGCCGTTCGCCCGCGCGGCGGTGCTCTTCGTCTGCATCCTCCTGGCCATCGGGGCTGCGATCACCTTCGTGGTGAGCCCGCCGATCCGCGCCGGGAGGCCGAGCGCGGCGAACGGTGCAGCCATCACCTTGCCCGGGATGCTCGTCACCTTCGCGAGGTTGTCGGCCACCGTCGCCTCGTGCTGGAAGCGAACCCGCGCCGCAGCGGACGTGGCTGTCGCGCGGCCTGCGACGGCACCACGTGCGGCCGCCCGCAGTGCGCCGGTGAGCGGAGCGGTGACCAGCAGCAACGGGGCGGTGTCCTCCATCAGTGTGAGCAGTGGATCGCGCTGGTAGTCCGCAGCAGCGGTCTGTTCGACCAGGTGCCGGTTGATCGTGTTGGCGATCGGCGTGCGGACCCAGCTCCCGGTGAGAGGTGCGACCCGCTGGTAGTAGTCGGTGTCCGATTCGAACGGCCGCCGCTCCTGCGTGAAATAGACGTCCGGGTCGAACATCGAATGGATCAGGCCGACGCCGGTGCCCTGGAGCGCGTCGGCCACCTCGAACTTGCCGTCGCGGGCGTTCTCCCAACTGCTCTCGACCCTGTTGCTCCCCTCGACCCCGACCTGGCCGGCCGTGCGGTGCACGATGCCGAGCGCGCCGACACCGATCGCCGCGGCGTTGCGGAACCCGTTGCGCACCTCGTTGTCGTAGCCGGCCCCGAACGTCCGGTCGAAGCTCTGCACGGCGTCGGCCGTCATGTGATCCGCGCCGTCGATCAGCCACTGGGAGAAGTTCTCGACGTTCCACGGCTGGTTCCCGTCGACCCTGGTGGTGAGTTCGTCCCGCTCACCCGCCGGGAGACCGGCACCGACCGACTCGGTGAGCCAGTGGCCCTCGTGGTTGATCTGCCGGAAGAGCAGGTCGTACCGGTCCCGGTACGCCGCCGTGCCGTCGTCCCACCCGATCAGGGACCGGGTGACCTCCTCGGCGCTGCGGCCGGGGAGAGCATCCTGCCTCGCGAAGTCGAGCCCGTCCTCCATGCCCTGCGGGTTGCCGGAGGTCCACCATGCCGCGTGGTTGGTGATCTCGTCGTCGGTCTTGCCGATGAGCTGCTCGGCGGTGGCCGGATTTCCGATGACGATCTTCTTGAAGTGGTCGAAGCCGCGGTTGGCCCTCATCGCGAGCGCGAGGTCCGCCGCTCCCGTCGAGGGCAGGCGCATGTCGCCCATCGGGTGCGACAGCGAACGAGGTGCCTCGACCGCGCCGGTGTACCCGGTCTCCACCACCCCGACGAAGTCGCGGATCGTCCGCTGTGCCGCAATGTCATTCTTCGACGTCTTCCCACCGATGGTCCGGGGCTCGGGCAACGCGTCCGCCAGGCCCCTGACCGCGTCGACGTTGGCGTCGGCGGTTCGGAGGTCGGCGAGCATCTCGCGGTCTCCCGAAGCGGCAACCACTGCCATGTCGATGGCGCGCAGAACGTCCTGCGACTCCGCGTACCGGCTCAGGTGCGGCTGCAGCGCAGCCACGAGGTCGTCCGACCCGGCCTCGATCGCCGCCCCTTCCTCCAGGAGGGCCGACCGGCGCGCGTTGATGGCGTCGATCCGGGCGTCGAGGGCAGCGGCGTTCCCGGGACCGCCCGCCTCGTAGACGTCGACGTCGTGCTGGAGCGCCTTGCGGTCGGCCTCGTAGGCCCTCGACTTCCCCAGGTAGCTCCCATTCCTCTCGGCCAGCTCGTCCGAGCCTTGGACGAACACACCCGAGATCGTCTCGGCGAGGCGCTGGGACGTCCGCTGCGCGTCGATGACATCGTTCTTCGGGTCGGCGACGTAGTCGGTCGGCGGGGTGGCCACACCTGCCTTGCAGAGAGGCGAGGTGGCGCACCGGACGTCGACGGACAGCCGACGGTCACCGGCGAGGTCTGCCTCATTCGCCTCGATCGTCGGCTGCGCGGCTCCGACCGCGAGCACCCTGTTCACCGCACCGTCGAGGCCGGCCAGCCGTTCGGCCAGCACCGGGTCGGCAGCCGAGATCGCCGCGGCGATCTCGTTCTGCTCCGCGTGCGTGAGGGGCCGGCCCTTCCAGGTCTTCGCGACCTCGTCCAGCAGCGAGTCGAGCTGGTGCTGGCCGACCTCGCGGTTCCAGCGCAGGTGCGCGCGGTCGCGCGTGTACTCGAAGACGGCCCTGCCGCGGTCGCGCATCGTCGGCCGAGTCGCGGAGGGCGGCTCCGCACCCGCGGCGAGCGGGCCGATGAACTCGTCCCTCGGCACCCTCGCCGTCACCCCGAGCGCGTTGGTGACCTCGTCGGTGGGCTCGACCCACTCCAGGAGGCGGTCCGCGGGAGCGGAGCCGGCGCTGCCGCCGCGCTCACCCGGCACGCGGGACTGGCCGGTGTTGAAGCCGTCCTTCTCGGAGTACAGCAGCGCGCTCCGGCCGCCCTTGCCCCAGGTCGACACCCAGTTGCCGGAGGCGTCCGTGCCTCGCGCCTCGGCTGCCCCGTCGACGAACACCACCGCGCCGCCGCCGGAGCCGTCCTCGTCGCGCAAGAACTGGATGAACTCCGCGACCGGGACGTCGTCGGACGGGTCGTTGTCGAACACGACGGGGGCCGCCACGATCTCCTGGACGTCCGACGCGCCGTTCGCCCACTCGTCCTCGCCGGTGCAGCTGCCGCGCGCTCGGACGGCACAGGTGTTGATCCCGCCGGCGCCCTTCTTCGACGGCATGTAGTGCGTGCCGATGCAGTTGTCGCAGTCCAGCGCGACACCGCCGGGTCCGGTGACCTCGGCCGAGCCGTCGATGGAGATCCGGCCGCCCAAGCCGTGGCGGCCGGGGGTCACGACGGTGACCTTGCCTTCCGCGAGCCCGGGCGGACCGACGAGCAGGTCGGCCCCCCGGGGGATGACCCCGTCCATCTCGTTGATACCGCCGGGCTTGGTCGACTTCTGACCGGTGATCAGGTAGCCCTCGGCCAGCCGGCCCCAGCCCGCCCCGTCCCACTCGTACTTCCCGGGGTTGCCGTGGCCGTCACGGCTGCGGAACATCATCGACGGCGCGCGGACGTGGAGCTCGTCCCGGCCGAACGTGCCCGTGGGCTTGCCGGGGATCTGGATCTCCTTCCCGATGGTGTCGATCAGTCCGACGCCCTTCGGGAGGCCGGTACGCAGCGGAATCGGCTTGCCGCTCGCGTCTGCCGCCACGAACGGGGAGCCGTGGCGGTCGGTGAACCGCATCGTGTTGGTGGTGTCGGGCCTGACGATCGTCGTCGTCACCTTCTGGCCGGTGCGGCCGTCGTACACGAAGCCACGGCCCTTCCACCTCCCCAGACCGTTGCCCGCCTCGTCCCGGCCGACGTAGGCGTACCCCTCACCGGCGGCGACGTCGACCTTCGTCGAACCCGGAGCCACCGGGTTGGAGGCCCGGTACCGGCGCTTGGCGTCCGGATCGTAAGAAGCTCGTGGGCCGCCGCGTTCACCGAGCGAGCAGGCCTCGCGACAGGTCTTCGTGACCGAAGCCGCACCGGCTTCCCGGACCCGCACGGCAGCCGTGTACCGGGTCGCCGGCGTCGCCGGCACCTCGTTGGCCATGTGGGCCGACGTCTTGTACGGCCGGATCGGCGCGGTGCCCGACGCCTTCCGCTCCTCCCCGGGACGCAGGAACCTGTGCCCGTACTGGTCGTAATCGCCCGCCTCGGCGGCTGAGTGCTCCTTGCCCATTGCGCCGACGGACTTCGCTCCCGCGCCGCTTCCGTTCGCCGCCGCCCGTTCTGCCACTGCCTGTTTCGCCGCCGCCTGTTCCGCGGCCGCCTGTGCCGCCACGGCGCGTTCGTGCTCCACCCGGCCGGAGATCCCGACGTTCACGTACGTCGCGGCCGCCGCGGACACCGAGAGGCCCGAGCAGTCACCCGTGCAGCCGACATCGGTGCCGTCCTGGCCGACGCCGCAGCCGCTCCCGGAGCCGCCCGAACACGTGCCCTCCTTGTACTGGCTCCACTTCCGGTACGGCGTGTCCCAGGTCTGCGCGGTTTCCCACCGCGCCGTGAACTCGACGTGCGCCGAGTAGTTCCGCGCGCAGCTCGCCATGTCGGAACACGCCACCTGGCTGTTGGCGTAGCGATCGCCTGCCTGCGCGTCGGCGAACACCCATCCGCCGCTCTCCCCCATCGCGCCGCCACCCTCGTCGTGCGCGTACGCCGACGCCCACGAACCCGACGGGTGCGACGCGTAGTCCGAGGCCGTGACCTCCCAGCGGTGGCTGCACGACGCCCCCGGGTTCCCCTCACACGACGCGCCCGCCTGCGCAACCCCGCCGACGTTCTGGGCCGTGGTGCCGACCTGGACGAAGCCCTTCCCGCCGGAGGTCCGGCGCCCGGACCCGGTCGCGTCTGCGACCGCGCCGGGCGCCCTCGAGCGGCTCGTGGCGTGGTAGCTGCACGTCGCGCCACGGCTGCCCGCGCACGACGCCGCCGCAGCCGCCTTGGTCGAGTCGGTCTGCGCGAAAGCGTTCGTGCCGCACCACCCGGAGCCGGCGCCGCTGTGCTCGCCGCAGCGTGCCGCCCCCGACGCCGCGTGGCCCCCGGTCGCGCTCTTCGCGCTGCTCGAGGCCGCGTAGTCGTAGCGGCAGTCGGCGCCCGCGCTGCCCTCGCAGGCGGCCGCGGCCTGGGCCTGGCCGTCCGCTGTGGTGAGTGCCGAGGCGGTGGTGGCGCACCGCCCCGAGCCGGTGCCGCGGCAGGCCCCGTACGCGGCGGCGGTGGCACCCGGGTGCGCGCTCGTGGCCTTCGTGCGGGCCCCGTAGCGGCATGTCGACCCCTTCCCGCCGCTGCACGACGCCACGGCCTGCACGCCCCCGTCGGTCCGGGCGAGCTGGATGGCGGTGGCGCAGCCCCCGGCCTTCCCGGACCGGCAGGTCGCGTGCGCCTCGCCCCGTGGGCCGTCGCCCGTCGCGGGTCCGGTCGTCGTGGTGCGGCAGGACCTCCCCTGGCAGGTCGCGTGGACCTGGGCAGCGTCCTTCGCGGTGTAGCCGCCGGTCGCGGAGGCGCAGCCCTCGAAGGCACCGCACCGGGAGGTCGCCCCGCCGCGCACCGCGCGGTCCGCCGAACCCACAGCGCGGGTCTTCGACCAGGTGCTGGTGGCGCACCCGTGCTTCGTCCCGTTGCCGCAGACCGCGGTGGCCGAGGCGTTCGTCGTCGCGAACCGGCGGGCGTCCTGCGTCTTCGTCTTCCCGGTGCGGCCGGTCTCCACCGACGAGGTGACGGTGAGCTGCGCCTGGCAGTCCGTCCCGCCCGTGCACACCGCCCGCCCGCGGGCGCGGCTGTCGCTGTGCCGGCCGTCCGGTCCGGCCGCGGCGTGCGACGAGCCCCGCAGGGTGCCGGTGCAGCGGCCCTCGGCGCAGTCGATCCCCACGGTCGCGGTGCCGGTGCTCCCGCGGCCGGCCCGGCCGTCGTCGGCGGTCTCCACGTACGTCGCGGCGGTGATCCCGACCCGGCAGCCCTCGGTGCCGGCGCACCGGGCGAACCCGCGGGCGCTGCTGCGGAGGTGGCGTGCCTCCGGTCCGTGCTCGGCGGCCGGGGCGCCCTTCACCCATCCACGGCAGTCGCCGTCGGGGCAGTCGACCTCGGAGCGGGCCTGGCCGCTGCCGAGCGACCGGCGCTGTCCGCCGCTCGTGTACTGCGCCCGCATCGCGGTGGCGTTGCTCGCCACGGCGCACCCGTCGGCGCCGGCCCGGCAGCGCGCGGCGGTCGGGGTGTCGCCGACCACGCCGGACGTGCCGGCGTCACCCCACGCCACGCACCCGGGGCCGGAGCACTGCGCGGTGCCGGTGGCCTCGGCCATCGCGGCGCTGGCGCCCCGCACCGGGGTGGCGGCCGGCGCGGCCGCCTCGCGCGCCGCCACTCGGGCGCTGCGGGCAGCGGCCCACGCCTTCTTCGCCGCCTTCTTCTGCGTCGCGGTCGCGCCCTTGCGGTGCGCGATCCGCGCCTTCTTCGCGGCCGCCTTGCGCGCCGCCTTCGCGTCCGCCGCCGCCTGCGCGGCCGCGGCCTCCAGCTGCTCGGTGACGATGTCGGCCAGGCGGACCGGCTTCGCCGCCTCCGCGGCCGCCTCGCGCGCCACCTTGCGGAGCTCGCGTGCAGCGGCCTGCGCCCTCTTCGCCGCCTTCTTCTGCTTCGCGGTCGCGCCCTCCTGGGCCGCGACCCGTGCCGCCTCCCGGGCGGCCTTCCCTGCCTGTGTGGCCTGCTCGGCCAGTCGTTGCGCTGTCTCGTCCCGTTGCTCCGCGATCATGTCGGCCACCACCTGGCCCGACCCGGCGACGGAGCCCGCCTGTGCAACGCAGTCGCTGCGACCGCTGCTGCACCCCTGGGTGTCGGTGACGCGGGCCGGTGGTCCGCGCGCACCGTGCCCGTCACGGCCCGAGGTGGGGCCGTCGGTGGCCCACGCCGTGGTCGTGACCTCGCCCGAGCAGCGGGAGGCGCCCGTGCAGTCCACGACGCCGTCGGCCATCGTCCAGCTCGACGCCCCCGGCACGGTCGGACCACCCGAGTTGGCCGACGAGCCCGGCGCCGACGGGGCAGGCGGCACCGCGGGCTGCTGCGCGCCGCCCTGCTCCGCCGGGGCCTCGTCGCCGGTGCTGGTCTCGGTGATCGTGGCGTTCCCGGTGGAGCGCTGCGTCATCAGCGCTGCGATCGCGTTGGCGTCGGACCCGGTGGACGAACCCGAGTTCGTGACGGCCACGCACCGCCCGCCCCGCACGCCCTCGCAGGTGCCGGTGGACGCGGATCCCCGGGGCTTCAGCGAGACCGCGGAGTCGATCGCCGACGCCCCGCTGCGCACCGTGCCGGTGCACGTGGGCCCGCCGTCGCAGGACATCACCGCGCCGGACGCGGACGCCGCCGACGGGCCCGGCCGGAGCCGCTTGGTGTTGATCTCACCCGGCTCGGCGACGAGCGCCAGCGTGGCCCCGGGCCCGGACGACGCGGTGGACACCGAGCGCGCCTCGCAACCACCGGACACCGCTGTGCACGAGGCCCGGTCGCTCTTCGACGTGCGCGGCGTGCCGCCGTTCACCGCGCCGTCCCACGCGCTGCTGCCGGTGCGCACCGAGCCCGAGCACCGGGTGCCGGCGTCGCACCGCAGGTAGGCCTCCGACGAGGACGTCGAGGACGGTCCGGTGCGCGGCTGCTTCGCCAGCGGCTTGCCCGTGCGCGGGTCGATCACGATGTGGTCGGCGGCGCTCGACGACGCCGAGGTCGCCTTCCCACCGCAGTCGCCGCCGGAGACCCGGCACTCGAGGTCGGCCGACGTGCCCCGGCTGTGCGGAGTGACCCCGGTGTCGCGGGCCGACGTGCCCGCGTAGCCGGCCACCCGGCAGCTGCTGTCGCCACCGTCGCAGTCGACCGTGACCCCGGAGTCCGACACGCTCACCGGTCCGGACACCGCGGCCAGGCCGGCCTTCCGCGCCGCGGCGGCGTCGCGGTGCTCCACGACGGTGCGCGCAGTGGTCTCGCACTCCGCTCCCGCACCCGCCGCGTCGCAGGACGACTTCCCGGTGCTGCCGCGCACCCCGCGCACGTCGCCCGACGCGGCGCCCCGGGTGGTGCTCTGCGCCGACCCGACGCACGACTCCTGCTCGCAGTCGAGGCGCGCGTCCGACGTGCTGGCGGCCGACATCCGCACCGCCGGCACCGCCCCCGTGGCGCGCTGCTGCAGCGTGCGCTGGACCTCGGTGCCGGAGCCCACCTCGCAGCCGCCATCGGCGACCGTGCACGTGGTGCGGTCGCCCGCCGTGCGCTTCGCGTCCTGGTCGACGCCGTGCACCGAACCGTTGGACCGGGTGACGCCGAGGCCCTTGCACGCGGCCTGGTCGCAGTCGAAGGCGACCTCGGCGTGGCCGCCCGCGTCGGCGCCGTTGCTGTCCGACGTGCTCGCGGCCCGGCAGCCGCTGGCCGACACCTTGCAGAGCGCACCCGCCTCGGCGGCGGAACCCGGCGAGCCGAGCTTCGCGCCGGCGGACGTCGCCGCGGCCCACCGCTCCAGGGCCTGCGGGCTCACCCACACCTTGCGGCCGGCGTCGGTCAGCGTGGCCGCGCGCCCCGCGCAGTCGACCCCGCCGCAGTCGATGTCGGCAGCCGCCTCGACGGCCTGGCCGTCGGCACCGGCCGCCACCTCGCTGGCCGCGCCACAGCCGTCGGCCGCGTTGCAGACCGCCCGGGCGGAGCCGCCCTTCTCACCCGCGCCACCCGGCCCGTTGCCGAGGCCGAAGGAGTCCTTGTCGAGGTCGGTGCTGCGGCTGTAGCAGCGCCCGGCCTCCGTGGCGCAGCCGGACTCGGCGCCGTCGCGGTCGGCGGACGAGTCGACCTCGCAGGCGCCGGTGCAGCTCGCGACCGTGCGGGTGCGCTCGTCGGGCGCGTCGCCGCGGTACGGGCCGGCCGAGCGGGTGGTGCACTTCCCGCCGGCGGTCCGGCACGTCGCGTCGCCGCCGTCCGGCGTGGCGATGCTGAACTGGGCGCACCCGGCGATCCCGCCCTCGCAGCGGGCAGCCCCCACGGTCTTCGTGCCGTCGGCACCGCGGCCGGTCGCCTTGCTCGCACAGCCGCGGCCGGAACCGGTCAGGGTGCAGGAGGCCGACGCCTTCTCGTGACCCGATTTCGTGCTGACGCCACAGCCGCCGGAGAGCCCGGACACGGCCACGCACCGATCGGTCGTGCGCTTGCCGCTCGCCGACTCGCTGACCGAACTGCACTCGACGAACGCCCCGTCGGCGCCGCAGCCGCCCGCCGCGCCGCGGCCGTCCAGCTCGTCGCCCGGGTCGACGTTCGTGTCGCGGTCGGTGACCTCCATGAGCTCGTCGGTGGCGGTGTAGACCCGCGTGCGCACCTTCTCGTAGGCAGCCGTGTGCTTGCGGTACGTCGCCTTCGAGAGCGTGCCCGCGGCGACCTTGCGCTTCTCCTTGGCGAGCCGGGTCTCGAGCCCGTCCAGCCGCTCGTGGCCGGAGACCACCTGGTTCACCAGGCGACGCTGCTCCACGTCGACGTCCGCCCGCTGATCGGCCAGCTCCTGCTTGGCCGTGCGGTGCGTGACGACGTGCTTGCGGTACTGCGCCTTCGTGATCTTGCCGGCGGCTCGGTCGCGCTTCGCCTTCTCCAGGCGGTCCTTGCTCTTCTCGAAGGCGATCCGCTGCTTGAGCAGCTCCTCGGTCTCCTCCGCGACGCCGCCGTCCTCGTCCTTCTTCTTCGCGGACTTCTTCTCGGACTTGGCGGGCTTCTTCTCGGCCTTGGCCGGCTTCTGTTCACCCTTGGCGGGCTTCTTCTCCGCCTTGGCGGGCTTCTTCTCCGCCTTGGCGGGCTTCTTCTCCGCCTTGGCCGGCTTCTTCTCGCCGCCCTTGAAATCCTTGGCGTCCTTGCCGGGCTTCTTTTCCTTGTCGCGCTTGATGTCCTTGGTGTCCTTGGTGGGCTTCTTCTTGGCGGACTTCTTCTCGCCCTTGCCCTTCTTCTCCTTACCCTTGGACTTCTTCTCGTCCTTGGACTTCTTCTCGTCCTTGGACTTCTTCTCGTCCTTGGACTTCTTCTCGCCCTTGGACTTCTTCTCGCTCTTCGACTTCTTCTCGCTCTTCGACTTCTTGCCGCCCTTGGACTTCTTCTCGCCCTTGCCCGACTCCTTCTCGCCCCCGCCGCTCGACGAGTTCTCGGTCGAGGTGCTGACGCCTCCCCTCAGCACCCCTGCCGTCACTGCCGCTGCCGGGGTGGCTGCTGCCGCCGCGGGCGTGGCGAGGAATGCCGCCCCCACCCAGAGCACCACGACGGCGCCGGCGACCGCGAGCGTCCACCGCAGCACCAGCAGCATCCGATCCACCGCCGACAGCCGCAGCCGCACCGAGGCACGGGCGCACGAGGAGAGGTCGAGGACCTCCCCTTCGTGGGCGGCGTACCTGCGCATGTGAATGGCTCCCGCTGTCGGATGTGCGAACGAGGATGCTGAGCGTGCGTGCGCTGAACTGCGGCGATTCCGCGAATCAGAAGCAGGCTGGAACAAGCTCTCGCACGTCGCGCCAGAGGCAGCGACCTGCGCTCCGGACGGACCAGGTCGACATCCGGATCAGCTTCGGCCCGCGGCACCCGTTGCGATTCGACAGCAACAGGAGGAGCGACCCTCCACCAGTCCTGCGGAGAACACGATCAGAGTAGCGAACCAAGGTCGAGTTGCCGGGTGAGCTGGATCACATTTGGTAAGGCCGCAGGGACGCGGTGCGACTTGGAATCGGCCACCCGCGGCAGTCAGGATGGCGGACATGTCTGATGAGCACCGTGCCGCCCGCGCCGCGGACGCCCTGTGGGCCGCCTGGACCTCCGGCGACCGGATCGCCGCGCTCCCCGACGACATCCGGCCCCGCGACGACGCGGAGGGGTTCGCGGCGCAGCTCGCGATCGGCGAGCACGCGGGGCGCACCTACGGCTGGAAGATCGCGGCCACCACGACCGCCGGGCAGGCACACATCGGGGTGAACGGCCCGCTGCCCGGCCCCCTGTTCGAACGGTTCCGCCACGAGCCCGGCGACGTCCTCCCCTCCGCCGACATGCACATGCGGGTGGTCGAGGCGGAATTCGCGTATCTGATGGGCTCCGACGTCGCGCCGGAAGCAGGACCGGACGAGATCCTTTCCGCGGTCGCGGGCCTGCACCTGGCCGTCGAGGTTCCCGATTCCCGCTTCACTCATTTCGAGACCGTCGGCGCTCCGCACTTGCTCGCGGATTGCGCCTGCGCGAGCCGGTTCGTGCTCGGCCCGGAGGTTCCGGATTGGGGCGGGTACGACCTGTCCACGTGGGCGACGGAAGTGTGGATCAACGGCGAGCGGGTCGCGACCGGCAGCGGCGGAAATGTGCTGGGCGATCCCCGCACCGCGCTGGTTTGGATCGCCGAGGACCTGCGCCGCCACGGGCACGGGCTGCGGGCGGGCGAGCTCGTGACGACCGGAACAACCACCGCGCCCGTTCCGGTGGGGCCGGGCGACGAGGTGCGGGCGGCGTTCGGCGACCTCGGCGAGGTCGCGTTCCGTTTCGCCGGCTAGTGCACCGGCGGATCATCGCCGCGCGCGGCCCACCCGGGTGTCTCCGGTCACCGTGTCCCGTTCCGACCGGCCCACTCGTCACAAGGGTGAACCCGTCGCTGCACCGGACCGGAGGCCCTTGTGTTCGGCACCTACCTCGCAGTCACCCTGCTCGCGTCGGCCCTGAACGGCGCCGCGGCGTACGCCAACCTCAGCGGCCACGAGTACGCCAGGAACCAGGCGGACGAGATGCGGGTACCGCACTCGTGGCACCTGCCGCTCGGCCTGCTCCTCGGTGCCGGTTCGCTGGGGTTGCTCGCCGGGCTGGTGGTCCCGGTCCTGGGCGTGCTGGCCGCCGCGGGGCTCGTGCTGTACTTCGTCGGCGCGTTCGGCGCCCACATCCGCGCGCGCGACTACCACTTCGGCCCGTGGGCGGTGTTCTTCGGTGTCGCGGTCGCAGCCCTCGCCCTCACCCTGGTCCATCACCGGCCGTGGTGACCGCCGTCGAGGAGCTCCCGGAGTACGGCCAGCCCGTCGTGGAGCTCGGTGAACGAGGTGGACAGGGGCGCGGGCCCGATGCGGATGGCGTCGGGCTCGCGGTAATCGGGGAGCACACCGCGGGCCCACAGCGCGTCGACGACCCCCCGGAACCCGCGGCGGCGGATGGTCACGTGCCCGCCGCGGAGCTCCGGGTCGCGCGGGGAGATCACCTCGACGCCGTGCGGGGTGAGCCATTCGTCCACGAGCTCCAGGGCGAACCCGGTGAGGGCCAGCGACTTGGCTCGGACGGCGGCGATACCGGCCTCCTCGAGCAGGTCGAGGGAGGCCAGCAGCGGCACGGCGGCGAGGACGGGCGGGGTGCCGGAGACGACGTGCCGGACGCCGGGGGCGGGGACGTAGCCGGGGCCCATGCCGAACGGGTCGTCGCGCCCCATCCAGCCCTGGATGGGCTGGTGCAGGCGGTCCTGCAGGTCGCGGCGCACGTAGCCGAAGGCGGGCGCCCCGGGCCCGCCGCCCAAGAACTTGTAGGTGCATCCCACGGCGAGGTCGGCCCCCCAGGCGTCGAGGGCGAGGGGCACGGATCCGACCGAGTGGCACAGGTCGAGCAGGACGTGGGCGCCGGCGGCGTGGGCCGCCACCGTGATCGCCGGGGCGTCGGCGAGCCAGCCGGACCGGTAGGCCACGTGGGACAGCAGCACCAGCGCGGTGTCGGGCCCGGCGGCCTCGGCCACCTGGGCAGCCGTGACGCCCTCGGCGATACCGGCCTGCAGCCAGCGGACGCTGCCACCACGTTCGGCGGCGATGCCCTCGACGACGTACCGGTCGGTGGGGAAGTCGTCGGCGAAGGCGACGATCACCCGGCGGGCCGGGTCCGCGGCAGCGGCGGCGTCGACGGCGGCGCGGGCGAGCTTGTAGAGGAGCACGGTGGTGGAGTCGGCGAGCACCGTCTGTCCGGGCGCCGCGCCGAGGGCGAGGGCCGCGATGCGGTCGCCGATCCGTTCCGGCCAGTACGTCCACGGCCCGTCGGGGCCCTCCTCGGTCCAACCGCGGATCAGCCGCTGCCCCCAGGCGCGGTGCACGAACTCGCCGAGCCGGTCGGCCGCGGCGGCGACGGGCCGACCCAGGGAGTTGCCGTCGAGGTAGGCGACGACGCCGGGCGCGGGCAGGAACCGGTCGCGCAGCCCCGCGAGCGGGTCGGTGGCGTCGAGCGCGGCCGCCCGCTCGGCCCAGGTGCGGGTGGTGGTCACGAGTGGATCTCCGTCCGGACGGCGAACAGCTCGGGGAAGAACGTCAGGTCCAGTGCCGCGCGCAGGAACGCCACCCCGCTGGAGCCGCCCGTCCCCCGCACCGTCCCGATCACGCGTTCGACGGTCTTGAGGTGGCGGAACCGCCACAGCTGGAAGTTCTCCTCCAGGTCGACGAGCTCCTCGCAGGCCTCGTAGGCCTCCCAGTACTCGCGGGAGTGCTCGTAGATGCGGCGGAACACGGGCACCAGCTCGGCGGTGAACCGGTAGGGCTCCGCGACGTCGCGGGTCAGCAGCTGCTCGGGGACGGCGTGCCCGTGCCGGTGCAGGTGGCGCAGGAACTCGTCGTAGACGGTCGGCTCCTCCAGCAACGTCTGCAGCAGCTCGCGGGCGGCCGGATCGTGCGCGAACAGCTCGAGCATCCCCGGGTTCTTGTTGCCGAGGATGAACTCGACGGCCCGGTACTGGTAGGACTGGAAGCCCGACGAGGTGCCGAGGAACCGGCGGAACTCCGCGTACTCCGACGGCGTGAGCGTGGCCAGCACGGACCACTGGTCGGTGAGCTGGCGTTGGATGTGCTTGACGCGGGCGAGGCCCTTGAGCGCGGGGCGCAGCTCGTCGGCGCGCAGCCGGTCGCGCACGGCGCGCAGCTCGTGCAGCGCCAGCTTCAGCCACAGCTCCGAGGTCTGGTGCTGCACGATGAACAGCAGCTCGTCGTGGTGCACCGGCCGGCTCACGGGCTTCTGGGCGGAGAGCAGCTGGTCCAGCTGCAGGTAGGCGCCGTAGGAGAGGTTCACCTTCTCGCCGGTGCCTGCGAACTCGCGCACCACGCCTTCCTCGATCGGACGGACCGCGATGCGAGAGCGCTCGTCGGGTGCCTGACCGCTCATCGGTGTCACCTCCTCTCGGTTCGAGAGTCCATCCTCACGCGGCGGCCGGGCGAGGTGAATGCCGTTCTGACGGCGATCCGGCCATCTGAGCACATCTTCGACGGCGATCTCGCCGGACCGCTTTACGCATGTGAGGATCCGCCGGTGGACTCGATGGACTGGAACCTGCTCCGCGAACTCCAGGACGACGCCCGCCTGTCGTTCAGCGAGCTCTCCCGGCGGGTGCACCTCTCACCGCCCGCCGTGGCGGAGCGGGTGCGCCGCATGGAGGAGGCAGGCGTGATCACGGGCTACCACGCCACCGTCGACGGCGCGCGCGTCGGCTGGCCGGTGACGGCGTTCATCCAGATGTCCTGCTACGGCCCGCGCTGCGTGCTGCGCGACGACGCCGTGCTGGACTGGCCGGAGGTCCAGGAGATCCACCGGGTCACCGGCGACACCTGCAGCATCCTCAGGGTCGCCGCGCCATCGATGGCCGCCTTCGAGCACCTGATCGACCAGCTCGCCTCGTACGGGCGCCCCTCGAGCACGCTGGTGCTGTCCACGCCGCTGCCCCGCAGCACCATCGGCCCGGCCTGATCCCCGGTGGTCCATCATCGTGGGGTGGAGTCGACGCGACTGGACCGCTGGCTGTGGGCGGTGCGGCTCACCAAGACCCGGCCGGACGCCGCGGCCGCCTGCCGGGGCGGGCACGTCCGCGTGAACGACCGGCCGGCGAAACCGGCCACCCCGGTGCACCCCGGCGACGAGGTCAGGGCACGCGTGCAGGACCGCACCCGGGTGGTCGAGGTCGTGCGCGTGATCCAGAAGCGGGTCGGCGCGGCCGACGCGGCCACGTGCTACATCGACCGCACCCCCGCCCCGCCGCCGGAGGCGAGCATCCCCGTGGCCCGCCGCGACCGGGGCGCGGGCCGCCCCACGAAACGCGAGCGCCGCGTGCTCGACGCGTTCCGCTCCGGGCGGTTGTGAGCGTCAGACCGCGGCGTCCACACGCACGACGGGCTGCCGGGTGCGTTCGCGCAGACCCAGCGCCGTGACCGACACGACCACGATGAACAGCCCGAACCACTGGCTCGGTTCCAGGTGCGTGCCGAGCAGGCCGACGCCGATCAGGGCAGCCGTCACCGGGAACGCCAGCTCGGCGAGCGTGGCGCGCGCGGCCGCGGTGGACTTCAGGCCGATGTAGTAGAGGGTCAGGCCGAGCAGACCCGGCACCAGCGCGAGCAGCACCAGCGGGCCGAGCTGCGCGCCCGTGATCGCCACCGGGGCGCCCTGCGCGAGCAGCACGACGACACTGGCCGGCAGGCCGATGGCGAACCGCAGCACGGTGACGTCGCGGCTCGCGATGCGCACGCTGACCATCCGGCCGAGCACCGTGCCGACCGCCCACAGTGCGGCCGCCGCCACGGCCAGCAGCGCCGCCGCGACCGCCTGCGGCGCGGCCGAGAGCGGGTCGGGGAAGGCCATCAGCCAGGCCCCGGCGAGCGCCGGCGCCGCGAACAGCCAGTAGCCGCGGCGCATCCGTTCCCCCAGCAGCACCGCGGCCGCGACCACGGCGATCACCGGCTGGAGCTTCTGCAGCACGAGCGGGGTGACCGGGTCGCCGTAGCGGAACGCCTGCGTGAACAGCGCCGTCGCCACGGCGGACGCGCCGGCACCGATCAGCACCAGCGCCAGGCGCTCGCGCCCGCTCGCCGCCCGGAACGCCCGCACGGCCGAGGGCAGGAAGGGCACCAGGACCACGACGATCAGCAGGTGTTCCCAGAACACCACGGTGGCCGCCGGCAGCTGGCCGGCGAGAGGTTGGCGCAACAGGCCGTCGGTGCCCCACATGGCAGCGGCGACGGCGATCAACCACGTGCGGTCGGGTGCGGTCCCACGTCGATCCACACCACCCACCAACGCGGCGCGTCGCGGATCCATACCCGAACTCGCGAACGTAGGCCGGCACACGGGTTCGCGGCCCCCGGGCCGGGTAAACCTGGCGTACCGACGACCTGGCCATCGCGCCGAAGCTGGAGAGATGTATGGCGGCGCTCGTCCGCGGACCCGAACCCTTGCGGCTGCACCTGTCCGCACCTTCCCTGCCCCGACGGTTGCGGGAGGTGCGTGAGCAGGTGGCTGCGTGGGCGGCCCGGCTGGGCTTGTCGAACGACAGGGTCGACGACATCGTGCTCGCCACGCACGAGGCCCTCGTGAACGTGGCCGACCACGCCTACCCGGACGGTGGCGGCGACGCCGAGCTGGACGCCGACTGCGAGCAGGGCGAGGTACGGGTGGTCGTGCGCGACCACGGCTGCTGGCAGCCGCCTGCGGCCGACCCCGGGTGGCGCGGACGCGGCCTCGTGCTCATCGGAGGACTGGCCGAGCACATCGAGGTGTGCAGCGCGGCCGCGGGCACGAGCGTCGCGATGCACTGGAGCCTGCCGCAGACGTGAAAAACACAACGGGCGGGAGCCGAGGAGGCTCCCGCCCGTTGCGGGTGTTCTCAGGTGGTGCGGTGTGTCAGCCGGTCACCGGGAGAGCGGCCTTCACCACGGACGGGGCCGGGGCAGTGCCCGCGCTCTTGACCGCGGAGTCGTCGTCGCCGTTGCCGCCGTCGTCGTCGCCGTCGTCGTCACCGTCGTTGTTGCTCTTGCCGTCGTCGTCGTTCGACGAACCGTCGTTGTCGCCGTCGTCGTCCTTGCTGTCGCCGTCACCGGAGGCGGAGCCGCCCTCCTGGCAGGTGGCGTTGCCGATGGTGATCTTCTGGAGGTCACCGCCGGTGCCGAGCGCACCCAGCTCACCGACGAGCCCGCCGACGGTGTCGGTGTTGACGGGCAGGTCCTTGCCCAGCAGCTTGCCGAGGACCGGCAGCGAGGCCTTCTCCGACTCGGTCAGCTTCTCGTCCGGGTCAGCGACCTCCGGGGCGGGGAGCACGGTCAGCTCGAGGCCCGTGACCGACAGCGAGCCGTCGGTGTTGCGCTTCTGGTCGTTCAGCGACAGCTTCACCAGCGGCGACAGGTCGAGGTCCTTGCCGGGCACCGCGGTCTCCGGCAGCTTCTGCCCGAGCACCGTGCCGTTGATGATCTGCAGGCCACCCTCGCCGTTGTCGCACCAGGTGCGGATCACGTCGGCGCGGAGGATGTCGAAGAGGTTGACCTCCTTGACCACGGTCTCGGCGCGGTGGGACTCCGCCTCCGAGGTCAGCAGCCCGAGGGAGAGGTCGTCCTCGTACTTGCCGGCGACGTCGCCGATCGACAGGAGCTCGTCGTGGACCAGCGCGCCGTCCGTCGACTCCACCTGGGAGATCGGGTTGATGTCCAGGAGGCCGGACGCGGAGAGCGCGAAGGCGCTGTCGCCCGTCGAGTCGTCGTCCTGCGCGAACGCGGGGGTCGCGCCGAGCAGCAGGGTCGTCACCGCGGTGACGGCCCCGACCGCTGCCGCACCGGCGAGCTTCTTCGTCTTCACAGTGGGTCTAACCCCTCATTCCTGATCGATGATCACGAGCGTGCCGAGCGGGACGTCGTCCAGCTGGCTCAGCGCGTCCTGCGGAACTCGGATGCAGCCGTCGCTGATGGCCTGGCCGAACACGCTGGAGTCCGGCCAGGTGTGGATTGCGACGGTGCCGGGACCGCCGCCGTACGTGTCGTGCGTGGGGCTGTGCGTGCCCAGCGGGAGGATCACCGGCGAGTAGTGCTGGTTCTCGTCGGCGAACGCCCCGAGCAGGAACGTGCGCCCCGTCGGCGTGGGCGTGTCGTCCTTGCCGATCCCCACCGACCACTCGTCCACGACGTTGCCCTCGCGCACGAGCTCGAGCTTCTTGGAACCCAGGTGCACCCTGATGACGTAGGGCGTGATGGCCCGCTCCACGTCGTCGGCGCGCATCCAGCCGGTGGAGCCGGCCGGCTTGGACGGCAGGAGGACCTGCACCCAGCCGGGCTGCTCGGCGATCACGGGGAGCCAGGTGTCGCCGAACTGGGTGGTCTCCATGCGGGCGATCGGGCGCCCGTCGGGTGCATCCCGAACCGGGGTCTCCCGGATCGGGTGCACGACAAGACCGTTGGTGGTACCCGTCGGATCGGGGTCCGCCGGCGCTCCGGCCAGCTCCGTGTACGTGCTGCTGACCTGGAGGTCGCCCGGCGGGACCTCACCCTCGGCCACCGAGGACGGATCGGTGCCCGACCCGCCGCCGAAGAAGGTGAAGCCCAGCGCGACGGCGATCGCCACGACGACCCCGGCGATCGCCCCGAACACGATCCCCCGCCGGGACGGGCCGGGGCCCGTGCCCCGGGAGGGCGCCGCCTCGGGCGGCGCGATGTGCTGTGACATGTCACCCAAACAGAGCTGATCGGACAGGGACGGTCCGGAACGGACGACAACAGTCGGCCGATCACGGTCCGCGTAATTGATCAAACGAGGCTGTCCCGTCCGGGTTACTCCGAGTTGTCCGGGTGACTTCTGTTGCGCAGATCACAACGGAGGGTGAGTGCGATTTCCCACGGTTGCGCCGCCCGGGCACGATCGGGCTTGCGCGCACGCCGGATCATGAACGACGGTGGATCGATGGCGCCGACGACGTTCGCAGTGGTGGGAAGTGGCAAGCGGAGCCGATTCTTTCTCCGCATGGCCGAGGCGGCGCCCGACCGGCTGCGGGCCGTCGGCATCGTCAGCCGCAACCCGGAGCGGGCCCCGCAGGGCGTGCTCGCCGTGCGCACGCTGGACGAGCTGCTCGCGCACGAGCGTCCCGACTTCGTCGCGGCGGCGGTGCCGTGGCCGCAGATGCCCGACACGGCGCGCGCGGTGGTGGCGGCCGGCCTGCCGGTGCTCGTCGAGACCCCACCCGCCCCCGACCTCGACGGCCTGCGCTCCCTCTGGGCCGACGTGGGCGCGAGCGGCCTCGTGCAGGTGGCCGAGCAGTACCTGCTGATGCCGGGGCACGCCGCCCGGCTCGCCGCCGTGCGCGGCGGGATCATCGGCGACCCGACCGCGGTGCACGTCTGCTCCACACACCTCTACCACGCGGTGTCGCTGGTGCGCGGCCTGCTGGGCCTGGACATGGACGACGTCACCGTCTCCGCCCGCGCCTTCTCCGCGCCGCTCACCGACCCGCTCGGCTTCGACGGGTGGCGGCCGGATCCGGCACCGCAGCCGCGCACGAGGACGATCGCCACCCTCGACTTCGGTGACGGCCGCCACGGCCTCTACGACTTCACCGAGAACCAGTGGTGGAACCCGCTGCTCGCCCGCCGGATCTCGGTGCGCGGCACCACCGGCGAGCTGGTGGACGACCGCATCGTCCGGCTGGTCGAGCCGCAGGCACCCGTCGAATCGCAGTTCGTGTACCGACGCCTGGGGATCGACCTCAACCTCGAGGGCAACGAGCTGGACCACGTCTCCCTCGACGGCCGCGTGCTGTACCGCAACCCGTTCCGCGGCACGCGCCTCTCGGAGGACGACATCGGCGTCGCCGCCATCCTCGAGGCCACCGGCGCCTGGGCCCGCGACGAGGCCCCGGCGCCCTACCCCCTCGCCCAGGGCTGCCAGGACCACGCCATCTCCCTCGCGATCGGGGAGAGCGCCCGCACCGGGCAGGACGTGCGCGTCGCGAAGGAGGTCTGGGTCTGATGCGGGTACGGGCAGCGGTGCTGCGGGCGCCCGGCGACCCGCTGCGGGTGGAGGACGTCGAGCTGGAGGCCCCGCACGCGGGCGAGGTGCTGGTGCGGGTCGAGGCCGCAGGCGTCTGCCACACGGAGCTGCACTACATGGAAGGCGCCATGCCCTGCCCGCTGCCGATCGTGCTCGGCCACGAGGGCAGCGGTGTGGTCGAGGAGGTCGGCTCAGGGGTCGACGCCGTCGCGGTGGGCGACCGGGTCGCGTTCACCTGGCGCCCCCGCTGCGGCCACTGCGAGTACTGCGTCACCGGGCGCCCGGTGATGTGCGTGTACGGGCGCGTGCAGGCGCGCAGCGGCGGCCTGATGGACGCCACCTCCCGGCTGCGGCTCGAGGGCGGCCCGCTGCACCACTTCCTCGGCGTCTCCTGCTTCGCCGAGCACGCGGTGGTGTCGCAGCGCGCCATCGTGAAGGTCCCCGACGGCGTGCCACCCGCCATCGCGGCCGTCACCGGGTGCGCCGTGATCACCGGGGTCGGCGCGGTCGTCAACGTGGCCGGGCAGGTCGCGGGCAAGCCGCTCGTCGTCGTCGGCGCGGGCGGGGTCGGGCTCTCCGCGCTGATGGGCGCCGTGCTCGTCGGCGCCACCCCCCTCGTGGTCGACGTCGCCCCCGACAAGCTCGAGCTCGCCCGGCGGCTCGGCGCCGCCGACACCCTCGACGCCTCCGGCATGGCCCCCGGCGATGTGGTCGCCGCCGTCCAGGAGCTCACCGGCGGCGGAGCAGAGGTCGCCATCGACGCGGTGGGCCTCCCCCAGACCCTGCGCCAGGCCTTCGCGGTGCTCCGCCCGGGCGGCACCGCCATCGCCGTCGGGCTGGGATCAGTCGACGCCACCGCCGCGGTGCCTATCAACGAGCTCGTCCAGCAGCAGAAGCGGCTCGTCGGCAGCCTGTACGGCTCGGCCAACCCGCCGGTCGACCTGCCCCGCTACCTCGCCCTCTACCTCGCGGGGAAGCTGCCGCTCGACACGCTGCTCGGCGAGCGGTACCCGCTCGACGCCGTCGACGACGCGTACGAGGCCCTGCGCAAGGGCGCAGGCGGCCGCGCGGTAGTACTGCCGTCATGACCAGCGATTCCCGCTACGCCACCTACCCGAGCCTCCGCGACGCCGTCGTCCTCGTCAGCGGCGGAGCGAGCGGCCTCGGCGCGGAGTTCGTGCGGCAGTTCGCCGCCCAGGGCGCGCGCGTCGGGTTCGTCGACGTGGCCGTCGAGGCAGGTGAGGCGCTCGTCGAGGCCGTGGCGGGGGACGGGCACCCGCGCCCGCTCTTCCGCCGGTGCGACGTACGCGACCTCGACGCCTACCGCGGCGTGATCGCCGAGATCGCCGCCGAGCTCGGCGACATCCGGGTGCTCGTGAACAACGCAGGCCACGACGAGCGGCACAGCGTCGCCACCGTCGAGCCGAAGTACTGGGACGAGCTCATGCGCGTGAACCTCGACCACCAGTTCTTCGCCGCGCAGGCCGTGGCCCCGGCGATGCGCGCCGCCCGCCACGGCTCGATCATCAACATGGGCTCGATCAGCGCCCACGTCGACCTGCTCGACCTTCCCGCCTACATGACCGCGAAGGCGGGCATCGAAGGGCTCACCCGGTCGCTCTCGCGCGAGTTCGGCCCCGACGGCGTGCGCGTCAACTGCGTGCTCCCCGGCTGGATCATGACGCCCCGGCAGCTGGAGAACTGGGTGACCCCGGAGGCCGACGCCCACCGCTCCGCCGCCCAGGCCCTCCCCCAGCGGCTCGAACCCGCCGACGTCGCCCGCCTGGTGCTGTGGCTCGCGGCCGACGACAGCCGCTCCTGCACCGGCCAGCACTGGGTGGTGGACGGCGGCTGGATGCACTCCTGAGAGCCCACGCGCTCGCTGATCAAGGGGAAATGGTCGTTGTTCGATCTTGTGGAGCGACCGTTTCCCCTTGATCGATGGCGAGGTCGGGCAGTTGTCCACCTCGGCACCTGGTTGTCCACAGTCCGGCGATGACCGGGGACCGAGCCGGGCCGAGGCCTCAGGCTCGGGGCATGCGCCGGCCACTCCGCGACATCGCCGTGTCACAGCACGGTGCCTTCAGCGCCGCCCAGGCGCTGACCTGCTACAGCCGCGGCGAGATGCGGGCGTTGATCCGTTCCGGGCGGTGGCGCGGGGTGTTCACCGGGAGCTACCGCCTCAGCGAGGCCGAACCCGGTCCGCGGCTCCGGCTCGCGGCAGCCGCGCTCGGGACGGGCGGGAGGTGCCGGCCTGCCTGCACACGGCGGCCGAGCTGCACGGCTTCGGGGTGCTCGACGACGCGACCACCCACGTGGCCGTCCGACCGGACGAGGCGTGCATCCGCCGCGCCGACCTCTGGCCCCACCAGCTCGCCCTCGCGGAGGACGACCTCGCGCGGCTGCGGTGCGGCACGCTCGCCACGAACCCCGACCGGACCGCTGTCGACCTGGCGCGCACCCTGCCGCGCATCGACGTCCTCCCCGTTCTCGACGCGGCTCTCGGCGCAGGGGTCTGCACCACCGAGTCGCCGGCCGCCGAGCTGGAACGGCACGCGAGGCTGCGCGGTGTGCGGCAGGCGCGGGAGCTGGTGCCGCCGGCGAACGGCGCTCCGGAGTCGCCGCAGGAGTCCCGGCTGCGGCTGCGTTGCCACGACGCCGGCCTCCCGCCACCCACCGTGCAGTTCCCGGTCTTCGATGCACGCGGCCGCGCGCGCCGGTTCGTGGACCTGGCCTGGGAGGAGGTCGAGGTCGGCCTCGAGTACGACGGCGAGGAGGGGCACACCGGGCAGCGGGCCCTGCGCTCCGACCGCCGGCGCCACAACTACCTCCAGGACGAGGGCTGGGCGATGTTCTACGCCACCGACCTCGACGTGTACCGCGACTTTGCGGACCTGATGCGCAAGGTCGGAGCAGCGATCCGCCGACGTGCCGCTACGGGGCGGCCAGGGCGTCACCGGCGGACCTCCTCGTCCCGCGGGCTGAGGGCGGAGGCAGGCACCAGCACGGCCACGTGCTCGGCCACCACGGCGCCGTAGGCGTCGCAGACGGCGAAGTTGACGCGGCCGAACCAGCGGCCGTCCACCGCGCGGGCCCAGCGCTTGAGCAGCCCGGGCACCCGCGCGGTGGCGACGAGGAGGCCTCCGGGCACCGGGTCGGCGATGGGATCGGGCGAATCGGGGGGACCGTAGAACCGGTCGAGGTGGACCCACACGGGCCGGTCCAGCGGTGGAGGCGGCGTGCTCACGCTCGACGACCACGGCTTGTACACGGCTTCCTCCCAGTGACCGGATCGGCGGCCGGGGGAAGCGACCACGTACCCGTCCAGGATCGCATGCCGCCCCGGCGCCGGGACACGAGGTCCGCCGTCCGGAGGAGCAGTCGCGGGCGCCGGCAACCCCGCCGTGGTCGCGCGAACGGGATCACGCGCGCCGACCCCGATCACCCCGCGTTCTCCGCGGCGTCGGGCGATCCACCCGATCGGGGAGCAGGTGCTGGTAGCGGGGGTGGCCGCACCCACGTGGGGTAACCCATCCGTGCGAGACCAGGGGTGAGATCGACTTCCGGTGCATAGCATCGAGCTCATGCGGATGTCGATCGGCATGGCCTGCGCCGTGGCGCTGCTGCTCGCCGGCTGCTCCGCGCACCATGAAGCGCCCGGGCCGCGGATCACCGCCACGCCGGACGGGGTGAGCATAGCGATCCCCGTCGACGTGGTGGTGGAGGGACTCGCCGCCGGTGATGCCGTGCGTGTCTGGGCGCGCACCTACGACCGGCGGGGACAGGCGTGGGAGTCGTCCGGCGAGTTCGTCACCGACGGCGTGGGCCAGGTGGACCTGTCCACGGCGGCGTCGACGGGCGGCACCTACACGGGCGTCGACCCGCACGGGCTGTTCTGGTCGATGCGGCTGGCCGACGACCAGCCGGTGCCCTACCCGATGATGGACGCCGACGACGTCGTGGTGCGGCTCGGCGTCGACACCGGCGGTGTCACGGTCGCCAGCACCACGCTGCGCCGGGTGGTCCGCGACCCCGCGGGCCAGGTGTTGCCCGTCGCCGAGGCCGGTCTGGTGGGTGACCTGTACCTGCCCCCGGGTTCCGGGGTGTGGCCCGGGGTGCTGCTGCTCGGCGGCGGCGAGGGCGGCCGCCCCGACCCGGCGTACGCCTCGCTGCTCGCGGCGCAGGGGTACGTCGTGTTCGGCCTCGCCTACTTCGGCCTGCCGGGCCTCCCCGACTCGCTGGCCCGCATCCCCGTCGAGTACGGGCTCTCCGCCGCGCGGTGGCTCGCGGACCGACCGGAGGTGTCGGGCGACCGGGTCGGCGTCGTGGGCACGGCGAAGGGTGCCGAGTACGGGCTGCTGCTCGCCTCGTCGGAGCCGTCGCGGTTCGCCGCCGTGGTGGCCCACGCGCCGTCGGACGTCGTGTGGCCCGCCCCCGGTTCCACCGCGGGCACGCCGGTGTCGTCGTGGACCAGGGCCGACGACGACGTGCCGTTCCTGCGCTGGGTGTCCTCCCGCGGCGCGTCGTCCGCCGCGGCCGGGCAGGCCGTGCAGTCGGCGGAGTCGTACGAGCAGGCCGTCGAGGCGGCGTCACGCTGGCGGCTGGCCGCCGCCCGCGTCCACGTCGAGCAGATCACCGGCCCGGTGTTGTTCACCTCGGGCCAGGCCGACGGGGTGTGGCCATCCGCACCGCAGGCGCAGCGCGCGCTCTCCTCGATCGAGGCGGGAGGCAACCCGTACGGCGCCCGCCTGCTCGAGTTCCCGGGGGCCGGTCACCTCGTCGGCGGGGTGCCGGACCTGCCGACCACCCGCACCGCCATCCCGTACGGCCCCGCTGTGGTCGAGGCGGGCGGCGACCCGGCGGCCACCGCGGCGGCCGTGCGGGAGACCTTCGCAGCCACCGTCGAACTGCTGCGCACGGCGATGCCACGCGGGCGCGTGCAGTAGCGGTGACCGGCCGCGTCACCGCGGCGACGTGAGACCCTTCAGCCGCTCGACCGCGGCGTGCAGCGTCTCCGGGCGCTTGGGGAAGGCGAAGCGCACCATGCTGCGGCCGTCGGCGGCGTGCTCCGGCTGCCAGAACGACGCCGCGGGCACGCACGACACCCCGATCTCCGTGATGAGCCTGCGGGCGAACGCGACGCCGTCGCCGTCCGGATCCAGCGGGGCCGAGTCGCACAGCACGTAGTACGACCCGTCCGGGCGCCGAAGCGCGAACCCGATGTACTCCAGCGCCTCGCAGAGCAGGTCGCGCCGCTGCAGGTAGCGGGCGGCGAGGTCGGCGTAGTAGGCGTCGGGCAGCCCCATCGCCGCCACCCCCGCGGCCTGCATCGGCGCGGGCGCCGCGATCGTGAGGAAGTCGTGCACCTTGCGGATCGCGGACGTGAGGTCGGGCGGCGCCACCGTCCACCCGACCCGCCACCCCGTCACGGCGTACGTCTTCGACAGCGCGTTGACGGTGATCGTGCGGTCCTCGAGCCCCGGCACGCGCGCGGGCGGCAGGTACCCGCCCGCGCCGAGGTAGTGGATGTGCTCGTAGATCGAGTCGACGACGAGCACGGCGTCCCATTGCTGGCACAGCTCGGCCAGCAGCGCGAGCTCCTGTGCGTCGTACACCTTGCCGGTGGGGTTGTTGGGGTGGCAGAGGAACACGGCCTTCGTGCGCGGTCCGAACGCCGCGCGCAGCTCCGCCTCGTCGAACGTCCAGTCCAGGGCGTGCATCCGCACGGTGCGGGGCACGGCGCCGGCGAGGATCGCGTCCGGTTGGTAGTTCTCGTACCACGGCTCGAAGAGCACGACCTCGTCGCCGGGGTCGAGGAGTGCGAACGACACGGCCACCAGCGCCTCGGTGGCCCCGCAGGTGACGCACAGCTCGGTCTCCGGGTCGATCGTCCAGCCCGGGTAGGTCCGCGCGGTCTTCTCCGCGATCGCCGCGCGCAGCGGCGGGGTGCCGAACGTCATGGGGGTACTGGTTGTCGTCGGCGGTGATCGCCGCGCACGCCGCGTCCTTGAGCTCCTGCGGGCAGGGGAAGTCGGGGTAGCCCTGGCCGAGGTTGATGGCGCCGTGCTGGGCGGCCAGCCGGAACGTCTCCCGGATCACCGACTCGGTGAACTGGGCCGCCTTCGCACTGGTGCGGGTCATCCCATCCCTCCCCCGTGGGCGTCCGCCCACACGGGAACCGTAGGCCGTCGGGGCGCCCGCAGGGACCCGCCGGCGCCCCCGACGGACCGGCGGGTCCCTTCTCCGGCCGCGTCCGGGTCCCCCAGCCCCGGTGCGACGCCCATCAACCTGCCGGTCCCCGCTGTAGCCGCGCTCTCCGCGAGCTGTGGGGATCCTGTGCGCCGGGCGGAAATCGATCGCGCGGCGGATCGACGGCCGGTCACGATGGCGCCGTGGACCGTGACGAGATCGACGCCGACCTCGCCGCCCGTCTGGTGGCCGCCCGGTTCCCGGAGTGGGCCCGGCTGCCGGTCGTGCCGGTGGAGCACCAGGGGTGGGACAACCGCACGTTCCGGCTCGGCGACACGATGAGCGTCCGGCTCCCGAGCGCCGCGGCGTACGTCGCGAGCGTCGAGAAGGAGCACACCTGGCTGCCGCGCCTGGCCCCGCACCTGCCGCTCCCGATCCCGGTGCCGCTGGCCGCGGGTGAGCCGACCGACGAGTACCCGTGGCCGTGGTCGGTGCGGCGCTGGATCGACGGCCGGGTCGCCTCCCGGGACCGGATCCGGGACCTCGTCGCGTTCGCCCGGGACATCGCTGGCTTCCTCGATGCGCTCCAGCGCGTCGACCCGACCGGCGGCCCCGAGGCGGGCGACCACTGCTTCCACCGGGGCGGTGACCTGCGCGTCTACGACGCCGAGGCCCACGAGGCGATCGCCGCGCTCGGGTCGCGCGTCGACGGCGCCCTGGCCACGGAGGTGTGGAAAACCGCGCTCGAGGCCACCTGGACCGGGTCACCGGTGTGGTTCCACGGCGACGTCGCCGTGCGCAACCTCCTCGTGGACGACCGCGGCGACCTCGGCGCCGTCATCGACTTCGGCACCTGCGGCGTCGGGGATCCGGCGTGCGACCTCGTGATCGCCTGGACCCTGTTCGAGGGCGAGAGCCGCGCGGAGTTCCGCCGCCTCGTGCCCGCCGACGACGCGATGTGGGCCCGGGCCCGCGGCTGGGCGCTCTGGAAGAGCCTGATCACGATCGACGACCCGTACGCGGGGTCGTGGGTGGCCGAGGAGTCCGCCCGCGTCGCGGCGGCGGTGATGGCCGAAGCCGCGATGGTGGCCGGCCACCAGGTTCGGTCCCGATGAGCGGATCCACGGCACGCGAGGCGTTCGAGGAGCTGGCCGCGGAGCACCTGGCCCGGCCGGGATCGGGGCGGCGGTCGATGTTCGGCCGCGACTGCCTGATGGCGAACGGGCACAACGTCGCGTTCTTCCACGACGGGCGGCTGGCGCTGCGGCTGCCCCCGGACTCCGCGGCGGCGCTCCTCTCCTCCGGGGAAGCCACCACACCCCTCATGGGGAAGCGGCGCATGCACAACTGGGTCGCGGTGCCGCTGTCGGTCGGGGTGGAGCGTTGGCGGGCGCTGCTCGCCGAGGCGGTGGCTGCGGCTCCGGGTCGGGAGCCCTGATCAGGCGCCACAATTCGCTGGCAGGCCGCCACGACCCGCTGCTAACGTCCGCGCAGCCGTGCCGGAGATCGAGGAGGTGGTACCCGTGAACGCTGCAGCGACGTGGGTGCTCCCCTCAGGGGTCACGGTCGGGCGATAGGTCGTCCGGGAGCGCCGATCCCGAGCACTCCCGAAAGGCACGACCATGCGCTTCACCGCTGAACGACGCCTCGACGGCGGCGTCCTCGAACGCGAGTTCACCCTGGACGGCGTCCCCGGCATCCTGTGGACGCCCTCTTCGGCCGCCGGACCGGTCCCGCTCGTCCTGGCCGGCCACCCCGGCGGATTGAGCAGGATGTATCCCCGGCTGGCGGACCGGGCCCGGCATTCCGTGGCCGCGGGGTTCGCCGTGGCCACCCTCGAGCTCCCCGGCAGCGGGGACCGGCCTCGTTCCGCCGCAGCCGAGCAGGCCCGCGCCGACCTGCGCCGAGCCGTGGAGGCCGGCGAACCGGTCGCCGACGAGGTCGTCGACCGCCTCGTCCTCCCCCTGGTCGACCAGGCGGTGCCGGAATGGCGAGCCGCCCTGGACACCCTCCTCACGCTCCCCGGGATCACGGGCCCGGTCGGGTACTCGGGAGGGGTGATCTCCATCGGCGTCCGGCTGGCGGCCGTGGAGCCCCGCATCGCGGCCGCCCTCCTGTTCGCCGGGAGCTTCGTGCCCCGCGCCGTGGTCGAGGAGGCCCGGAAGGTCACCATCCCGCTGCACGTCTTGTTGCAGTGGGACGACGAGCACAACGACCGGCAGCAGGCCCTCGACCTGTTCGACGCCTTCGCCAGCGAGGAGAAGGCGCTGCACGCCAACATGGGCGGACACACGGGCGTCCCGCCGTGGGCGGGGGAGGCCGCCAACCACTTCTTCGTCCGGCACCTGCTGACGTGAGGTCGTAATCCGGCGGTGCGGCGGCGGGCGCTGGGCTGAGCGCGGTCGCCCCGCGCCACTGGTCGGCTGCGCTACACGCAGGGCGTCTCGTTCTCCCAGTCCGGCGCGCTGTCGGGCGCGACGTCGAAGTGGCCGATCAGTCCCTCGAACTGGTTGCGCGGTTCCCGGTGGTAGGTGCCCTGGCCGGTGATCCGCATGCGGTACGTGCGGGACGGGTTCACCTGGAACGTCTCCTCGGCTTGATCCGACGTGCGGCTCGTGCCGTTCTCGTAGGCCAGGTGCCGCCGGTGCGCTACCCCGCTCGTGCAGTCGATCAGCGAGTAGTTGAACAACCCGACGTCGAGCGGGCCCGGCGAGGTCCAGCGGAACCGCATGATGGCGGTGCCGCCGGTGTGCTGCATGCACCCGATGCCGACGAGCTCACCTTCCAGCGGGATGGTGCTGCTGTTCCGCTTGTCCTGGACCTGGCCGCCTTCTTCTCTCGACTTCGCGGGCTGCCTCCCGATCCCCGGGGACAGCCACCCCCGCGTACGAGTCGTCCGCTCTGGTCGCGAAGAACCCGTCGGGGCAGCTGCTGACGCCACCCGGGTCCGGCCGGGCCGCGGCGTCCGGTGCGGCTCCGATGGCCAACGCCCCACACGTCGCCGTCGCCACGAGCACCGTGGCCAGCCGTCGCGTGATCCCCCGGATTCGATCGATCGTGCTCATGGGTCATACCCCCGATGACCTCGTTGTCAGATCCGTATTCACCTGACACGGCGCACCGGGCCACCGGTTCACCCCGTCGACGGGGACGCGGGCCCGAGGAGGTCCCACCGGTTGCCCGCGACGTCGCGGAACACGACGACCCGGCCGTAGGGCTCGGTCCGGGGTTCGGCGAGGAATTCGACGCCGGCGGCGCGCATGCGCGCGTAACTCGCGTCGAAGTCGTCGACGCGGAGGAAGAAGCCGACCCGACCGGCGTGCTGGTCGCCGATCGCGGCGCGCTGACGTTCGCCGTCGGCGCGGGCGAGGAGGATGCCGGTCTCCGCGCCCGGCGGACGGACGACCACCCAGCGCTTCGGCCGGCCGTCGTTGGTGCGGGCCGGGGAGTCCTCTGCCAGCTCGAACCCCAGCGCTCCGGTGAAGAAGGCGATCGCCTCGTCGTAGTCCTCGACGATGATCGCGGTGAGCTGCAGGAACGCCATGCCCATACGATGGCAGCACCGGCGTTCACCGATTCCGGCAGCTACGGCGCGGGCCACCGCGCGATCCGCCGGGGCGTGATGCGCTCGGCGCACGGCCAGACCTGGATCCGCCAGACGTCCCCGGGTGTCGTCGAGCCCGGCCACCCGTTGTTGACGAATCCGCGCCCGACGATGCGAGCCCGGTAGGCCCCCGGCGGGACGTCGAGCTGGACGTAGGTGTCGGGCGGCGAGTGGTAGACCAGCCCGAGGTCGCCCACCGTGAGGGAGGCTTCGAACCCTTCCTCCCAGGCGTCGAGGTCGTCGGGCGGCGGGCTGCTCCACTGCTCGACGGTCAGGCCCAGCTCGAAGTTGTTCTGGTGCGGCGACAGCACGACCAGGACCACGGTGCCCTGGGCGATGCCATCAGCGTGGTTCGCGGCGTCGATCAGCCCGACGAGGTCGTCGTCCATGTCGCCGGTGACCAGTTCGAACTGGCCGTGGTCCTGGCACACCGTCAGCGCGTCTGAGCGGAGGAGCGACACGCGACGATCATGGCGGATCGCGTGCTCCGGTAGGGGACCTTGCCGGACGCTCAGAGGTTCGACCCGCCCCCGGAAGCGGACGACATGTCCCGGATCTGGCGCCGCAGATCCTCCAGATCCCAGAGCCGACGGCCGCCCGGAGTCACCACCGCTGGGCGGATGACGCCCTGCTCCGCCCAGCGGTTCAGGGACCGGTGCGACAGGCGGAGTTCACGGGCCACCTGGCCCGTGGTCATCAGCTTGTCGTCCGGCACGCCCTCGACGCTAGGTCGGCTCGACCTGCCTGCCGGGCCGGTGTGGCCAGTTTGGCCAGAACGACCAGCAATGCCAGACTGGCCAGATGGACGAGGAAGCACTCGAGCGGGAAGCTCGCCGGCGAGGCCGAGTCGTGCACGTGGAGAGCCAGCGCGGAGGGGCCGGCTACTACCGCTGGTGGGTCGCACTCGGAGGAGACGCGCTCCATTCGGACTCGCCGACACGGAGGAGGGCTGGGCGTACGTGAAGGCCTACGTGAACGCCCAGGCAGGCGCCATTCGGCGGGTCCGGAGGACACGCCGTGGCGGCCTCTAGCTCGATCGACGCCAGTTGGACGACAGGGAGTCCCTGGCCAGGTCACTCACCCGGAGTGTCCGCAACCGGAGCCGAGGACCGGGCGGCCGCCTGGTCGCCGAAGGCCCGCAGGAACGTGTCCACCGCCGCCCTCGCGACCGCCCACAGCTCGTCGTCGGGAACGGGCCGGGTGCCGAGCCGCGAGCGGGCCTCGATCGGACCGGTGAGCAGCGCGATGAACTGTTCGGCAGCCTGGGTCGGGTCGAGCCTGCGCAGCCGCCCCGCCAGTGCGAGCCGGGCGAGCCGGTCGGCCAGGGCCTCGGTGACGCGATCCGCGGCGTGCCCGCGGACGATGTCGATCAGGTCGGGGAACCGGGTGACCTCGGCGCTGAGGAGCCGCCGGAGAGCCACCGAGCGGTCCTCGCAGTGGCACACGAGCATGTGGTGCCCGACGCGCTCGAGCGTCGCGCGGAGGTCGTTCCCGTCCCTGAGCTCGGCGACCACGGCCAGGTGCTTGGCGAGCGCGCGATCCGCATCGGCGGCGATCGCCTCGCGGAACAGCGTCTCCTTGTCCCCGAAGTGGTTGTAGACGGTCGGCTTGGCGACCCCCGCTTCGGCCGCGATGACGTCGACGCCCGCCAGCGCGTATCCCTCGCGGGCGAACACCTCGCCGGCGGCCGCGAGGATCGCCTGCCGCTTGTCGATCCGGCCCCGGGCGCTCACTGCTGCATCCTATGGTCAGTTGCTCGATACTCGGCCGAACACTAGTTTGAACTCATGAGTTCAAGACGGATTGTGGTCACGGGCGGCACCGATGGCATGGGGCGGGCAGTCGCCCTCGCCTGCCTCCGGCGCGGGGACGAGGTGGCGATCGTCGGGCGCAACGCCGACAAGGGCACTGATTTCCTCGACCTCGCCGCACAGGAGGGCGCGGCCGGGCGCGCCCACTTCGTGCACGCCGATCTCGGCCTCGTCGCCGGCACCAGGGCGGCCGTCGCGGAGATCCGATCCCTCTTCCCCACCGTCGACGCCCTCGTGTTCTGCGCGCGGCACTACCGCTCGACCAGGGCGGTCACCGCGGAGGGCGTCGAGAGCAACCTCGCGCTGTTCTACCTGAGCCGCCACGTCATGAGCTACGAGATGACCGACCTGCTCGACGCGGCCGAGGCGCCGATCATCGTCAATGTCGCAGGGCCGGGGGCCACCTCGGAGAGGATCCGCTGGCACGACCTCGAGTTCGAGCACGGCTACCACGGCACGGCGGCGATGATGCACGGTGGCGTGCTCAACGACCTGCTCGGCGTCGGGTACGCCCACGACGGGCCGTCGCGCAAGGTCCGCTACGCCCTGCTCAACCCGGGCACCGTCAGCACCAGCTTCTCCGGCGAGTACGACAGCGGTACCGCGGCTCAGATCGAGGCCATCCGCGCGGCAGCCAGGCCGGTCGAGGAGGGGATCCAGCCGATACTCGCGCTGCTGGACCGCCCTCCGGCCGAGCCGATCAGCGCCTGGGTGCGCCACGAGCGGATCCCGCTGACCGGTCCGACCTTCGACGTCGCCGCCGCCCGCCGGCTGCGCGTCGAGACCGAGCGCGTGCTGGCCACGCTGCCTCGGCGGGACCGGCAGAGTTACGTCACGTCAGGGATCTCGGCCGAACGGCTGCACGAGGTGCTCGACTCCCCGATCTTCGCCACGGTGGCCACCATCCAGCCCGACGGCACGCCGCAGCAGTCCGTGGTCTGGGTGGAGCGGGACGGCGACGACGTGCTGTTCATGGTGGGGATCGGCAGCCGCAAGGAGCGGAACCTGCGTCGCGACCCCAGGGTGAGCGTGCTGGTCTGCCCACCCGAGGCGCCCTACGGTTATGCGGCGATCAGAGGCACGGCGACGTTCGAGCCCGCGCTCACCCAGCGGCTCCGCGACGAGCTGACGCTGAAGTACGTCGGCCGGACGTACGCCGAGCACGTGGAGCAGACGCCCGAGGCCGACTCCGGGGCGGAAGTGGTCGCCGTCCGGGTGCGGCCCGGGAGGATCGCCGGGCGGCTCTGATCGGACCGGGTGCCCCCGTGAGGAGATCGCCGGTCCGCACGTCCCGGGACAATGCAGTCGCTTCAGGTGCCCGGAGCCGGGATGGCACCGAGCTGGATCATGAGGCCGAGCAGGTCGCTGCTCGTCCAACGCTCCACCACCCGGCCGTCGCGGAAGCGCATCGCCGTCTGGCCGTTGAGGATGACTGCGCGGCCCGTCGGTGGGACGCCCATGAACTCCCCGTGGTGCTCACCGCTCAGATGGAACCGCACCGCCAGTTGGTCGCCCTCGGCGATCGTGTCGTCGATGGTGAGCCGGCTGCCTGGGAAGGCCGCCCACACGCCTTCGTAAAAGGCGCGGTTCGCTGCCTGGTCGAACGACACCGATCCGAGGCCGTGGTGCCGGACCGACGGGTCGTACAACTCCAGGTACGTCTCCCCGTCTCCCTTGTTCCAAGCTGCGACGGCGGCGCTGAGCACCGCTCGGTTCTGCTCTGCAGTCACCGGTGGCCTCCTTCGTCCGACAACGCTCGGACGACGCCCCCCAGCCGCTACTCCACGGGCCAGACGTCCGACCTCGGACAGGCTCGCCGCGGTCAGGTCGTCGTGGTGCCGCGCTGGCCCGGCAAACCCGCCGATGCATCGGGTCGGTCATCGGCGGATGCCCCGCGGGGCTTCTCCCCCATGACCCCGCCCCGGTGGTGAATCTCCGAAGCGGTGCCGGGTCCGGGCGGAGCCCGGCCGGCGGAGGAGCCCCTGGCGGCGCCGAACCCCACCCCGGACCGGCTTCTCACGCAGATCGGCGCGATCCTCGGCGGCAAGGGGACCTTCAGCGGCGGCGATCCCAATGAGGGCACCGACCGGGAAGGCGCGTTCGGAGGCCGGTATCACGGGCCCCTGTTCGTGCTGACCCACGAGCCACCGGCCGTACCCGTCGACCGCATCACGTTCGTGGGCGACCTGCGGACCGCCGTGACCGAGGCCAGCGCCGCCGCGGGCGATCGCTACGTCAACGTCCTGGGTGCCAACGTCGCCCGCCAGTGCATCGAGGCCGGCCTGCTGGACGAGGTGCTCGTGTTCATCGCGCCGGTGCTGCTCGGGGACGGAACACGCCTCTTCGACTGCCGGGCGGTTCGCAGGTGTCGCTGGAACCCCTCGCCGGGGAGTCCGCGCACTGGTACCGGGTCGTGCGCAGAGGCTGAGCTCATTGCTGCCCCGATGCACTCGGACATCATGTGCTGCCCGGTTCGCTCCGGACCGAGCGCATGGCGGTCGGATACATGGGTTGCCTGATCGCGGCAGCGGCGTACAAGGGTAACCGCACGACGGGCGGAGCCCCAATTCCAGGCAGTTGGCCAGCCAGCAATCGTTCAGCCGACGCTGGGGCCCGGCGGAGCGTCCGAGGGCGCGAAGTCCCTCGGCTGCGGATCCTTGAGTTCGACGAAGATCGAGTGCGTGTCGGTGTCACCGACATTTTCCCCGGAGTGTTCCTGTGCGCCGACCCACCGAACTTGCCCTGGTTGGAGTTCTACCTCCACATGCCGCCCAGCGGAAGCGATCCTCCTCCGGAAGGCGCTGAGCGTGTACATCAGACTGTCGGGATGGCGGTGCGGTTGGGTCTTGTCGCCCGGACGATCCCGGTACTCCAGGACACGAACGCGGTCGTTTTCGAAGATCACTTTGTAGAGCTCGGGGTTCGTGATCGTCGGATCGTCGCTCATGGCTGCTGATTCCCTCACTCAAGGTCTGATGGTCTGGGGTCGGCACGGCCGCGGACACCGTTACCCACAGCCCGCACCCGGCATCAGCTCAGCAACAGGCCTGCAACCAGGTGATCTCCTCGCAGCGCGGGTCCTTCCCTGCCGGGCCGGGTCGTGCCAGTCAGGGTTGCCGGAGGCACCGCGGAGCGGCTTGGCCTTGGCCGGTGCGGGCCGGTGCGGCTGCCCTTGTGGGCGCCGAGAGGAGAATCACCGCCGTTCCCTGATCTCCGAAGCGGTGCCGGGTCCGGGCGGAGCCCAGAGGTCCGGCCTACCGCTCGTTGGCGAGGGCTGCTTCGTATCCCGCGATCACGAGTTGGGCGCGGTCGCGCGCTTCGAGCTTGATCAGAAGACGGCCGATGTGGGTCTTGAGGCGCACGCCGCAGCAGTCTTTGGTCTGGGTGGAGCGGGACGGCGACGACGTGCTGTTCATGGTGGGGACCGGCAGCCGGCAAGGAGCGGAACCTGCATCGCACGACTGGGAGACCTTCGGCGAGGGCCACGTCGACACGGCCACCCGCATGCGTTTTCGCATCGGCCGGTAGCGGCCCCGGCGGGTCAGGCCAGCTTCCGCAGGTGCAGGTCCCGGGGGATGAAGATCGCCGCGACGAGGGTGATCACGGTGAGGCCCAGGACCCAGTAGACGACGGAGAGGGGTTGGCCGGTCACGCTGATCAGCCAGGTGCAGGCGTAGGTCGCGAGCCCACCGAAGATCGTCACGCCGAGCGCGAGGGTCATCGTGACCATGAGGCCACGGCGTCGTCCGGTGAGCAGCTCCACGATCGTCGCGACCGCCGTACCGCCGATCGCGGCCGAGAAGAAGGCGAGGACGAACTCGAGGAGGAGCACCGACCAGAACGCCTTTGTCTCGACGATCAACGCGAAGAGGGGGACGGTGAGCACCAGGTATCCGATGGCGGTGAAGAGGAACATCGGTCGGCGGCCGACCCGGTCCGAGACCCATCCGCCCACGGGGATGAGGCCTGCGGTCATCGCCGAGCCCAGTACCGTCGCCCACAGCCCACCCGCGCCGTCGACCCCGACGATGGAGAAGGCGAACGTGGGCATGAACGTGAGGGTGACGCCGGTCGTCGTCGCCCACAGGGCGATCAGGCCGAAGGCGATGAAGAACGCCTTGCCGTTCCCGCTGCGCGCGTCGACGGCCGCGGCCCCGACCTGCTCGTGCGCCGCCTGTAGCTCCCTGAACACCGGCGTCTCCTCGACCCTGCGGCGGGCGACCAGCACGAAGACGGCGAGCACCGCACCCACGAAGAAGGGGATGCGCCACCCCCACTCGGCCATCGCACTCGCCCCCAGCACCGTGTTGAGGGCCGCGGTCAGCAGTGCCCCCAGCAGCACGCCGGTCGTGGCGGCGGAGTTGAGGAAGCTGCCGTAGAAGCCTCGTTGCCTCGGGCCGGCCCACTCGACGAGGAAGATCCCCGCTGCGCCCTGCTCGCCACCCGCGGAGAGGCCCTGGACCAGTCGGCCGAGAACCACGAGGACCGTGCCCAGGCTTCCCGCGGTCGCATGTCCCGGTGCGAACCCGATGATCAGCGCTCCGCCCGCCATCAGCGACATCGAGACCAGCATCACCGGCTTGCGGCCGACGCGGTCGGCGAGCGAGCCGAAGACCAGCGCACCGATGGGCCGCGCGAGGAAGCCGACGAAGAAGATGACGAAGGTCGAGAGCAGCCCTGCCAAGGGATCGGCCGCGGGGAAGAACGTCTTGGCGATCTGCGGGGCGACGAAGCCGTAGACCGTGAAGTCGTACCACTCGAACACGTTGCCGACCGCGACCAGGGCGAGGGTCCGGCGGCGGGACGGTTTGCGGTCAGGTGCACCGAGGCGGACCTGGTGGGGGGTGTAAGTCATCGAGCTCCCCTTCGAACTCATCGGCGACCGCCGTCGTGGGTCGACGGCGTGCGCTCCCGGGAGACCGACGCCCGGGCGCCGCAGCCCGGCGATGATGTCCACGCCCGGATGCCCGGAGCGCCGAAGTTCTTCCTGGAAGAAGTGGGCGGCGGGGATCCTCGCGCCGCAGGATGATCGTTCCTCGAGTCGAGTTGGGAGGGGCGATGGCCGATCCCGTGGCGCGTCCGGGGTACGACCGGGAGCTCGAGGAGACGCTGGCCGCCCTTCCCCCGTTCCCGCTGCTGAACGACCACACGATCCAGGACCTGCGCGCTACCGTGCCCGACCCAGCCGTGTTCGAGGACGCGCTGCGCGACGCGGGCGTCGTCCGCGAGGATCTCCGGGTCCGGGGGCCCGGCGGCGACCTGGAGCTGATGGTGCTGCGACCGGCGGACAGCACGGGCACGCCCCCCGTGCTGCTGATGCTCCACGGCGGCGGGATGGTGCTCAGCGACCGGACCGGCAACATCCGGGAGCTGCACGTTCTCCGGTGGATCCGCCGGTTCGGGCTCGTCGTGATCAGCCCCGAGTACCGGCGAGCCCCCGAAGCCCCCGCCCCGGCCGGTGTCGAGGACTGCTACGCCGGCCTCGTATGGGTGGCGGCGAACGCCCGCTCACTGAACATCGACCCGGACCGGATCGTTCTCGCGGGCATCTCCGGGGGCGGCGGGCTGGCCGCGGGAACCGCGCTCATGGCCCGGGACCGGGGCGGTCCTGCCCCGGCGGCGCAGCTCCTGATCTGCCCGATGCTCGACGACCGCAACGCGACGGTGTCCGCCGGCAATACGCCGCGACGGAGGGTCCGTTCGCCGGCTGGCCGGCCGAGAACAACGCCTGGGCCTGGAACGCGGTGCTCGGCGAAGGCCATGCCGACCGTGACGACATCAGCCACTACGCCGCCCCCGGCAGAGCCGCCGACCTGTCCGGCCTGCCGCCCACCTACCTGGACGCCGGGTCGGCCGAGGTGTTCCGCGACGAGGTCGTCCAGTACGCCTCCCGGCTCTGGGCCTGCGGAACCCAGGCCGAGCTGCACATCTGGGCGGGCGGCTACCACGGGTTCGACCTCTTCGCCCCGCACGCACCGGTGTCCGTCGCCGCCCGGGCCGCACGGGAGGACTGGCTCGGGCGCGTCCTACTTTTCGGCGATCGCAGGTCGGCGTAGGAACGCGTTGCACGGCCCGATCAGACGTTGGTCGTCGGTGACGAACTGAAATCACACTGGACTAACGGGTTGTCGTGCGGCCCGCGCCGACCGAGACAGCGACGAGCGTGCAGGGCTCGATGCCGTAATTGCGCCATGCGTGCCGGGTGCCGTTCTGGACGACCACGTCGCCTGCCCGCAACACGACTCGCTCGCCGTCGTCGAGTTCGAGCGTCGCCTCGCCGTGCACGACCATGAGGTAGTCCATCGTGTCGGTGGTGTGCATCCCTGAGCCGTCGGGCTCCATGGAGGCCATCACGCCGGGCATCTGCCGCTCCAGGGTTCGAGGCGGTGTCGACCGCCGAGATCGCCAGCCGTGCCGGACTGAGCAAGGCGACGTTCTTTCGCCACTTTCTCGACAAGCCCGAGGTGCTGTTCTGGGGCCAGGACCTGCTCGCCAACACCTTCCGGCAGACCATCGCGGACAGCGCGGCAGGTGCCTCGCCGCTCGAGCTCGTGCGTGCCGCGGTCCTCGCCGTCGACCCCGTTTTCGACGCCGACCGGCACCATCACGCCGCGACCCGTCAACGCCTGATCGCTTCTTCGGCGACCTTGCACGAGCGCGCCGTGCTCAAGCGCGCAGCGCTTGCCCAGACGATGACCACAGCGCTGCAGGCTCGGGGCGTCGCGGGCGGGACGGCCGAGCTGGCCGGACTGGCCGGCACCGCGGCGTTCGGCGCGGCGTACGCGCGTTGGGCCGCGAGCCCGACCTATCGCAGGTTCGCCGGCTTCGCCCACCGCGAACTCGACCGGATTGCGTGCGCCGCAGCCGGCCTGAGCTAGACCCGCGCCCTGAGCGTCGACGAGGCGCGCGGCCTTCGGGCGAAGTTGCACGCCGATCAGCGCTGCCGGGACTGGGGCCTGGTCGACTTCACCGACTCCATGCTCGCGACGGGTCTGCGGATCGGCGAGGCGTCCGCGATGACTTGGGCTGCACTCGGTTCCGGAAGTTGGAGCTGCCAACCTGGGCGGTGGCGATGCTCGTGCGCCGTCGGGCCGCCGGCGCACCGAACCGGTGGCGCAGGCATGTAGGACTACCTCGGTCCCGTTGCCGACATGGTGTCCGACTCGTTCCGAACTCATCGCTACGACCAGCGCGGCTGTGGCCGCTCCCCAGCGAGCGAGAACTACAGCCTGGTCAGCTACGTCGCGGACCTGGACGAGCTGCGCCAGCACCTCGGGTACGCGCGTTGGTACGTATTCGGCCACTCCTTCGGGGCCACGTTTGGCCTCGAATACGCCGCGGTTCACGGCGACAGAGTGTCCGGCCTGGTCTACTGCAGCGGCGTCGGCCTCGGGTGGAAGACAACCGGTCGACGTACGTGGCCCGCAAGCGCCATCGGCTCAGCGACGCGGAAGCCCGTCGACTTGATGAGCTGGCGCAACAGGACCGCTCATGGGACGAGGAAGTCGAGTGGCGCATCCTCTCCTGGCTCCCGGACTTCGTCGACCCGATGACAGCCCGGGACTGGGCTCGCGCCGACGCCGAGACTCCATTACGGCTCAACCTCGCCTGCAACCGAGCCCTCAGCGCCGAAACTGGCGCCTGGAGCGAGTCCGACGAGCAGTCGCGCTGGAGCGCAGCGGCTCCGCCGGTCTGGATCATCCACGGCAGCGGCGATCCTCGACCGATCGATGGCCCACGGACGCTCGCGTCCGTTCTGACGCAGGCAGACTTTCACGAGTTGCCCGGGGCCGGTCACCAGCCGTGGCGCGAATGCCCCGACCTGGTCGCCAAGGTCCTGGCGAACGTCGCAGCTCATGCGGCGAACCAAGCCCTCTGACCAGCGCTTGACGATGCGGACGCGGCTACCCGCAAGATCAGCGATCAGCTCGGGCACGCGAAGATCAGCATGCCGCAGGATCGCTACCTCGGTCGTCGGCCACAGACCGGCAGACGACGGAGGTGCGGAGGGGGCTGTTCGGGGTGCCAGGCGACGAAAGAGTCCAAAAGTGTCCGCGAATCTTGATCCGAGATCACCAGCAAGCCCATGAGCAGGACGTTTGGTGGGCCCCCAGGGGATCGAACCCTGAACCCGCGGAGTCTGGTGCAGTGCTTACGGTCGACTGCCGTAACCACCACTGAGCTGGGGATTCCGGATCGGCCCCGCCGAGATCACTGGCGTCGTTCGGGGTCCGCCGCGGGCGTTTCGTGTCCCAAAGTTCCCCGCGCGACTTCCTCCGCGGCCGGCCGCCGACCGACCCCGAGTGAGTCACGGCCGAGCGCGAATCTGCCCGCGCCCAGGACGAGCACCCGCGACGGACAGTACTCGGGAGATCCGCTCGATACCGGCGGGCAGTCTCGCGCTCGGACGCGCTCTTCCCCCTGTCCCCCTCGTCCTGGCCGCATTGCTCGTCGGAGCGGTGGGGGCAAGGTTGGCGCTTGCCCCATCGCAAGGGCGCCGTAGGCGCCCCACCGTGGAGACGTGGATCATCCTCGGCCGAGGGGGATCGGAACTACTTCGGAGCACGCGCCACGGCGAGCAGGTGAGGCGTCGCGGCAGTGGCCGCCGGATCGGTCTCGGCCTGTTCGAGGCAGTGCAGTGCGAGGTCCCGCACCTCGGGATCGGCGAGCAGGCCGGCGAGGTCCGGAGCCCACGCGAGCATGCCTTCGACCGGGAGGACGCCCACGTCCTCGAAACCGGCCTCCACCACCTCGTCGCGGAGATCTGCGCAGGTGTGGAAGTAGGCCGTCGTGAAGTACCGGGGGTCGTCGTCCGGGTTGCGGTGCTGACCGCTCCGGAGGTCCTCGGTGAGGATCTCGACGAAGGCGCTGTCGGCGATCAGCCCGTGGTAGAAGCCGTCCATCGTGCTGGCATATCGGGAGATCGCGGCGACGGCGACAGGTGCGCCGGGACGGGCTACGCGACGGGCCTCGCGGAGTGCACGGAGCCGGTCGGCTCGTTCGACGAGGTGATAGAGCGGCCCGAGGAGGAGGACCGCGTCGTAGGAGTCGTCGGCGGCTTCCAGAGCCACCGCGTCCCCGACCGCAGCGGTGAAGGTGCCGACCGCGGCGGCCTGCTCGACGTGCTTGGGCACCGGGTCGACGAGGTGGACCGAGTGGCCGCGATCGGCCAGCCACGAGGCGTAGACACCGGCGCCACCGCCCACGTCGAGGATCGCGCTCGGTGCCGGGGGGAGGACCCGGTTGAGGATGATCCGGGTGCGCAGGAGCTCGAGGGACTCGGTGGCCGTCAATCGGGCCTGTTCGTCGGCGGCGGAGTAGTGCGCGACGAGCTCGGCACGTTCGTTCATGCGTAGCGACCGTAGCGGTTCCTGACGATCTTGCCATCGGATTCGGTCTTGGTGCGCGGCACACGCTCGGCGGGTGCGGCCGGCCCCGCGCCGCCGGAGGCGGCGCCTTGACCCGCCAGACCGGCCGGTGGTGAAGCGCTCGGCTCGGCGGCGGCAGGACGCGCCGAACCTCCCCCGCCGCCCGGTGGAGAACCGCACCGTGGTCGCCTGCCCCGCTGGGACGACCGCGCCAAGGCGTTCGTCGACCCGGACACCCGGGAACTGTTGCCCACCTTCGATGAGCGTGCGAGGACCTGGATCGGCCGGCGCACGTGGTCCGGTTCGGACGCAGGTGCACGCCAAAGGCATCCAACCCCGTCCGGGAGGTCGCTCGGATCGACAGCACGCCTGCTCGGCCGCCACGAGCACCGCCCGCAGAGGAGCGGCAGCGGTGGTTGGACGCTGTCCGGAGCAGAAAGAAGGCGAACGACTGGGACCTGCCGGACCTCACGCTGATGATGCTCGCGACGGGGTATCGCATCGGTGAGTCCCTGGCGATCGGCTGGTCTGAGGTCGACCTCGACGGTGCGGCGGTCGACGTGCGGTGGCGGCTCGTCCGGCGGACCGGCGTGGGTCTCCTCCGGCTGCCGTCGACGAAGAGCGGGCGGAAGGGTGAGCGGCTGATCCCGTTGCCGTCGTGGGCGGTCGCGATGTTGAAGCGCCGCGGCTGGCGATCGGCCCGAGTGTGGAGGCCGTGTTCCCCGATTCGCTCGGCAACTGGCGGGATCCATCGAACGTCCGGCGGGTGTGGCGAGAGGTGCGCGACGAGCTGGAGCTGGAGGGCTTCGTCAGCCACACGCTGCGCAAGACGGTGGCGAGCTTCCTCGATGACGCGGGCGTGTCCACCCGCAAGATCAGCGATCAGCTCGGGCACGCGAAGGTCAGCATGACCCAGGATCGCTACCTCGGCCGCCGGCTCACGGACCGGTGGACAGCGAAGGTACTCGAGGGGCTGTTCGGCGTGCCTGCGGACGAAAAGAGTCCCAAAAGTGTCCCTGGATCTTGATCCGAGATCACCGGCGAGCTCGTGACCAGCGGGTCTGGTGGGCCCCCAGGGGATCGAACCCTGAACCCGCGGATTAAAAGTCCGCTGCTCTGCCGATTGAGCTAGAGGCCCGTGGCTCCCCAGCGTAGCCGGAGGTGACCTGGACCCCGGCGATCACCGCGACCCACGCGCCCGCGGCGCGACGTGGGCGCCCGTGCGCCCCAATGGCCCAGTGCCGGACACGCAGGGGCACGGCTCGACACCCTGCTGGTACCTCGCCTGTCGTAACGCAGGGTCAGTGTTCGCGACGCTGAGCGACCACTCATTCTGAGGAACATGCGCCCACGTCACGTCCTCCCCGCAGTGGTCGGTGCCCTGCTCATGGCCGGTTGCGCCAGCCCGGAAGCCACTGTGCGCCCGGCGGCGTCGGTGACGTCGGGGCACAGCATCCAGGTGAGTGAGACCTTCCAGCGCGGTGGCGGACCGGCCGTCACCTACGACGAGCAGCTGGTGCCCGCGGGTGCGCGGGGCGCGGTGCAGTCGCGGTCCGGGGAGGGCACGACCACGGTGATGCTGGCGGCGCGCGGGCTCGAGCCGAACCGCGTGTACGGCGCCCACGTGCACACCGAGCCGTGCGGCGACGAGCCCGACGCGGCGGGCCCGCACTTCCAGTACGCGCCGGACCCGGTGCAGCCCAGCGTCGACCCCACGTTCGCGAACGCGCAGAACGAGATCTGGCTGGACCTCACCACCGACGAGACCGGGGCGGGCAGCGCCGAGTCCACGGTCGCCTGGACGTTCCCGCCCGACCGGCGTCCGAGGTCGGTCGTCATCCACACCGACCCGACGTCGTCCGAGCCCGGGCGGGCGGGCGACGCGGGCGGCCGGGTCGCCTGCATCTCCGCCGACTTCTGACGTCGGGGACAATGGGGCCCTGTGAGTGCCCCGACCGTCGCCCATCCGCTGCGCATCGGACCGTTCGTGTCCGACACCCCGGTGGTCCTCGCACCGATGGCGGGCATCACCAATCCCGGCTTCCGGCGCCTGTGCCGGGAGCAGGGCGCGGGTTTCTACGTCTGCGAGATGATCACGTCGCGGGGCATCGTCGAGAAGAACCCGCTGACGTTCCGCATGATCGAGTTCGATGCCGACGAGCACCCGCGGTCGATGCAGCTCTACGGGGTCGATCCGACCGCCATGGGCCTCGCCGTGCGGATGATCGTTGAGCGGGACCTCGCCGACCACATCGACATGAACTTCGGCTGCCCCGTTCCCAAGGTCACGCGGCGCGGTGGCGGGGCGGCGCTGCCGTACAAGCGCAAGCTGTTCGAACGGATCGTGCGCGCAGCGGTCGACAACGCGGGATCGGTGCCGGTCACCGTGAAGATGCGGATCGGCATCGACGACGAGCGCCACACCTACCTCGACGCGGCACGCCGGGCCGCCGACGCCGGGGTCGCCGCCGTCGCCCTGCACGCGCGCACGGCCGCGCAGCGCTACTCGGGCACCGCCGACTGGTCGGCGGTCGCGCGCCTGCGCGACGCGATGCCCGCGGAGCTGCCCGTGCTCGGCAACGGCGACATCTTCAGCGCGTCCGACGCGCTCGCGATGGTCGCGCAGACCGGCTGCGACGGGGTCGTCGTGGGACGCGGGTGCCTGGGCAGGCCGTGGCTGTTCGGCGACCTGGAGGCCGCGTTCGCGGGCAGGCCGCTGCCGGAGCCGCCCGACCTGGGCCGGGTCACCGCCACCATGCGCAGGCACGCCGAGCTGCTCATCGAGCACATGGGCGACCACAAGGGCATCCGCGACATGCGCAAGCACATCGCCTGGTACCTCAAGGGCTTCCCGGTGGGGTCCGAGCTGCGCCGCAGCCTGGGCCTGGTGAGCAGCCTCGACGAGCTGGACGAGCTGCTCGCCCAGCTCGACCCCGCCATCCCGTTCCCGGCCGAGGCCGACGGTCCGCGCGGGCGCCAGGGGTCGGCGGGCCGCGTCGTGCTCCCCGAGCACTGGTTGGACGACCCGGACGACCCGTCGGTGCCGTTGGGCGCGGAACTGGAGCATTCGGGCGGATGACCGGGCGCGGTCCGTAAACCCCGCAGCGGTCCGCTGCGACCGGTCGCCGCTCCGGAACGTCTGCACGTCGGCTGGTTCCTCCTTTACGGTCCGCGGACCTCAAGGCCGCGGCCCCGGCCGTCGACACAACGGGCATGACGATGCTCGACTCGTCGACGACGACCGCAGGCCGCCGCGAGCACCGGGTGCCGCCCGCGGCAGCGGGTGCGGCCTGGCACACCGCCGCCGCCGAGGAGCTCGCCGCCTCCGGTCGCTGGGAGCAGGCCTACCAGCACCTCCGCACGGCCGTCCGGATCCTGAACGGGCAGTCCGGCGTCGACGAGCTCGACCGGCTGCGCCGGGAGCACGCCGAGGCACGGGAGCAGAGCCGGCGCGACAGCCTCACCGCCACCTACAACCGCCGCTACCTCGACGAGCGGCTCGGTGCGCTGGTCGGCGACGTCGGGGCGGCCGGGATCGCGGTCGCGCTGCTGGACGTCGACCACTTCAAGCAGATCAACGACACCTACGGGCACCCGTTCGGCGACCGCGTGCTGCAGCGGCTCGTGGCCGTGGTCGACGCGAGCCTGCCCGACGGCGCGTTCTGCGCCCGCTACGGCGGCGAGGAGTTCGCGATCGTGCTGCCGGGACACGACCGCCACGAAGCCGTGCAGGTCGGTGAGACGACGCGCGAGCGGGTCGACGCCCACCCGTGGTCCGAGCTCGCGCCGGGGCTGCGCGTGACGGTCAGCATCGGCGTGGCGCACGGGTTCGGTCCGGTGACCGGACCCGACGGGTTGGTCGCCGGCGCGGACCGGCTCCTTTACGCCGCGAAGCACTCCGGGCGCAACGCAGTCGCCTTCCACGACGCCCACACCGGACACGTGCGCCTCGCCGGACCGGCGTCCGGCCGCCGGTCGATCCCACAGCCACCGGTCGTCGCACCCCACTGCGGTCAACCCCCAACTTCTCCGTAAGCTCCGATCGAGACGTTGAGGGGCGGGCTCGGGCGTGTTCGCGCCCGTGCCCGCCCTCTGTTCGTGCCGAGGAGGTGGGCGTGGAGGACGGTCCGTACCGTGCTCAGCGCCCTACCGGGGGCCGCCGACGCGCGCACGACGATCCCGAGGACGTCCTGGCGCGGTACGGCCTGCTCGACGCCGCCCCGGAAGGTGGCCGCGCGGCCCGGCGCCGGGCCGCGGAACAGGCAGATCTGCCGCTGACCGACAGCGGGCAGCACTCCGTCGAGGTGCCCTGGGTTCCGCGGGACTCGGCCCCGCGGCGCCGCGCGGCCGAACCGGACCTCGAGGACGCGCACCGGAGCAGCAATTTCGCGCCGGCGTCCTGGAACGGCGGCGGAGGCCGCCGGAGGGCACCGGAACCGGTCGACCTGCCCGCGGCCGTCCCACCGACCGGACCGCGACGGCGGCGCGCGGCTCCCGATGACGACCCCGCCTTCGCCGAGCCGGCCCTCGACGACCGGTGGCCCCGGCGCGCCGAACCACTCACCGCTCCCCCGGCAGGCGGTCGCAGGCGCCGCGCCGAAGATCCGGACGAACCCGTCGCGCCTCGCGGGCACCGGTCCGCGCCCGCGGACGATCCGCCGTGGCCCCTCGCGGCCGAACCGCCGGAGACCGGCGGACGGCGGTGGCGTGCGGAACCACCCGAGCACGCGGTCGCGCCCCGCCGCGGCCTCCCCGACGAGCCGGTCGACGGGCGGCGCTCCTCCAACGGGACCGCCCCCGGTGGACTCGGCCGGCGTCCGGTGGATGCCGCCCCACCCGTGCGCCGGCGGCGTGCACTCGACCCCGACACCCCGTACCCCGCCGACGACGCCGAGATCGACGGTGCACCGCACCCCTCGGGCACCACGTCTGCCCGCCGGCGGCGCGCAGGCGACCTCGACGTCCCCGAGCCCACGAGCGCCACGGGCTCCCGCCGCCGGGCAGCCGAACCCGACGCCCGGTGGCCCCTCGAGGACGCCGATCCCGGATGGCCGGCCCACCCCGCGGCGACCACCGCCCTGCCCGCCGTGGCCCGCCGCCGCGCACCCGACCCCGAGGCCCCGCAGCCCGCCGACCCCGGGTGGCCTCACCACCCACCGGGCACCCGGCGCCGGGCTGCCGACCCCGAAGCCCCGCAGCCCGTCGACTACGCCGACCTCGGCCGGCCTCCGCACCATGCGGACGCTCCAGCCACCCGCCGCCGGGCAGGCAGTCTCGACGCCCCACAGACCCCAGACGACGCCGAGCCCGGTTGGCCGGCCCACCCCGCGGCCACCACGGCACTGCCCACCGTGGCCCGCCGCCGCGCAACCGAGACACCGTCAGCCGCCGATCGCGCCGACCCCGGCCGGTCTCCCTACCCCGCGGGCGCCTCGGGCACCCGGCAGCCCATCGACGACGCCGACCCCGGTTGGCCGGGTCCCCCTGCCGGCGCTGCCCCCCGCCGCCGAGCAGCCGACCCCGACACCCCGCAACCCACCGACGACGCCGACCCCCGCCGGCCGGGCGCCAGGGCCTTCCGCCGCGAGGAAGCGGACCCCGATGCCTGGCGGCCCTCCGAGGACGCCGACGCCGGCCGGCCGAGCCAACCTCCGGCAAATCCGACCGCCGGCCGCCGACGGGCATCCGTCCCCGAGGCACCGCGCCCCGCCGACGCCGCGGGCCCCGGCCGGCGCCGGCGCGCAGCCGATGTCGAGGCGCAGCAGCCGGCCGACGACGCGGAGCCCGGTCGGCACCCCGTGGACGCCGCGGCCACGACCGCGATACCCGTGGCGGCCCGCCGCCGTCGCGCGCTCGCCCCCCAGGCCCCGTACTCCGACGACCCCGACGCCGACTCCGACTTCGACTCCGGGCGGCGTTCCCGGCCGACGGATGCGGCAGCTGCGCAGCCCCCGGCGGCCACCCGGCGCCGGGGTGCAGCCGCGCCCGATCCACCGCAGCCCGCCGACGCCCCGCCGACCACCACCCTCCCCGCCGGTGGAGCACCGCGGCGGCGACGCCCCGACGCGCCCGCAGCGGACGCCACGACCGCGATCCCCGCCCGTCGGCGTGGTGGCGATCCCGACGCGCCCGCCACCACGGCCCTGCCGAGCACCCGCCGTCGTCCCGGCCCTGCGGACGACGAGCCGTCCGATGACACGAGGGCACCCGAGACCACCGTGCTCCACGCGGGCGGTGTACGGGCCGGCCGTGGCACTGCGCCCGAAGAGGCCGCCGCCCGCCAGGCCGAGCGCGACCTCGACCCGCGCACCCGGGCGCTGCGCATCGACGAGACCCTTACGCGGCTGACAGCGGCGCACGCCGGGTTGACCCTCTCGGTCACCGACCGCCCCCCGCCGGAGCCGGCCGCACCGGTCCGGCGCAGCGGACCTGCCGCCGTCGCGGGGCGCGTGCTCGCGGGGGCTCTGGCGCTGGTCGTGCTCGCGGCCACGGCGTTCGGCTGGGGCACGAAGACCTGGCTGGGCACCGCCGTGCGCGACGCCGGAGCGCTGGATCCGAGCTCGAGCGCCGTCGTCGACGCGGCCGCCCAGGCAGGCGATGAGAACGTGCTGGTGGTGGCCGGTGAGCCGGGCGCCGACGAGGCCGGGCCGCGCGCCGACACCGTGGCCGTCGCCCACATCCCGGACGGCGGGGGCCCGGTCACCGTGCTCGCGTTCCCCCTGGACCTGGAGATCAACCGGCCCCCGTGCGAGACGTGGGACGCGGCCACGGCCTCCTACCGGGAGGAGCCGGTGCAGGCGGAGGCCCGCACCCAGCTCGTCAGCGCCCTCGACCTCGGCGGACCGCGCTGCATCACCCGGGTGGTGCAGCAGCTGAGCGGGCTCGCCATCACGAAGTACGTCGGGGTCGACCTCTCCAAGGTGCCCGCGATGACCGACGCGGTGGGCGGGGCGGAGGTCTGCGTGCCCCGGCCCGTGCTCGACGCGGTCCTCGGCCCGGTGGTGCCCGAACCGGGGCAGACCCGGCTCGCCGGCGTCCGGGTGAGCGACTACGTGCAGGCCGGCGACGTCGAGGGGGAACCCTCACCGGAGTACGGGCGCATCGAGCGCCAGCAGCAGGTGCTCGCCGCCGTGCTGAACTCGGCGGTGTCGGGCACGGCGCTGCTCGACGTCGGGCGGCTCATGGCGGTGCGTCCGGTGCTCGGCGACGCCGTGCTCACCGACGAGGCTGGGCTCGACCAGGTGCTCGCGCTCTCGATGACGCTGCGCCGCCTCGACGCCGACGGCGTGCAGTACGCGACGGTGCCCACCGCGGAGCAGAACAGCCGCGGCAACACGGTGATGCGGGACGCCGACGCGGCCGCCCTCTTCGCGGCCGTGCGCGGCGACGAGCCGCTGCCCGAGGGCGCCACCGACCCGGGCTCCGGATCGGCAGGCATCAGCCCGAGCGAGATCACGGTGCAGGTCGTCAACGCGTCCACCCGCTCCGGGCTCGCCGGGGAGGTGAGCGAGACGCTGAGCTCGCTCGGCTTCGACGTCGGTGAGCCCGAGAGCGCCGACCAGCCCACCTCCGAGACCGTGATCCGGTTCTCCCCCGACCAGGCCGCGGAGGCCGAGATGCTGCGGTCCACGGTGCCGTCGGCCACCGAGGTGCCCGATCCCGGCAGCACCGGTGTGCTGCAGTTGGTGCTCGGCCAGTCGTTCGACGACGTGGTGCGGGCCCCCGCGGAACCGATCGCCCTGTCCGCGCCCACCACCGAGGCCGAGGCGCCCGTGACCCCCGCTGTCACCTGCGCGTGAGGCCTCCTGACGTTCACCCCCGGTTCACCTGCCCGAACGGCAGTTCGTCCGGATCGCGACTAGTCTTGCCCCATGCGTGACGTCTACCAGGAGCAGCTCGACGAACTGGCGGGCGCACTGGCGGGGATGTGCACCCAGGTGGCGGACGCGATGAGCAAGGCCACGCGGTCGCTGCTCGAGGTCGATCTCCAGCTCGCCGAGGAAGTGATCTCGGAGGACGTCCGCGTCGACGAGATCCGCGCCCAGGCCGAGGAGAGGGCGTTCGCGCTGCTCGCGTTGCAGGCACCGGTGGCCACCGACCTGCGCATCGTGGTGTCGGCCATCCACGGGGCGGGCGACATCGAGCGGATGGGCGACCTCGCCCTGCACGTGGCCCAGGCGGCTCGCCGCCGCCACCCGCACCCCGTGCTGCCCGACGAGGTTGCGCCGTACTTCGCCGAGATGGGCCGCGTCGGCGTGGAGCTGGCGCTCAAGGCCGGCGACGTCATCCGCAGCCGTGACCTCACGCGCGCCGCCGAGCTCGAGAGCGACGACGACGCCATGGACGACCTGCACCGCCACATGTTCACCGTGCTCATGGACCGCAACTGGAGCCACGGCGTCGGCCCGGCGGTCGACATCACGCTGCTGGCCCGGTTCTACGAGCGCTACGCCGACCACGCCGTCGCCGTGGCCCGCCGGATCGTCTACGTCGTCACCGGTCAGATGCCCGGGCCGCTCACGGTCTGAGGTCCCGCGCGGTTCACCGGGCGTTCACCCGGAAGCCGCTGAGGCCTGTCCGCCGGCTTCTAGGCTCTCCCCGTGCCCCCAGCACCATTGCCGGAACAGCTGGCCGAGCTGTCCACGCTGCTCGGCCGGATGTGCGCGGACGCGGCCGGAGCGCTGCACCGCGCCACGGCCGCGCTCCTGGAGTCCCGGGAGCGGCTGGCCGCGCAGGTCGTGGCGGGCGACGAGGGGATCGACGCGCTCCGGGCCCGGGTCGAGGAGCTCGCGGCCGAGGCGCTGCTGTTCCACAGCCCGGTGGCGGGCGACCTGCGCGCGGTCGTGGCCGCGATCCGCACCGCGGACGACATCGAGCGCATGGGCGACCTGGCGCTGCACGTCGCCGAGGTCGTGCGGATGCGGCACCCCCAACCCGCGCTGCCCGCCGAGGTGCGGCCCGCGTTCGGGGAGATGGGGAAGGTCGCCGTGCGGCTCGCGCTCAAAGCGGCCGAGGTGGCCCGCACCCGCAACGTGATCATGGCGGCCGAGCTGGACACCGACGACGACGCGATGGACGTGCTGCACCGCGAGATGATGGAGGTGCTCATGGACGAGCACTGGCCGCACGGCGTGCGCACGGCCGTCGACGTCACCCTCCTGGCGCGCTACTACGAGCGCTTCGCCGACCATGCGGTGGTGGTGGCCCGCGAGACCGTCTACGCCGTCACGGGCCAGGAGCCCGACGCGCTCCCGATCTGACGAACGGCCGTGAGTGGATACGAGTGCTCCAGCACTCGTATCCACTCACGGGTGGTGGCAGGTCAGCCGAAGCGGCCGGAGACGTAGTCCTCGGTGGCCTTCTCCCTGGGCTGGGAGAAGATCGTCTTCGTCTCGTCCATCTCCACGAGCTTGCCGGGCTTGCCGGTGCCCTCGATGTTGAAGAAGCCGGTGTAGTCGCTCACGCGCGCGGCCTGCTGCATGTTGTGGGTGACGATGACGATCGTGTAGTCCATCTTGAGCTCATTGATCAGGTCCTCGATCGCGAGCGTGGAGATGGGGTCGAGGGCCGAGCAGGGCTCGTCCATCAGCAGCACGTCGGGCTGCACGGCGATCGCCCGGGCGATGCAGAGGCGCTGCTGCTGCCCGCCGGACAGGCCGGAGCCGGGCTTGTCGAGCCGGTCCTTGACCTCGTTCCAGAGGTTCGCGCCGCGCAGTGACTTCTCGACGAGCTCGTCGGTGGCGTCCTTCTTGAGCTTCTTGTTGTTCAGCCGCATCCCGGCGATCACGTTGTCGTAGATCGACATCGTGGGGAACGGGTTGGGCCGCTGGAACACCATCCCGATCTGGCGGCGGACGCCCACCGGGTCGACACCGGGCCCGTAGAGGTCCTGGCCGTCGAGCTCCAGCCTGCCCTCCACCCGGGCACCGGGGATGACCTCGTGCATGCGGTTGATCGAACGCAGGTACGTCGACTTCCCGCAGCCCGACGGGCCGATCAGCGCGGTGACGGTCTTCGGCCGGATCAGCATGCTGACGCCCTCGACCGCGCGGAACGATCCGTAGTAGATGTTCAGGTCCTTGGCTTCGATCGCCTTGCCCATCGCAGGGCTCCTATCGGGTCTTCGGTGCGAACACGCGGGCGATGAGGCGCGCCAGCAGGTTCAGCACCATGACGATGATGATCAGCACGAGGGCCGCGGTCCAGGCCCGTTCCAGGTACGGCTCGCGCGGCACACCGGGCGTGGCGTAGGAGAGGTAGGCGAAGACCGGCAGCGTGGCCGTGCGCCCGTCGAAGGCGTTGAAGTTCAGCGCCGTGGTGAGGCCGACGGCGACGAGCAGCGGCGCGGTCTCACCGATCACGCGGGCGATCGCCAGCGTGATGCCCGAGGCGATGCCGGCGATCGACGTCGGGATCACGACCTTGAGGATCGTGCGCCACTTCGGCACCCCCAGCGCGAACGCCGCCTCGCGCAGCTCGTTCGGCACGATCTTGAGCATCTCCTCGGTGGCCCGGACGACCACCGGGATCATCAGCACCGAGAGCGCCACCGACCCGGCGAAGCCGAGCCGCGCGCCGGGTCCGACCAGGTAGGTGAACAGCGCCACCGCGAACAAGCCGGCGACGATGGACGGGATGCCCGTCATGACGTCGACGAAGAACGTGATCGCCCGCGCCAGCCTGCCCTTGCCGTACTCCACCAGGTAGATCGCCGTGAGCAGGCCGACCGGGATCGACATCAGCGCGGCAAAGCCCGTGATGATCAGCGTGCCCATGATCGCGTGGTAGGCGCCGCCGCCCTCGCCGACGACGCCGCGCATCGAGAACGTGAAGAACTCGGCGTCGAACCGGACGATGCCCTGCGAGACCACCGTGTAGATCACCGAGATCAGCGGGATCACCGCGAGCGCGAACGCGCTGCTGACGACCACGGTGACCAGCCGGTCGGTGGCCTTGCGCGCGCCCTCGACGATCCGCGACGCGATGTAGAGACCGATCGTGAAGAGCACGACCGTGCCGACGACGAAGAGCCCGACGCTGAACCCGACCGCGGCCAGCGATCCGCCGACGACGGCCGCGGACGCCGCGAGCCCGCCGGGAACCGCCCAGTTGGGCAGCCGTCCCGAGACCGCGAGCCTGCTCGACGGCGGCGGGAGCGTGCTCTCGCGTCCTCGCTGCTCGGTGGTGTCGACCGTCATCAGTTGGCCCCCGAGAACTCTCGGCGTCGGTTGATGATGTAGCGCGCGATGGAGTTCACCGCGAGGGTGATGAGGAACAGCACCAGCCCGGACGCGATCAGGACGTTGACGCCCAGCCCGCTCGCCTCCGGGAACTGCAGGGCGATGTTGGCCGCGATCGTGGACGGGTTGCCGTTGGAGATCAGGTTGAACGTGATCCCACCGGACACCGAGAGCACGATCGCGACGGCCATGGTCTCGCCGAGCGCGCGGCCGAGGCCGAGCATGGCGCCGGAGATGATGCCGGAGCGGCCGAACGGCAGCACCGCCATGCGGATCATCTCCCAGCGCGTGGCACCGAGGGCCAGCGCGGCCTCCTCGTGCAGCTTGGGCGTCTGCAGGAAGACCTCCCGCGAGACCGCCGTGATGATCGGCAGGATCATCACGGCCAGCACGACGCCCGCCACGAGCATGGTGCGGCCGGTGGCCGACACCGGCCCGGCGAACAGCGGGATGAACCCGAGGCTCGACTCCAGCCACTGCATCAGCGGCACGGTGGCGGGCGCGAGCGTCCACGCTCCCCACAGGCCGTACACGATGCTCGGCACGGCGGCGAGCAGGTCGACGACGTAGCCGAGGCCCTGGGAGATCCGCCGCGGCGCGTAGTGGGTGATGAACAGGGCGACCGCGACGGCGAGCGGCGTCGCGATGATCAACGCGAGGACCGCGGCGAGCAGGGTGCCGAAGATCAGCGGGACGACGTAGGCCGCGAAGCCTGCGCCGCCGGGGATGTCGGCGGCGGGCGCCGTGAGCGCGGGCGCCGCCTCCACGAGCAGGAAGACCGCGACCCCGGCCAGCACGACCAGGATGAGGATGCCCGCGCCCTTCGCCATGCCGGCGAAGACGCGGTCCCCGGGTTGCACGACGGGCTTGGTGGAGCCGGACGCCGATCGCGTGCCGGCAGCCGCAGGCCCCGGGCTGGTTTCGGTACTCACATGATCCCTTCCGGCGAAGCGTCGCGGAAGATGGAGGGCGCGCGACGGGCCGACGGCCCGGACAGCGTCATGATGACGATCGTCCGGGCCGCGCGGCTACGTGATGTCGCGCTCACGTCATCCCGCCGCGGCGATGGCGTCGATCGCGGGCTGGAACGTGCTGCGCTGGTTGGCGGAGATCGGCGCGTTGCCGGCGTTCTGCTGCGCCTGCGACTGCCCCTCGGCGCTGGCCATGAAGTCGACGAACGCCTTGACGGTGGCGGCCTGCGCCGGGTCGGAGTACTGGGTGCAGGCGATCGTGTAGGACACGAGCACGATCGGGTAGGCGCCCGGGGTGTCGCGCTTCAGCTCGACGGCGAAGTTGTACCGGCCCTGGCCCTCGACCCGCGGGGACGCCTCGACGACGGCCGCCGCGGCCTCCGGCGTCGGGTCGACCGGGGTGTCACCCACCACGACGTCGACGGTGCCGAGGTCGCCCGCCTGGCTGAGGTCGGCGTAGCCGATGGTGCCCTGCCCGCCCTGGACGGAGCCGATCACACCGGAGGTGCCCTGCGCGGCCTCACCGCCCTGGACCGGCCACACACCGTCGGGCTCGTGCGGCCAGTCGGCGCCCGCCGCCTCGGCGAGGTACTCGGTGAAGTTCTCGGTGGTGCCGGACTCGTCCGAGCGGTTCACCGGCGTGATCGCGGTGGCGGGAAGCTGCACGCCCGGGTTCTCCGCGGCGATCGCCGGGTCGTTCCACGTGGTGATCTGCCGGTTGAAGACCTTGGCGATCGTGGCGGCCGACATCTGCAGGTTGTCGACGCCCTCCAGGTTGAACACCACCGCGATCGGCGAGATGTACAGCGGCATCTGGATGACGTTGTCCGCGCCGCCGCAGACCTGCTGCGCGGCGGGCAGCTCCTCCTCGTCCAGGGCGGCGTCGCTGCCCGCGAACTGCACGGCGCCGGCCGTGAACTGGGTGCGGCCCGCACCGGACCCGGTGGGGTCGTAGTTGATCGTGGCGTCGGGCGCGAGGCTGCTGAAGCCCGCGATCCAGGCCTCCATCGCGGCCTGCTGCGAGGTGGCGCCGGCGCCGGCGATGGTGCCGGAGACGTCGCCGGCCACCGAGGCGTCACCGCCTGCGGGCGGCGCGGCGGTCTCGTTGGCCGCACCACAACCGGCGAGCAGGATCGCGCTGCCGGCGGCGACGCCGACCGCGGCGAGTCGGGCACGGGAGCCGTGCCGCAGGGTGTTCACCTGTGTTCCTCCGTACGTGGGTTCCCGTGCAACGGGCGCGCGGCTCGGGGCCGCTCGGGCGTGACGGTAGGTAAGGCCGGTGGACGGTCCTCACCGTTGGGGTGAACGGAAGATGAACAGGTCAGCCGGGTGAGCGAGCACACTCATCCAGGGCCCGTCGTGATCTCGCCGTGACCTGCGTGGACGTGATCATCCACATCGCCGCGCGGGTAGCCGCGGGGTGAACAACCGTCAGCGGCGGTACAGAACATCGGCCTGCCAACGGGTGAACCCCAGGCCGCTGTAGAGCCGCACCGCGGGCGCGTTGTCCGCCTCGACGTAGAGCAGGACGTCGTGCAGCCCGCGCTCCCGGAGGTGGTGCAGGCCGGCAACGGTGAGCGCGGCGCCCAGCCGCATCCCGCGCGCGGCCGGGTCGACGCCCAGCACGTACACCTCACCGATCGGTTCGGTCCCGCCGTGGACCTTCGTCCAGTGGAAGCCGAGCAGCCGGTCCGACTCGTCCACTGCCAGCAGGAAACCGGCGGGGTCGAACCACGCCTCGGCCTCCCGCAGCCGCAGCTGCGAGCTGTCCCAGCCGCCCTGTTCCGGGTGCCAGTCGAAGGCGGCGTTGTTGACCCGCAGGAACTCCTCGTCGTCCTGCCCCGGCACGAACGCGCGCAGGCGGACCCCCTCCGGCAGCTGCGGCTCCGGCAGCGGCGCGAGCAGGCTGCGCCGCATCTGCCACAGCTCCCGCACCGGGGCGAACCCGAGCCGGGCCGCGAGCGCCACGGCACCGGGGTGCTGCCCGTGCGCCCAGACGCGCAACGTGCCGCCCGAACGCGTGAGCGCCTCCTCCACGATCCGCCTGCCGAGACCCGCCCTGCGGTGCTCGGGGTGCACCACGAGCTCCGCGACCCCCTCGGCCGCGTCGAGCTGGGCCACCCCGCGCAACGCGCCGCCGTCGACGGCCAGCAGGTGGGCCATGGCGTCGTCGGCGAGGTGCATCAGCACGTGCTCGCCGAGCGGCGCGGTGCCGTCGACGCCCTCCGCCGCCGCGGCGAGCGCCCTCACCTCGGCGGCCTGCGACTCGTCCAGTCCCGCATGCCACGACAGCTCGATCACGGTCCCGACGGTAGCGCGGCCCGGAGACGAGTGGGTCGTGCCGGACGACCCGGCCCCCTCCCCCTGCTCGTCCGACCTGGGTCGGCGTTGATCGAGGGAAGGCTCGAGCCGCACACCAGGGTCGCCGGAAGTGCAGCTCGGAGGCGCCGCGAGACCAATGATCGCCACGAGTCGCGCAACACGGTCCTCAGGAGAGCCGGCAGGTACTGCTCGCACCGGTTGATCGAACCGAGCAGCACCTCACGGTCGCCCCGCAACAGCCCTGTACTTCTCGAGCCTCCAGCGAGGTCGGGCTGGCTCTTGTGGAGCGGCCCACGACCTCCGACCTCCTCACGAGGCGCCCGCGGAACGTCGCCGTCGCGAGTCGCACAACACGGTCCTCAGGAGAGCCGGGAGGTACTGCTCGCGCCGGTTGATCGAACCGAGCAGTACCTCCCGGCGACCCCTCGACACTCTGGTACTTCCCGAGCCCCGGCCTCCTTGGCCAACGAGCGGAACGCCCCGAGCCGCACACCGGGGCCGCTGCGACAGCCGAGGAGTGCCGGACCTCCGCGACCTCTCCGGCAGCACCGGTCATTGCCACGAGCCGCGCAACACGGCCCTCAGGAGAGCCGACAGGTACTGCTCGCACCGGTTGATCGAACCGAGCAGCACCTCACGGTCGCCCCGCAACAGCCCGGTACTTCTCGAGGCCCCTGCCGGGCAACGAGATCACAGACCGACCCGAAATGCGCTGATCAAGGGGAAATGGGCGTAGTTCGATCTCCACGAGCGACCATCTCCCCTTGGTCAACAAGCGGAACGTCCCGGGACGCACACCAGAGCCGCTGCAACGACCGTGAAGTCCTGCTCGGCCGTCCGCAGGCGCAGCTGCCACCACGAGCCGCACAACACGGTCCTCGCAAGAGCCCTGAGGCACTGCTCGCCGGTCGGTCGAAGGGTCGGCCGGCGACAGTCCGGTACTGCTCGAGTTCCAGCGGCCGCGGGCACGCAGCGGCGGACGCCGCAGCCGTGGCGCGACCGCACAGTGCCGCAGGGACAGCCGTGAAGTACTGCTCAGCCCGACCGTGTCAGCCGGACTGGGCCTACGACCGGCTCGCGACCTCCGAGACAGGGCGGGAGACCTGCTCACCTTCGTCGTCCTCGCCGCCGCCGTCGTCGCTCAGTAGCCCGGCAGGCGGCGCGCCGAGCGCACCCCGGCTGGGACGCACGAACTTGTAGCCGACGTTGCGCACCGTGCCGATCATCTGCTCGTGCTCGGGGCCGAGCTTCGCCCGCAACCGCCGGACGTGGACGTCGACCGTGCGGGTGCCGCCGAAGAAGTCGTAGCCCCACACCTCCTGCAGCAGCTGTGCGCGGGTGAAGACCCGGCCGGCGTGCTGTGCGAGGTACTTGAGCAGCTCGAACTCCTTGTAGGTGAGCTCGAGGAGCCGGCCGCGCAGCCGCGCTGCGTACGTGGCCTCGTCGATCACGAGCTCACCGAGCACGAGCGCGCCGCCGTCACGGCCGGCGTCGGCGCCGGGGCGGGACTTCAGCAGCCGCAGCCGGGCGTCGACCTCGGCGGGACCTGTGGTGGGGAGCAGGATCTCGTCGACCACCCACTCGCCGGACACCGCGACCAGCCCACCCTCGGTGAGCACGGCGATCACGGGCACGTCGGTGCCGGTGCTGCCGAGCAACCGGCACAGGCTCCGCGCCGCGACGAGGTCGGTGCGCGCGTCGACGAGGACCGCGTCGTGCGGCCCGGCGTCGAGCAGCGCCGCGACCTCGGGGGCCGCCGTGCGCACCCCGTGGGGCAGCAGCGTGAGAGCCGGCAACACGGCTCCCGGGTCCGGGTCGCTCGTGAGCAGCAGGAGTTCCACGTGGCGTGCCTCCTCTCCCACCGGGAGCCGGACGCCCACTGCGTCCCTCCTCCGATCACGGCGGGCTGCGCTGACGCACCGTTCACACCCGCGTGACCCGGCGGGAACACCACACGCGGATCGATGCAGGATAACCGGGTGACCATCGATCGCACGAGACGCGCGGCGCAGGTCACGTCCGGTCCGGTTTCCGCGACCTCCGCCGACGGGGTTCCGCTCGCGGGTGTGCACCTCTTCCGGGAGGCGCCCGAGCGGGGTACCGCGCTCGTCGTCGCGCACGCTTTCACCCACCACGTTCGGCACCCGACCACCCGCACCGTGCTGGCCGCTCTCGCGGCCGAGGTGCCCGTGGTCGCCCTCGACATGCGCGGCCACGGCCGCTCGGGCGGGCGCTGCACGGTGGGCGACCGGGAGCCGCTCGACCTGGACACCGCGGTGGCCGCCGCGCGCGAGCTCGGCTACGAACGGGTGGCCACGATCGGGTTCTCCCTCGGCGGCGCCGTGGCCCTGCGGCACGCCGCGAGCGGGGTGCACCGGCCGGACGCAGTCGTTGCGGTCAGCTCGCCCGCACGCTGGTACTCCCGGGAGACCGCGGCCATGCGCCGCGTGCACTGGCTGCTGGAACAGCCGCACGGCAGGCTCGTCGCCCGGGCGCTCGGCCTGCGCCTCGACGGCTGGTGGGCCGTGGTGCCGCCCTCACCGGTCGAGGTCGTGGCCGACATCGAGGTTCCCGTGCTGCTCGTCCACATCGCGGGCGACCGCTACTTCACGGCCGCGCACGCCAGGGCGCTCCACGCCGCGTCCGGTGGGCGGGCCGAGCTGTGGGAGGAACCCGGCGACGGCCACGGCGAGAGCGGCACCCACCCCGACCTGGCCCGCCGCATCGCCCGGTGGGCGCTCGCGGCGGAGAGGACCGGACACAACCCCCGATGACGGGCGCGAACGGCTTCGCTCTACCGTCGACGCGTCATCCCGGCGCGGTGCCGGGTCGCATGTTCGGAGGTCGGATGAGGCGCCTGCTCATCGCGCTGCTCGTCCTGGTCGGGCTGTTCGTCGCCGTCGACTTCGGGGCCGCCGCGCTCGCCGAGTCCGCCGTGTCCCGCCAGATGCGCGAGCAGATCGGGCTGGTCGACGACCCGAACGTGCGAATCAACGGCTTCCCGTTCCTCGTGCAGGCGATCTCGGGCGAGTACTCGAGCGTCGATGTCGAGGCCACCCGGGTCCGCGTGGGCCAGCTGCAGGAACTGAGCGTCCGCGCGCAGCTGCGCGACGTGGACGCCCCGCTGCCGATGCTGCTCGGGTCGGGGCCGAAGTCGCTCTCCGTGCGGCAGGTCGAGGGCATCGTCCGGATCCCCGCCAACGACGTGGAGCGGATGGTCCCGGGGATCGAGAAGCTGCGCATCGAGAACGTCGACGACTTCACGCTGGAGCAGGCGGTCGAGGAGGGCGGCGACAAGTCGCTGCGGACGATCGACCCGGAGAACGCGGTCCGGCTCGTCGGCACCATCGAGCTGCTGGGGCAGGAAACCGAGGTGGCGGCGATCGCCACGCTCGACCTCGTGGACGGGCAGGCCCAGATCACGCCGCGCGACGTCCGGATCGGCGGCGACGACGCCGACCCGCTGCCTGCCGCGGTGCAGCGGACGCTCCAGCAGCAGTTCACGCTGCGGATCGACCCGGGTTCGCTCCCGCTCGCGGCCACGCCCACGAAGCTGCGGGCCGCCGGCGGCGCGCTCGAGATCAGCGGGTACGCCGACGACCTCACCCTCGGCGAGAGCGCGGTGTCGGCCACGGGCTGACCGCCGCCGAGTGACGCTCTCCTCACCGGCACTGCCCACGCGGCGCAACCTCGGCTACCCTCACCAGCGTGTTCTGGCCGCTGACCCGACGCCGCGCAGTTGACCTGTGCCGCGTCGGCAGCTGCCTGTGTCACGTCTCCTGAGCTTTCCGCGTCTTCCGCGCACCACTTCTCAGGAGCAACACGATGTCCGCATCACCGCACCCGTCTGCCGTGCCCCAGGCCGGCAGCGCGTTCGTGCACGCCCACATCCGCACCACCGACATCCAGGGAGCCAACGCATGAGCCGCCAGGACGTCCTGGTCACCGCCGACTGGGCCGAGAAGAACCTCGGAACCGACGGCATCGTCTTCCTCGAGGTCGACGAGGACACCACCGCCTACGACGGCGGCCACCTGCCCGGCGCCGTCAAGATCAACTGGACCACCGAACTGCAGGACCCGGTGCGCCGCGACATCGTCGACGCCGACCAGTTCTCGAAGCTGCTGTCGGCCAAGGGCGTGAGCAACAGCGACACCGTGGTGCTGTACGGCGGCAACAACAACTGGTTCGCCGCCTACGCCTACTGGCAGTTCAAGCTGTACGGCCACGACTCCGTCAAGCTGCTCGACGGCGGCCGCAAGAAGTGGGAGCTCGACGGGCGCACCCTCACCACGGACGTCGTGGAGCGCCCCACCACCACGTACACCGCCCAGCAGCCCGACCTGTCGATCCGCGCCTTCCGCGACGAGGTCGTCGACGCGATCGGCAAGAAGAACCTCGTCGACGTCCGCTCGCCCGACGAGTTCTCCGGCAAGATCCTTGCGCCCGCGCACCTGCCGCAGGAGCAGTCGCAGCGGCCCGGCCACGTGCCCTCGGCGATCAACATCCCGTGGAGCAAGGCGGCCAACGAGGACGGCACCTTCAAGTCGGACGAGGAGCTCACCAAGCTCTACGGCGAGGAGGGCTACGACGCCGACAAGCCCACCATCGCGTACTGCCGCATCGGTGAGCGCAGCTCCCACACCTGGGTGGTGCTGCACGAGCTGCTCGGCTACAGCGACGTCAAGAACTACGACGGCAGCTGGACCGAGTACGGCTCGCTGATCGGCGTGCCGATCGAGCTGGGTGCGCCCGAGAAGAAGGGCGCCTGATGTGCGGCGCCCCTGACCAGGCGGTGGCGCTCCCGCCCGGCACCGACCTGACCAAGGAGACCGTCCTCACCGGCAGGGTCGTGTCGGGCGGCACGCCGGTCGCGGGCGCGTTCGTGCGCCTCCTCGACGGCACCGGCGAGTTCACCGCCGAGGTGGTGGCGTCGGAGGCCGGGCAGTTCCGGTTCTTCGCCGCGCCCGGCACGTGGACGGTGCGCGCCCTCTCCCGCGCGGGCAACGGCCAGGCCGAGCTCACGGCCGACGGGCCCGGGGTCCACCGGGCGGAGATCGCGGTGGCGTAGTCCGCTCCCGTTCGCAGCAGAGCCACTTCCCGCGCCACGCGGTCGCGGGAGGTGGCTTTGTTGCAACGGGGTGCGGGCGGCACGACTAGGCTGCGCCCGGTGCAGTGGTTGTTCACGGGTGTGCTCCTCGCCCTCTGCGGCGGCATCACCGTCTTCACCGGCTACCTCCTCCGCAGGCTGTTCACCACGGCCCCCGGCGAGCGGGACGTGCCCGCGGAGCCCAAGCCGTGACCGCCGGCGACGAGGTGCCCGGCACCATCACCGGCCCCGCCAACGCCGCCCCCGGGTCGGCGCAGCGCAACCGGCCACGGTTCGACGACCTGCCCGTCCCGGACGACACCGCCAACCTGCGTGAGGGCCCCGACCTGCACGAGCTGTGCGTCGGGCTGCTACCCCTCGTCGGGGTGTGGCGCGGCACCGGCGAGGTCGTCTACCCCACGATCGACGGGCCGTACTCCTACGGGCAGCAGATCGTCTTCGCCCACGACGGCCGCCCGTTCCTCTCCTACGAGGCACGGGCGTGGCTGCTGGGCCCGGACGGCGAGGTGCTGCGCCCCGCGGCCCGTGAGACCGGCTTCTGGCGACCGCAGCCGGACGGCGAGCTCGAGGTCCTGATCACCCACGCCACCGGCATCACCGAGATCTTCTACGGCCGCGCGCGCAACCTCAGCTCGTGGGAGATCAAGAGCGACGCGGTGGTGCGCACCGCGTCGGCCAAGGAGGTGGTGGGCTCGCACCGCCTCTACGGCCTCGTCGAGGGCGGAGACCTGGCCTACGTCGACGAGCGCGCGATGGTGGGCCAGCCCCTGCAGCCGCACCTGTCGGCGCGGCTGAACCGCATCGCCGGCTGACCCGCCGGGTCAGGCCTGCTGCTCGGCGGGCACGGCCGCCAGCAGCTCGTCCACCTCCGGCTGCGGCAGCCGCGCCAGCCGGGCCAGCTGCTCGGGGCTCAGACCGGCCGACACGAGCCGCTGAAGCACGTCGCGCAACGCCGTGCGCCCCGTGCGCACCGCGTCGGACAACCGGTCGAGCTCGCGCAGGCACGACTCCAGCTCGACGGTGGCGCCGACGGCCCGCTCGGGGTCGTCCAGGAGCACGGCCAGCAGCCGGTCCCGCGCGTCGAGAGGCTGCTCCTCCGCCGCCACGGTCTCGGTGCCCGGCCGGGGTGTCGGGACCGTGGCCTCCTCGGCGGCAGCCTCTTCGCGGTCGGCCGGGGCGGAGATGGCCTGCTCGTCGCCCGGCTCGGGCGTGCCGCGCCCGTGGAGCGCGTGGCCGGCAGCCGCCAACCCCAGCGCACCCGCAGCGGGCGCCACCCATCCGGGCTTGTCCTGCTGCTCGGCCTGCTCGGGATCGCCGTATCCGTGGAGCGCCTGTCCCGCGGCGGCGAGGCCGAGCGCACCGCCCGCGGGCGCAATCGAGCCGGCGTCGGTCTGCTCCGGCGCAGCGGCCTCCGGCTCCGCCTGCGGACGGTCCGATTGCCCGCCATCGGTCTGCTCGGGCGAGCCGTCCCCGCCGAGCGCGGCCGGTCCGGCACCGTCCTGCCCCCGCGTCGTGCCCTCCTGCTCGGGCGAGCCGTGCCCGCGGAACGCATGGCCGGCAGCCGCCGACCCCAGCGCACCGGCCGGGGGTGCGAGCCACCCGGGCTCGTCCTGCTGCTCGGCCTGCTCCGGCGAACCGTCCCCTCGAGGCTCCTGCCCGGCTGCATCAGGCCCGGCCGCGCCGGCACCGTCCTGCCCCGGCGTCGCACCCTCGCGCTCGGCCCGCTCGGACGATCCGTCCCCGCGGAACGCCAGTCCGGCAGCCGCCAACCCCAACGCACCGGCCGCAGGCGCGACCCACCCGGGCTCGTCCTGCCGCTCCGACGCCGCACCCTCGTGCTCAACCTGCGGACGGTCTGCCGGCTCCTGATCGCGCGAGCCGTCGCCACGGGGCACCTGACCAGCAGCGGCCAGCCCCAGCGCATCCGCCTCGTGCGCGGCCCAACCGGGCTCGTCCTTCTGCTGCTCGGCCCCGGTCCCCGTGGCGGCGGCCGGTGGCGGCGTCCATCCGCCGGCCAGAGGGGCCGCTGTGACCGCCTGAGACGGTCGCTGAGCGTCCGAAGCCGACTCGGGCACCACCCACCCCTGCGGCGGCTTCCCGTTGCCCTCGGGGCCGTGGTCGGACTGCTGGGCGTCGTCCGCCGCGGCACCGAGACCACGGCCGTCGGGATCCGTGGTGGCGGCGGGGTCGACGGCCGGGGTGGGCCCCTCGGGGGCGTCCGCCGGTCGCTGGGTGCCGCCTCGACTCGCGGCGGCCCGCATCGCGAAGGCCTGTGCCACCGCGGCCGCCACCGTGCGGCCCGAGCCGGCCTGAGGGTGGCGCTGCGCGGCGACCGGGACCCCGCCGGCGGGAGTGGGCGGCGGGACGTTCGCGCCCGCGTCGGGCTCGCGGGGCGGCTCGACGCGCGCGGAGACCTCCGCAGCGCGCGGTGTGGCTGCGGCCGCCACCGGCCTCACCTCGGGCTCCGGCTGCGGAGCAGGCACCTGCGGTTGCTCCGCGATCTCCCGGACGGGCTCCGCCTGCTGCGGCACCACCGGCGCAGCGGCAGCGGGCGCCGCGAAGGCCTGCGGCGCGGCGGGTGGCGCGACGTCAGGCCGCGGCGCACCGGGGTGCGACGCCGCCTGCGCCATGCGCACGTCCGGGGGGACCCGGGTGGCACCGCTCGCGGACTTGCGCTTGCGCACGGCGACCACGACGAGGATCGACGCACCGACGAGCACTGCGCCCACGCCCAGCATGACCAGCGCGGACGCCGACAGGGGCAGCTGCATGGTTGCGCACCGTACGCCTTTTGATCTCACGGTGCGCAACAACGATCACCCGGAGCGTGACGCCGATGCCGATCGATCCGAGCGCTCGGAACCGTTGCCGGCCGGCGGCGATCCCTGCCTCCCGGGCTCGCCCGAGGCGCCCTGTGCGTCGCCCCGTTGCTCGGGTCGCGCGCCGTCGGGACGGGCCCCGGAGGGTGGCCGAGGCGAATTGCCCGTGGTCGGGGCGCCGTTCGCGGGCTTGTCGGCCGGGCGCGGCGGCGCCATCTGCGAGGGCGGGACGGTGGGGACGAGCGCGGTGCGGTCGCCACCGGGACGGTCGACCGGCCGAGCAGCGGGCCGCTGATCGGGACCGTTGCGCTTCGCCTGATCGGAGGATGACCGGAACAGGTCACCCGCCTCCTTGCCGGACCCCTGCCGCTGTTCACCGCCCTGGGCGGGCTGCGCGTTGCCCGGTCCGGCGGGTCGCCCACCGGAGTTGGGTTGTGCCTGCTGCGCGGGCGCGTTGCCGCGGGATCCGGCGGGCTGGGCCGGAGCGGGGCGCTGCGGGGCGCCGTTCCCTCCGCCCGGCTGGTTGGCGCCGGAGCCCTGCTGGGCGGGCCGTGGCGGCGCGGCGCTCGGGGCCGGACCCTTCTGCTGCTGGCCGGGGTTGTTCGGCCCCTTGTTGCCGCCCTGACCAGAACCGGTCTGCCCCGAGCCAGAACCCCCCGGCGCCGGTGCGGCGGGGCGAGCGGGGTTCGCGTTCTGCGCGGGGCCGTTCTGACCGCCCGAGCCGGGCTTCTGCTGCTGCCACGACGCTCCGGCGGGCTGCGGCGTCGCCGGGCGGGACCCGCCCTGGGGCTGCCCACCACCGCTGCCTGCGGCGGGCGCAGGGTTCCGGGACGGCGCGGCGCCGCCTCCGGACGGCTGCTGCGGCGCCGGAGCCGGGCCTGCGGGCGGCACCTGGGGCGCAGCCCGGGTGAGGCCGTCGGCCGGCACGGGAGCGGGGCGGGAGGGGTTCGCGTCCTTCCCGCCCTGGTTCTTGGCCGAGTCCGCGGCCGGACGCGCGGCGGCCGGGGCGGGGCCCTCGGAGGCCGGGCGCGGGCGCGGGGTGGGGCTGGCCGGCGGCCGGGGCCCGGGCTGGCCCTGCTGCTGTTGCTGGGGCCGCTGCGCCGGCGTCTGCTGCGGGTTCGGCTGCTGCGCGGACGGCTGCGGGGCAGCCGGAGCAGAACCACCCGATCGGGTGTCGGCCGACGGCTGGCCGGAGGCCGGGGCGCCACCGGGGCGGGCACCCGAGGCCGGCTGCGCGGGCTGCTGGGTCGAGGGCCCGGGCTGGGGCTTGCCGGGGCTGGGCTTCGCCGTGGGCGACGGGGTGGCACCTGCGGGCCGGGCGGCACCGGCGTCGGGCCGCTTGAGGTCGATGCGCCCGGTGGGGGCACCGAGCATGCCCTCGAGCTGCCCGCGCATGCGGGTGAGCTCCTTCATGAGGGCGTCGCGCTGGCGCTGCAGGTCGGCGACCTGCGCGCGGACCTTCTCCTCCTCGGCACGGGCGGCGGACCGCGCCTTGTTGCGGATCTCCGCCGCCTCCTCCTCCGCGGCCTGGAGGATGCTCTGCATGCGGTCGGTGAAGCTGCCGACGACGTCGGGGGCCTCGCCCCCCTGCTGCGGCCCGGGTCGCGGGCGCGGCGGACCCGGCCGCGGACCACCGGCACCGGCGGCGGGCGTGCCCCCGGGCGGCGAGACGAGCGGGAGCGGGTGGCTGCGGGCCATCTCCAGATCGGCCCGCATCCGGGACACCACGCGCTGGAGGCGGGCCACGTGCTCGTCGACCTGCTTGCGGTCGTAACCTCGGAGAACGACGTCGAAACGGGGGGCGCCGAGCGCGCCCGCATCACTCGTCATCCGTGGTCCCTCCCGAGCGCGACAGCCCCTCCACCCCGCCGAGGGTAGGTAGGTCCAGGCGGTGACACCTGGTCGTTCACCCTGACGGAGCATACCGACGACACCCGCTCCTCAGGTATCGGAGCGCCGCAACCCCTGCTTCGTCCAGCCCGCCGCGGCGGGTGCCGGAGCGCCTACCATCGCTTCGGTGGACACCACGTCGGGACCCGTGGAGTCGACGGCTCCACCCGCTGAGAGCGGGCCGGCCGCGCTCCGCCGCACCCTGCACCAACGCGGTCTGCGCATGACGCCGCAGCGGCAACTCGTGCTCGACGCCGTGCGCGAACTGGGACACGCCACCCCGGAACAGATCTGCACGCAGGTGCAGCAGGCGGCACCCGCCGTCAACATCACCACCGTGTACCGCACGCTCGACCTGCTGGAACGCATCGGGCTGGTCCGCCACACCCACCTCGGGCACGGCGCCCCCACCTACTCCGAGCAGGAGCACCAGCACGTCCACCTGGTGTGCCACTCGTGCGGCACGGTCACCGAGTCCCCCACCGACCTGATGGACGGCCTCGCGCAGCGGCTCCTCGCCGAGTCCGACTTCGTGCTGGACCCCTCCCACGTCGCACTGTCCGGGCGGTGCCGCGAGTGCCGCGACGAAGAAGGAGCAAGCCGGTGACGGAGCTGCCCGGAGCCACCCACGACGCGGGGGTGCCCGCCCACCGGGGCGACCCGCTCGCCGAGCAGCGGGCGATGAGCCGGGGCGCCGCGGTCGTCGACCGCAGCCACCGCGGCGTCATCACGGTCACCGGGCCCGAGCGCCTGACATGGCTGCACCTGCTGCTCACCCAGCACGTCAGCGAGCTGGCGCCCGACACCGGCACCGAGGCGCTCGTCCTGGACATCAACGGGCGGGTGCTGCACCACATGGTGGTGGCGCACACCGGCGACGCGGTCCACCTCGACACCGAGGCCGGCGACGTGCCGGAGCTGCTGGAGTACCTGCAGAAGATGGTGTTCTGGTCGAAGGTCGAGCCGCGCGACGCCACGGCGGAGCTCGCCGTGCTGAGCGTGGTGGGGCCGGACACCCCCGACGTGCTCGCCCGCGCGGGCGTCGCGGTGCCGGAACGGCCGCACGGCGTGCTCGGGCTCCCGGACGGCGGGTTCGTGCGGCGCGTGGACTGGCCCGGTGCCGACGCCGCCGACCTGCTCGTGCCACGCGACGCGCACGCGGCCTGGTGGGAGCGGCTCACGGCCGCCGGCGCGCGGCCCGCGGGCGCGCTCGCCTTCGAGGCGCTGCGCGTCGAGGCGTTGCGCCCCCGGCTGCACGTCGACACCGACGACCGCACGATCCCCCACGAGGTCGGCTGGATCGGCTCGGCCGTGCACCTCACGAAGGGCTGCTACCGCGGGCAGGAGACGGTGGCCCGCGTCGCCAACCTGGGGCGCCCCCCGCGCCGGCTCGTGCTGCTGCACCTCGACTCGGGCGACGAGACCCTGCCGGTGCCGGGCGACCCGGTGGTGCGCGACGGGCGGGCCGTGGGCCGCGTCGGCACCGTCGCGATGCACCACGAGCTGGGCCCGGTGGCACTGGCCCTGGTCAAGCGCAACGTGCCGGTGGACGCGGAGCTCACGGCGGGCGAGGACGACCGCAGCACGCCGGCGGCGATCGACCCGGCCAGCCTGCCCCCGGAGGACGGGGCTCCACCTCCCGGCCGGGCGGCGCAGCTGCGCGGCGGGCTCCGCTGACGCCGCCGCGAATCGCACCTCACGGTCGTCGAGATGACCGTGAGGTGCTGCTCGCAGCCGACTCCCGGCCGTTGATCGAACCGAACAGCACGTCCCCAAAGCCCCGACGACCTTCCGGTACTGCTCGAGCGCAATAGGCGGACTCAGGACCGCGGCCGGCCCACGATCGGCGCGAGTCGCACGACGCTGTCGCCGGCAGGCGCTCACACACCGGTTGTGTTGGTCGCACATCGGTTGCAGCCGGTGTGCCGGCGATAGAGGTGGTGTGCGGAGTCGCCGCCGACGTGGTCGAGCGCGCTCGCACATCGGTCGTGGTGCTCGCACATCGGTTGCAGCCGGTGTGCCGGCGCCGGAGGTCGTGTGTGAGCCGGCGGGGGGCGCCGCCCGGCGACGACGGGGCGCTCGGCGAGGCCGGGCGCGCCGACACACCGGTCTTGGCGCTCGCCCATCGACTGCAGTCAGTGTGTGAGCGACGAAGGTGGTGTGCGAGTGGCCGAGGCCGCCGACCGCGCTCACACATCGGTTGTGGAGCTCGCACATCGGTTGCAGTCGGTGTGCGAGCGCGAGAGGTCGTGTGTGAGCGACGCCTGCGCTGCGGTCGTGCCGCTCGAGCTCCGGGGCGGACCGTCTGCGGAGCAACCCCTGCCGCGGCCGGGTGTCCCGGAGCTGATCAAGGGCAGATGGTCGTTGTTCGATCTCTGCGAGCGACCATCTGCCCTTGGTCAACAGCCGAGGACGCGGCCACGGCCGCAATGATCGAACCGAGCCGCACACCACGGTCGCGGAGCAACTGCGAGGTACTGCTCGGGCCGGTTCCAGGCCGTCGATCACACCGAGACGCACACCAGGGCCGCCACGACTACCGCGAGGTACTGCTCGAGTTGGCCAGCCGGTGATCGAACCGAGAAGCACATCCCGGCGGCCACCGCGGCGGTCCGCCAACAGTGGCTCCCAAAATGTGGGAGATCTTTCCCGGATCCCGGTACAGCGACCTATCGTCGAACCCATGGGTTCAGGGCCTCGGTACCGCTGGGTCGTGCTGCTCGTCGGCACCGCAGCACAGGCGGCCACCGCCTACTTCCTCGGGCTAGCGGCCGTCACGCCTGCGCTGCGCGCGCACTTCGATCTGGGCCTGGCGGGGGTCGGCGTGCTCATCGGGCTCGCCTCGGCCGGCCTCATTCCCACCCTGATGGCGTGGGGCAGCGCGGCCGACCGGTTCGGCGAGCGCTGGGTGATGGCGTCCGGCCTGCTCGGGGCATCGGTGACGCTCGGCGTGCTCGCGCTCGTCGACCACCCGGTGGCCGCGGGCGTGCTGCTCGTCGTGGCCGGGGCCTGCGGCGCGAGCGTCAACGCGGCGAGCGGGCGCGCCGTGCTCACCTGGTTCCCGGTGGCCGGGCGGGGCACGGCGATGGCGATCCGGCAGACGGCGGTGCCCGTGGGTGCGGCGGTGGCGGCCGTCGCACTCCCCCCGATCGCGGACGCGGGCGGGGTTCCGGCGGTGTTCGTGGCGCTGGCCGCCACCTGCCTCGCCGCGGCCGTGGCGGTGGCGGCGTTCATCCGCGAGCCGCCGGACGCGCCCGCCCGGACGGCACGGCCCGCGGCCCGCACGCGCGAGGTGCTGGCCGACCGCAGCCTGCAGCGGCTCAGCCTGGCCGGGCTGTTGCTGGTGGTGCCGCAGTTCCTCGGCTCGGTGTTCCTGGTCGAGGTGCTGCACGGCGGGGCGGGGCTCTCGCTGCCGGTGGCGGGCGTGCTGCTGGGCGTCACGCAGGTGCTGGGCGCCGCCGGGCGGCTCGTCAACGGCGCGTGGTCGGACCGCGTGCACAGCAGGCTGGGCCCGCTGCGGATCGTCGCACTCGCGGTGACGGCGGGGTTCGCGCTCGCCGCCGTGCTGCGGCCGGGGCCGGCGGTGCTGCTCGCAGCCGTCCTCGTGCCTGCGGCCGCGCTCGCCATCAGTTGGAACGGGCTGGTGTTCACGGCGGCGGGCGAGCTGGCGCCCGAGGGGCGCGCGGCCACGGCGATGGCGATGTCGAACACCGCCAACTACGCCGCCGGCGCCGTCACCCCCGCGCTCGGCGGGCTGGTCGCCGACCTGGCGGGGTGGTCGGCGATGTTGGCGATGGGCGCGGTCGCCGCGGTCGGCGCCCTGCTCGCCCTGCGCCACCTGGCCGAACCGGTCGCCGACCCGCTGCGCCGGTGACACCCGCAGCATCCACCCGGTCGGGTGGTGGAACGGCAGGTGGAACCGCGCGACGCTCGGGTGGCGGCGCGCTGGGGACAGCCCAGCGGGTGAGCTCACACGCGTCCGGCGTCACATCAGCGGTGCCACGTCGCACTCCTGCCGGTTCGCAAGGTACGGTGAACACCAGGAGATTGATGAGATGAATGGGGCCGCCGAGACATCCGGCCGCCCCTTCCCTGTTGTAAGGGGGACCAGCCATGGGGCGCGGACGAGCCAAGGCCAAGCAGACGAAGGTGGCCCGTCAGCTCAAGTACAGCTCCCCCACCATGGACCTCGACGCGCTGCAGCGCGAGATCGGGAGTGCGGCACCCCGCAACGGTGAGGCGGAGGACGACTACGCCGATCCCTACGCTCCCGTCGAGGACGACGACGACGAGGCCCCGCAGCGGCGCTACCGCTAGACCGCTGCGGATCGCCCGCAGCCCGGTGGGGGGTGGCGCGGGCAACCGGCCTGACCGAGGGGTCAGCTGGAGAGCGTGAGGGCGAAGGAGTACCGGCTCGCTCGGTAGATGTGCGAGCCGTACTCCACCGCACGGCCGCCGGCATCCCATGCCGTGCGGGTCATCGTGAGTACGGGGGCACCCCGGGGATCACCGAGCAGCCGGGCCTCGGCCGCGGTCGCGGTGCGAGCGCCCACCACCTGGTCGGCCATCCGGGGCAGGTAACCGGCGGCGCGCAGCAGCTCGTACAGCCCGCGCGACTCGAGGTCGGCGCGGTCCAGGGGCAGCACGTCCACCGGTACCGCGTTGTGCATCAGCGCGAGCGGTTCGCCTGCCGCGAACCTGATCCGTTCGAACCAGGTCACGCGGGTGCCTTCGGACACCCCGAGTGCCTCGGCGACGTGGTCGGGGGCGGGGCGCACCTCGAGGTGGCGGATCCGCGTGGTCGGCCGCCTGCCGGACTTCGCCAGGTCGTCGTACAGGCTGGAGAGCTCCACGGGCCTGCGCACCTTCGGGTGCACGATCTGGGTGCCGATGCCGCGTTTGCGCACGAGCACGCCGCGCTCCACGAGGTACTGGATCGCCCGGCGGACGGTGGGGCGGGAGACGCCGAGGCGCTCGGCGAGCTCCACCTCGTTCTCCAGCCGGCCCCCTGCCTGTAGCTGCCCGGTCTCGATGAGCTGTTCGAGCCGGCCCGCCACCTGGAAGTAGAGCGGGACCGGGCTGGCGGGGTCCAGTGCAGTGACCTCCACACCCACCTCCTCGTGGCAGGGTATGTCCTGACAAAGTGTTGACAGGTGTGGCGGGTCAGAGTACACCTGGGCGGCGTGTCCGGCGTCACCTCCGGCACGGACCGAAGGGGAGGCACATGGCGCACGAGGTCCTCACCATGGGTCGCATCGGGGTGGACGTGTACCCGCTGCAGACCGGGGTGTCGCTGCGCGAGGTGCAGACGTTCGGCAAGTACCTCGGCGGCAGTGCCACGAACGTGGCGGTGGCAGCGGCCCGGCACGGCCGGCGCAGCGCGGTGATCAGCCGCACCGGGCAGGACCCGTTCGGCGAGTTCATCCACGACGCACTGCAGGGCTTCGGCGTGGACGACCGGTACGTCACGCCGGTGCCGCACCTGCCGACGCCGGTGACGTTCTGCGAGATCTTCCCGCCCGACGACTTCCCGCTGTACTTCTACCGCTTCCCGAAGGCACCCGACCTGGAGATCCACACCGACGAGCTGGACATGGACGCCGTGCGCGGGGCGGGCATCTTCTGGGTGACGGGCACGGGGCTGTCGCAGGATCCGAGCCGCGAGGCCACGCTCGCCGCCCTGCGGGCCAGGGCGAAGGCGGGGATCACGGTCTTCGACCTCGACTACCGCCCGATGTTCTGGCCCTCCCGCGATGAGGCGCGCAGCTGGTACCGGGAGGCGCTGCCGCACGCCACGGTGGCCGTCGGCAACCTCGACGAGTGCGAGACGGCGGTCGGCACGCGGGAGCCCTACGCCGCGGCGGAGGCGCTGCACGCCGCGGGTGTGCAGCTGGCGGTGGTGAAGCAGGGGCCTGCAGGCGTCCTCGCCTCCGACGGCACCACGCAGGTGGTGGTGCCCCCGGTGCCCGTCGAGGTGGTCAACGGGCTCGGTGCGGGCGACGCCTTCGGCGGTGCGCTCTGCCACGCGCTGCTCTCGGGATGGGACCTGGAGCGCTCCATGCGGTTCTGCAACGCCGCGGGCGCGATCGTCGCGGGCCGGCTGGCCTGCGCGGAGGCGATGCCCACGACCGAGGAGGTCGAGGCCGTGCTCGGGGAGGCCGTCGGTGCAGGCTGACCGGTTGCAGGAGCTCGTGGAGCTGCGGGTGCACCGCCCGGAGGCGGTGGCCGAGGCCGCGCGGCGCCGCCGCAGGCCCGGCTCCCTGCTGGGTGAGCACGGCAGGCTGATGATGATCGCCGCCGACCACCCGGCCCGGGGTGCGCTGCGGGCGGGTGAGCGGTCACTCGCGATGGCCGACCGCGGGGACCTGCTGGACCGGCTGTGCCTCGCGCTGTCGCGGCCCGGCGTCAACGGGGTGCTCGGCACCCCGGACGTGATCGAGGACCTGCTGCTGCTCGGTGCGCTCGACGGGAAGGTCGTGGTCGGCTCGATGAACCGCGGCGGCCTGGCCGGCACCGCGTTCGAGATCGACGACCGGTTCACCGCGTTCGACGCCGCGAACATCGCCGCCGCCGGGTACGAGGGCGGCAAGATGCTGGTCCGCATCGACCCGGAGGACCGGGCCACGGCGGCCACGCTCGAGGCGTGCGCGCGGGCGGTCGGCGAGCTCGCGGGCCACCGGCTGATGGCGATGGTCGAGCCGTTCATCTCCCACCGCGTGGACGGCCGCGTGCGCAACGAGCTCACGCCGGAGGCCATGATCCGCGCCTCCACGGTGGCGGCGGGCCTCGGCACCACGTCCGCCCACACCTGGCTGAAGGTCCCGATCGTCGACGAGATGGAGCGTGCGATGGCCGCCACCACCCTGCCCGCGTTGATCCTCGGCGGGGAGGTGACCGAGGACCAGGACGCGGCGTTCGCCAGCTGGAGCAAGGCGCTGGCTCTGCCCACGGTGAAGGGCCTGGTGATCGGCCGGTCGCTGCTCTACCCGCCGGGCGACGACGTGGCGGCAGCGGTCGACACGGCGGTGGGGCTGCTGTGAACGAGCGGTTCATCGTGCGGGAGGGCGAGTCGGCCGAGGAGCCGTTCTCCCTGGTCATCACGCCCAAGACAGCGGGCTGGGAGTACAGCAGCCTGCGCATGCTCGAGCTGCCGGCCGGCGGATCGGCGGAGTTCGACACCGGGGCGGACGAGATGGTCCTGCTGCCGCTGTCCGGTGGGGTCCAGGTGTTCTGCGAGGGGCAGAAGATCGAGCTGGTCGGCCGGCGCAGCGTGTTCACCCGGGTGACCGACTTCGCCTATCTCCCGATCGACACGCACGTGATGGTCGTCTCCCGCGACGGCGGCCGGTTCGCGCTGCCCGGCGCAAAGGCCACCCGCAAGCTCCCCGCTCGGTACGGCCCGGCGGAGGGCGTCGCGGTGGAGTTGCGCGGCGCGGGACAGGCCAGCCGGCAGGTCAACAACTTCTGCAACCCGCAGACCTTCGACGCCGACAAGCTGATCGCCGTGGAGGTGCTCACGCCCGGGGCGAACTGGTCGTCCTTCCCGCCGCACAAGCACGACGAGGAGCGCGAGGGCGAGGCGCAGCTCGAGGAGGTCTACTACTTCGAGGTCGACCGCGACGGCCCCGCCTACCAGCGCGTCTACACCTCGGGGCCGGGCCGGGAGATCGACGTGTGCGCGGAGGTGCGCACCGGCGACACCGTGCTCATCCCCTACGGCTGGCACGGCCCGTCGATGGCCACGCCGGGCTACGACCTCTACTACCTCAACGTCATGGCCGGCCCGAGCCCGGACCGGGCGTGGCTGATCTGCGACGACCCGGCGCACGCCTGGGTGCGCGGCACCTGGGACGACCAGGAGGTCGATCCGCGCCTCCCGCTCACCACGACGGAGGAGAAGCAGCAGTGAAGCTGACCGTGGCCCAGGCCGTCGTGCGGTTCCTCGCGAACCAGTACAGCGAGCGCGACGGAGAGCAGCACCGGCTCGTGCCGGGGTGCTTCGGCATCTTCGGGCACGGCAACGTGGCCGGGCTCGGGCAGGCGCTGCTGGAGGCCACCCGCACCGGCGTCGACCTGCCCTACCACCTGGCTCGCAACGAGCAGGGCATGGTGCACACGGCCGTCGGCTACGCGCGGATGTGCAACCGCCTCCAGGCGATGGCCTGCACCGCATCGATCGGCCCTGGTTCCACGAACATGGTCACCGGGGCCGCGCTCGCGACCACCAACCGGATCCCGGTGCTCCTGCTCCCGTCGGACGTGTTCGCCACCCGTGTGGCGAATCCGGTGCTGCAGGAGCTGGAGGACCCCCGCACCCACGACATCTCGGTCAACGACGCGTTCCGGCCGGTCTCGCGGTTCTTCGACCGGGTGTGGCGGCCCGAGCAGCTGCCCTCGGCGCTGCTGGGCGCGATGCGCGTGCTCACCGACCCGGCCGAGACCGGGGCCGTCACGATCGCGCTGCCGCAGGACGTGCAGGCCGAGGCGTACGACTGGCCCGACGAGCTGTTCGCGCCGCGGGTGTGGCACATCCCCCGCCCGGTGCCCGAGCCCGCCGCGCTGGCCCGGGCCGCCGAGCTGATCCGCTCCGCGCAGCGCCCACTCGTGGTGGCGGGCGGCGGCGTGCACTACAGCGAGGCCACCGAGGCCCTGCGGCGGCTCGCCGAGGCCACGGGCATCCCCGTCGGGGACACCCAGGCGGGCAAGGGCGCTCTGCTGTGGGACCACCCGCAGGCCGTCGGCGGCGTCGGCTCCACCGGGTCACCGGTGGCGAACAAGCTTGCCCGCGAGGCGGACGTCGTGATCGGCGTCGGCACCCGCTACAGCGACTTCACCACCGCCTCGCGCACCGCGTTCCAGCACCCGGACGTGCGGTTCGTGAACCTCAACGTGGCCGCGTTCGACGCGGCCAAGCACGCGGGCGAGATGCTCGTGGCCGACGCCCGCGCCGGGCTGGACGCCCTCACCGAGGCCCTCGCCGGCTACCGGTGCTCCTCCACCTGGGACGTCAGCGCGTGGAACCGCACGGTGGACGAAGCCTTCCACCTCGGCAACCAGCCGCTCCCGGCGCAGACCGAGGTGCTCGGCGCCCTCAACGAGGAGATGGCACCCACCGACGTCGTGGTGCAGGCGGCCGGGTCGATGCCCGGCGACCTGCAGATGCTGTGGCGCGCCCGCGACGCGAAGCAGTACCACGTGGAGTACGCCTACTCCTGCATGGGCTACGAGATCGCCGGGGCGCTGGGCGTCAAGATGGCGGCGCCCGACCGCGAGGTGTTCGCCCTGGTCGGCGACGGTTCGTACCTGATGATGGCGAGCGAGATCGTCACCGCGGTGTCCGAGGGGATCAAGCTCAACCTCGTGATCGTGCAGAACCACGGGTTCGCCTCGATCGGGGCGCTGTCGGAGTCGGTGGGCTCGCAGCGCTTCGGCACGGCGTACCGCTACCGCGATCCCGCCACCGGCCTGCTCGACGGCGCCACGCTGCCGGTCGACCTCGCCGCCAACGCCGAGAGCCTCGGCGCCGAGGTCATGCGGGTGCGGACCATCGAGGAGTTCCGGGCGGCGATCGCGCGCTCCCGGGCGTCCGAACGCACCACCGCGATCCACGTGGAGACCGACCCGCTCGCCCCCACGCCCGACTCGGAGAACTGGTGGGACGTGCCGGTGGCCGAGGTCTCCCAGCTCGACACCACCACCGCAGCCCGCAAGACCTACGAGGCCCAGAAGGCGAACCAGCGCCCGCTGATCGGAGGCACCCCCCGATGAGGACCGTCACGCACTGGATCGGCGGCAAACCCGCCACCGGCGAGTCCACCCGCACGGGACCGGTCTGGAACCCGGCCACCGGCGAGCAGCAGGCCGAGGTGCTGCTCGCCAACCGCGCCGACGTCGACGCGGCCGTGCAGGCCGCCGCCGCGGCGTTCCCGGGCTGGTCGCAGTCGTCGCTCTCACAGCGCACGAAGATCCTGTTCAACTTCCGGGAGCTGGTGAACTCCCGCATCCAGGACCTCGCCGAGATCATCTCCGACGAGCACGGCAAGGTCGTGTCGGACGCCCGCGGCGAGGTGCAGCGTGGCCTCGAGGTGATCGAGTTCGCCTGCGGGATCCCGACGCTGCTCAAGGGCGAGTACTCCGACCAGGTGTCCACCGGGGTCGACCTGTTCTCGTTCCGCGCGCCGCTGGGCGTCTGCGCCGGCATCACGCCGTTCAACTTCCCGGCCATGGTGCCGATGTGGATGCACCCGGTGGCGATCGCCTGCGGCAACACGTTCGTGCTCAAGCCGAGCGAGCGCGACCCGAGCGCGTCGCAGCTGGTGGCCGAGCTCTGGGCCGAGGCGGGACTGCCCGACGGCGTGTTCAACGTGGTGCACGGCGACAAGGAGGCCGTCGACGCGCTGCTCGACCACCCGGACGTGGCGGCGGTGTCGTTCGTGGGGTCCACTCCGATCGCGCGGTACATCCACGAGCGCGGCACGGTGAACGGCAAGCGCGTGCAGGCGCTGGGCGGGGCCAAGAACCACGCCGTCGTGCTCCCGGACGCGCCGATCGACTACGCCTCCGACCACCTGGTGGCGGCCGCGTTCGGGTCGGCGGGTGAGCGCTGCATGGCGATCTCGGCCACCGTGGCCGTCGGCGGTGCGGCCGACGAGCTCGTCGCCGCCGTGAGCGAGAAGGCCCGCGCGGTGAAGGTCGGCCCGGGCCGCGAGCCCGACAGCGAGATGGGCCCGGTGGTCACCGCAGCGGCCAAGGAGCGGATCGCCGGGCTGATCGGCAGCGGTGCCGAGCAGGGCGCCGAGCTGGCCGTCGACGGGCGTGGGCTCACCGTGCCCGGCCACGAGAACGGCTTCTTCATGGGCCCCACGGTGATCGACCGCGTGACGCCCGGGATGGACGTCTACCGCGAGGAGGTCTTCGGCCCGGTGCTGTCGGTGGTGCGCGCCGACGACGTCGACGCCGCGATCGCCCTGATCAACGCCAACCCGTACGGCAACGGCACCGCGATCTTCACCTCGTCCGGCGAGGCGGCGCGGCGGTTCCAGCGCGGCGTGAACGTCGGGATGATCGGGATCAACGTGCCGATCCCGGTGCCGATGGCCTACTACTCGTTCGGCGGGTGGAAGGACTCGCTGTTCGGCGACAAGCACATCCACGGCCCGGAGGGCGTGTCGTTCTACACGCGCGCCAAGGTCGTGACGTCGCGGTGGCCGCACGTGGAGCACGCCACCGGCGCCAGCTACCACTTCCCCACGGCGACGTGACCATGGCCGGCCTGGAGAAGCTCACCCTGGGCACCGCCCCCGACTCCTGGGGGGTGTGGTTCCCGTCCGACCCGCACCAGGTGGGCTGGCAGCAGTACCTGGACGAGATCGCGCAGGCCGGCTACCTGTGGACGGAGCTCGGCCCGTCCGGCTTCCTGCCGCAGGACCCGGCGCGGCTGCGCGACGAGCTCGACGCCCGCGGTCTACGGGTCTGCGGCGGCACGATCTTCGCGGGCCTGCACCGCGGCTCCGAGGCGCTCGAGGACGCGGTCGAGGCGTGCGGCAAGGAGTCCCGGCTGCTCACCGCCCTCGGCGCCCGCCACCTCGTGCTGCTCCCCGAGCAGTACACGGACATGCACACGGGCAGCACCGTGCAGCCCGGCGACCTCGACCCGGAGCAGTGGAAGAACCTCACCACCGGCTACGACCGGCTGGGGAAGATCCTGCAGGAGGAGTTCGGCGTCGACCTGGTCTTCCACCCGCACGCCGACACGCACGTCGACACCCAGGAGCGGGTGGAGCGGTTCCTCACCGACACCGACCCGCGCTACGTGAACCTGTGCCTGGACACCGGGCACATCTCCTACTGCGGCGGGGACAACACCGCGATCGTCGAGCGGTTCGGCGAGCGGGTCCGCTACGTGCACCTCAAGCAGGTCGACCCGGCGGTGCGCGAGCGGGTGCGGGCCGAGAAGCTCTCGTTCGCCGAGGCCGTGCCCCTCGGCGTGATGGTCGAGCCCCCGTACGGCGAGCCCGACATGCCGCCGCTGCTCGACGCGCTCGCCCGGCTGGACGTCGACCTGTTCACCGTGGTCGAACAGGACCTGTACCCGGTGGAGCCGCACATCCCGCTGCCCATCGGCGCCCGCACGGCCGGCTACTTCCGGGGCTGCGGGCTCGGGCCCGTGCGCCGGTGGCCCTATTGACCCATCCCCAGCCCGCCCCTGCGGGCCGGCTGTCGCACTGGAAGGAAGCTCAACGATGAGTACCAGGAAGACGATGCGTGTGCTGGCGGTGGCCGCGGCGCTCGGCGTCGCGCTGGCCGCGTGCAGCAGCCAGGGTGGCGCACAGCAGGAACAGGGCGGCGGCGAGGCCGCCGGTGGCAACGTCGGCGGCGAGCGCTACACGATCGCCATGGTCACCCACGAGCAACCGGGTGACACGTTCTGGGACCGGATCCGGGCCGGCGCGGAGGACGCGGCACGCGCGCACAACGTCGAGCTGAAGTACTCGAACGGCGCCCAGGCGCCCGAGCAGGCCACCCTGGTGCAGAACGCCATCGACAGCCAGGTCGACGGGCTCGCCGTGACGCTCGCCCAGCTCGAGCAGGTCGGTCCGGCGGCGAAGGCGGCCGCCGACCGCGGCATCCCGGTGGTGGCGTTCAACGCGGGCAAGGACGACTACGAGCGGTTCGGCGCGAAGATGTACTTCGGGTCGGACGAGACCCTCGCCGGCCAGGCCGCCGGGGAGCGCCTCGCCCAGGACGGCGCCCAGAAGGTGATCTGCGTCGTGCAGGAGCAGGGGCACGTGGCGCTCGAGGCCCGCTGCGCAGGCGTGCAGTCGAGCTTCCCGAACACCGAGAACCTCTACGTGCAGGGCACCGACCTGCCGTCGGTGCGGTCGACGATCGGCGCGAAGCTGCAGGAGGACCCGTCGATCACGCACATCATCGCGCTCGGCGCTCCGTTCGCCCTCACCGCGCTCGAGTCGGTGGGTGACGCGGGGAGCCAGGCGAAGGTGGCGACGTTCGACCTGAACGTCGACGCGGCGAAGGCGATCCAGGAAGGCCGGATCATGTTCGCCGTCGACCAGCAGCCCTACGTGCAGGGCTACATGGCCGTGGCGTCGCTGTGGCTGAACCTCACCAACGGCAACGACCTCGGCGGCGGTGGCCCGGTGCTCACCGGCCCGTCCTTCGTCGACTCGACCAACATCGAGCAGATCGTCGGCTACGCGCAGAACAACACGCGCTGAACCCCTCCGGGGGGAGCCCGCCGGGCTCCCCCCGGGTCCACCTGACCCTCCCTGGAGCGGGCCATGAGTTCACCCGTTGCGACCCAGCCGTCCCCGCCCACACCGGCGGCCGAGTTCGAACGTCCCCAGAAGTCGCTGCTGTCGAAGGTGCTCACCCGCCCGGAGGTCGGGTCGTTCGCGGCGGCGATCGCGATCTTCATCTTCTTCTTCGTGCTCGCCGAGCCGTTCCGGACGCTCCCGGCGCTGTCCACCGTGCTCTACGCGAGCTCCTCGATCGGCATCATCGCCGTCGGGGTCTCCCTGCTGATGATCGGCGGTGAGTTCGACCTGTCGGCAGGCGTGTCGGTGGTGACCGGCGCGCTCACCGCGTCGATGCTGAGCTACCAGTTCAGCGCGAACCTGTGGGTCGGGGTGTTCGTCAGCCTGGTCGTGATGCTCGCGATCGGGTTCTGGAACGGCTACCTGGTGGTGAAGACGGGCATCCCGAGCTTCCTGATCACGCTGAGCACGTTCTTCATGTTGGCGGGCATCAACCTCGGCGTCACCAAGCTCGTCACCGGCACCGTGGCCACCCAGAACGTGGCCGACATGGACGGGTTCGCCTCCGCGCGGGCGATCTTCGCCTCCGAGTTCGCGGTGGGCGGGGTGACCATCCGGGTCACCGTGCTGTGGTGGATCTTCTTCGTGGCGCTCGCGACGTGGATCCTGCTGCGCACCCGCGTCGGCAACTGGATCTTCGCCGTCGGCGGCAACGCGGCCAGCGCCCGCGCGGTCGGTGTGCCGGTCGACAAGGTGAAGATCGGTCTGTTCATGGGCGTGGCGTTCGTGTGCTGGTTCTACGGGATGCACATCCTCTTCGCGTTCAACACCGTGCAGTCCGGGCAGGGCGTCGGCAACGAGTTCCTCTACATCATCGCGGCGGTGGTCGGCGGCTGCCTGCTCACCGGCGGGTACGGCTCGGCGATCGGCGCCGCGGTCGGCGCCTTCATCTTCGGCATGACCACCCAGGGCATCGTCTTCGCCGGCTGGGACCCCAACTGGTTCAAGTTCTTCCTCGGCGCGATGCTCCTGCTCGCGGTCCTGCTCAACCTCTACGTCAAGAACTACGCCCTCAACCGCAGGAGCTGAGCGCCATGACCGACACGATCGTGGAGCACGCCGACCGGGACCTGAAGGTCGGCACACCGCTCGTCGAGATGCAGGCCGTCGGGAAGCTCTACGGCGCCATCCGGGCCCTGGAGGGCATCGACCTCACCGTCAACGCCGGCGAGGTGGCCTGCGTGCTCGGCGACAACGGCGCGGGCAAGTCCACCCTGATAAAGATCATCTCCGGGCTGCACCCGCACACCGAGGGCACGCTCAAGGTGGACGGCCAAAAGGTGCACTTCAGCTCGCCGCGCGAGGCGCTCGACCACGGCATCGCCACCGTCTACCAGGACCTCGCGGTGGTCGGCCTGATGGAGGTCTGGCGCAACTTCTTCCTCGGATCGGAGATCCGCAAGGGGAACTACCCGCTGGCCCCGCTGGACATCAAGGGCATGCGGGAGATCGCCGACGCCGAGCTGCGCAAGATGGGCATCGTCGTCAAGGACATCAACCAGCCCATCGGCACGCTGTCCGGCGGGCAGCGCCAGTGCGTGGCGATCGCCCGGGCGGTGTACTTCGGGGCGCGCGTGCTCATCCTCGACGAGCCCACGGCCGCGCTGGGCGTCAAGCAGTCGGGCGTGGTGCTCAAGTACACCGCGGCGGCCCGCGACGCCGGGCTGGGCGTCGTGTTCATCACGCACAACCCGCACCACGCGTACCTGGTGGGCGACCACTTCGTGATCCTGAAGCTGGGCCGCCGGGTGCTGGACAGGAAGCGGGCCGAGGTCTCCCTCGAGGAGCTCACGGCCGAGATGGCGGGTGGGCAGGAGCTCACCGAGCTGTCCCACGAGCTCAAGCGCTGAGAAGGGACCCCATTCGTGGCACTCAACGTCGGCGTCATCGGCACCGGCATGATCGGACAGGACCACATCAGGCGGCTCACCTCGGTGCTCTCGGGCGCCCGGGTCGCCGCGGTCACCGACGTGGACCCCGCCCGCGCCCGCTCGGTCGCCGACGGGGTCCCGGGCGCCGTCGTGCACCACACCGGGCAGGACCTGATCGAGGACCCGGGAGTCGACGCCGTCGTCGTCACGTCGTGGGGCCCGACGCACGAGGAGTACGTGCTCGCCGCGATCGCCGCGGGCAAGCAGGTGTTCTGCGAGAAGCCGCTCGCCACCACCCGCGAGGCGTGCGACCGGATCGTGGACGCCGAGGTCGCGGCGGGGCGGCGGCTCGTGCAGGTGGGGTTCATGCGCCGGTTCGACCCGCAGTACCGGGAGATGAAGGCCGTGGTCACCGGCGGGGAGATCGGGGCGCCGCTGCTCATGCACGCGGCGCACCGCAACCCGTCGGTGCCGGACTTCTTCACCAGCGACATGACGATCAACGACAGCACCGTGCACGACATCGACGTGGCCCGGTGGATGTTCGACGACGAGATCGCCGCCGTCACCGTCCTGAAGGGGCGCGTGAGCCGCAAGGCGAAACCGGGCTTCCACGACCCGCTGCTCGTGGTCCTGGAGATGCGCGGCGGCGTGCTCGTCGACGTCGAGGCGATGGTCAACGCGGGCTTCGGCTACGACATCCGCGGCGAGGTCGTCTGCGAGGACGGCACCGTCGAGCTGTCCGAGAGCGCGGGCGCCGTCGTGAAGCACGCGGGCCGCTACGCCGGGCGCGTGCCCGCGCACTGGAAGGAACGCTTCGCCGCCGCCTTCGACCTGGAGCTGCAGGCCTGGGTCGACGCCGTCTCGGCAGGCGGCACCACCGGCCCGAGCGCGTGGGACGGGTACGCGGCCACCGTCGCGTGCGAGACCGGCCTCGCGGCCCTGCACAGCGGCAGGCGCGAGGAGATCGTCCTGCGGGAGCGGCCCGACCTCTACGCGAAGGAGCCGGTGGCGTGAAGAAGCTGGGCATCGGCGTCGCGGGCATCGGGCGGATGGGCCGCATCCACGCGGCCGACCTCGTCTCCCGCTGCGCGCGCGCCGGCCTCGCCTGCGTGTACGACGCCGACGGCGACCGCGCCGCCGCGCTCGCAGCGCAGCTGGACGTGCCGGCGGCAGCGAGCTTCGACGAGCTGCTCGAACGCAGCGAGGCCGTGGCGATCGCCACCCCGACCGGCACCCACGCCGAGCTGTCCGTGGCCGCCGCCAAGGCGGGCACGCCGGTGTTCTGCGAGAAGCCGGTCTCGCTCGACCGCGCTGCCACCGTGGCCACGCTCGAAGCCGTCGAGGCCGCGGCGGTGCCGTTCCAGGTCGGTTTCCACCGTCGGTTCGACCCGGACTGGGTGGCAGCGGCCGAGCGGATCGCCGCGGGCGAGCTGGGCGAGGTCACCCTCTTCCGCACGTCGCTGCGGGACATGAACCCACCCGACCCGTCCTACCTCGCGGGCTCCGGCGGCTTCTTCGTCGACGTCACCGTGCACGACCTGGACGTCGCGCGCTGGCTCGTCGGCGAGGTCGTCGAGGTCAGCGCGCACGGCACCGCGTCGGACCCCGCGTTCGCCGAGCTCGGCGACATCGACACCGCCGTGGTGGTGCTGCGCTTCGCGAACGGCGCGCTCGGCGTGATCGACAACAGCCGCGGCGCCCGCTACGGCTACGAGTGCTCCACCGAGGTGATGGGCACCCTGGCCACCGCGCGGATCGACAACCCGCACCGCCACGGCCTCGAGTGGCGCACGCCCGGCGCGGCCACCCGCGACCTCGTGCACGACTTCGAGGAGCGCTACCCCTACGCCTACGCCGCCGAGCTCGACGCGTTCGCCGACTGCGTCCGCACCGGCGCCGCGCCGCGCGTCACCGGCCGCGACGCGCTGGCCGCGTTCGACCTCGCCGTGGCCGCCGACGAGTCGTGGCGCACCGGCCGCCCCGTCGCCGTCAACCAGGGAGTGACCCCATGAGCACCCACCGGATCGCCGGAGCCCCGATCTCCTGGGGGGTGTGCGAGGTGCCCGGCTGGGGCTTCCAGCTGCCGCCGTCGCGGGTGCTCGCCGAGATGCACGCCGTCGGCCTCGCCGCCACCGAGCTCGGTCCCGACGGGTTCCTGCCGTCAGACTCGGGCGCCATGACCGACGTGCTGGCCCGCCACGACCTGCAGGCCATCGGCGGCTTCACGCCGCTGCTGCTGCACGTGCCCGGCCGGGACCCGGTGCCCGAGGTCGAGAAGCTCCTCCCGACCTACGCCGCCACGGGCTCCGACGTGCTCGTGCTCTCCGCCGTCACCGGCCTCGACGGGTACGACGCGCGCCCCGACCTGGACGCCAGGGGATGGCGCGTGCTGCTCGGCAACCTCGACCGCCTCGACGCCCTCGCCGCCGAGCACGGCGTGAAGGCCGTCCTGCACCCGCACGTCGGCACGATGGTCGAGAACGGCGAGGAGGTGCAGCGCGTGCTCGACGGCTCCTCGATCTCCCTCTGCCTCGACACCGGCCACCTCCTCATCGGAGGCACCGACCCGGCCGAGCTCACCCGCCAGGCGCCGCACCGGATCGCGCACACCCACGTCAAGGACGTCGACCTCGGCCTCGCCCGCCAGGTGCAGTCCGGGCGGCGCACCTACACCGAGGCCGTCCGCAAGGGCATCTACCGCCCCGTCGGGCAAGGCGACGTCGACTTCGCCGCGATCGTCGAGCACCTGCGCGGCGACGGCTACCCCGGCTGGTACGTGCTCGAACAGGACACGATCCTCACCGAGGAACCCCGCGGAGAGGGCCCGCTCACCGACGTGCGAAGCTCCGTCACCGCGCTACGCGAGCTACTCGGCGCCCCAACGGAGTGACGCAGGACTCACCTCCGAGCGACACACTCAGGGCCGCTGGGACGATAGTCCGCAGAGCGGTCGACACCGAGGCTCCGAGGGGGGTCATCCCAATGATCAATATTTCTGTGTCCTCGCGGTCGCTGGCGGCCGCCCGCCGGGTCGACCCGAACGTCTCCCCGGCCGCGGTGCACGCCGCCGTCGAGGCGGCGATCGCCGAGCACACCCGTGAACAGCGGCGACGCCCGGTGCAGCCCGCAGAAGAACTCGAGGGCCCCGACGCATAGCCGTACGAACGGCACTCCCGTCCGATAGAGCGGTACGGGGGTGCCGTTCGTACGCATCAGCGGGGCGGGGCCGTGGTCCCCCGGACCACCAGGTGCGGAGTCAGCACCACCTCCACCGGGTCGGTGCGGTCCCCGTCCAGTCGCTCCACCGCAGCCGTGACGGCCTGCCGGGCCTGTTCGGCGGCCTCCTGGCTCACCGTCGTGAGGTCGATGTGGGCGAGGCGGGCCAGCTCGCCGTCGTCGTAGCCGATCACCGACACGTCCTCGGGCACCCGCACGCCCGCGCGGAGGAAGACGTCGAGGAGGCCGATGGCGCACCGGTCGTTGGCCGCGATCACGGCCGTCGGGAGGTCCGGCTCGGCCAGCAGCACCCGCGCCGCGGCCGCACCCGCCGCCTCCACCGGGCCGCCGGGCAGGACGCGGCCGTCGAGGCCGTGGCGGCGCAGGGCGTCGAGGAAGCCGGCCCGGCGGTCGGCCGCCATGGCCGCCTCGCCCCCGTCGACGTGGACGATCCGCCGGTGCCCGAGGCCCACGAGGTGGTCGACGGACTCGCCGACGCCCGCCTCGTCGGCCACCCGCACGACGTCGAAGCCGTCGGGTGCGACGTGCCGCGACACCACGACGACCGGGGCCCGCGCCCCGAGCGCGGCAAGGTCGGCCACCGGCATCTCGGGGGCGACCAGCAGCACGGCCTCGCAACGCATGTCGAGCAGGGCATCCACCACGCGGGCCTCGTCGGACACGGGGGTGATCGCGCTGAGCGCCACGGCGTACCCGCGCTCGTCGGCCGCCACCTGCACCTCCTCGGCCATCTCGGTGCGGAACGCGTCGCGCAGGAGCACCGGGACGCCGAGCAGCCGGGTGCGGCGCCGGGCGAGGAGGCTCGCGGTGCGATCGGCCCGGTAGCCGAGGCGCTCGGCGGCCGCGAGCACGCGCTCGCGGGTGTGGGCGCTGGGTCCGGGCACGTCACGCAGGACGAGCGAGACCGACGCGGTGGAGACGCCCGCCTCGGCGGCGACGTCCTCCAGCCGGGGTCTGCGGTGCACGTCCACCCCCTTGACAGCCCTCGACGACCCGGGGATCGTAGCCGCACGGCTAAAGCGCTTTAAACCCTTCGGGAGCCGCCATGGCAACGACGCACGCACCCGACACCCGCTGGACCGAGGCCACCTGCCGCCTCGAGGACCTCCTGGCCGTGCTCGCCGATCGCACCGATCCGCGCGCGTACCCGATCGCCACCGAGGTCGTCTCCGAAGTGCTCGTCTACGACGCCGGCCGCCTGCGCGACGCCCCGGCCGACGCGGCACGGGACGAGCTCGTGCGCGCCTTCTCCGACGGCCCCGGTGTGGTCGTGGTGCGCGGGGCGTACCCCGACCCCTCCGTGGTGCACCGCGCCACGGCGGCGTTCGAGGAGATGATCGCCGCGCAGCGCGCGAGCGGGGCGGTGGCAGGGGACCACTTCGCGAAGCCCGGGGCGAACGACCGTGTCTGGAACGCGCTGGAGAAGCTCGCCGTGCACGCGCCGGACGTCTTCGTCGAGTACTACGCCAACCCCGTGCTCGCCCTCGTGTCCACGGCCTGGCTGGGCCCGGGCTACCAGGTGACCTCGCAGGTGAACGTCGTGAACCCGGGCGGGGCCGCCCAGGTCGGGCACCGCGACTACCACCTGGGGTTCCTGCCACCCGCGCGCATCGAGCAGTTCCCGGCGCACGTGCACGCCCTCTCCCCCGTGCTCACGCTGCAGGGCGCGGTGGCGCACACGGACATGCCGGTGGAGACGGGACCCACCATGTACCTGCCGCACTCGCAGAAGTACGGGCCCGGCTACCTCGCCACGGGCCGCCCCGAGTTCGCCGAGCACTTCGAGCGCCACCACGTGCAGCTGCCCCTCGTCACCGGCGACGCCGCGTTCTTCAACCCGGCCGTGATCCACGGCGCGGGGACGAACCGGTCGGCGGACGTGCGTCGGATGGCCAACCTGCTGCAGGTCTCCTCGGCATTCGGGCGGGCGATGGAGAGCGTCGACCGCGACCGGATCTGCCGTGCCGTGTACCCCGCGCTGCGCGCCCACCCGGCGCCCGAGCACGCCGTGGCCGCGGCCGCCGAGGGCTACCCGTTCCCCACGAACCTGGACCGCGACCCACCGGTCGGCGGGCTCGCCCCGCCCAGCCAGGCCGACCTGGTGCGGCAGGCACTGGCCGAGGGCTGGTCGCCCGAGGAGTTCGAGGCGGCGCTCACCGCGCACACCGACCGGCACCGGACCGCGTGATGGGCCTCCTGGAGGAGCGCGTCGTGCTGGTCAGCGGCGGCACGCAGGGCGTGGGCGCCGCGGTCGCCCGGGCCGCGGCCCGCGAGGGCGCCGCCGTCGTCGTCACGGGGCGGCGGCCGGAGCCGGGCGAGAAGCTCGTCGCGGAGCTGCGCGGGGGCGGCGCCGACGCGCGCTGCGTCCCCACCGACGTGGCGGACGTGGCGCAGGCGCAGGCATCGGTGGCTGCCGCGGTGACGGCGTTCGGCCGCGTCGACTCGCTGGTCAACGCGGCCGGGCTGACGTCGCGGGGCACGCTCGTGGACACCACCCCCGAGCTCTTCGACGAGCACGTCGCGATCAACCTGCGGGCACCGTTCTTCCTCATGCAGGCGGCGGTGCGCGACATGCTCCGCCGGGGCAGCCCGGGCACGATCGTCAACATCATCTCCTCGTCGGAGCTGGGCGGACAGCCCTACCTGGCCGCGTACGTCGCGGCCAAGGCCGGGCTGGCCGGGCTCACCCGCAACGCCGCCCACGCCCACCGCTTCGACCGGATCCGGATCAACGGTCTCGACATCGGCTGGACCGACACCGAGGGCGAGGACGCCACCCAGCGCCGCTTCCACGGCGCGGGCGACGGCTGGCGCGAGGAGGCGGGCCGGAAGCTGCCGATGGGCAGGCTCGGGCAGGTGGACGAGATCGCCGACTTCGTCGTCTTCCTGCTCTCGGACCGCAGCGGCGTGGTCACCGGCTCGGTGATCGACTGGGACCAGAACGTGTTCGGAGGGCTGGACTGATGCGCCTGGGACTGATCGGGCTCGGCCGGATCGGCGCCTTCCACGCGCAGACGCTCACCGACCTGGCGGCGATGGACTCGCTGGTGGTCACCGACGCCGTGCCCGCGCTCACGAAAGAGGTGGCCGAGCGGGTCGGCGCGCAGCCGGCCGGCTCGGTGGCCGAGCTGCTCACGGCGGGCATCGACGGCGTGCTGGTGGCGGCTGCCACCGACACCCACGCCGAGCTCGTGGGTGCCGCGGTGGACGCGGGGCTGCCGGTGTTCTGCGAGAAGCCGCTCGCCCGCGACCTCGCGGAGGCCGTCGCCGTGGCGCGGCGGGTGCAGGACTCGGGCGTGCCCGTGCAGATCGGTTACCCGCGCCGCTTCGACCCGGCGTTTCTGGCCGGGCGCGCGGCCGTGGAGAGCGGCGAGCTCGGCGCGCTGCACACCGTGCGCTCCACCACGCTCGACCCGGCGCCGCCGCCGGCCGCCTACCTCGCCGGGTCCGGCGGCATCTTCCGCGACTGCGCCGTGCACGACTTCGACGCCGTCCGTTGGGTGACCGGCCGCGAGGTCGTCGAGGTCTACGCCACCGGCTCCGACCGCGGCGACCCGCTCTTCACCGGGATCGGGGACGTGCACACGGCCGCGGCGATCCTCACCCTCGACGACGGCACGCTCGGGGTGGTCTCCAACAGCCGGGGCAACCCGCGCGGCTACGACGTGCGCCTGGAACTGCACGGCACCGCCGACTCCGCCGCGGCAGGGCTCGACGACGGGCTGCCGCTGCGCTCGCTCGACCCCGGCGTCACCTTCCCGGCAGGCCCGCCGCACACCTTCTTCATGGACCGGCTCGCCGCGGCGTTCCGGGCCGAGCTGGCCGCGTTCACGGAGGTGGTGGCCGGCACCCGGCCGAGCCCGTGCACCGTGGAGGACGCCCTGGAGGTGGCATACATCGCCGAGGCCGCCACGCTGTCGCGGCGCGAGCACCGCCCCGTGCGGATCGAGGAGGTGCGTGCGGCGGCGTGATCATGATCCGGTAACGTCATCCCGACGAGAAGTCGGGGAGGACGATGCGCGGCAACCTGTTCGCCGTGGCGGTGGACCTGGTCGTGCTGACGGTGCGGGACGGCGCCCTGTGCGTGCTGCTGCGTGAGCGCACGGCACCGCCGTTCGCCGGGGAGCCCGCGCTGCCCGGCGGCTTCGTGCAGGCCCGCGAGGATCTGCTCGACGCCGCCTCCCGCGAGCTCGCGGAGATCGGGCTGGCCATCGAGGGCCACCACCTGGAGCAGCTCGCGAGCTACGCCGCACCCGACCGCGACCCGCGCGGCCGGGTGCTCACCGTCGGGCACCTCGCCCTGGTTCCCGACCTCCCCGAGCCACCCGGCGAGGGCGCCTGGACGCCCGTGGAGAAGGCGGGCGACCTCGCGTTCGACCACTCCCGGATCCTCGCCGACGGCGTGGAGCGGGCCCGGGCGAAGCTCGAATACACCACCCTCGCCGCCGCGTTCTGCCCTGCCGAGTTCACGATCTCGCAGCTGCGTCGGGTGTACGAGGCCGTGTGGAGCACCGAGCCCGACCCGCGCAACTTCTCGCGCAAGGTCACCTCGACCCCCGGCTTCCTCGTGCCGACCGGGGAGAAGGTGAGCTCCGGGCGAGGCCGGCCGGGGCAGCTGTTCCGCCGGGGCCCGGCCACCGCGCTGCACCCACCGATGCTGCGGGACCACGCCGGGCTCCCGGCCTGACGCCCCGGCCCGGCCAAGCGACGCGACGCCCCATCCCCGGCGAGTCTCCCGTCTCGCTGGCCGAGTCCCCCGTTCTGCGGGCCGAGATCTCAGATCGTCGGCGCGTACGCCGCGAGCCCGTCGAGCAGCATCCGACTCCCCTGCTCCGACATGTCCCGCGCCTGGGCGCTGTCGCACGCCTGGGACACCACGATCTCGGTCTTCCCGTCGACCGCGGTGAGGTCGACGACCATCGCGGTGGACGCGCCGCCCGGGAGGTCCATCAGCACCTCGAGGTGCTCGTTCTCGACGACCTCGCCGTAGGTGCCGGTGAGCGGGAACTCCTGGCCGTCGGGGGTGGCCATCGTGGCCTTCCACGCGCCGCCGGGCCGCACGTCGAGGGAGATCGTCGGGAGCACGGCGCCGGACCACTGCGCGTAGTGCTCGGGCTGGGTCCACGCGGCCCAGACGTTCTCGACGGGGGCGTCGAGCACGCGGGACAGGCGGTAGGTGTACTCGGCGGTGGCGCTCATCGTCATCTCCTCGTCCGCGGGCCCCCGGAGCGGGGCCGTCGGAGAGTGGACCAGGCCGGGCCGCCGACCTGAGCGGCCCTCGCCAGTGATGGCGGTCACACGGCCGTTCAGAAGCGGGGGTGGTCTCCCGCCATCTCCACCGTGCCGCTCCCGCCCCGGCGCACCTCGCCGAGCACCCAGGCCGGGACGTGCCGGGCGGTGAGCACCGCCAGCGCGCGGTCGACCTCGTCGGCGGGCAGCACCGCCACCATGCCGACGCCCATGTTGAACGTCTTCTCCATCTCCGCGCGCTCGACGCGGCCGCGGGTGGCGATCATCTTGAACACCGGCGCCGGGGTCCAGCTGCCGCGCTCGACCACCGCCTTGACGCCGTCGGGCAGGATCCGGGCCAGATTGCGGGCCAGCCCACCACCGGTGATGTGCGCGAACATCCGCACGCCGGTCTCCGCGGTGAGCGCGAGGCAGTCGCGCGCGTAGATCCGGGTGGGGGCGAGCAGCTCCTCGCCGAGGGTGTGGCCGAACTCCTCGACGTGGCCCTCGAGCGGCAGCCGTGCGATGTCGAGCAGGACGTGGCGGGCCAGCGAGTAGCCGTTGGAGTGCAGGCCCGACGAGCCGAGCGCCACGAGCACGTCGCCGGGGCGGATCCGGTCGGGGCGCAGCATCTTGGCGGCCTCGACGATGCCCACGCCGGTGCCGGAGATGTCGTAGCTGCCGGCCTCCATCAGGCCGGGGTGCTCCGCGGTCTCGCCACCCAGCAGCGCGCAGCCCGCCTGCTGGCAGCCGTCGGCGATGCCCTTGACGATCGAGGCGATCTGCTCGGGGACGACCTTCCCGACCGCGATGTAGTCCTGTATGAACAGCGGCTCGGCGCCGCAGACGACGAGGTCGTCCACCACCATCGCCACCAGGTCGAGCCCGATGGTGTCGTGCTTGTCGAGCGCCTGCGCGATCGCGACCTTGGTGCCCACACCGTCGGTGGACGAGGCGAGCACCGGCTCGGTGTACTTGCCGAGCTTGAGCGCGAACAGGCCGGCGAACCCGCCGATGCCGCCCATCACCTCCGGGCGGCTCGCCTTCTCCGCGTACGGGCGCAGGGCGTCCACGGCGTCCTCACCGGCTTCGATGTCCACGCCGGCGGCGGCATAGCTGGCGCCTCTCCCCGTGGGTCGGGCGGTGCTCGGCGGCATGGTGGTGGCACTCCTGACGTCGGTTCGGCGGCACGCGCCGCCGGGGTTCTGGTGGGGTCCGGGTTCAGGGCCGGCCGAGCGCGTCGGCGGCGCCGTACCCGACCGAGAGCGGCCCGGGATCGCCCGACGCGGCCCCGGACGTGTCCTCCGGTACGGCGAGCTCCTCGAGCAGGTGCTTGCCGAGCCGCGCCTCTTCGGGCAGCGGGATCGGGTACTCGCCGGTGAAGCAGGCCGTGCACAGCCTGCTGCGCGGCTGCTCGCTGGCCGCGACCATCCCCTCGACGGACACGTAGCCGAGCGTGTCGGCGCCGATGGACCGGCGCACGCCCTCGGTGTCGAGCCCGCTCGCGACGAGCTCGGCCCGCGTGGCGAAGTCGATGCCGTAGAAGCAGGGCCAGCGCACCGGCGGGGACGCGATCCGCACGTGCACCTCGACGGCCCCCGCCTCGCGGAGCATGCGGACGAGGGCGCGCTGGGTGTTGCCGCGCACGATCGAGTCGTCGACGACGACGAGGCGTTTGCCGCGGATGACGTCGCGCAGCGGGTTGAGCTTGAGCCGGATGCCCAGCTGGCGGATGGTCTGGCTGGGCTGGATGAAGGTGCGCCCGACGTACTGGTTCTTGACGAGGCCCTGGCCGTAGGGGATGCCGGAGCCCTGCGCGTACCCGATGGCCGCCGGGGTGCCGGACTCCGGCACCGGGATCACCAGGTCGGCCTCGACGGGGTGCTGCTCGGCGAGCCTGCGCCCGATCTCCACCCGCGCCGCGTGCACCGAGCGCCCGGAGATGGTGGTGTCGGGCCGGGCCAGGTAGACGTACTCGAAGACGCAGCCCTTGGGTTCGGGGGCGGCGAAGCGCGAGCTGCGCAGGCCACCCGCGTCGATGGCGATCAGCTCACCCGGCTCGACCTCGCGCACCACCGAGGCGCCGACGATGTCCAGGGCCGCGGTCTCGCTCGCCACGACCCACCCGCGCTCGAGGCGGCCCAGCACCAGCGGCCGCACGCCGTACGGATCGCGCGCCGCGTAGAGCGTCTGCTCGTCGGCGAACACCAGCGAGAACGCGCCACGCACCCGCGGGAGCAGGCGCAGCGCCGCCTCCTCGACCCCGGTGTCGGCGGCGGTGACGGCCAGCAGCTCGCTGATGAGGTCGGAGTCGGTGCTCGCCTGGATCGCCCCGCGATCGGCGCGCTCGTCGGCGCGGGCCGCCCGGATCTCGTCGCGCAGCTCGGCACTGTTGACGAGGTTGCCGTTGTGGCCCAGCGCGATCCCGCTACCGGTGGCCGTGGTGCGGAACGTGGGCTGCGCGTTCTCCCAGGTGGTGGAGCCGGTGGTGGAGTACCGGCAGTGGCCCACGGCGAGGTGGCCCTTCAGCGAGGACAGCACCTGCTCGTCGAACACCTGGCTGACCAGCCCGAGGTCCTTGAAGACGACCATCCGCCGCCCGTCGGACACGGCGATGCCCGCCGATTCCTGGCCGCGGTGCTGGAGGGCGTAGAGCCCGTAGTAGGTGAGGTTGGCGACGTCCTCCCCCGGGGCCCACACACCGAAGACCCCGCACTCCTCGCGCGGCTCGGGCTCGTGGCCGAAGGGGTCTGTTTCCGGGTTGCGTTCGGTCGGCTGCTCGTTCCGTGCGGAACTCGGGCCCACAACACGCTCCTCGCGCAGACGGCACAGACGGCGGCTCAGGCACGGCCCCGCCGCTCAGCGCCCGATGCTACGCCGTGCGAGCTCCGGGACCCACTCTCCGGGACCCGCATCACCGAACCATCTTCCCTGCCCGACGTCGGCGCCGAGCTCGGCGAGGCGCTGCGCCTGCACGGGGGTCTCCACCCATTCGGCCGTGACCTCGAGGCCGAGGGCGTGGGCGAGCTCGACCAGCGCCCGGACGATCGAGGAGTCGGTGGGGTCGGCGGCCGGGTTGCGCAGCCCGTCGATGAACGACCCGTCGATCTTCAGCACCTGGACGGGGAGCCTGCGCAGCCAGGCGAGGCTGGAGTAACCGGTGCCGAAGTCGTCCAGGGCGATCCGGACGCCTGCGTGCCGCAGCTCGCTGAGCGCGTCGAGCACGAGGAGCTCGTCGCCGAGCACGGCCTGCTCGGTGATCTCCAGCTGGAGCAGGTGCGGGGGCAGCCCGGTGTCGGTGAGCACCTGCGCGACGTCGTGGACCCAGGCCGGCTCGGCCAGCTGCACCGGCGAGACGTTCACGCTGACGAACGGCGCCTCGTCGCCCAGCTCCCGCCACCACGTGGCCGCCTGCTCGCACGCCGCCCGCAGGATCCAGCCCCCGAGCGGGACGATCGCGCCGCTCTGCTCGGCGAGCTCGATGAACCGGCCGGGCCCCACGATGCCGTGCTCGGGGTGCTGCCAGCGCACCAGCGCCTCCGCACCGCGGACCTTGCCGTCGGCCAGCCGCACCAGCGGCTGGTAGACGAGGCGGAACTCACCCCGGTCGATCCCCCCGCGCAGGCCGGAGAGCAGGGAGAACCGCGTGGCCTCCGCTGTGTCCCGCTCCGGGTCGTAGACCACGCGCCGCCCGCCGCCGAGCGCCCGGGCCCACCCGCGGGCCACGTCGGCCGCGCGCAGCAACTCGGTGGCGCTGCCGCGGGCGGTGCCCGTCTCCGCCACCCCGATGCTGGCCGAGACGACCAGCGGCTGCCCCTCGACGTGGAACGGCGTGGCCAGCGCGTCCTGGAGCCGGTCGGCGAGGGCGCTCATGGCCGCGCCGTCCGGCGGGTCGGCTACCAGCACGATGAACTCGTCGTCGCCCGTGCGGCACACGACGCCGTCGCCCGCCGCGAGGTGCAGCCGCCCCGCCACGCCGAGCAGCAGCCGGTCGCCGATCTGCGGGCCGAGCTCGTCGTTGACCGCGTGGAAGCCGTCGAGGTCGAGGGCGCAGAGCCCGACGCGCGCGGGTCCGCCAGCGGAGAACGCCCGGCGCAGCCACTGGTCGGCCACGGCCTGGTTGGGCAACCGGGTGAGCTGGTCGGCGAAGGAGGTCTCCCGCAGGCGCGACCACAGCCGATGGCGGTCCGACACGTCCTCGACCAGCCCCGTGACGTGGGAGGGCGTGCCGTCCGCCGCGAGCACGAGCGAGGCCGTGACGTGCACCCACATCACCCGCGAATCGGCCCGAACGAGCCGCATCTCCATGCGCACGACGTCGGGATCCCCGCCACTCGCGAGGCGCTTCAGGCGCTCGACGACGTCGGCCATGTCGTCGGGGTGCACGAAGTCCGACAACGGCCGCGGCTGGTCGAGCGGACCCTCGAGGCCGTACATCCGGCAGAGGGCCGGGTTGAGGTCGAGCACCCTCCCGTCGAGCGACACGATGCCGATGCCCACGGCGGCCTGGTCGTACACCGCGCGGATGTAGCGCCCGTCCAGAGCGGGCGCCGGGCCGGGCGCGGCGGGACCGAGATCGTCGCGGCCGACGGGGATCCGGTCGCGCAGGGCGCCCACGATCCCGGCGACCATCTCGTCGAGCGCCCCGGTCAGACGCCGTTCCGCATCGGGACCCTGCAGCCCGAACGCGTCCGGGACGTCCCGGCGCAGCAGCCGCAGGCTCGGCACCACGAGACCCTCGAAGTCGGGGGCCGCCGGGTGCTCCACGGCGCCGCGGCCGCCCGCGCTGACCAGCTCGGCGCCGATCGCCCGCGCGGCGAGCGGCCAGAACGGTTCGGCACGCAACACTGCGGCGAGCATGCGCAGCAAGGTGGCCAGGTGCGCGGCCGCACCCGGGTCGTCGGGATGGGTGATCCCGGCCCACCGCGCGGCGAGCAGCTCGACCCGGTCGCCCTCGACGGAGCGCAGGGACCGGCGCGCGGTCGCGTCAGGGGATGCTTCGACGGTCTCGGGAAGGCTGCGCGGTGCAACCACGCGGCTACCTCCTGTCGCCCGTTCGGTCCGTCTCGCCCCTGATCGGATCAATCTTCCGTCCACCGACCCGGTTCGCGCCACCTGGGCGTGTTCGCATTCACCGGAGCGAGCGGCACATTAGTGCCGGCTCACGGCGGCGGCAGGAGCCGCGCAACCTCGCCGCTGCGTGTGCCCGACGCGTGGAGAACCCCCTCGGCAAGTGCCGCCTCCCACGTGGTGCGGCCCGTCACCAGCTCGAGCCAGGTGCGCACATCGGTTTCGACGACGTTCGGCGGGGTGCCCCTACCGTGCCGCGGGCCTTCGACGCACTGGATGGCTCCGAACGGCGGTATCCGCACCTCCACGCTGTGGCCCGGCGCAGCTGCGGCCACCGCGGCCAGGCTCTCCTTCACGGCCGCACGCAGCACCGCACGGTCGGGTGGGGGGCCGCTGCCGCCCAGCCAATCGAGTACGGCGGAGGCGATCCGGGTGCCGCTGAGTCCTCCCTGCACCCGCCGAACGGTAATCGATCCGGAGTGGACCTGCCCTTTCGGACAGGTGTGGTACACGTTCGGCCCAGATCGGCCGCGCCGATCAGCCGAACAACGCCGGAAGGGTGCCCTCCCAGGCGGCACGCAGGTCCGCCAGCGGGAGTTCGCCCACCCCGTCGACGGACAGGGCGGACCCGCCCGTGGTGCCGATCTCCCGTGCCGGCACACCGGCGTCCGCGGCCAGGGAGAGCAGCTCGGCCAGGCTCTCCGGGGCCACGCCGACGAGCACGCGGCCCGCCGACTCGGAGAAGAGCGCGACGAACGGGTCGAGCGGTGGGAGCTGCACGGCGGCGCCGCGACCGCCCACGAGGCACGCCTCGACGAGGGCCTGCGCGAGCCCGCCGTCGGACAGGTCGTGCGAGCCGCTGAGCAGCCCGGCCCGTGCTGCCCGCGCGATCAGGTCGGCGAGCCGGGCCTCGGCGGCCAGGTCCACCGCGGGTGGGCGGCCACCCAGGTGCCCGTGCACGACGTGGGCCCACTCGCTGCCGCCGAGCTCCTCGCGGGTGTCACCGAGCAGCACGATCGCGTCGCCGTCGCGCCGGAACCCCGACGGCACGCGCCTGGCCACGTCGTCCAGCACGCCGAGCACGCCCACCACCGGCGTCGGCAGGATCGCGCGCTCCCCCGTCTGGTTGTAGAAGCTCACGTTGCCGCCGGTGACCGGGATGCCCAGCTGCGCGCACCCGTCGGCGAGCCCGCGCACGGCCTGCTGGAACTGCCACATCACGTGCGGGTCCTCCGGCGAGCCGAAGTTGAGGCAGTTGGTGACGGCCACCGGCACCGCGCCGCTCGAACCGACGTTGCGGACCGCCTCGGCCAGCGCCAGCTGCGCCCCCGCGTACGGGTCGAGCGCCACGAACCGCGCGTTGCAGTCGGTGGCCACCGCGATGCCCCGCCCCGTGGCCTCGTCGATCCGCAGCACCCCGGCGTCGGCGGGCTGCGCGCCGACGGTGTTGCCGCGCACGTAGCGGTCGTACTGGTCGGTGACCCAGGCCCGGCTGCACAGGTTCGGGCTCGCCGCCATCCGCAGGACCTCGGCGCGCAGCTCGCTCGGGGCGGCCGGCCGGGGCAGGCGGTCGGGGACGTCGGCGACCAGAGCGTCCTGCCGGTCGGAACGGGCCACGGGGCGCTGGTAGACCGGGCCCTCGTGCGCGACGGTGCGCGGCGGGACGTCCACCACGGTCTCGCCGTGCCAGTCGATCACGAGCCGGGTGCCCGCGGTGACCTCGCCGATCACCGCGGCCAGCACGTCCCACTTGCGGCACACCTCGAGGAACGCGTCGACGTCCTGCGGGCGCACCACCGCGCACATGCGCTCCTGCGACTCACTGGAGAGGATCTCCGCGGGCGTCATGCCGGTGGCGCGCAGCGGCACGGCGTCCAGGTCGATGTGCATGCCGCCGTCGCCCGCGCTCGCGAGCTCCGACGTGGCGCAGGACAGGCCCGCCCCACCCAGGTCCTGGATGCCCACCACGAGACCCGCGTGGAACAGCTCGAGGCAGCACTCGATGAGGACCTTCTCGGTGAACGGGTCGCCGACCTGCACCGACGGCAGCTTCTTGCGGCCGGTCTCCTCACCGAAGGTCTCCGACGCGAGCACCGACACCCCGCCGATGCCGTCCAGCCCGGTGCGCGCCCCGAACAGGATGATCTTGTTGCCGGTGCCCGACGCGAAGGCCAGGTGCAGGTCCTCCTTGCGCATGGCACCCACGCACAGCGCGTTGACCAGCGGGTTGCCGAGATAGCTCTCGTCGAAGACCACCTCGCCGCCGATGTTGGGCAGGCCGAGCGAGTTGCCGTACCCGCCCACCCCCGCGACCACGCCGGGCAGCACGCGCGCGGTGTCGGGCGCGTCGGCCGGCCCGAACCGCAACGGGTCGGCCACCGCCACCGGGCGGGCCCCCATCGCCATGATGTCGCGGACGATCCCACCCACGCCGGTGGCCGCACCCTGGTACGGCTCCACGTACGACGGGTGGTTGTGCGACTCCACCTTGAACGTGACCGCCCAGCCGTCGCCGATGTCGACGACGCCCGCGTTCTCCCCGATGCCGGCGAGCATCCGCTCACGCATGGCGTCGGTGGTGGTTTCGCCGAAGTAGGCCAGGTGGACCTTCGAGGACTTGTAGGAGCAGTGCTCGCTCCACATCACCGAGTACATCGCCAGCTCGGCGTCGGTGGGCCTGCGTCCCAGGATGTCCCGGATCCGGGCGTACTCGTCGTCCTTGAGGCCCAGTTCCCGGTAGGGCTGCGGCTGGTCGGGCGTGGCGGCGGCGTTCTTGACGGTGTCGGCGGCCGGCTGAGGCGTCACAGCTGGTCAGCCTACGTGGCGGTGCCGAAGCCTTCCGGCGGTGTGCCCGCCAGACCGCGGTGCAGCAGGTCGGTGAGCAAGTCGATCGCCTCGTCGTCGTCGACGGGCGGGCGCGATCCGTCGCCGCCGAGGACGAGCCAGGTGTGGGCGAACTGGTCGAGCAGGCAGTGCACGGCCGACACCAGAAGCCGGGGATCGCCGGGCAGCGGGATCCCCGCGGCGCGCACGAGCTCGAGGTGGCCGAGCAGGTGCGCGCTGTCCGCGGAGATGATCTCCTGCAGCCGCCTGCCGAACTCCGGGCTCACGGTGGCGGCCTCGCGCAGGGCCACCATCTCCGGCAGGTGCCTGCGGTAGAAGTGCCAGAACTCGGCGACGTGCCAGCGCACCGCGCCGCGCCGCGACAGGTCCGGGTCGTGCTCGGGGTCGGTCCGCGCGCTGTTGTCCTCGAGCATGTCGGTGAGCAGCGCTGTGAGCAGCTCGTCCTTGCCCGCGAAGTGGTTGTAGAACGAGCCGGCCGCCCGGCCCGCCGCCGATGTGATGTCGGTGATCTTCGTGTTGAGGTACCCGCGCTCGGCGAAGACGCGCCGCGCCGCCTCCTTCAGCGCCGCCTCCGTCTCCGCGGCCCGCGCCGCCCGTCTCCCCGCGGGAGCAGCCATCTCGACCTCCTTGACGCGCACGCTAACAACCAGCATAGTGAATCTCGATTCACTGAATGTTGATTCATCGAAGGAGCGTCATGACACCCTCCGTCCTCGTCGCGGGCGCCGGGCCCACCGGCCTCGTCCTCGGCATCGAGATGGCCCGCCGCGGCGTCCCGGTGCGCGTGGTCGACCGGGCGGCGGCCCCCGCCGCCGGCTCCCGGGGCGACGGCCTCCAGCCGCGCACCCTCGAGGTGTTCGACGACCTCGGCGTGCTCGACGCCGTGCTCGCGGCGGGTGTCGCCCCCTCGCACGTGCGGGCGTACGCCGGCGGGCGGTACACCGGCGAGAAGCGGATGGGCGAGCTGCGCGAGCCCACGCCCGACGTCCCGTACCCCAACGGCCACTTCCTGGGCCAGGACCGCACCGAGGCGATCCTGCGAGCCCGGCTCACCGAGCTCGGCGGCCGCGTCGAGTTCGCCACCGCGCTCGAGGGGTTCGCGCAGGACGCGGACGGCGTCACGGCCACGCTCGCCGGACCCGCCGGGCGGGAGACCGTGCGCGCAGCCGTGCTCGTCGGCGCCGACGGCGGCGCCAGCACCGTGCGCCGCACGCTCGGGATCCCGTTCGAGGGCCGCACCGACGAGTCGGTGCGCATGCTGATCGGCGACGTGCGCGTGGCGGGGCTCGACCACACCTGCGGCCACATGTTCACCGACGAGCACGACCAGCGGCGCGGCATGTTCCTCAGCCCCCTGCCCGGCGAGGACCTCTTCCAGTTCGCCACCCCGCTCGAGAACGGCACCGCGGAGCCCGAGCAGATCGTCCACGCGGCGTTCGCCGAGTTCTGCGGCCTCCCCGGCGTCGCGATCCGCGAGGTCGCCTGGTCCACGGTGTGGCGGCCGAACGTCCGGCTGGCCGCCCGCTACCGCGCCGGCCGCGTGTTCCTCGCGGGCGACGCCGCCCACACGCACCCGCCCACCGGCGGGCAGGGCCTCAACACCGGCGTGCAGGACGCGTACAACCTCGGGTGGAAGCTCGCCGCCGCACTCGCCGGCCGCCCGGACGCCGACGCCCTGCTCGACAGCTACGAGGCCGAGCGCAGGCCCGTCGCCGCGCACGTGCTCGGGCTGAGCGAGGAACTGCTGCGCCGCCACGTCGAGGGCGCCGACGACGCGCACGAGCGCGGCCCCGAGACCCAGCAGCTCGACATCGGCTACCGCGGGAGCCCCATCGTCCGCGACGAGCGCGCCCGCCCCGGCCGGCTGCACGCGGGCGACCGCGCACCGGACGGGCCGGTGGTCGACGCGGCCGGCCGGCCTCTGCGCCTGTTCGACCTCTTCCGCGGGCCGCACGCCACGCTCCTCGTGTTCGGCGACCCCGCGCCCGGCACGGTCCCCGCCGACGCCCGCGTCGTGCTCCCGGCGGGGCGGACCGCCACCGGCACCGCGGTCGTCGACGCCCAGGGTTTCGTCGCGGCCGCCTACGACGTGCCGGACGGCACCGCCGTCCTCGTGCGCCCCGACGGGTACGTGGGGGCGATCGGCGACGCGGGGCGGATGGTCCCGGAACGAGTGGGGGCGGCGTCCCGCACCTGAGGGCGTCGGGCAGCACCTCCCGGCTGCCCCGCCAACCCTGAGGTGCGACTCGCGCCCCGCTGTGTCGACGCGACCGGGTGGCCGGGCGGCCGGGCCGACTCCGCCCGCCCCGAGCAGGACCTCACGGCGGCCGCACCCGCTGAGAGGTGCTGCTCGCCTGCCGGAGCCAATTTGATCAGCACCTCACGGTCGTCCAACGACCCTGACGTGCGACTCGGCTCCGACGACCACCCGAACGCCACCCGAGCCGCACCTCACCGCCACCCCCGCGACCCTGACGTGCGACTCGGCTCCGACGACCACCCGAACGCCACCCGAGCCGCACCTCACGGCGACTCGACGACCCTGGCGTGCGCCTCGCGCCCGGCAGGACCCCGGTCACGGCCGCCGGCTAGTTGCTCCGCAGGTCGGAGGGGAGCTGGACCACGCTGATGAAGAAGTGGTCGATCTGCTTGATCGCCTCGATGAAGCCTTCGAAGTCGACCGGCTTGGTGACGTAGGCGTTGGCGTGCAGCTGGTAGCTGCGCAGGACGTCCTCCTCGGCCTTGGAGGTGGTCAGCACGATCACGGGGATGTGGCGCAGGCTCGGGTCGGCCTTGATCTCCTGCAGCACCTCCCGGCCGTCGCGGCGGGGGAGGTTGAGGTCGAGCAGGATCAGGTCCGGCCGGGGCGCGTCGGCGTGGGAGCCCTCGTGTCGCAGGTAGTCGAGCGCCGCCGCCCCGTCCGTGACCACGTCGAGCCTGTTGTGCAGGTTCTCCTCGAACGCCTCGCGGGTCATCAGGACGTCGCCCGGGTCGTCCTCGACGAGGAGCACGTTGATCGTCCGGGGCCGCTGGTCGGTCATTCGGCGTTCTCCTCGTGCAGTGCGGGCAGGGTCACGCGAATGGTGGTGCCCTGGTCGTGCCCGGGCACGAGCTCGATGCCGCCCCGGTGGAACTCGACGATCTTCTTGGCGAGCGCGAGCCCGATCCCGGTGCCGGGGTAGTCGTCGCGGCCGTGCAGTCGCTGGAAGATCACGAAAACCTTCTCGCCGTACTCGGGTTCGATCCCGATGCCGTTGTCGGTCACCGTGATGGTCCAGGTGTCGCCGTCGCGCTGCGCCGCCACGCGCACGACGGGGGCCACGCCCTCACGGTGGAACTTCAGGCCGTTGCCGATCAGGTTGACGAGCAGCGACTGCAGCAGGCTCGCATCTCCCGGGACTTTCGGCAGCGCGCCGAGCACGATCTCGCCGCCCAGTTCCTCCCGGGTCGACTCCAGCTGCGACGCCGCGGCGGCGGCCACGGCGTCGAGGTCGACCGGCTTGAAGCTCTCGGTGGTGCGGCCGACGCGGGAGAAGGCCAGCAGGTCGTTGATCAGCTGCTGCATCCGCTGCGCGCCGTCGACGGCGAACGCGATGTACTGGTCGGCCCGCTCGTCGAGCCGACCTGCGTAGCGCCGCTGCAGCAGCTGGCAGAAGCTCGCCACCTTGCGCAGCGGCTCCTGCAGGTCGTGGCTCGCCACGTACGCGAACTGCTCGAGGTCGCGGTTCGAACGCTCCAGGTCGCGCGCCTGGTCGTCGAGGCGGCGGTTCACCTCCTGCGCCTCGTCGAGGTCCTCGAGGATGTGGCGGCGCATCGCGTCGATGTCGGCGCCGAGCTCGCGGATCTCGCCCGGCCCGTCGACGTCCACGCGCCGGTCGGTGTCGCCCGCCACCACCTCGCGCACCTGGGCGGCGAGGTCGGACACCGGCCGCAGCACCATCCGGCGCAGGCCGTACCCCACCACGGCGAGCAGCACGAGCAGCACCACCCCGATCGCCACGCCGGCCACGGCGATGAACGACAGGGCCGACTGCAGCTGCGCGCGGGCGTCGCGCCGCAGCTCCTCGAGCCGCGCTTCGAGCCCGCCCGTTGTCGCGCGCATCCGGTCGAAGGAGGCCCGGCCGGCGTCCAGTCCGGGCGCCGCCGGGTCTGCGGCGATGACGGGCTCGGCGTAGGTCGTGCGCCAGTCCTGTTCGGCCCGTTCCGCTTCCTCGACGGCCGACCGGAGCTCCGGGAGCGCATCCGCCGCGGCGTGCAGCTGGGCCACGGCCTCGCGGCTGCGCTCCGCCCCGGTGCGGTACGGCTCGAGGAACTCCGGGCGCCGTGTCAGGAGGAACCCGCGCACACCCGTCTGCTGGTCCACCTGGGCGTTCGACAGGTCCTTGACCGCGAGCAGGGCGGGCCCGGCCTGGTCCATCAGGGCCGCCCTGGCCTCCCCGACCCGCCACAGCGCGGCGGCGCCGAGCACCACGGTGCCGGTGGCCACCAGCGCGGCGAGCACCGCGCCCACCACGAACACCCGCGCGAGCGGCCAGTGCGTCGGTCCCCCCACCGGGCGTGGCCGCAGCGCGAGCCGCGGACGCCTGCCGTGCTCCGGCGGGGCGGTCACCGGGTCGTGTCCTCGGTGAGGATGAGGATCGCGACGTCGTCGGCCAGCGGACCCCCGTTGAGCTGCTGCACCTGCTCGACGACCCGTGCGGCCAGCTGCTCCAGGTCAGCGGCGCGCTCCCGCGCCAGGACTTCGTGCAGGCCCTCCTCCCAGAGCGGCTCCCCGGACTCGAATCCGCGGCCCTCGATGAGGCCGTCGGTGTAGGACAGCAGGGCCCATCCGGGGTCGAGCGACACCGCGAACGGCTCCCAGGTGGCGTCCGGGAGCACGCCGAGCGGCACCCCGACCGGCGGTTCCAGCCTGCGCAGCTCGGGCCGCAGCACCACCGGCGGCGGGTGGCCCGCCAACCGCACGACCGCCTTGGCCCGGCCGCCGTCACCGGGCCGCAGGGCCACCGCGCACACCGTGGTGAACAGCGCGGGGTCGTGCCGCTCGCTCACCAGCACCTGCTGCAGCTTCGGCAGCAGCTGCGCCTCGTCCACCCCGGCCAGCACGAGCGCGCGCCAGGACACCCGCAGCAGCGCCCCCAGCGCGGCCTCGTCGGGCCCGTGCCCGCAGACGTCGCCGGTGATCGCGTGCACGGTGCCGGTGGGGCCGTGCACGGCGTCGAAGAAGTCGCCGCCGATCAGCGACCGCGTGCGGCCCGCCCGGTAGTACGACCTCGCACGCACCCGGCTGCCCGCGAGCAGCGGCGAGGGCAGCAGGCCGCGTTCCAACCGCGCCGACTCGGCGGCGGCGAGCTGCTCCTCCCGCAACCGCAGGATGCTCGACTCGGCCCGGCGCCGCTCCACGGCGTAGCGCACGGCCCGGATCAGGACCTGGCCGTCGACCTTGCCCTTGACCAGGTAGTCCTGCGCGCCCGCGGCCACGGCCGCCACGCCGAGGTGCTCGTCGTCCACACCGGTGAGCACGCACACCGCGGCGCCGCTGTGGACGTGCAGGAGGCGACGCAGGCCGTCGAGGCCCTGCGAGCCGGGGAGGTTCAGGTCGAGCAGCACGCAGTCGGAGCTGCGCAGCAGATCGCCCCCGACCGCCGCCGCCACCGACTGGGCCACCACGACCTGGAGCTCGGGATCGACCTCGGCCAGCAGCTCCCGCACGAGGAACACGTCGCCCGGATCGTCCTCGACCAGCAGCACGCGACGGGGCATGATCGGCACCGATCCGGTCATCTGAGCGGCCCGGGGAGGGCAGATGCCGTTCAGGCGGCCGGCACCGCGGTGCGCAGCACCGACGTGAACAGGGCAAGACCGTCGGCGGACGGCCCGGTGAGCGGATCGATGGCGTGCTCGGGGTGCGGCATCAGACCGACCACGCGCCCGTCGGCCGAGCCGACACCCGCGATTGCCCCCAGGGCCCCGTTCGGGTTCCCGCCCGCGTAGCGGAACACCACCCGGCCCTCGTCCTCGAGCCGGCGCAGCGTGTCGGCGTCGGCGACGTACCGGCCCTCGCCCGACTTGAGCGGCACCAGCAGCTCCTGCCCGACGGTGAGCCCACCCGTCCACGCGGTGGCGGTGGACTCGACCCGCAGCCGCTCGTCGCGGCAGATGAAGTGCAGACCGGCGTTGCGCACCAGCGCACCCGGCAGCAGGCCCGCCTCGCAGAGGATCTGGAAGCCGTTGCAGATGCCGAGCACGGGGGTGCCCCGCCCGGCGGCGGCCACGACCTCGGTCATGATCGGCGCGATGCTCGCGATGGCACCGGCGCGCAGGTAGTCGCCGTAGGAGAACCCGCCGGGCACGACGATCGCGTCGACGCCCCGCAGGTCGTGGTCGGCGTGCCACAGCGCCACGGGCTCGCCACCCGCGTACCGCACCGCGCGGGCCGCGTCGACGTCGTCGAGCGTGCCCGGGAACGTGATGACGCCGATCCTCATGCCCTGGTCACCACCCAGTCCTCGATCACCGGGTTGGCCAGGAGGGTGGCCGCGACCCGGTCGAGGGTCTCGTCGTCCACCGAGTCGTCGACCTCGAGCACGAAGTGCTTGCCCTGCCGCACGTCCCCGACCCCGGCAACGCCGAGCCGAGCGAGCGCACCCGCGACCGCCTGGCCCTGCGGATCCAGGATCTCGGGCTTCGGCATCACGTCCACCACGACCTTCGCCACGCCCCAAGCGTACGGGCGCCCTCGCCCGCATCGGCAGGACGGGCGGAACGGTGGCAGAGTGGAGGGTCGTGTTGATCACCCACTTCGGCCACGCGTGCCTCCTGCTGGACACCGGCCGGGCCCGCCTCCTCCTCGACCCGGGCACGTTCTCGGCGGGTTTCGAGCAGGTCCGCGGGCTGGACGCCGTGCTCGTCACCCACCAGCACTTCGACCACCTCGACGCCGACCGCATCCGCCCGCTGCTCGACGCCAACCCGGACGCCCGCCTGATCGTGGACAGCGGCACCGCGGAGCAGCTCGCGGAGATCCCCCACGAGGTCGTCGCACCGGGGGCGGAGCTGGAGATCGCGGGCGCCCACGTCGACGTGCTGGGCGGGGAGCACGCCGTGATCCACCCGGACATCCCGGTGGTCCCGAACAACGCCTACCTGGTGGACGGCACGCATCTGCACCCCGGCGACGCCTACACGCCCGCACCGCAGCCCGTGGACGTGCTGTTCCTGCCCACGGGCGCCCCGTGGCTCAAGCTGTCCGAGGCGGTGGAATACCTGCGCGCGGTGGCGCCGCGTGCCGCTGTGCCGATCCACGAGGCCGTGCTCGCCCGGCCGGCGATGCACTACGGCATGTTCGAACGGCTCAAGCCGGAGGCCACCACGCTGCGCGTGCTCGACCGGGAGACGGCGACGCAGGTCTGAGCTCACGCCGCGCGGGCGGTCGCCTTGAGCTGGTAGGTGGCCGGCACGGCACCGAGGCCGAGCGCGGCGTCCACCGCCGCCAGCACCGCGGCCCGCCGCTGCGGGCGCCTGAGGTCCTTCGCCCGCACGTTGATCCGCACCAGCCCACCGCGGCGCACCGTGCGGGCCATCTCGGCCACCAGCACCCGGCAGCGCCACGCCTCCGCCGCGCGCCGGTCCGCCGCCACGGGGAGGCGCAGGCCGGACGTCCGGAAGCCGAGCACGCGCGACCGCAGCTGCGCCCCGCCCTCCTGCAGGAACCGCACGCCGTGCTCGTCGGCGAGGAGCCGGAAGCCCTGCTCGCGCAGCGCCTCGACGGTGCCGGGCGAGGCGATCCAGCGCGGCGGCACGAACAGGTCCGTGCGCAGCCCCAGCGCGGTGAGCGCCCGCCGGGCCGCCACCAGCCGCAGGCCGGCCTCGTGGCGCGGCAGGGCGGCGAACTCCGCCCGCCTGCCCACCCGCGGCAGCCCGCCCGGCTGCCAGGCGCCGATCGGGTCCGCGGTGTGGTCGAAGCCGTGGAGCACGAGCGCGTCGCCCCCGGCCCGGCGTTCGTGCACCCAGCGAGCCAGCGCCGACCCGTCGGGGACGCCCGCCGGCCGCAGGAGCTGCGACGACGGGACGCCGCGCGCGTCCAGCTCAGCGGTGAGGTCGACGGCGCGGTCGAGCGCCTCGGCGGCGTCGTGGGTCAGCCCCGAGAGGGAGACCACCAGGTGGGAGTGGGCCACGCCCGCCATGGACCCATGCCGCCGTGAACGGCGGTGGACCTGGCGATGAGCGGCGGGTGGTCAGTGGGCGCCCATCACAGGACGCCACCGGTGATGCGCTCGTACGCCTCCAGGTAGCGGGCCCGGGTGGCCGCCACGACGTCGGGCGGCACCTCCGGGCCGGGCGGCGTGCGGTCCCACTCCAGGCCCTGCGACCACTCCCGCAGGAACTGCTTGTCGAACGCGTACTGCGGGCGACCCGGCTCCCAGGAGTCGGCGGGCCAGAACCGCGACGAATCCGGGGTGAGCACCTCGTCGGCGAGCACGATCCGGCCGTCGCGGTCGAGGCCGAACTCGAGCTTGGTGTCGGCCACCACGATCCCGCGCGCCGCCGCGGTCTCGGCGCCCCGCGTGTAGACGGCCAGCGTGAGCTCCCGCAGCTTCTTCGCGGTGTCCGCGCCGACGGCGGAGACGACGTCGTCGAACGTCATGAACTCGTCGTGCTCGCCCACCGCCGCCTTCGTGGTGGGCGTGAAGATCGGCTCCGGCAGCTTCGAACCCTCCACGAGCCCGTCCGGCAGCGGGACCCCCGACACCGTGCCCTGCTTGCGGTACTCCTCCAGGCCCAGCCCTGCGAGGTAGCCGCGGGCGATGCACTCGACCGGCAGCATCTCCAGCCGGCGGCACCGCATCGCGCGCCCCGCGAACTCGGCGGGCACGTCCGTGCCGGAGATCACGTGGTGCGGCACGATGTCGGCGAGCCGGTCGAACCACCACAGCGACAGCTGGGTGAGCACCCTGCCCTTGTCCGGGATGGGCGTCGGCAGCACCACGTCGTAGATCGACACACGGTCGGAGGCGACCAGCACGAGGTCCTCCCCGTCCTCGTAGACGTCGCGGACCTTGCCCGAGTGCAGCAGCTTCACAGGATCGCTCCGGGGGTGTAGGCGGCGGCGTCCGGGTGGGCGTCGACGACGCCCTGCACGCGCTCGACGACGGCGGCCACCTGGGCGGTGGCGGCACCGGTGAACCGCAGCGGGTCGGCGAGCAGGCCGTCGAGGGCACCCGCGGGCAACCCCAGGCGCTCGTCGCCCGCGAGCCGCGCCACGAGGTCGTTCTCGGCCTGGCCCTTCTCCCGCATCGCCAGCGCCACGCCCACGGCGTGCTCCTTGATCACCTCGTGGGCCGTCTCCCGCCCGACCCCGGCCCGCACGGCGGCCATCAGCACGGCCGTGGTGGCGAGGAAGGGCAGGTAGCGGTCCAGCTCGCGGGCGATCACGGCCGGGTAGGCGCCGAACTCGTCGAGCACGGTCAGCGTGGTCTCGAACAGCCCGTCGAGCGCGAAGAACGCGTCCGGCAGCACGACCCGGCGCACCACCGAGTCGGAGACGTCGCCCTCGTTCCACTGCGCGCCCGCGAGCTCGGACGCCATGCCCGCGTAGCCGCGCAGCAGCACCAGCATCCCGTTGATCCGCTCGGCCGAGCGGGAGTTCATCTTGTGCGGCATCGCCGACGAGCCGACCTGCCCGGGCTGGAACCCCTCGGTGGCCAGCTCGGCCCCCGCCATCAGCCGGATCGTGGTGGCGAGCGACGACGGCGCGGCGGCCAGCTGCACGAGCGCGCTCACCACGTCGAAGTCGAGCGAGCGCGGGTAGACCTGGCCCACGCTCGTCAGGGCCCCTGCGAACCCGAGGTGCTCGGCCACCCGCCGCTCCAGCTCCGCGAGCTTCGCAGCGTCGCCGCCGAGGAGGTCCAGCATGTCCTGCGCCGTGCCGACCGGCCCCTTGATCCCCCGCAGCGGGTAGCGCGCCTGCAGGTCCTCCAGGCGGGCGTACGCCACGAGCAGCTCGTCGGCCGCCGAGGCGAACCGCTTCCCGAGCGTGGTGGCCTGGGCGGCGACGTTGTGCGAGCGCCCGGCCATCACGAGCTCGGCGTGCTCCGCGGCGCGGCGGGCCAGCCGGGCGAGCACCGCCACCGTGCGGTCCCGCACGTGCTCGAGCGAGAGCCGCACCTGCAGCTGCTCGACGTTCTCGGTGAGGTCCCGGCTGGTGAGGCCCTTGTGCACGTGCTCGTGCCCGGCCAGCGCGTTGAACTCCTCGATGCGCGCCTTCACGTCGTGGCGGGTGACCCGCTCGCGGGCGGCGATCGAGGCGAGGTCGACCTGGTCGACGACCCGCTCGTAGTCCTCCACCACACCGTCGGGGACGTCCACGCCGAGCGCCCGCTGGGCCTGGAGCACCGCGATCCAGAGCCGCCGCTCCAGAACGATCTTGTTCTCGGGCGACCACAGCCGCACGAGCTCCGCGCTCGCGTAGCGGGCGGCCAGCACGTTGGGAATCACGTTCCGGCAGCCTACGGGCCGGGCCCCGGCCCGGGGGCACCGGCCGCAACCGTGACCGTCCCCGCCACGGAACGCGCCACTCGCCCTACGGAACGCGAGACTCGCGCGGGATGGGACGCGAAACTCGCCCACCGAGACGGGAGACTCGCGGAGATCCGGGGGCACCACACACACCGGACGCGAGTCTCGCGTTTCACGGGCCGAGTTCTGCGTTCGGTCAGAGGGTGCGGAGGAGGAGCTCGCGGCCGACGGCGCGGGGGTCCGGGTCGGCCTCGATCAGCGCGCTCACCACCGCCCCGTCGACGAGGGAGACGAGGTCGCGCACGGCCACCGGGTCGAGCGAACGGCCGGACCGCGCGAGGATCTCGCCGAGCAGGGCGTCGAACTCGTCGCGCATCTTGCGCATCAACGGCGCCAGGTACGGCCGCCGCCCGGCACCGACGAGCCGCTCGTAGCGCAGCAGCGCGGCCTCCAGCCCCTGCTCCCGCGACTCCGGCCCGATCAGGTGGTCCAGCACCAGCTCCACCAGCTCGGCCGTGCCGAGGACGTCCTCGGGGAGGGCGTCGAGCTGCGCGCGGACCTCGGCCAGCTCGTCGCGCCCCGTGCGCTCGACGGCCGCCGTGACCAGCTCCTCCAGGGAGGAGAAGTAGTACGTGGTGGACGCGAGCGGCAGGCCGGCGCGCTCGGCCACCGCCCGGTGGCGCACGGCGTCGAACCCGCCCGAGCGCAGCAGGGCGGCGGCGGCCGTCACCAGCTCGTGCCGCCGCCTCTCCCCCTTGCTCGTACCCACGCCGCCATCCTCCTCCGCCGTCAGAGGCGGGGGGCCAGCTGCGAGGCCAGAGCGTCCAGCCGGTCCGCGAAGGGGGCGGGCGTGCCGGGACCGTCGCCGCGGGTCACGACCACCACCGTGCCGCCGCTCGCCGTCGGGGCCGAGACCGCGCCCTCCAGCGGGCCGGGCTCGACGGCGGGGGGCAGGTACTGCACGGTGAGCAGCCCGGCCGCCGCGCCGTCGCGCACCTCGAGGTTGACGCCCCGCTCACCCCGCGGCCTGCACTCCATCGTGATCCCGGCCTCGGGCGCACCGGCCACCTCGGGGAGGAACTCCTCCAGCACGGCGCGCAGCGCGGGGTCCTGCCGGTCGGCGCACTCGGTGGTGCCCGGCCCCAGCGGCGGCGGCCCCCCGACGGCCGCCGCCCCCGGCTCGGGCGCCATGCGCACGTCCGGCGCGGCACCGGGCGCACGCTCCGCCGCAGCGGGCGGGGGTGCCTGCCGCTCCGCCCGAGCGTCGGCGTTCGGCGCATCCGGGGCGACCATCGGCGCGGCCACCGTGGCCGACTCCCCGCCGCCGGTGGGCTGCCCCGGGAGCACGATCGCCCCGCCGACGCCCACCGCCGCGAACAGCGCGAGCCCGCCGACCACCACGGCGGCGCGACGCCGGGCCGTGACCCGCCGCGACGCCCGCACCACCGTCTCGTGGTCGAACCCGGGTTCGGGTGCGGATTCGGAGGCGGCGGCCTGGAACAGCGCCCCGAGCCGCTCGTCGTCGGTCATGTCCCCCACCTCCCTATCCGGCCGGTCGCAGGTCGTCGAGTACGTCGCCGAGCACGGCGCGCAGCGCCGACAGCCCGTGTGCGGTCTGGCTCTTGACAGTGCCCTCGCTGCAGTTCAGCGCCGCGGCCGTGCCCGCGACGTCGAGACCGTCGAGGTAGCGCAGGACGAGCACGGCGCGCTGCCGCGGCGGCACCGCCCGCAGGCCGTCGACGAGCACGTGGCGCGTGGTCACCGCCTCCGACGCCGACGGCGTGACCGCCGTGTCCGGGGGCAGCTCCGCCGTGGCCCGTTCCCGGCGCCACGGCCGCCGCGACTCGTCGACGATGGAGCGCACGAGCGTGCGGCGCACCCACGCGTCGAGCGCGTCGCGGTCGCGGATGCGCCGCCAGTGGCGGTGCAGCTTGACGAACGCCGACTGCGCGTGGTCGTCGGCGCGGTGCCAGTCGCCGCACAGCAGGAAGGCCGTGCGGCGCACGGCGTCGCGGCGCGCGCGGAAGTACTCGGCGAACTCCCGCTCGCTGGCGTCGTCCACCCGGCCCTTCCCCCTTCCCGCCGGTCCGTCGTGCAAGGGACGCGAGCATCCTCGTCCGTGGTTGGCCGAGCCGCTCTGATTCCCCCGAATGGCCCAACACTGTGACCGTTCCGTGACCCTCCCGCCGCCGCGCCGTCTCCTCCTGGTTGAATCGAGGGTCGTGCGACCCACCTCGCGAGCCCGGCGATCTGCGGCCCACGACGGCCCGATCGACCTCCGCTCGGACACCGTCACGAAGCCCACCAAGCAGATGCGTGCGGCGATGGCCGCGGCCGAGGTGGGCGACGACGTACTCGACCGCGACCCCACGATGCGCGAGCTCGAACTCCGCGTGGCCGGGCTGCTCGGCGCGACCGACGCCCTGTGGACGCCCAGCGGCTCCATGGGCAACCTCATCGCACTCATGCACCACCTGGGCCGCGGCGACGCCTTCCTCGCGCCGGCCGGCGCCCACGTGCTGGACAGCGAGCTCGGCACCGCGGCGTGGCTCGCCGGCGGGATGCCCCGCCCGCTCGCGCACGACGCCGGGCCGGGCAAGGTGACGCCCTCCGCGGTGCGCCGGGCCGCGGCGGGCGGCGACGCGCCCTACCACGCGCTGCGCACCACCCTGCTGTGCCTCGAGAACACCCACAACGCGGCCGGGGGCACCGTCACCGAACCCGACGAGCACGCGGGCGTCGTCGCCGCGGCACGCGGGGCGAAGCTCAAGGTGCACCTCGACGGCGCCCGGCTCTGGCACGCCGCGGTCGCGCTCGGCGTCCCGCCCGCCGCGCTCACCGTCGGCGTCGACACCGTGCAGGTCTGCCTCAGCAAGGGCCTCGGCGCCCCGATCGGTTCGGTGGTGGCCGGCTCGTCCGAGTTCGTCGCCGACGCCCGGCGGCTGCGCAAGATGCTCGGCGGAGGCGTGCGGCAGGGCGGCGTGGTGGCCGCCGCGGGCCTCGTGGCGCTCGACCGCATCGACCGCCTGCACGAGGACCACGAACGCGCCCGCACGCTCGCCGCGGGCCTGCGCGAACGCGGCTGGCAGGCCTCGGTGCCGCAGACCAACATCGTGCTCGTCGCGGTGGCCGACCTCGCGGGCACCCTGCAGCGCTTCGAGGCCGCCGGCGTGCGCGCGGTGCCGATGTCGGGCCAGGTGCGACTGATGACCCACGCCGACCTCACCGACGCCGACATCGCCACCGCCCTGCACCGGATCGGGCCGATCGACGACACGGCGGGCCGCGTCGACGGCCGCCGCTCCCCGGTGCGGCCCGGCCGTCGCTGACCGTCACGCGCCGTGCGCGCCGCCCCTCGCCCCGGGGTTCAGGAAAGCCACTTTCCGGGCCTGTACGGCCCTGAATGTGGCTTTCCTGAACTTCGGGGACGCCTCCCGGGGCTGCACTCCGTAGCGGAGCCCTCGGGTCAGGTCAGGCCCGCGGCAGCCACGCTCCCAGGCGCTCGAGGGCCAGCTCGATGTCCGCGGTGGCCCCGGCGAAGGACATCCGGATGAACCGGCCGCCGTCCACCGTGTCGAAGTCGATCCCCGGTGCCGTGGCCACTCCGGTCTCGGCGAGCAGGCGCTGGGTGAACTCCATCGAGTCGGCCGTGAGGTGCGAGACGTCGGCGTAGACGTAGAAGGCACCGTCCGCCGGCGCGAGCCGGGTGATGCCCGCCGCGCCGAGGCCGTCCAGGAGGAGTTCCCGGTTCACGGCGTACCGGTCGACGTGCCCGTCGGCCTCGGCGTAGCTCGACTCCTCGAAGGCACCGAGGGCCGCGCGTTGCGCGAGGGCGGGTGGGCAGATCGTGAAGTTCCCGGTGAGGCGGTCGGCGGCACGCAGGAGCCTGGGCGGCAGGAGCAGCCAGCCGAGCCGCCAGCCGGTCATGGAGAAGTACTTCGAGAACGAGTTGACGACGATCGCCTCGCGCGAGGTGGTCCACGCCGACGACGTGGCCGGGGCGCCCGGGTAGGAGATGCCGTGGTAGATCTCGTCGCTGATCAACTGCACGCCGGTGCGCTCGCAGTACTCGGCGAGCGCGGCCAGCTCAGCGGGGTCGAGCACGGTGCCGGTGGGGTTGGCCGGACTCGCCACGACCAGGCCCTTCACGGGCTCGTCGAGCGCCTCCAGCATCGCGACGGTGGGCTGGTAGCGGGTCTGCGGCCCGCAGGGCAGGTCGACGACCTCGCAGCCGAGCGCGGTGAGGATGTTGCGGTAGCAGGGGTAGCCGGGGCGGGCGAGCGCCACGCGGTCGCCGACGTCGAACGCGGCGAGGAACGCCAGCAGGAACCCGCCTGACGAGCCGGTGGTGACCACCACCTGCTCCGGCGGCACGTCCAGCGCGTAGGTGCGGGCGTAGTGCCCGGCGATCGCCTCGCGCAGCTCGGGGATCCCGAGTGCGACGGTGTAGCCGAGCACGTCGCCGTCGAGGGCTGCCGCGGCGGCCTGCCGCACGGCCGCCGGGGCGGGCGTGGAGGGCTGGCCCGCGGAGAGGTTGACCAGGTCGCCGTGGGTGCGCTGGCGCTCGGCAGCCGCCGCCCACACGTCCATGACGTGGAACGGGGGCACCGCGGCCCGCGCGGCGACCGTGAGCCGGGCGGTGGGAACAGGCTGGGTCGGCACGTTCGGAGCTTATGCGGATCGGCGGTCGCCCCACGTCGATGGAGGGCGACCGCCGATCCGCACCGGGATGTGCTCCCGGCTGTCAGAGCAGGCCGGAGACCAGATCCTTGGCCGAGAAGCGGTCGCCGCCGGAGTTGCCCCCGTCGGAGTCGCTGTCGTCCGAGTCACCCTCGTCCGAGTCGCTGTCATCGGAGTCGCCCTCGTCGGAGTCGGACTCCTCAGAAGCCTTCTCGTCGTCCGAGTCGGACTCGTCGGAGCCCTTCTCGTCCGAGTCGGAGTCGGACTCGTCGCCGCCGCGGTCGGAGCCACCGCCGAGCAGGCCGCCGAGGAGACCGCCGCGGCGCTCGTCGTCGGAGTCGCGGGACTCCTCGTCGGAGTCGTCGTCCTCGTCGGAGTCGTCGGCGTCGGCCTTCTGCGAGCCGCCGCCACCGAGCAGGCCGGACACGAGACCACCGCGGCGCTCCTGGCGCTCGTCGGAGTCCTCGTCGTCGTCCGAGTCGTCGGCGTCGGCACGCTGCGACGCGCCACCGCCCAGGAGCCCGGACAGCAGGCCGCCGCGGCGCTCCGAGCGCTCGTCGTCGTCCTCGTCGTCGTCGGAGTCGACGGCGCGCGTGGAGCCACCGCCGAGCAGGCCCGTGAGCAGGCCGCCGCTGCGGTCGTCGTCGCGGTCGTCGTCGGCGGCTTCGCGCGAGGAGCCGCCGCCCAGCAGGCCCGTGAGCAGGCCACCGCGCCGGTCGTCGTCATCGTCGCTGTCGCGCGACCCGCCGAGCAGGCCGGAGACCAGCCCGCTGCGGACCTTGTCGTCGGCGTCGGAGCCGAGCACGCCCGCCAGCAGGCCGCGGGCCTCGTCGTCGTCGAGGTTGCCGAGGCCCAGCGGGAGACCGGCGCGCAGGGCGTTGCCGTTGAGCACGGTGGCGAGGGTGTCGGAGACCTCGTCGGTGAGCCCGTCGACGTCGAGGTCGGAGAGGACGCTCCGCAGCTCGTCGAGGTCGAGACCCTTCAGGTCGAGGTCCGACAGGGCGGTGCGCAGCTCGCGGAGGTCGAGATCGTCGAGGTCGACGTCGTCCAGGTCGAGGCCGGACAGGACGCTCCGCAGCTCGTCGAGGTCGAGGTTCTTCAGGTCGACCGGCAGGTCGAGGTCGGAGAGAACCGACGTGACCTTGCCCAGCTCGAGCCCGTCGACCACGGCGGGCAGCTGGCTCAGCTCGACGTTCTGCAGAATCCGCGGCAGGTTGTCCAGGTCGAGGTCCTGGAGGACGTCCGGCAGCTCGTCGAGGTCGATGTCGAGGTCGTCCAGGGCGTCGGCGAGGTCACCGAGCGGGACGTCGCGCAGGTCGGCCGGGAGGTCGTCGAGGTCGAGGTCGCGCAGCGCATCGAGGTCGAGCGTGCGGAGGCTGCCGCTCAGGCCACCGACGGTGTTCTCGATCACGTTGACGTCGACGGGCTGGGGCGGCTCGATCGAGCCGACGACGGGCAGGCCCTCGAGGTCGCCGACCAGCGGCAGGACGTCGGCGCCCGGCAGCTCGGTGAGGTCGGAGCCCGACAGCACGCCGGCAACCGGCAGGTCGCCGACCACCGGCAGCAGGTCGGCACCGAGCTCGGAGGCCACGCCGTTGGCGAGGCTGGGCGCGGTGGACAGCGCGTTGGTGACCTCGAACACGTCGAGGTCGCCGGCCAGCCCCTGGGTGACCTGCTCGGCGCCGGGGAGTCCCTCAACTCCCAGCGCCTCGAGCCCGGGCAGCACCGACCCCACCATCGACAGCTGCAGGTCGGTGCCCGACTCGTCGTTGTCGACCTGGGCGCTCGTTGCAGCGGCCGATGCCGGCCCGGCCGCGGCCATCATGGCCATCGGCGCGCCAAGGACGCCGACCGCGGCGCGCCCGGCGATCTTCGACGCGCGGCTCGGGGCTGCGTGTCGAGGCCGTGCGTTGTTCGTCATTCGAGTCCTCGTGTCTTCTCGGGGGAGCGAACAGGGACCCGACGTGATCAGCAGGGAGCCGTCGTGGGGAGCGGCGACGACGTGATCACCCCGGGTGCGCAGACCCTGGCGCGCCACCCGTTCGGGGTGCAAATCGCGGAGAGCGACCCCCGAACGGCACGCCTCACCCTGATGGGGGCACTGAGCATGCGCTTCACGGCCCGGAGCGTACGCCAAGAGATCGCAAATGTCACCTGTTCGGAGGACCCGATTTCACGATCGAGCGGGTACAGAGATGGTCCCCTCGGCCGCCCGGAGGGCGATGTCCGTCCGATGGTGGGAGCCGGGCAGGTGCACCTGCTCCAATCGGTTGTAGGCCTCTTGGCGGGCAGCGGGCAGGTTGGCGCCCGTCCCGACCACCGACAGCACCCGTCCGCCGGACGAGACCACGGCGCCGTCGTCGCGGCGCCGGGTGCCCGCGTGCAGCACGCCCTGCGCGTCGGCCCCGGTGATCACATCACCCACGCGGGGCGGACCGGGGTAACCCTCGGCGGCCACCACCACCGTGACGGCGGCGCCGTCGGCCCACTGGGGGGCGGGTTCCTCGGCCAGCCTGCCGGTGGCGGTGGCGTGGAGCAGGCGGGCGAGCGAGCTGCGCAGCAGCGCCAGCACCACCTGGGTCTCGGGGTCGCCGAAACGGCAGTTGAACTCGATGACGGCCGGGCCGGACGAGGTGAGCACCAGGCCGGCGTAGAGCAGCCCGCTGAACGGCGTGCCGCGGCGCACCAGCTCCGCCGCCACCGGGCCGACCACCTTCTCCACCAGCTCGTCGGCCAGGCCGGGGCCCGCCCACGGCAGCGGCGCGTACGCACCCATGCCGCCGGTGTTGGGGCCGGAGTCGTCGTCGCCGACGCGCTTGAAGTCCTGGGCGGGCAGGAGCGGCCGCACCGTCTCCCCGTCGACGAGGCAGAACAGCGAGACCTCCGGCCCGTCGAGGTAGGACTCGAGCAGCACCGGGTGCCCGCCGTCGAGGAGCGTGCTCGCGTGGGCCCTGGCCACGTCGATGTCGCTGCTCACGACCACGCCCTTCCCGGCGGCGAGGCCGTCGTCCTTCACGACGTAGGGCGGGCTGAACCGGGCGAGGGCCGCGTCCAGGTGCGCGGGGTTGTCGACCACCACGGCGGTGGCCGTGTTGACGCCGGCCGCGGCCATGACGTCCTTGGCGAAACTCTTCGAGCCCTCGATGCGGGCGGCGGCGGCGCTCGGCCCGAAACACGCGATGCCGGCGGCGCGGATGGCGTCGGCGGCACCGGCGACGAGCGGCGCCTCCGGTCCGATGACGACGAGGTCGGCGCGCCAGTCGAGGGCCAGCGCCGCGAGTGCGGCGGGGTTGGCCGCGTCGACGCCGAGCTGTTCCGCCACGGTGGCGGTGCCGGCGTTGCCCGGCGCGCAGGCCAACGCCGTGACGCCGGGGTCCTGCGCCAGGGCGAGGACGATGGCGTGCTCCCGAGCACCGGACCCCACGACCAGGACGCGCACGTTGCAGAATCGTAGATGGCCTGACCGGGGCCGTCGTGAGCGGATACGGGTGCGGGAGCACCTGTTACCACTCACGAGGGGGTGAGGAACCCGGCGAGGAGGTCGGTGGAGGCCGTGGGGCTCTCCTCGTGCGGGAAATGACCGGCGCCGGGCACGACGTCCAGGCGGTGCTCGGGACCCGCCCAGTGCCGGGAAGCCGCGGCCGTGGGCAGCAGCGCGCAGGGGTCGAGCGCGCCGTGCACCTGCAGCACCGGCACCGACGGGGTCCGCGCCACGGCTGCGGCGAACCGCCTCCCCTCCGCGCGCAGCTGCGACCGCGCCGCCCACCGGTAGTACTCGAGGGCGCTGTGCACCACGCCGGTCACCTGGATGGCACGCCGGTAGTGCCCCACGGCCTCGGTGAAGTCCTGCGTGCGCACCCAGTCCGGCCCCGACCAGGCACTCAGGATCCGCGCCACCCGGGCTCCCCCCTCGCGCCGCAGCGACCGCTCGGGCCAGCGCGGGAGCTGGAACGCCGCGCCGTAGGCCGCCGTCGCCCTCCCCTGCCCGCGCGGGTCCCGCACCACCGCGGACCGGACGGCGAGCGGGTGCGGGGCACCGAACGCGGCGAGCGACAACACCAGCCGCGGGTGCAGCGCGGTCACCGTCCACGCGACGAGCCCGCCCCAGCCGTGCCCGACGACGTGGGCGCGCGGTTCCCCGAGCGCCTTGATCAGCCCGGCGACGTCACCCGCGAGCGTCCAGAGGTCGTAGCCGCGGGGCGGCTTGTCGGACTCCCCGTAGCCGCGCAAGTCGGCGGCCACCACGCGGTACCCGCGATCGGCGAGCGCGGGCAGCTGGTGGCGCCAGGCCCACCAGAACTCCGGGAAGCCGTGCAGCAGCACCACGAGCGGGCCGCCGCCGTCGCACTCGGCGACGTGCAGCCGGATCCCGTTGGCGGAGACGGCCCGGTGCGTCCACGGACCCGGCAACCGGAGCGAGGAGGCGTCCGGCGCGGCCCGGCGCACCGCCCTCAGGCGCCTTGGCGCGCAGTCAGCTCGGGATGGCCGTCGTCGTCGTGGCCGCGGTGGGCGAGCACCTGCGCCGACTCGCGGAGCGAGGAGATCGTGCGCTCCGGCTTGCGGATGCGCCGCACGCGCAGGTAGCCGAGGAAGGCGAAGAGCCCGGCGGTGAGCAGCATGACGCCGAAGACGATGCCGAAAGCCGCCGCGGGCGGCAGCCAGATGGCGAGCACCTCGGCCAGCGTGAAGAACAGGAAGAACAGGCTGAACAGCAGGATCGTCAGCGCGACGACGAAGAAGATGCTGCCCTGCAGGCCCTTCTTCACCTCTGCCGTGACCTCGGCGCGCGCCAGTTCGACCTCCGCGCGCACCAGCGTGGAGACGTGCGTCGTGGCTTCGCGGACGAGCTCGCCGATCGACTGCTCACCAGCGGATCGGACGGGCTCCGGCGCGAGCGGGATCGACGGCAGGACGGGCGGAACGTCCCCGCCGCCGGAGCTGGTCGGGCTGGCCACCACGGTCCTCCTGCTCATCTGTCCGGGTCATGGGCGAATGCGGGCATCCTCCCACGCCACCTTGCACGATGCCGGTCAGGAGGACCGGCGTGCCGCGGGTGATCAAGCGGGCGCGGACCCCTCGTCGCCCCCGTTGTCGCCGTTCTCCCGGGCGCGCACGCGGACACGCCGCATCACCATCGCCGCTCCGATCAGCGACGCCGAGGCCGAGGCCACGAGCACCCCGGCCTTGGCCGTGTCGAGCAGGTCCGGGTGGTCGGCCAGCGACAGCTCGGCGATGAGCAGGCTCACCGTGAACCCCACCCCACCGAGCATCGACACGGCCGCGAGGTCGCGCCAGCTCAGCCCGCGCGGACGGTCCGCGGGGGTGAACCGGATCACGAGCCAGGACGCCCCGAAGATGCCGATGAGCTTGCCGACCAGCAACCCGACGACGATGCCGAGCGCGACGCGCTCGGTGAACACGGCGCGCAGCGCGTCCGACCCGATCGGCACGCCGGCCGCGAAGAGCGCGAACACCGGCACGCAGAAGCCCGCCGACCAGGGCTGCAGGCGGTGCTCCAGGCGCAGTGCGGGCGCGTACTCCTCACCGGGGTCGGCCTTCACCCTGGTGAGCAGGCCGAGCAGCACGCCCGAGATGGTGGCGTGGATCCCGGCCTCGTGCATCGCGATCCAGGTGAACACCCCGAGTGGCACGTACAGCCACCACGCGCGCACGCGCTTGCGCTGCAGCCACCAGTACGTGAGGCCCGCGAGCACGACGGCCCCGATCCACAGGAGGTTCAGCCCGCTGCTGAACAGCACCGCGATCACGATGATGCCGCCGAGGTCGTCGGCCACGGCGAGGCCGAGGAGGAAGATGCGGGCGCTCGTCGGCAATGCCGAGCCCGCGACCGCGAGCACGCCCAGTGCGAACGCGATGTCGGTGGCCACGGGTATGGCCCACGCCTGTTCCATGGCGGGTTCGCCCCAGCCCACCGCGAGGGCGAGGAGCGCGGGCACGATCATGCCGCCGAGCGCGGCCGTGACCGGGAGCATGGCCTGGCTGCGGGTGGACAGCTCCCCGATCACCAGCTCGCGTTTGAGCTCCAGCCCGACCACGAAGAAGAAGATGGCCAGCAGCCCGTCGGTGGCCCACGTCGCGAGCGTCAGGTCCAGGTGCAGGCCTGCGGGCCCCACCACGGTCTCCCGCATCGCCACGTAGGCGCCCGACCAGGGCGAGTTCGCCCATATCAACGCGACGGCGGTGGCGGCGAGCAGGACGACGCCGCCGACGGTCTCGGTGCGCAGGAAGCGCGCGAACTCGCTGACGGGGCTGGCTGGGCGACGCTCCTGCACGGGGATCTCCGGTCGTCGGAAGGCATGGCGAAAACGTCGCCGACCAGACTTCCCGGCACGCCCTGCGGGAACCCTAACGGCCGGACCGGGGCCCAGGAAGATCGTGCGGATGTGAGCCCTACCGCCCGGCCTCCCCGGGGGAGGAGCCCCCGTCGGGCTCGGGCTCGTACACGTCGGGCACGCCGTCGGCGTCGGTGTCGCGTTCCTCCTCGGCGCAGATGCGCCGGTAGCGCCGGTTGCGCAGCCGCAGCACGACCGTGGCCAGCAGCGCCGAGATCAGCGAGCCGAGCAGCACACCGATCTTGACGCGCTCGTCGCTCTCGCTCCCCGGCCCGAAGGCGAGCTCGCCGATCAGCAGCGAGACGGTGAACCCGATCCCGGCCAGCAGCGACAGGCCGAACAGGTCCGGCCAGCCCAGGTCGTCGGCCAGCCGCGCCCCGGTGAAGCGCTGCACGGCCCAGGTGGCGCCGAGTACCCCGAGGGGCTTGCCCAACACGAGGCCGGCGACGATCCCGAGCGTGATGGGGTCGGCCAGGCTCGCGCCGAACCCGCCCGCTCCCGCGAGCGTCACACCGGCGGCGAAGAACGCGAAGACCGGCACGGCGACGCCCGCCGACAGCGGGCGGAACCGGTGCTCGAAGTGCTCGGCGAGCCCGGGTCCCGGCCCGGACGCGCGCCGGACGACCGGCACGGTGAACCCCAGGAGCACCCCGGCCACCGTGGCGTGCACGCCGGACTCGTGCACCAGCACCCACGTGACGACGGCCAGCGGGAGCAGCAGCCACCACGACCGCACCCGCCGCTGCACGAGCACCGCGAACAACCCGAGCGGCACGATCGCGAGCGCGAGCGGACCCCACGCCAGCGTCTCCGTGTAGAAGACGGCGATGATCGTGATCGCGAGCAGGTCGTCGACCACCGCGAGCGTGAGCAGGAACGTCCGCAGCGCGGAGGGCAGGTGCGTGCTGATCACCGCGAGCACGGCCAGCGCGAAGGCGATGTCGGTCGCGGTGGGGATGGCCCAGCCGACGAGCGCAGCCGTGTTCGCGCTGTTGGTCAGCGCGTAGAGCACCGCGGGAGCGGCCATGCCGCCGACCGCCGCGGCGACGGGCAGGGCCGCGCGCCGCGGATCGCGCAAATCGCCGGCGACGAACTCGCGCTTGAGCTCCAGCCCCGCCACGAAGAAGAAGATCGCGAGCAGGCCGTCGGCCGCCCAGGTGTGCAGCGACAGGTCGAGGTGCAGCGCGCTCGGGCCGACCTGCAGGTCCGACAGCGCCCGGTAGACCTCACCCCACGGCGAGTTCGCCCACGCCAGCCCGAGCGCCGCGGCGACGACGAGCAGGACGCCACCCACGGTCTCGGTGCGCAGGATGTCGCCGATGCGCCGCACCTCGGGCCAGCTGCCCCGCGTGAGCAGGGACGGCGTGCGGCGGGCGTTCGGGTCCATCGGTGCTCCTCGGGACGTCGGCGATCGACTCGCCGACCAGGCTTCCCGGCACACCTGGAGCCACCCTAACTGCTGCCGGCCGGTCAATCCTCCGGGCGGCCGCGCATCCGCTTGACCGCTCCGCGGCGCGCCTTGGCGTCGAGCCTCCTGCGCACGGAGCCGCGGGTGGGCCGGGTCGGCCTTCGCGCCGGCGGATCGGCGCGCATGGCCTCGCGCAGCACGCCGGCGAGGCGTTCCCGGGCGGCCTCGCGGTTGCGGAGCTGGCTGCGGTGCTCGGCGGCCACGACCGTGAGCACGCCGTCGACGAGGCGGCCGGAGAGCCTGCGCACCGCGCGCTCGCGCAGGGCTTCGGGCACGCTGGGCGAACGGGCGAGGTCGAACGACAGCTCGACGCGCGAGTCCGTGGTGTTCACGCCCTGGCCGCCGGGGCCGGACGAACGGGAGAAGCGCCAGTGCAGCTCGCGGCCGGGCAGCACCACGGCGCGTCGCACCGGGAGGTCTGGTTCGGCCACCGCTACAGGATGCCGAAGGGGGTGTCCGGACGGGGGCGGTGTACCCCTTTCGGCCGGAGTGAGCATGTTCACGGCGCGGAACAGCTCAGACAGGCTCAGCACTTTGTATGCTGTAAGCAGTCGACCGGAGGTCCAGGAGTACGCGATGGCACTGTCAGAGACGCCCACCGAGGCCGGAAGCCGGCGGATCGCCCGGCCCGTGCCGCTCCGCGAGAGCGTCTACACCGCGATCCTGGACATGATCGTCAGCCGGAACCTGGAGCCCGGCCAGCACCTCGTGGAGAGCGAGCTCGCCATGATGCTGGGCGTATCGCGACAGCCGGTGCGTGAGGCCCTCCAGTGGCTCAAGAACGACGGATGGGTCGACCTGCGACCGGGCCTCGGCGCGTTCGTCCACACGCCCACGGTCGAGGAGGCCGACCAGCTGCTCGCGGTACGCAGCCTGCTCGAGACCGAGTCGGCGCGCCTCGCCGCCGGCCGGGCCACCGAGGAGGGCGTGGCGCGCCTGCGCGAGCTGTGCGACCGCGGCCAGGCGGCCCTCGCCGCCGAGGACGTCTCCACCATGGTGGAACTCAACGCCGAGCTGCACAAAGCCGTGATGTCGATGTCCGGCAACGACGTGCTCGTCGAGCTCGCGGCCCAGGTCGACCGGCGGGTCCGCTGGTACTACACGCCGGTGGCGCGCCACCGCGGCGAGCAGTCCTGGATCGAGCACGCCGCCCTGATCGACGCCATCGCTGCGGGCGACGCCGCCCGCGCGGGCGAGGTGATGGCCGCCCACACCGAGCACACGCGTCAGTCCTACCTGGAGCACCGCGACGACGCGGACGAGGACGCTCCCGCCCTGCGGGGTCGCGTCCCCTGACCGACCCGGGCCGCATGGGCCCGGCGCACGCACGGCGTCGACGACGACGCCGGATCTCACACCCCGCCCGACGGGCGGGTCCCGCACGACCATCCGGCGCGCAGTGCCGAGCGCCGGCCGTCCCCGCGCGCCGACCGAACGACGCCACCGCGCCCGATCTCGCATGCCGGGCCGCGGATGGGGAACCCTGATCACGGAGGTGACAAGCATGCGTACGCTGCGCAACTTCATCCGGTCCCTTGCGGACCTCCCGCGCGGCTCCTCGGCCGACGGCCGTGGCATCGGTCTCGGGCTGGACGCCGCGCTGCGGGCCCAGCGCGCCCGGGGCGCCGAGGGCACCCCGCTCACGACCCGGAGCCGTCCGACCACCGAGGACCGTCCTTTCACCCGGGCCTGACGAACGCCTGACATGACTGTGGCCGCCCCGATCGGGGCGGCCACAGTCATGTTCAGACTGCGTAGCGCGACGACTGCTGCTCGGGGATCCGGGGCAGCGGGAGGGTGCTGGGCAGCCCGGGGCGCTGCAGCGCCGCCGTGGCCCGGGCCGCGACCAGCGAGACGACGGCCGCACCCGTGAACGCGGCGGCCCAGCCCCAGCTCGTGACGGCGAGCACGGCCAGCCCGAGGCCGAGCACCCCGCCCGCGGCCTTGGCGCTGTACACCAGGCCGTGCACCTCGAGCGCGCTCTGCTCGCCGAAGTACTCCCGCGCCAAGCTGGCGAAGATCGGGTAGAAGCCGCCCCCGCCGAGGCCGGCCAGGGTCGCGGCCACGACGAGCGCGCTCGTGGAGCCGCTGGCCGCCGACAGCGCGAACAGCAACTGCGCCACCCCCTGCACGGTGAGCACCGCGCTCAGCGTGCGGCAGCGGCCGAGCCGGTCGGAGATGCCCATGGACAACGCCCGCCCGGCCCCGTTGACGCCCGCGAAGAGGCCCGCGGCGAGCGCCACGAGGCCCGCGGTGGCCGTGACGCCGCCCGCGTAAACGACGAGGAACGCCGCGTTGAACAGCGACACCGCCCCGGCGCCGAGCAGGATCAGGCACATCACGGGCAGCACGCGGGTCTGCATCGCCTGCGCGGGTGAGAAGTCGCGGATGGCGGGCGGGTTCATCCGCCGGGCCGGGTTGCGCAGCGCCCACGCCCTGGGGTCGACCTCCTCGGGCCACCACCGCTGGGGTGGGTCGCGGAAGAAGAGCCCGGGACCGGCCACGAGCACGAAGAGCACCACCGCGGCGACGTCGAGGACCGGCGTGAGGTTGGCCGCGTCCAGGCCGATCACGGCGGCCACGATGAACGGCACCGACCCGTAGGCGAAGGCCCCGGTCACCGTGCTCACCCGCCGGCCCATGCGCTCGGGGTACCACTTCGCCACGGTCGACGTGCACGCCGCGTAGACCAGGCCCGCCCCGGTGCCCCCGAGGAGGGCGTAGCCGAGGAGCGCGCCCAGCAGGTCGGTGCTGTGCGCGAGCGCGACGAGCCCGAGGGCGGAGAGCGCCGCGCCCGCGACCATCACCGGGCGGGGTCCGATGCGGTGGCGTTCGCGCAGGTAGGCGGTGGGCAGGCCGACGCCCGCCTGCATGACCGTCCACCCCGCGAGCAGCCAGATCGCGCCGACGAGGCTCCAGCCGTTGCGCTCCATGAGCGCCGGAACCGCGGCGCCGTACCCGTACTGGAGCACGCCGACGGCGGCCATCGGCAGCCAGGCCTGCCACAGCACGCTGGATCGCGGGCGGCCGATGAGCTGCATCGGTGACTCGCCCACGCGGTAGCGGCGCCCGTGGTTGTCGCGGATCTCCCGGACGGCCCCCGGGTGCGGCATCCCCATGTCGACTCCCTCCATACAGTATGCCGAGTCTGCGTCACGCGTGACCCAGAGCACAAGAGCCCTGGACAACTTTCTCCATACTGCATACAGTCGACCGCCATTGCTCGCGGCAGACGGGAGACCGCACTGTGGACCTCTACGAGCACCAGGCCAGGGACCTCTTCGCCGCCCACGGCGTACCGGTCCCCCGCGGCGCGGTGGCCGACACCGCCGCCGAGGCCGCCGACCGAGCCCGTGAGCTCGGCGGGACGGTCGTGGTGAAGGCCCAGGTGAAGACCGGTGGACGGGGCAAGGCGGGTGGCGTGCAGCTGGCCCGGACACCCGAGGAGGCGCAGGAGAAGGCCGCCGCCATCCTCGGCATGGACATCAAGGGCCACACCGTCCACCGGGTGCTGGTCACCGAGGCCAGCGACATCGCCGAGGAGTACTACCTCTCGTTCCTGCTCGACCGCTCGAACCGCACGTTCCTCGCGATGTGCTCCGCCGAGGGCGGCGTCGAGATCGAACAGCTGGCCGTCGAGCGCCCGGAGGCGCTGCTCAAGGTGCCGATCGACCCGCTGCGCGGCGTCGACCCCGACACCGCCTCCCGGATCGCCGCCGCGTTGCCGGCCGAGGTGGCCGCCGATGCCGCCAAGGTGATCAGCAGCCTGTGGTCGGCGTTCGTGGCGGAGGACGCCACGCTCGTCGAGGTCAACCCGCTGGTGCGCACGCGCCAGGGCGAGGTCGTGGCCCTCGACGGCAAGGTCACCCTCGACGAGAACGCCGCCTTCCGCCAGCCCGCGCACGCCGACCTGGTCGACCGGCGCACCGAGGACCCACTCGAGGCGAAGGCCAAGGCCAAGGACCTGAACTACGTCAAGCTGGACGGCGAGGTCGGGATCATCGGCAACGGTGCGGGCCTGGTGATGTCGACGCTGGACGTGGTCGCCTACGCGGGCGAGCGGCACGGCGGGGTCAAGCCGGCGAACTTCCTGGACATCGGTGGTGGCGCTTCGGCCGAGGTGATGGCCGCGGGTCTGGACGTGATCCTGGGTGACCCGGCGGTGAAGAGCGTGTTCGTCAACGTGTTCGGTGGGATCACCGCATGTGACGCGGTGGCCAACGGGATCGTCGAGGCGTTGAAGATCCTCGGCGACGGGGCCACCAAGCCGCTCGTGGTGCGGCTGGACGGCAACAACGTGGTCGAGGGCCGCCGGATCCTCGACGAGGCGAACCACCCCCTGGTCACCCAGGTGGCCACGATGGACGACGCGGCGGACCGGGCCGCGTCGCTGGCAGCGGCGGGAGCCTGACAATGTCGATCTTCTTGCACGAGCACAGCCGCGTCATCGTCCAGGGCATCACCGGCAGCGAGGCCACCAAGCACACGGCGAAGATGCTCGCCGCGGGCACCGAGGTCGTCGGTGGCGTGAACGCCCGCAAGGCCGGCACCTCCGTCACGATCGGCGGCCGGGACCTCACCGTGTTCGGCACCGTCGCGGAGGCCATGGCCGAGACCGGCGCCGACGTCAGCGTCCTGTTCGTGCCGCCGCGCTTCGCGGCCGACGCGGCGGTGGAGGCGATCGACGCGGGCATCGGGCTGGCCGTCGTCATCACCGAGGGCATCCCCGTGCACGACTCGGCGCGGGTGTGGGCGCACGCCTGCGCCACCGGGAACCGCACGCGGATCATCGGCCCGAACTGCCCGGGGATCATCTCGCCCGGGAAGTCGAACGCCGGGATCATCCCGGCCGACATCGCGGGGCCGGGCCCGATCGGGCTGGTGTCGAAGTCGGGCACGCTGACCTACCAGATGATGTACGAGCTGCGGGAGTTCGGCTTCTCCACCGCGATCGGCATCGGCGGCGACCCGGTGATCGGCACCACCCACATCGACGCGCTCGAGGCGTTCGAGGCCGACCCGGACACGAAGGCGATCGTGATGATCGGCGAGATCGGCGGCGACGCCGAGGAACGCGCCGCGGACTTCATCAAGGCCAACGTCACCAAGCCCGTGGTCGGGTACGTTGCCGGGTTCACCGCGCCCGAGGGCAAGACGATGGGGCACGCCGGGGCGATCGTGTCCGGCTCGGCCGGCACCGCCCAGGCCAAGAAGGACGCCCTCGAGGCAGCCGGCGTCACCGTGGGCAAGACGCCCAGCGAGACCGCCGCCCTGATGCGGGAGCAGCTCGCCGCCGCCACCGAGCTGAGTTCGTCGCCGGCCTGAGCCGCTCGAGGTTCAGGCCGCACCGGCACCCACCACCTCGCCGCACCGCCGACTCCGGGAGGAGCCGCATGCCCGACCCCGTCCTGCCCACCCCACCCCTGCGCTACGACGTCAACCTGTCCATCCTCTTCACCGAACTGCCGCTGCTGCAGCGCCCCGCCGCCGCGGCGGCGGCCGGGTTCGACGCGGTCGAGCTGTGGTGGCCGTTCCCCGACCCGGTGCCCGCCGACCGCGACCTGGACGCGCTGCGCACCGCGATCACCGACGCCGGGGTGCGGCTGGTCGGGCTGAACTTCGACGCCGGAGACATGGCGGCGGGCGACCGCGGGCTGCTCTCCCGCCCGTGCGACAGCGCCCGGTTCCGGGCGAACGTCGACGTGGCCGTCGGGTTCGCGGCCTCGCTGGGGTGCACGGTGCTCAACGCGCTCTACGGCAACCGGGACCCGCGCAGCACCGTGCCGGAGCAGCGGGAGCTCGCCACCGACAACCTCGTGTTCGCCGCGGCGGCCGCGGAGCGGGTGGGGGCGACCGTCGTGATCGAGGCGCTGAACAGCTACGAGAGCCCGCACTACCCGATCACGTCGTCGCAGAAGGCGCTCGACCTCGTCGACTACCTCAAGGTCGTGCACGGCGTGCCGAACGTGGGCTTCCTCGCCGACCTCTACCACCTCGCGCGGATGGGCGAGCCGGTCGAACGCCTCGTGGAGCTGCGCGCCGACCGGTTCGTCCACGTCCAGATCGCCGACCCGCCCGGCCGCGGCCGGCCGGGCACCGGCGAGCTCGACTGGCCCGCCGTGCTCGACCGGCTCGCCGCGAGCGGCTACTCCGGCCACGTGGGGCTCGAGTACAAGCCGGGCGGCCCGAGCGCCGAGAGCTTCGACTGGCTCCCCCGTCCGCTGCGATCCGCCACCGTCGAGGAGAACGCATGAGCACGATCGGCTTCATCGGGCTCGGGATCATGGGCGGCCCGATGGCCGCCAACCTGGTGGCCGCGGGGCACACCGTGCTCGGCCACGACGTGCAGCAGGCCGCGGCGGAACGGCTCGTGACGGCGGGCGGCAAGTACGTCGACTCGGTGGCGGCCGCGACCGCCGCCGACGTGGTGATCACCATGCTGCCGGACTCACCGCAGGTGGAGGAGGTCGTCCTCGGTCCGGGCGGCGTGCTCGAGCACGCCGAACCCGGCCTGCTGCTGATCGACATGAGCACGATCCGGCCGGACACCTCGGTGGCCGTCGCCGCGGCGGCCGCGGCGCGCGACGTGCGGGCGCTGGACGCACCGGTGAGCGGCGGGGAGAAGGGCGCGGTCGACGGCGTCCTGTCGATCATGGTGGGCGGCGACGCCGAGGCGTTCGCGGCGGCCCGGCCGGTGCTCGAGGTGCTCGGCACGACGATCGTGCACGTCGGGCCGAGCGGCGCCGGCCAGACCGTCAAGGCCGCCAACCAGCTCGTCGTCGGGGGGATCTACGCGCTGGTCGCCGAGGCCATCGTGCTGCTGGAGGCCTCCGGCGTCGACCCGGGCCCCGCGCTCGACGTGCTGGCGGGCGGGCTCGCGGGCAGCCGGATCCTCGAGCTCAAGCGCAAGTCGATGGTGGCCAGGCAGTTCGCGCCGGGTTTCCGGATCGACCTGCACCACAAGGACATGGGGATCGCGCTCGCCGCGGCCCGCGAGGCGGGCGTCGCGCTGCCGATGACCGCCCTCACCGCCCAGCTCGTCGCCGCCGCCCGCGCCCAGGGCCACGGCTCGCTCGACCACTCCGCGCTGCTCAAGGTGCTGGAGAACGTCTCGGGAAAGGCTGCCTGATGACCCGGATCCCCTGCATGGAAGCCGTCGCCGCGGTGCTCGAGTCGGAGGGCGTCGACACCGTGTTCGGCATTCCCGGGGCGGCGATCCTGCCGCTCTACGCCGCGCTGCGGAAGAGCGGCATCCGCCACCTCACCGTGCGGCACGAGGAGGGCGGCACGCACGCCGCCGACGGGTGGGCACGAGCCACCGGCAAGGTCGGGGTGTCGATCGGAACCTCCGGCCCAGCCGGTACCAACATGATCACCGGGCTGTACACGGCGCTGGCCGACTCCATCCCGATGATCTGCATCACCGGCCAGGCGCCGCGGGCGAAGCTGCACCAGGAGGCGTTCCAGGCGGTCGACATCGTCGAGATCGCCAAGCCCGTGACGAAATGGGCGGTGCAGCTCAAGGAGCCCGCCCAGGCTCCCTGGGTGTTCCGCGAGGCGTTCCGCATCGCCCGCTCGGGGCGGCCGGGTCCGGTGCTCATCGACCTGCCGCTCGACGTCCAGAAGGGCACCTGCGTCTACGACGCCGCACTCGACGCCCCGCTGCCCGTCGACGTCCCGGAGCCGCGGCCGCAACCGATCGCCGCGGCCGTCGCGATGCTCCTGGAGGCCGAGCGCCCGATCATCCTCGCCGGCGGCGGCGTGATCGGTGCCGAGGCGTCGGACGAGCTGCGCTCGCTCGCCGAGCACCTGCAGATCCCGGTGCAGGTCACCCTGATGGGCAAGGGCGCGTTCCCCGAGGACCACCCGCTCTTCGCCGGCATGGCGGGCATCCAGACCCAGACGCGGTGGGGCAACGCGGCGTTCCTCGAAAGCGACCTCGTGCTCGCCGTCGGGGCCCGCTTCGGCGACCGGCACACCGGCGACCTGGAGACCTACCGGCGCGGCCGCCGGTTCATCCACGTCGACATCGAACCCACCCAGATCGGCAAGGTGTTCGAACCGGACCTGGGGATCGTCGGGCACGCCCGGCCCACGCTCGCCGCGCTCGCCGAGCACGCCCGCCACGCCTCGCCCCGGCACGCGCCCGGAAGCTGGGTGGAGCGGGTTGCCGAGCTGCGCAGCACGCTGCTGCGCCGCGACGACTTCGACGACAAGCCGATCAAGCCGCCGCGCGTCTACCGGGAGCTGAACCGGGCGTTCGGGCCGGACACCACGTTCGTCACGGCGATCGGGCTCTACCAGATCTGGTCCGGGCAGTTCCAGCAGACGTTCCGGCCCCGCCACTACCTGGTGTGCGGGCAGGCCGGCCCGCTCGGCTGGGAGGTGCCGGCCGCGATCGGCGTGAAGTGCGCCCACCCGGACAAGCAGGTGGTGGCCGTCGTGGGCGACTACTCCTTCCAGTTCCTCATGGAGGAGGTGGCCGTCGCGGCGCAGTACCGCATCCCGTTCGTCATCGTCATGGTCAACAACGAGTACCTCGGGCTGATCCGGCAGGCCGAGCTCGGCTACGACATGAACTACGCGGTCGACCTGCACTACGGGGAGGGCGGCATCGACCACGTCACCCTCATGCAGGCCTTCGGGTGCCCCGCCCGGCGGGTGGAGCAGCCCGACGAGATCGCCGACGCGCTCGCGTGGGCCTCCCTCGAGGCCGAGGCCCAGCAGCTGCCCGTGCTCGTCGAGGTGATGGTGGAGCGCGAGGCCAACGCGGCGATGGGCCCGTCCCTCGACGCGATCACGGAGTTCGAGCCGGTGCCGGACCTGGTGCCCGTGGCCGACTGACACGTACGAACGGCACCCCCGTCCGATAGAGCGGGACGGGGGTGCCGTTCGTACGTGGTGCGGTGCTGCGCGCCGTCACCGCAGGGCCCCGCTTCGACGGGGTTCAGGAACGCCACGTTCCTGAACCTCCGCGCAGCCGTACGAACGGCACCCTCGTCCGATAGAGCGGGACGAGGGTGCCGTTCGTACGCTCAGGAAGCCGCGGCCACCTGCTGGTTGAGGAGGTCCGCCACCGCGGTGATGGCCCGCAGCGTGGGCACCTCGGCCCCGGCGAGGTCGGCGAGCTCCACCACGGCCGTCAGGAGCACGTCGAGCTCCATGGGGCGGCCGCGTTCGAGGTCTTGCAGGGTGGAGGTCTTGTGCTCCCCGGTGCGCTCGGCGCCCGCGAGCCGCTTCTCCACGGAGATCTCCGGGTGGCAGCCCACGCTGTGGGCCACCTCCAGGGTCTCCTCCATCATCCGTGCGACGAGCGCGCGGGTGCCGGCGTGCCGGCAGATCCCGGCCATCGTGGCCCGGGTGAGCGCGCTGAGCGGGTTGAAGGCGATGTTGCCCATCAGCTTGATCCAGATGTCGCGGCGCAGATCGGCCTCCACGGGGCACTTGAGGCCCCCGGCGACCATCGCGTCCGCGAACTCGGTGCAGCGCGCGGAGACCGTCATGTCCGGCTCGCCGATGGAGAAGCGGGTGCCCTCCAGGTGGCGGACCACGCCAGGTGACTCGATCTCGGTGGCGGCGTAGACGACGCAGCCGACGGCGCGCTCCAGCGGGAGGGCGCGGGTGACGGCACCGCCGGGGTCGACGCTCTCGATCCGGTGGCCGTCGAACGGGCCGGGCAGGCGGTGGAAGTACCACCAGGGGATCCCGTTCTGGGCGGCGATGATCGTGGTGCGTTCGTGCAGCAGCGGCGCCACCATCGGCCCCGCCGCCGCGTAGGCGTTGGCCTTGAACCCCAGGAACACGTGGTCGACCGGGCCGATCTCCGCGGGGTCGTCCGTGGCGTGCGGGTGGGCGGAGAAATCTCCCCGCGGACTGCGCACCTCGACCCCTCGTTCCCGCAGCGCCGCGAGGTGCGGACCGCGGGCCACGAGGTGCACGTCCGCACCCGCCCGACTGAGGCTCGCTCCCACGTACGCACCGATCGCACCTGCCCCCAGCACAGCAACCTTCACGTCGGGCTCCCGTCCTCGGTGTTGTGGATGCAGTATGCAGTATGGAGTCGACCGTTCGTCAAGGTTCCTCTGGACAAGCGCTCTCCCGAGGAGTACCAAGACAGCCATACCGTATGCAGTAGACAGGCCGTCGAGCTCCTGGGCGGCGACGACGAGGAGATGCTTCCCATGACGCAGACGATCTCCGGAAGCGCCGCTCGCAACGGGTCCGGCGATCCGCCCCCGTTCATCGACGTGCGGGTCATCCACCAGACGACGGACAAGTGATCAGGGGGCGATAGGTGAGCGCGCTGGAAGGAATCCGAGTCCTGGACATGACCCACGTCCAGTCGGGCCCGTCGGCCACCCAGATCCTGGCCTGGCTCGGCGCGGACGTGGTGAAACTCGAGGCCCCGGGCGGGGACATCACGCGCAAGCAGCTGCGGGACCTGCCCGACGTCGACAGCCTGTACTTCACGATGCTGAACTGCAACAAGCGCAGCATCACTCTCAACATGAAGAGCGAAGAGGGAAAGCAGCTCTTCATCGACATGGTGAAGAAGTCCGATGTGCTCGTCGAGAACTTCGGACCCGGCGCCGTCGACCGCATGGGATTCACGTGGGATCGGCTGCAGGAACTGAACCCGCGCCTGGTGTACGCCTCCATCAAGGGATTCGGTGAGGGCCCCTACACCCATTACAAGGCCTACGAGGTGGTCGCCCAGGCGATGGGCGGCTCGATGAGCACCACCGGGTTCGAGGACGGCCCGCCGACGGCCACCGGCGCACAGATCGGCGACTCCGGCACCGGGATGCACGCCGTGGCGGGGATCCTCGCCGCCCTCGTCCAGCGCGGGCGCACCGGGCGCGGCCAGCGCGTCACGGTGGCGATGCAGCACGCGGTGCTCAACCTGTGCCGGGTGAAGCTGCGCGACCAGCAGCGGCTGACGCACGGCCCGCTGGCCGAGTACCCGAACGAGGAGTTCGGCGACGAGGTCCCCCGCTCGGGCAACGCCTCGGGCGGCGGGCAGCCCGGCTGGGCCGTGAAGTGCGCGCCGGGCGGACCCAACGACTACATCTACGTGATCGTGCAGCCGCCGGGCTGGGCCCCGATCGCGAAGCTGATCGGCCGGCCCGAGCTGGCCGACGACCCCGAGTGGGCCACCCCGGAGGCCCGCCTGCCGAAGCTGGACAAGATGTTCCAGCTGATCGAGGAGTGGTCGGCGGGCTTGAGCAAGTGGGACGCGCTCGCCGAGCTGAACGCCCACAACATCCCCTGCGGCCCGATCCTCTCCACGAAGGAGCTGATCGAGGACGCGTCACTGGTCGACAACAACATGATCGTCACCGTCGACCACCCGGAGCGCGGCGCGTTCAAGACCGTCGGCTGCCCGATCAAGCTGTCCGACTCCCCGGTGAAGGTCGAGACCTCGCCGCTGCTCGGCCAGCACAACGAGGACGTGTACGTGCGCGAGCTGGGCCTGGATCCGCAGCGCCTCGCCGAGCTCAAGACGAACGGGGTGATCTGAGCAATGGGAGCCGGCTACGACAAGGACGCCGTACGCGACGTCCTCGACAAGGCGCTCGCGGAGGGCCGGGACTCGCTGACCGCGCCGGAGGGCCGCCGGGTCTGCGAGGCGTACGGGATCCCGACGCCGGGCGAGGGCCTGGCCAGCACGGCCGACGACGCCGTGCAGCTCGCCGCCGAGCTGGGCGGCAAGGTCGTGATGAAGATCGTGTCGCCGGACATCCTGCACAAGACGGAGGCAGGCGGCGTCAAGGTCGGTGTCTCCGGCGACGCCGACGTCCGCGCCGCGTTCGACGAGATCATCGCCAACGCGAAGGCGTACGACGCCGAGGCCGACATCGACGGCGTGCAGGTCCAGCAGCTGCTGACCGGCGGCCACGAGGTGATCATCGGCGCCACCACCGACCCGACGTTCGGCAAGGTGGTGCTCTTCGGCCTCGGTGGCGTGCTGGTCGAGGTGCTCAAAGACGCCACGTTCCGGCTCGCCCCGGTCGACGCCGCCACCGCCCGCGGCATGCTCGACGACATCCAGGCGGCGGAGGTGCTCAAGGGAGCGCGCGGGGCGGAACCCGCCGACGCCGACGCGCTCGCGGACGTCATCCGCAGGCTGTCGGACCTGGTCACCGACTTCCCGCGGATCCGCGAGTTCGACCTCAACCCGGTGTTCGCCCGCGCGAACGGCGCGTCCGCGGCCGACGTCCGGATCCTGCTCGACGCCGAGGAGCCCGCCGAGCCGGTGCGCTACAGCCAGGAGGAGATCCTGGCGACGATGAACCGCATGATGCGGCCGAACGCGGTGGCCGTGATCGGGGCGTCGGCCGAGAACGGCAAGATCGGCAACTCCGTGATGAAGAACCTCATCAACGGGGGCTACGCCGGCGAGATCTACCCGATCAACCCGAAGGCCGACGAGATCCTCGGGAAGAAGGCCTACAAGAGCATCGGCGACGTGCCCGGCGACGTCGACGTGGCGGTGTTCGCCGTGCCGGCCAAGTTCGTGCCGCAGGCGCTGCGCGAGGTCGGCGAGAAGAACGTGCCGGCCGCGGTGCTCATCCCGTCCGGGTTCGCCGAGACCGGCAACCACGAGCTGCAGGACGAGATCGTGCGGATCGGCCGGGAGCAGGGCGTGCGCCTGCTCGGGCCGAACATCTACGGCTACTACTACACGCCGCAGAACCTGTGCGCGACGTTCTGCACCCCCTACGACGTCAAGGGCGGGGTGGCGCTGACGTCGCAGTCCGGCGGCATCGGCATGGCGATCCTCGGGTTCAGCCGCACCACGAAGACCGGTGTCTCGGCGATCGTCGGCCTGGGCAACAAGTCCGACCTCGACGAGGACGACCTGCTCACCTACTTCGAGCAGGACGACGACACCAAGGTCGTCGCCATGCACCTCGAGGACCTCAAGGACGGCCGGGCGTTCGTCGAGGCGGCGCAGCGCATCACCAAGAAGAAGCCCGTGGTGGTGCTCAAGGCGGGCCGCACGGCGATGGGGGCGCGCGCAGCGGGTTCGCACACCGGCGCGCTGGCCGGCGACGACAAGGTCTACGACGACATCCTCCGCCAGTCCGGCGTGGTGCGGGCCTACTCGCTGAACGACATGCTGGAGTTCGCCCGCGGTGTCCCGGTGCTGCCCACGCCGAAGGGCGACAACGTCGTCATCATCACCGGCGCAGGCGGGTCCGGGGTGCTGCTGTCCGACGCGGTGGTGGACAACGGGATGTCGCTGATGGAGATCCCGCCGGACCTCGACGAGGCGTTCCGGAAGTTCATCCCGCCGTTCGGTGCCGCGGGCAACCCCGTCGACATCACCGGTGGCGAGCCGCCCTCCACCTACGAGGCCACCATCCGGCTCGGTCTGGAGGACGACCGGATCCACGCCTTGATCCTGGGCTACTGGCACACCATCGTGACCCCACCGATGGTCTTCGCCGAGCTCACCGCTCGCGTGGTGGCCGAGGCCAGGGAGAAGGGGATCGAGAAGCCGGTGGTGGCTTCACTCGCCGGGGACGTCGAGGTGGAGGAGGCGAGCACGTACCTCTACGACCACGGGATCGTCGCCTACCCGTACACGACGGAGAAGCCGGTGGCCGTGCTCGGCGCCAAGTACCGCTGGGCTCGCAGCGCGGGCCTGATCTGAGACAACGCCAGGCCGGTGCCCGCCACCGGCTCGGATCGGTCGGCCCGGCCGGCTCCCCGCGGATCTCGCCCACCCGCCGGGAAGCCTGCCGGGCCGGCCGGTGGCCACGTCGAGAGACGAGGAGGAAGTGCAGGGCCAGGGCAGTCAACCACCCAGGAGATCCCAACGGAGAGGTCCACCAGTGACGACTTCCAAGCAACCCGACGCGGGCCTACCGGCCGCGCACACGGCTGCCCCTGCAGGCGCCGAACGAGTATGGCGGGCGGGTGGGCTCGAACCGATGCCCATCCGCAAGCTGCCGGAAGCTCCCCCGTCCGTCCACCTCATCGGGCCGACGGTCTTCCTCGTCGCCCTCGGCGTGGGCATGGGCGAGTCCTACATGTGGCCGCGGCTCGTGCTGCTGTTCGGGCCCGAGATCCGCTGGTTGTTCCTGATCGGTGTCACCCTGCAGGCGTTCGTCCTGCTGGAGATGGCGCGCTACGCGATGGCCACCGGGGAGAGCATCTTCACCGGCGCCGCGCGCATCTGGAAACCGGTCATGTGGTTCTTCTTCACGATCGCGATCCTGATCTACATCTGGCCGGGGCACCTCTCGGCCGGGGCGAGCGCGTTCGAACAGGCCACGGGGGTCCCGTGGCAGGTGGCCGCGATCATCGGCATGCTGATGGTCGGCACGCTGTTCACGCTCGCCAAGGTGATCTACAACGTCGTCGAGAGCATCCTGTCGATCCTCATCGGCGTGCTGGTGCTGGGCACAGCGATCATCGCGTCGCTCGTCGGCACGTGGGGCGACCTCACCAGCACGATCACCGGCATGTTCGCGTTCGGCTACCTCCCGCAGGAGGCGCTGTCCGCGGAGTGGTTCCCCGTGATCGTCGGCTCGGTCGCCTTCGCGGGCCCGTCCGGCATGCAGCAGATGTGGTACACGCTGCACCTGCGTGACAAGGGCGCCGGCATGGGCGCGCACATCCCCCAGCTGCGCGGCCTGCGCGCCGCGGGCGAGGAGGAGGAGCAGCCCTCCCGCGGCTTCATGTTCGACACCGACGACCCGGACGAGATGCGCAAGTGGAAGGGCTGGCGGCGCTGGGTCACGTTCGACGCGATCCTGCTGTTCTGGGGGATCACGATGCTGGTCACGATCTCGTTCACCGTGCTGGCGCAGTCGGCGGCCCGGCAGAGCCCGGACGTCGTCGCACTGCTCCGGGACGGTGACCGGTCGGCCGCGCTGCAGGCGATGTCCGACTCGTTCGGCGGCGTCGGCATGCCGGTGCTCGGCACGGTGTTCCTCGGATTCATCGCGCTGATCGGCCTCAACGCCACGCTCGGTCTGTTCGACTCCTTCGCCCGGGGGCAGTCGGACATGACCTACCACTTCGTGCCCGGCATGAAGCGGTTCCGGATGGCCCACCTGTACGCGGGCTTCCTCTGGGGCGTGATCATCTTCGGGATCTGCATCCTGCTGTGGGGTCCCGCCGACGGGCCTGCCGCGATCCTGGACATCCTCGCGTTCCTGTCCACGTTCGCCATGGGCGCGTACTGCGTGGTGCTCCTCCTGGTGAACAACAGGCTGCTGCCGAAGCCGATCCGGCCGAAGCTGTGGACGAACCTCATCATCGGGTTCGGCGCGTTCTTCTACCTGGGGATGCTCTTCTACAGCCTGATCCGCTTCGGCGTGATCGTGAGCTGACATGTCGCTGATCCGCGCACGTCAGCTCGCCGAGCTCGGTGCCCCCGGCGCCGTGATCGGGGTGCTCGCCGGCGCCGTCGTCGGGGGGTTGGCCGTACTCGTCGGCCAGCCCCTCGGCTGGGCGCTCACCGGGGCCGTCATGCTCGCCGTCCCGCTCGCCGTGGTCGGCGGCTGCTACGGCGTGCTCGTCGGGCTCGGGTACGCCCAGCCGGGCACGTTCGCCCCCGTCGCCCTGCTGTGGATCGTGGGCTTCCCCCTCGCCCGCCTGGCGCACGAGACGCTGACCCCGGTGTTCCTGGGCGGCGACCCGGCGCCACCGGACGACGTGCTCACGTTCCTGCTGTTCCAGGCGCTGGTCAGCATGGGCTTCGCCATCGGGTTCATCTGGCTCCACGAGCGCCTCATCCCCGGCTGGCTGATCCACATCAAGGACCACAACCCCTACGCGCAGCGGGTCTACGCCCGCTACGCCGCCCACGCCGAAGCGGTGTGGGCCGCCAGGGAGGCCAAGCGGGCCCGGCGAGCCGCCCGCGACGCGCCCGGGAAGCCCCGGGCCACCGGGGCCGCCGCCCGGGCGCGCACCCGCCGGTCCTCGTGACGGACGGCGCGGCGAGGGGCACCCGCCCCCGCCGCGCCGTTCCCGCTCCGCCGCCGCTGCGGCACGCCGCATTCCGACAGGAGAGAGATGGGCATACCGACCTGGGCGTGGATCGCGACGATCGCTGCCTTCCTCGTGGTGATCGCGTTCGACTTCTACCTCGTGGCCCGCAACCCGCGCGATCCGTCCATGCGCGAGTCGACCATCTGGGTGCTCGTCTACGTCTCGCTCGCGATCGCGTTCGGGATCGGTGTGACGACGGTGGCGGGATCGCAGTACGGCGGGGAGTTCTTCGCCGGCTGGATCACCGAGTACTCGCTGTCGGTGGACAACCTGTTCATCTTCGTGCTGATCATGAGCCGGTTCGCGGTGCCCCGCGACTACCGGCAGAAGGTGCTGCTGATCGGCATCGTGCTCGCGCTCGTGCTGCGCGGCATCTTCATCGCGCTGGGCGCGGAGGCCATCGAACGCTTCGACTGGATGTTCTACCTGTTCGGCGCGTTCCTCATCTACACGGCCTGGAAGCTCATCCGCCACGGTGACGAGGACGAGGAGTTCAAGGAGAACCGGGCGCTGCTGTTCGTCCGGCGGGTGGTGCCGTCCACGGACCGGTACGAGGGTGCGCGGATGACCACCGTGGTGGACGGCCGCAGGCTGGTGACCCCGATGCTCATCGTGATGGTGGCCATCGGCACCACCGACCTGCTGTTCGCCCTCGACTCCATCCCGGCGATCTTCGGCCTGACCCAGGAGCCGTATCTGGTGTTCACGGCCAACGCCTTCGCCCTGATGGGGCTGCGGCAGCTGTTCTTCCTGATCGGCGGGCTGCTGGACCGGCTCGTGTACCTCAGCAAGGGCCTGGCGTTCATCCTCGCCTTCATCGGCGTGAAGCTCATCCTCGAGGCGATGCACCACCACGGCGTCTCGTGGGCGCCCGAGGTGCCGATCGTCGTGTCCCTCGCCGTCATCGTCGGCACGCTCGCGGTGACGACGGTGGCGAGCCTCGCGAAGTCCCGCCGCGACGCCGCCGCTTCGGCCACGCCCGACGACGACGTGAGCGAGCCGAGCAGCCGGGCCTCCGGCGCCTGACCGGCGCTCGTGGGCGGCGGCCGTCGGAAGTTGATCGCCGCGAGCAGTACGCCACTGCACGCACAGCAACGCGGAGGTCCTGCTCGCGACCGTTGATCGCTGCGAGCAGTACACCTCTGCACGGCCGAAGCGGTGAGGTGCTGCTTGCGCTGATCGCGAGGGCAGCCGGCCCAGACCCGGATGATCAGCAGAACCTGGGTGTCCTCGCTGCAGAGGCGGGGTGCGCCTCGGTCTGCTCCGCGAGGAGCACACCCGGGTGGCAGCCGTGACGTGCTGCTCGGGCGGAGATGGCGGTGGCCGTGGCGCGCTGTCGATGATCAGCAGAACCTGACGGTCGTCGCAGGTACGGCGGTGTACTTCTCGGTCCGGCTCTGCGGTGTTGATCGTCGCGAGCAGTACGCCACTGCTCGCACCACGGCAGTGAGGTGCTGCTCGCGTCGAGCATGCGGGCGTCGTGGTGATCAGCAGGACCTGGTTGTTCTTACGACAGCAGCTGTGTGCGCCTCGGTCCGATCCTCACGGGGCACGGCGACCGCGTCGAGCGGCACGTCGACAGTGACGACAGGGGTGGGTGGGTGCGGGTGCCGCGGCACCCGCACCCACCGCCGGCTCAGTCCTCCGAGCGGCTGGTGTCCTGCAGGCCCGCAGAGATCATGTCCATCACCGACGAGTCGGCCAGCGTGGTGACGTCGCCGATCTCGCGGTTCTCGGCCACGTCGCGCAGGAGCCTGCGCATGATCTTGCCGGACCGGGTCTTCGGCAGCTCGTCGACGACCATGATCTGACGCGGCTTCGCGATCGGGCCGATCTCCTTGGAGACGTGGTCGCGCAGGGCCTTGATGGCGTCGGCGCCCTTGGCCTCGTCCTGCGCCACGTTGCCGCGCAGGATCACGAACGCGACGATCCCCTGCCCCGTGGTGGCGTCGGACGCGCCCACGACGGCCGCCTCGGCCACCGTCGGGTGGCTCACCAGCGCCGACTCCACCTCGGTGGTGGAGATGCGGTGGCCGGACACGTTCATCACGTCGTCCACCCGGCCCAGCAGCCAGATCGCGCCGTCGTCGTCGTACTTGGCGCCGTCGCCCGCGAAGTAGTAGCCCTGGTCGGCGAAGCGCGACCAGTACGTCTCGCGGTAGCGCTCCTCGTCACCCCAGATGCCGCGCAGCATCGAGGGCCACGGCTTGTCCAGCACCAGGTACCCGCCACCGCCCGGGCCGACCGGCTTGGCCTCGTCGGTGACGATCTCGGCGCTGATCCCGGGCAGCGGCCGCATCGCCGAGCCCGGCTTCGTGGCCGTGACCCCCGGCAACGGGGAGATCATGATCGCGCCGGTCTCGGTCTGCCACCAGGTGTCGACGATCGGGCAGTTGTTGCGGCCGATGTGCTCCCGGTACCACATCCAGGCCTCGGGGTTGATCGGCTCGCCGACGCTGCCCAGCACCCGAAGCGACGACAGGTCGTACTTCTCCGGGATGTCGTGGCCCCACTTCATGAACGTGCGGATCAGCGTGGGGGCCGTGTAGTAGATCGAGACGCCGTACTTCTGGATGATCTCCCAGTGCCGGCCCTCGTGCGGGGTGTTCGGGGTGCCCTCGTACATCACCGACGTGGCCCGGTTGGCCAGCGGCCCGTACACGATGTAGCTGTGCCCGGTGACCCAGCCGATGTCGGCGGTGCACCAGTAGACGCTCTCGCCGGGCTTGTGGTCGAAGACCACGTGGTGCGTGTAGGCGCACTGGGTGAGGTAGCCACCGGAGGTGTGCAGGATGCCCTTCGGCTTCCCGGTGGTGCCGGACGTGTAGAGGATGTAGAGCGGGTGCTCGGAGTCGAACGCCTCCGGGGTGTGCTGGTCGGACTGCTTGTCCACCAGGTCGTGCCACCACACGTCGCGGCCCTCGGTCCAGGGCACGTCGATCTCGGTGCGCTTGACCACGAGCACGTGCTCGATCGTGGGCGTCTGCGCCGTGGCCTCGTCGGTGTTGGCCTTCATCGGCGCGGGCTTGCCCCGGCGGAACTGGCCGTCCGAGGTGATCAGCAGCTTCGCCTCGGCGTCCTCGATGCGGGCCTTCAGCGCACCGGGCGAGAACCCGCCGAACACCACGCTGTGCATGGCGCCCAACCGCGCGCACGCCAGCATGGAGAACACGGCCTCCGGGATCATCGGCAGCTGGATGGCCACCCGGTCGCCCGAGCCGATGCCCAGCTCGATCAGCGCGTTCGCCGTTTTGCTGACCTCGCGCTGCAGGTCGGCGTAGGTGATGGTGCGGGTGTCACCGGGCTCGCCCTCCCAGTGGAACGCCACCTGCTCGCCGTGTCCCGCCTCGACGTGCCGGTCGACGCAGTTGTAGGCCACGTTCAGCTTGCCGCCGACGAACCACTTCGCGAACGGCGCGTCCCAGTCCAGCACCCGGTCCCATTTCTGGTCCCAGTGCAACCGCTCCGCCTGCTCGGCCCAGAACGCCTCGCGGTCGGCGTCGGCGCGGTCGTACCAGTCGGCCGTGGCGTTGGCCTGCGCGGCGAACTCGGCGCTCGGCGGGAAGCTCCGGTTCTCGGTGGACAGGTTGCTCAGCGTGGCGTGTTCCTCGGCCATCAATGCCCTCCTGGTCCTGGGCGTCGCGCCGGGCGGCGGCGCGCCCGGCTGAAGCATGCTTGCCGTTCGACGCTAGTGCGCCGCACGGCCCGATGCACCGTCGGTCCGGACAGGTCGGGGCCTTTTTGCCGGACGGTCGACGAACGTCCGACCGGCGGCCGGGCAACGGCGGCCCCGCGAACCCGGCGCCAGGGCACCCCGCTCCACGAGCTGGACGGCACCGCGCACCGCGGCCCGCGACGCGGGTGACAGCATGCCCCGGTGGCCGTGACCTCCGATCCGTTGGCCCCGCTGCTCGAGCTGCCCGGCGTGCCCGAGGCCGTCGCCCGGGCGCGGGACGCGCTGGTGGCCGTGCACAACCACCCGGTGAACCGGCGGGGGTGGCCGGCGAGCGCAGCCGAGGCGAGCCTGCGCGCCGCCCGCGCGTCCGCTGCGCTGGAGGGGGCCGCGCTCCAACCGGGCGACACCGCGGCCGACCCCGTGCTCGCGGGCGCCGTGCGGGCCGCAGAGGAGAGCGGGCGGCTGCTCGGCGCCTGGCGCAGCTCCCCGCTGCAGGCGCTCGCCCGCCTGCACGTCGTGGCGGCAGCGGACCTGGTGCCTGCCGACCGGCACGAGGCGGAGCTGGGCCGCCCCCGTAGCGCCCCGGGGGTGGCGGCGCGGCTGAGCATGCTCGCCGACCTCGTCACGGGCGGCACCCGGGCGCCCGGACCGGTGCTCGTGGCGGTGGTGCACGGCGAACTCCTCGCGCTCGCGCCGTTCTCGGAGGCGAACGGTGTGGTGGCCCGCGCCGCGGCCCGGCTCGCCGCGGTGGCCGCAGGTCTCGACCCGAAGGGGCTCGCCGTGCCGGAGGTGGGGCACCTGCGCCACGCCGCGCAGTACCGCAGCGCGGCCGCCGCATTCGCCGGGGGCACGAGCGACGGCGTGCGGGAATGGGTGCTGCACTGCTGCGCGCAGTGGGAGGCGGGGGCGCGCGAGGGCACGTCCATCGCCGACGCCCGGGCCTGAGGCCCCGAACGCACGAAGCGGGCGGCGCCCACGAGGAACGCCGCCCGCCTGCGCGGGAAGTCCGAGATCCAGGCGTGCACTACGTGTCGTGGTTGTGGCCTCGGCGTCCGGCGTCCCGGTACGCAGGCCCACGACGACATGCCTCCCGCGGCGTGCTGTGCGTGGAGCGCCCGACCTTCCCGCACGGAGCCCTGCTCGGGGTGGACGGGTGCTTCTCCACCGCACCGCCCCTGGCCGATCAGGGGTCCGTACGGCCCTTTGTAGTCGGTGACCCGGAGCACATCAAGGGCCGCCGAGAGGTGCACCGGTTCAGGCACGCAGGGTGGCGATCAGCGACCGCGCAGCCACCCTCACGTACCCCAGCGGGCTCAGGCGCGCGCCGGTCGGCGCCACGCGTACCAGCCGACGGCGGCCAGCGCGGCCGCCGCTCCGACCCCCGCCGCCGCGAGGGTGGTGCGCAGGGGCGGGCGCCGGAACCGCAGCGCCACCGGGTCGACGAACGTCAGCACGGGCCAGCCGCGCTGCTCGGCCTCCCGGCGCAGCGAGCGGTCCGGGTTGACGACGGTGGGATGCCCGACGGCCTCCAGCAGCGGCAGGTCGGTGATCGAGTCGGAGTAGGCGCGGCAGTCCTCCAGCCGGTACCCGCGCTCCTGGGCGATCTGGCGCGCGGCCCGGGCCTTCTCCTCGCCGTAGCAGTAGTACTCGATCTCGCCGGTGTAGCGGCCGTCGACGACGCCCATGCGCGTGGCCAGGCAGGTGTCGGCCCCGACGAGCGCGGCGATCGGCTCCACCACCTCCTGGCCCGACGCCGACAGCACCACGACCTCGTCGCCGTTCGCGCGGTGCTCGGCGATCAGCTCCGTGGCCTCCGCGTAGACCATCGGCTCGACGATGTCGTGCAGCGTCTCCGCGACGATGTTGCGGATCTGGGCCACCTCCCAGCCGGTGCAGAGCGCGGTGATGCGCCTGCGCAGCAGCTCCATGGTGTCGGCGTCGGCACCGGCCAGCACCAGCAGCAGCTGCGCGTAACCGCTGCGCAGCGCCGCCCGCCTGCTGATCAGCCCCTTCCGGCGGAACGGCCGGCTGAACGCGAGCGCGCTCGACCCCGCGATGATGGTCTTGTCGAGGTCGAAGAAGGCCGCGGCGCCGGAGCGGGCCGGCGCCCGGGCGGGCAGCTGCGGGGGGAGCGCACCGGACACGCGGGCGAGCTTGCCAGACCACCATCGGTCACCCGCGTGCGTCCGGGTCGACACCACCCCAGTTCTTCTCTCAGAATCGCGCGGATGCGCTCGTCAGGGGCTACGATGGGTTTGTCCGGCTGTGTCCGGACACGGTTCAGCTCGACCCCCCGGAGCTGAACCACCGACGGCCCCCGCCAATCCCCCCTGGCGGGGGCCGTCCCGTTCAGCGGCCTGTCACCCAGGCGAGGTGCAGCACCTCGAGCAGCTCGACGGAGTCGACGGCCACCGTCACGCGGCCGTCGGCCACCGCCACCTCCGCGTCGGCGCCGCCCACCAGGAGCCGGGCGACCGCACCGGTGGCCCCTTCGGGCAACGCCACCGACACCGCGAGCGGGCCCACCGGGATGAGCTCGCGCACGGGGCCGCGCATCGCCATCGGGTTGGTGAGGTTCACCAGGCACACGGCGAGCTCGCCCTCGCCCTCGTGCACCGCCACGTCGTGCAGCCCCGGCCCGCGCACGTCCACCCGGGGCGGCTCGGCGAGTGCCCACGTCACCGCATCGGCCATGAGGCGGCCGTGGTCGGGCTGCAGGGTCTCCCAGAACAGCGAGCCGATGTCGAACGCCACGTGCACGGTGCGGCCCTCGCCCGGCCGCTGCCGGGTCACCACTGCGGGGTGCTCCGGTGCGCGGCGGGCGTACAGCTCCTCCATCGGGAGGTCCGGGTAGTCCGGCACGAACCGGAAGGGCACGTCGGCGTCCGGGGCCGCCGCCACGCGCAGCAGGTGCGTGCCGCCGATGATCCGCCCGGCACCACCGAACCCGGCCGACACCGGGTGCTCCCCGGTCAGCGCGATGTAGTTGTTCTTCACCGGGCCGCGCACGTCCTCCTCGAGGTGCACGCCGAGCACGTCGGCGAGCCCGAAGTCGGATCGCGTGCCGCCGTCCGCGGTGCTCAGCGACGTCCGGTGCCCGGCCACCACGCCGCCGCCCGCGCGCACGAACTCGCGCACCACCGCGCAGGCCTCGTCGCTCATCCGCTCGGCGTTGGGCAGCACGAGCACCCGGAACCGGCCGAGCTCCTCGGCGGTGAACCGGGTGGCCGACACGAACTCGAACGGGATCCGCGCCTCCACCAGCGCCTGGTGGAAGCCGTCCTCGTGCGGGTCGCCCGCAGGGCCCGCCGCGTCGTACACCGCGACGTCCGCCGTGACCCGCATCCGCGACAGCACCGGCTCCACGGTGGCGTGCAGGCCGAACGCGTCGGCCACCGGCTCCACCCAGCGGTCGTCGGGCACCATCCCGTTGAACTTGGTGAACCACGGGAAGCCGCCGTGGGCGAAGCCGTCCACGATCCACATCCGGATCTCCGCGGGGCTCGCCACCGAGTCCTTCCAGCGGTGCTGGTGGTGCTCGGGCCCCACGGAGGAGATCAGTCCGACCGGCCGATCGCGGAACGCCCCGCGGCTGCGCTTGGCGTTGCGGCCCGCGGCCCACGGCGCCTCGATCCCCGAACGGCTCTGCCGATCGAGCACGAAGAAGGGGTAGTGGCGCTCGATCAGGTCCCGGTCGAGCTCGTGCACCGCGAGCGACCCCAGGTTCGGGATGAACCGGGCGTGCGGCCGGATGTCCTTCACCGCGGTGTCCCACAGCGCCACGAGCTCGCTGAGCTGCTGACGACGCCACGGGACGTAGGCCTTCCAGGCGGGGTCGTCCGGGTCGTACGGCTCCACTGGGAGCTCGTGGCCCGTGGCGTCGAAGAACGCCCTGCGCGCGTGCTCGCTGCGGGACACGCCGTGGCCCTGCCACCGGTTCGCGAACACGGCGTCGATGTCGTACTCGCGCACGAGCTCGCGCGCCACTTCGGTGACGAACTCCCGGTTGTACGGGCCGAACGGGCAGGTCACGTACGTGCCGGGGAACGCCCAGTGCTCGCGCGGCTCGCCGTCGGGCGTGCGGTCCACCCACTCCGGGTGCGCCGCCAGCGCGTCGGCGTGCACCGCGTGCGGGTCGACGCGCGCCATCACGTGCATCCCCAGGCTGCGCGCACCCTCCACGAGCTCGCCGAACGGGTCGCCGTCGCCGAGGTGGCGGCTGCGGTAGTGGAACGGGATCCGCGTCGGGTAGAAGGCCATGTAGCCACCCGCGCTGATGCAGGTCGCGTTGGACCGCGTGCGGCGCATGATGTCGACCCAGAACGCGGGATCGAACCGGCCCGGGTCGCTCTCGGTGAGCGTCAGCTGCGTCCAGCGCGTGGCCGTGCGGTGCCAGTCGGGGGTGCGCAGGTTCATTTGAGTCCTGTCGTCGAGATACCGCGGATCAGGTACTTCTGGGCCGTCACGAAGAACACGAGCACCGGCAGCAGCGACAGCAGGGACATCGCGAACAGCGCTCCCACCCCGTTCGCCGTCTCCGAGCTCATCATCGAGTTCAACGCCACCGGCACCGTGAACATCTCGGTGGAGGTCAGGTAGATCAGCGGGGTGAAGAAGTCGTTCCACGTCCAGATGAACGTGAAGATCGCCGCGGTGACCAGCGCCGGCTTCATCAGCGGGAGCACGATCGACCAGTAGATGCGGAACGGGCCCGCGCCGTCCACCCACGCTGCCGCGTCCAGCTCCCGCGGGATCGTGCGGATGAACTGGACCATGAGGAAGGTGAAGAACGCGTCGGTGGCGAGGAACTTCGGCAGCAGCAGCGGGAAGTAGGTGTTCACCATGTCCAGCTGCGAGAAGAAGATGTACTGCGGCACCACCAGCACGTGCAGCGGCAGCATCACCGACACGAGCGTGATGGCGAAGTACAGCTTCCGGCCGCGGAACTCCAGGCGGGCGAGCGCGTAGGCCGCCAGCGAGCAGGACACCAGGTTCCCGACGATCGAGCCGACGCTCACCAGCAGCGAGTTGAGGAAGAACAGCGAGAACGGCTCGTCGAGGGCGTTCCAGCCGTCGCGGTAGTTCTGGAACGTCACCTCGGACGGGGTCAGCCCCGGCTCGGACAGCACGAGGTTGCCCGGCTTCACCGAGCTGACCACCATCCAGATCAGCGGGTAGATCATCACCAGCACGAACGCGCACATCACGACGTGCCGCACGGCCGCCCTCATCGCTCGTCCCCGTAGAACACCCAGTACTTCGAGAGCAGGAAGTGGGCCGCCGTCACGATCCCGATGACCACCAGCAGCACCCACGCCATCGCCGACGCGTAGCCCATGTTGAAGCTCTGGAACCCCTGTTGGTACAGGTACAGCGTGTAGAACAGGGTGGAGTCGAGCGGCCCGCCCTGGCCCCCGGAGATGATGTGGGCCTGGGTGAACGCCTGGAACGCCCCGATCGTCTGCAGCACGAGGTTGAAGAACACGATCGGCGTGAGCAGCGGCACCGTCACGCTCCAGAACTGCCGCACCTTGCCCGCGCCGTCCACGCGCGCCGCCTCGTAGAGCTCCTCGGGGATCTGCCGCAGCCCGGCCAGGAAGATGATCATCGGGGATCCGAACGTCCAGACGTTGAGCACCACGAGCGTCGACAGGGCGGTGTCGGGGTTCTGCAGCCAGCTCTCGCCCTCCACGCCGAACCAGCCGAGCACGCCGTTGACCAGGCCCTCGTGGCCGAACAACTGCCGCCACAGGATCGCGACGGCCACGCTGGAGCCCAGCAGCGAGGGCAGGTAGAAGGCGCTGCGGTAGAGCGCGAGACCGCGCATCCCCTTGTCCAGCACCACGGCGAGCAGCAGCGCGAACGCCAGCTGCAGCGGCACCGAGACCAGCACGTAGCGCAGCGTCACGCCGACCGACGCCCAGAACCGCTCGTCGGAGACCATGCGCTGGAAGTTCTCCAGCCCGATCAGCTCGGGGTCGTGGAGCAGGTCGTAGTCGGTGAACGACAGGTACAGCGACGCGAGCAGCGGCACCGCCGTGACGAACACCAGCCCGAGCAGGAAGGGCAGCAGGAACACGTGTGCCGCGCCGCCCTGCCGGCGGAACGAGGGGGGCCGCCTGCGGCGGGCCGGCACCGGCGGGCTCTGCGCCACCGGTCGCACGAGCGTCTCCTGGGTCACGACGCCCGGCCCAGCTCGCGCTCGATGTCCGCCACCACCCGCGCGGCGGCGTCGGCGACGCTCGACCGCTCCAGGGCCACCTCCTCCACCCCGCGGGTCATGATCGTGCGCCACGTGCCCGACCCGGGCGGAGCCTCGTAGCGCGGCTTCTGCTCCTCCGCCATCTCCTGCTCGACGACGGCGAGCATCTTCTTCTCGTCCTCGTTGGCCACCGCGTAGGCCGCCTGCAGCATCTGCGGGTTGGCGGGCGCCCCGACCGAGAGGCCGACGATCCCGAGGATCGCCGGGTCGTTGATGTTGAAGTGGACGAGGCGGCCGGCGGCCTCGAGCTTGTCGTCGTCGATGCCCTGGTAGACGGCCAGGCGGCTCAGGTAGCCGAAGCGGTGCCCGGCGGCCGCGTCCGCGAGCACCGGCATCGGGCGCAGCCCGAACTCGTAGTCGGGGAACATCGGGGCCTCGTCGGCGATGTGGTTCGAGTTGCCGAAGGTCATCAGCACCTTGTCGCCGACGACCGGCCACTCCGGTTGCGCACCCTCCTGCTCGCTCAGGTTCGTGGCGGCACCGGCCCGGCGCAGGACCTCCCACCACTCGAACCAGCCCGCCAGCGCGTCGACCTCGAAGCCCATCCGCCCGTCGGCGGTCCACAGGTCCTGCCCGTGCTGGCGCAGCCACGCCTCGAAGCACAGGTCGGCCTGCGCGTTGTAGTGGATCCCCTTGCGGCCGCCGGACGCGGTGCGGGTGTACTCGATCAGGAACTCCGACAGCCCGTCCCACGTCCAGGCGCCGTCGGCGGGGAGCTGGGCACCCGCCTCGTCGAGGAACGTCTGGTTGTAGCGCACGGCGGCCGTGAGCACCGAGCGCGGGAGCGTGTTCAGCTCCCCGTCGATCCGGTACGAGTCGATCAGCGTGGGGCTGAACGCCGACAGGTCCAGCGACGGGATGTCGTCGAGGCGCCGGTACAGCCCGGCCTCGTGGTAGCTCATGACCTGCGGCGACGGGATCCAGAAGACGTCCGGCACGTCGCGGCCGGCCGTCTGCACGGTGATCCGCTCCTGGAAGGCGTCGTAGTCGGCGAACTCGGGCCGGACCTCGATGCCGGGGTTCTGCGCGACGAACGCGTCCAGCGCGGCCGTGTACTTCTGCTGCCGGTTCGAGTCGCCCCACCAGGCGTAGCGGATCGCGGTGCCGCCCGACCCGCCGCCGCAGGAGGCGAGAGCCGTGACCCCGGCAGTGCCGAGGGCTCCCATCCCCACCAGTTGAAGGAATCGTCGTCGGTTCACGGGGTTCATCCGAAGCTCCTCAGCCCTGAGGTGAACGCGGGCGAGCCGACGCTACGGAGCTGCGTACTTGTCAGTCAATATGCAGCAGATACTTGTCTAACAATTTTGCGGCCCAGTAGCGTGTCCGCCATGTCGACCAGCCCGCCGAGGTTCACGCTGGCGCCCTCGTCGATGATCGACGCGCTCTACGAGTCGCTGCGGCAGCGGATCATCAACGGCGAGATCGCCCCCGGCGAGAAGGTCACCGAGGCGCGGGTCGTCAGCGAGTACACGGTGGCGCGGCCCACCGCCAAGGCCTGCCTGGAACGGCTCACGGCCGTGGGACTGCTGCACCGCACCGCCCACCGCACCGCCGTCGTCCCCGAGCTCGACGTGGCCGAGATCCTCGACCTCTTCTTCGCGCGCGACTCCATCGAGCGCCGGGCCGTGCAGCGCCTCGCCGAGCTGGGCCGGGTGCCTGCCGCCGCCCGCGCCGCCCAGGAGCGCATCGAGCGCGCCGTGGCCGACAAGGACTTCGCCCACCAGGTGGAGGCCGACATCGCCTTCCACACCGCGCTCGTCGACGCAGTGGGCAGCAAGCGGCTCTCCCGCATGCACGAGCTGATCATGGGCGAGGTGCACCTCACCATGGGCCAGTTCCAGGCCCACCGCACCACCGACCCCCGCACGGTGGCCGCGGAGCACCTCGCGATCCTCGCCGCGGTCGAGGCGGGAGACCAGGCGGCGGCCGCCGAGCACCTCGCCGGCCACCTGCGCGCCGCGCAGGACCGGCTCGTCGCCCGGCTCACCCGCGACGAGCAGCCGCACGAACCGCCCCGCGTCGACGCCTGACCCACCCGTCGCGGCGCCGGCCGCTCACCCTGTGGGCAACGCTGTGGATGGATCGGCGCGGGAGGGACCCCCGATCTCAACTCTTCCGGACGGGGCTGACACAGATGTGCTGGTCAGCCCGGCTTGATCCGGAGTTGTCCACATCAACCACAGGTTTTCCACAGCTCTGGTGATCGTCTCCCACGACGCCCCTCCGCCGACCACCCTGGCTCCTACCCGGCTCGCCCGTCCGGGGCCACGAGGAGGCAGCGGTGCGATCGAGAGACACGACGGAGCAGCGGCCCGAGCCGCCACGAGGCCTGGTCATGGTCTCCGACCCCGACCTGCTCGACGCGCTGCTGCGGCTCGCGGCGGCCGCGGGCTGCGAGCTGCAGCGCGCCGTCGATCCCCCACAGGCCCGGCCGTTCTGGAGCAGCGCCCCGCTGGTGCTGCTCGACGCCCCGGCTGCCGCCCAGTGCGCGCAGGCCGGGCTGCCCCGGCGGGGCGACGTCGTGCTCGCGGTGCGCGGCGAACCACCCGCCACCGTGTGGCGACACGCCGTGGCCGTCGGCGCCGAGCACGTCGTCGCCCTGCCCGAGGCCGAGCAGTGGCTGGTCGCCGCGCTCACCGACGCCGCGGAGGGCCCCCGCGCCGCAGGCAGCGTGCTCGCCGTCGTCGGCGGGCGTGGCGGGGCCGGGGCGTCGGTGCTCGCGGCCGCCGTCGCCGTCACCGCCGTGCGGGAGGGCGCCCGCGCGCTCCTCGTCGACTGCGACCCGCTGGGCGGCGGGCTCGACCTCGTGCTCGGCGCGGAGGACCTCGGCGGGCTGCGCTGGCCCGGCGTCGGGGTCGAGGGCGGCCGGGTGCCCGCCGCGGCCCTCCACGCGGCCCTGCCCTCACCCCGGGTCGGCCGCCGCGACGGCGCGCTCGGCGTCCTGTCCTGCGACCGCAGCACCCACGGCCCCACCCCGGCAGCGGTGCGCGCCGTCGTCGAGGCGGGCCGCCGGGCGGGCGACACCGTCGTGTGCGACCTCCCCCGCTACCCCACCGACGCCGCGGCGGCCGCGCTGGCCGTCGCCGACCTCGTCGCGCTCGTCGTCCCGGCCGACGTCCGCTCCTCGGCCGCGGCCGCCCGGGTCACCGCGCTGCTCGGCCGGCACGGCCCACCGGTACGCGCCGTGGTCCGCGGGCCGGCGCCGAGCGGCGTCGACGCCGACGAGGTGGCCCGGGCCGTGGGTGTCCCGCTGCTCGCCGCCATGCGTCCCGAGCCGGGGCTCGCGCGGGCGCTCGAACGCGGCGAGGCGCCACCCCGACCCCACGGCCCGCTCGCCGGCGCCGCGCGCTCCGTGCTCGCGGCGGTGCGGGCGGCCTCGGGGGCGCGGTCATGAGCGCCCCGGGCACCGGCGCCGCAGCCCCGGGCGCCACCCCGCTCGTCGACCGGGTGCGCTCCCGGCTGGCCGCCACCGGTGGCGAGCTCACCCAGGCCGCCGTGGCCGCGGCGGTCCGGGCGGAGTCCGGCGGGGTCGCCTCCGACCTCGACGTCCTCTCCGCGCTGCGGGTCCTGCGCCAGGAGTTCGTCGGGGCCGGCCCGCTCGACCAGCTGCTGCGCGACCCGCGCACCACCGACGTCCTGGTCTGCGGCCCCACCTCGGTGTGGGTCGACCGCGGCGCCGGGCTCGAGCGCACCCCGGTCCGCTTCCCCGACGACGCCGCGGTGCGCCGACTCGCCCAGCGCCTCGCGATCGCCGCGGGCCGCCGCCTCGACGACGCCAGCCCGTACGTCGACGGCTGGGTCGCCGACGCAGGCGTGCGGCTGCACGCCGTGCTCCCGCCCGTCGCCGCCGACGGCACCTGCCTGTCGCTGCGCGTCCTGCGCCCGGCCGCCCACGACCTCACGGCGCTGCGCGCGTCGGGCACCCTCGACGCCACGGGCGAGGCGCTCCTGCGGGCGGTGCTCGCCGCCCGGCTCGCGTTCGTCGTGTCCGGGGGCACCGGCAGCGGCAAGACCACCATCCTCGCCGCGTTGCTCGCGGCCGTCGACCCGCGGGAACGGGTGGTGTGCGTCGAGGACGCCGAGGAGCTGCGCCCCCGCCACCCGCACGTCGTCCGGCTCGTCGCCCGGCCCGCCAACATCGAGGGGGCAGGCGGGGTCACGCTGCGCGACCTCGTGCGACAGGCCCTCCGCATGCGGCCCGACCGGCTGGTCGTGGGGGAGGTCCGCGGCGCCGAGGTGTGCGACCTGCTGGCCGCGCTCAACACCGGCCACGACGGCGGGGCGGGCACCGTCCACGCCAACTCGGCCGGCGAGGTGCCTGCCCGGATGGAGGCGCTCGCGGCCGCGGGCGGCCTCGGCCGCGACGCGCTGCACAGCCAGCTCGCCGCCGCCGTCCAGGTCGTGCTGCACATGCGGCGCATGCCGTCCGGGCAGCGCGTGCTCGACACCGTCGGCGTCCTGGGCCGCGACCACCAGGCCGGCCACCACACCACCACCGTCCGGCCGGTGTGGACCCGCAGCCACTCCTGGACCTCCGATCGCGCTGCCCTCGGCGCGCTCCTGCAGGAGCGGGAGGTGGCGCTGCCGTGGTGACCACCGCCGTCGCCTGCGCCGCCCTCGCCGCGGCCATCGGGTGCGCCCCACCCCCGCGCGGGGTCGCGAGGTTCGCCGCGCTGTGGCCCGCCCGGCGCGCCCGCCACCGCAGCGGTCCGCACCTGATCGGCCCGGTCGTCGCGGGCGCACTCGGTGGGGCCGCGCTGGCCGGGGTCGGCGGTGCGCTCGCCGGCGCGCTGGTCGCGCTCGTGGTCCGCCACCGGCGCGCCGTGCACCGCGCCGCCCGCCTGCGCGACACCGCCGCCGAGCAGCTCGCCGCCGCCGTCGCCCGCATCACCGACGAGCTGCGCGCGGGCAGCCACCCGGCCGCCGCCCTCTCCGGCATCGACGCCGACGGCCCGCACGCCCGCTCCGTGCTCGCCCCCGCCGCGGTGGCGGCCCGCCTCGGCGACGGCATCGTGCCCGCGTTGCGCCGGGGCGGTGCGGGCCGGCCGGAGATCGGCGGCGACGTCGAACGGATCGCCACGGCGTGGATCCTCGCCGAGCGCCACGGCATCCCCCTCGCCGACCTGCTCGGCCGGGCCCACGAGGACATCCGCTGGCGGGTCCGCTTCGCCTCCACCGTGCGGGCGCAGCTGGCCGGGCCGCGCGCCACCGCCGCCGTGCTCACCACGCTCCCGGTGCTCGGGATCGGGCTCGGGCAGCTGATCGGGGCCCACCCGATCGGCGTGCTGCGCGGCGGGCCGCTCGGGCAGGCGCTGCTCGTCATCGGCGTCGCGCTCCTGGCCGCCGGCAGCGCCTGGTCGGAGCGGATCATCGGATCGGCGGTGCCCCGGTGACCAGCTTCCCCGCCCACGCGGCGGCACTCGTGCTCCTCGCCACCGCGCTCCTCACCTGCGGCACCCGCCACGGCCACCACCGGCTCCGGGCGCTGCAGGCCCCCGCTCCCCCGCCCGCCGCCGAGGCGCCGCCGGTGCGCCCGGCGTGGATCGCGGTCGGCGCGGCCACAGCCGGCGCGCTGGGCAGCCTGATCGCGGGCGCCGCGGGCGCATTGCTGCTCGCGGTCGCGACGGCGGGCGCCGGAGTCGTCGCGCTGCGCCGCAGCAGGCGTCACCCCGCACTCGCCACGGAGCCCGCCACCGAGCTCGCGGCCGGGTGGGAGCTCCTCGCGGTCTGCCTCGAGGCGGGCCTGCCTGTGGCCCTCGCGGTCACGGCGGCCGCCGAGCCGCTGCACGGCGCCGTCGGCGCGCAGCTGCGCCGCACCGCAGGGCTGCTCGAGCTCGGTGCCGACGCGGCCGCCGCCTGGTATGCCGCCGAAGGCCTCCCCGCGCTCACCACGTTCGCGCGCGCCGCGGGACGGTCGGCGAGCACCGGGTCCGCCCTGGCGCAGGTCGCGCGCGCCGAGGCCGAGCACATCCGGGCCGGCCTGCTCGACACCGCCCAGGCGAAGGCCCAGCGCGCGGCCGTCCACATCACCGCACCGCTCGGCGTGTGCTTCCTGCCCGCGTTCCTGGCGCTGGGCATCGCCCCCGTCGTCGTCGGCCTGGCCGGCGAGGTGCTCGCCCGCTGGTGAGCACACCACCCCCAACGAGAAATACGAAGGAGAGACCGATGTCCCTGCCCGTCCCCGCCCGTCCCGCCCGCACCCGCTCCCGGCTCGCGGCGGCGCTGCCCATCCGGGTGCGCAGCCTCTACCGCGACGACGACGGCATGAGCACGGTCGAGTACGCCATCGGCACCGTGGCCGCCGCGGCCTTCGGGGCGCTGCTCTACACGGTGGTCACCGGCGACTCGATCCTCACCGCGCTCACCGGGCTCGTCGAACGCGCCCTCACGGTCACGTTCTGATGGGCGCCCGGGCCCCCGACCGCCACCGCGACCACCACCGCGACCGGGGCGCGGTCACGGTGGAGGCCGCGCTCGCCCTGTGCACGCTCGCGGTGTTCCTCACGGTGGCGGTCGGTGCGCTCGCCGCGGCAGGCGGATCGATCCGCTGCGTCGACGCCGCCCGCGAACTCGCCCGGCTCGCCGCCCGCGGCGAGGCCGACCGGGGCCACGCGGTCGCAGCCCAGCTGGCACCGTCCGGGGCGCGGATCGCGCTGCACACCGACGGCGACCTCGTCGTCGCCGAGGTGTCGGCCGAGGTCCTGCGGCCGCTCCCGGTGCGGATCGGTGGCCGGGCCGTGGCCGCCGTCGAACCTGGAGCAGCACCACCGTGAGCCGCCACGCGAACGACCGGGGCAGCGCCACCATCTGGGCCGCGATCGGGATATCGGTGATCACCACCGTGCTGCTGGTCGGCCTGCACCTGGGCTCCGCCGTCCTCGCCCGCCACCGCGCGGAGGCGGCGGCCGACCTGGCCGCGCTCGCGGCGGCCGCCGTCGCCGTCGAGGGTGTCGACGCCGCGTGCCGGCGCGCCGCGCAGATCGTGGCGGCTGGCGGCGGCACGGTCACGTCGTGCCTGCTCGACGGGTGGGACGCCGTGGTCGAGGTGGACGTTCCCATCCCGATCGGTGTGCCCGGCCTCGACCGGGCCACCGGCCGGGCCCGCGCCGGCCCGGTCCCCGAACCCGACATCCTCGGCGATCCGAGGTCCGCGACGATCAGCGAACACGGTCCGGCCGACTCTGCAGCGAGCATTGCCAGGCCTGCCAGAACAGCCGTCCTGGTCGGACTTGCCGACATGCGGTGAGCCGTGAGTGCCGAACGCCTGCTGACCACAGGGCAAGTCGCCCGTGAGTTGGGGCTGACCGCACGATCCATCGAGCGGTGGGCCCAGGAGGGCAAGCTGGTGCCCGCTCTGTACACCCCTGGTGGCCACCCACGTTGGCGACTCGGCGACGTCGAGGAGCAGCTACGGCAGCTCCGCCGGAGGGCTGAGGGGTGCTGCTGACGACCGCGGAGCTGGCGAAGGAGCTGCGCCTCTCCATCAAGACGATCCAGCGGTACCAACGGACGGGAAAGCTCCGGCCCACTCTGGTCACCCCGGGCGGTCAGTACCGGTGGGATCTGGAAGACGTACACGAGCAGATGCGAGCACTTGCAGGGGAGACGAAGAGACGTAGCACACTCGACAGGCCGCTTCCCCCGGCCGACTGGGTGCGGCTGCTACAGAGGTTGTTGACGCAGTGGGCGGGCCGGATCGGCACCGCCGCCGGGTCCTGCCGTACTACTCGGGCCGGGTCCGCAGCCTCAGCAGTTGGTCCCGAAGATCGTCCACGTCCCACAGGTACCGGCCGCCGGGGCTGACCATCGCTGGGCGGACCAGCGGCTGCGTCCTCGGAGGTGGTGTACGAGTCCCTCGCTGATACCCGGCGTGGCATCGTGAGACGGCCACCGCGTGATCTTGATGAGTACCGACCAAGGAACTCACTGAAAGGGATCTACCGCGGTGGCCGCGCCGCAACATATCGAACCCGCCGAGCTGTTGCTCGCCGAGGCGTGCTGCGCGGCGGGCCGCTTGGGCAGGTCCTGCTCGTCGTCGGCGTCGTACTCCTCGCCGCGGGCAATTCCTGGTCCGAGCGCATCATCGGATCGGCGGTGCCCCGGTGACCATGGGCCGGGGAAGCGGCAAGGGCGGATCCGACGTCCGGAGGGGCTAGTCGTCCTTCTTCCGAAGCGCCCTGAGCTGCTCAATGATCTTGTCAGGGTCCCAACGGGCATGGCCGCCAGCGGTCACGTACTCAGGCTCGATGACGCCTTCACGGTGGTATCGCTGGAGGGTCCGCCGTGAGAGGCCAACTAGCTTCGCCGCCTCTGCCGTCGTGACGTACTTCGGACCCATCTAGGCACCGTATGTCCTGGTCACGGCTAGTTACACCCATCTGGCACCCATGAGTCCTGTCACGTTCCGTCTGGTTCGTTTGGCGCGCTTAGGGTCTATCGTGTCGACATGGCGTTCTGGTGGACAGAGATCGCGGGAGGCGGGTGCGCGATGGGTGAGGCGGCAGACGAGGCCGAGGCGCGGTTGGAGATCGCCCGAGCACAGGGGCGAGCGTCGGTGAACTTCAACGAGCGCACCGGCCGGTACCGCTGGACGGTGGTGCTGGACGAGGGGAAGACCTTCCACGGTTGGGCCGAAACCGAGGAGGACGCCTGGTGGTACTGCAAGGAGGCCGTCAACCGGCCCCACCGGGGGACTCACCACCGGAGACCCCGGGGACTGTTCGGCTTGCCGCCCGCGTAGGTCCTGCAGCAGCACCGCGATCCGGCGCCGAACCCGGCGTTCCTCACCCGGCGCCACCGTCCGGACGGCCCGCACCACCGAACGCACCACCGCCGGATCCCCCGGTCGGCACCCGTTCTGGTGGCATGCCGCCGAATCCGGCGACGAGCGGTCGGCACGCGCGGGCGGGCGGGGTCGGCGCCGGCGCCCGTTCGCCCACCCGTGGCGCCCTGTGCCCGCCCGTCGACTCAGCGCACCACGGGCACGCTCACCGTCACACCGGGACCGATCAGCGACAGCCACTGGCATCGCACGGCTCGGACGCGCCTACTGGATGCAGTCACCGGCCGGGCCCGCCCGGTCGGAACCCCGGAAGCCGCTCCCCAGACTGCGGTGGGGCCGGACCGTCGGAACCGACGCCCACCCCATTCCCGGCCCACCGCTCGCCGACCGTCGTCGGCCGGCCCGGCCCCCGACGCGGCCGGCCGACGACGGTCCATCCGGAAGCGCGGTCTATCGCGGAGCGGAGCCCACCGCGGGAACCATCGCCCGCTCCTCGGCGCCCAGCGCCTCGAGCACCACGTCGAGCACCCGCACCGCACCCGCCTTGTCGAGCGGGGCGTTGCCGTTGCCGCACTTCGGCGACTGCACGCACGAGGGGCACCCGGCCCGGCACTCGCACTCGGAGATGGCGGCGCGGGTGGCGGCCAGCCAGCGCCCGAGAACCGCGTGCCCCCGCTCGGCGAAGCCCGCACCGCCGGGGTGGCCGTCGTGCACGAACACCGTCGGCCCTCCGGTGTGCGGGTGCAGCGCCGTCGACATCCCGCCCACGTCCCACCGGTCGCAGATCGCGAACAGCGGCAGGAGCCCGATCGCGGCGTGCTCGGCCGCGTGCAGGGCGCCGGGGATCCGCTTCGGCGGCACACCGGCCGCCACGAGCGCCTCCTCGCGCACGTCGTACCAGACACCGCGGGTGCGCAGCACCTGCTCGGGCAGGTCCAGCGGCACCGTGGCCAGCACGGTGCCGTCCGGGGCCCGACGCAGGTACTCCACCACCTGCGAGGTCACCGTCACCTCGCCGAACGACACCCGCACCGCCCCGAGGTCGCGGTGGGCGAGCACGCGCGCCACCTCCACGTCGGCCGTTGACCGCGCGTCGGTGCGGAACCCGGGGTCGGCGCTCGTCACCACCGCCACGCCGGCCTCGAGGTCCAACTCCTGCACGAGGTAGGTCTCGCCGCGGTGCAGGTGCACCGCACCGGGGTGCACCGTGGCGGGAGCGGAGGCGCCGTCCACCGTGCCGAGCATCCGACCGGTGCCCGCCTCCACCACCGCCACCTGGCCGAGCCCGGACCCCCTGATGTCCACCGACCCGGCGGGCCGCTCCCGCGTGGACGGCCAGTACCAGCCGGTGGGCCTGCGCCGCAGCGTGCCGTCCGCCACGAGCTCGTCGAGCACGGCGGCGGCCGGGGTGGCGCCGAACACCCCCGCCACGTCGTCCTCGGTCAGGGGCATCTCGGCGGCGGCGCACACCAGCTGCGGCGCCAGCACGTAGGGGTTGCCCGGGTCGAGCACGCAGCCCTCCACCGGCGCGCCCAGCAGGGCGTCCGGGTGGTGCACGAGGTAGGTGTCCATGGGGTCGTCGCGCGCCACGAGCACCACGAGCGCCTCGTCGCGCGCACGTCCCGCCCGCCCGGACTGCTGCCAGAACGACGCGCGGGTGCCCGGGAAGCCCGCCACCACCACCGCGTCCAGGCCCGCGATGTCCACCCCGAGTTCGAGCGCGTTGGTGGTGGCGACGCCGAGCAGCTCGCCCCCGGCGAGCCCGGCCTCGAGCGCCCGCCGGTCCTCGGGCAGGTAGCCGCCGCGGTAGGCGGCCACCCGGTCGGCGAGGGCCGGATCGGTGTCGGCCAGCAGGCGCTGGGCGGTGAGCGCGGTGACCTCCGCACCGCGCCGCGACCGCACGAACGCCAACGTGCGGGCACCCTCCACCACCAGGTCGGCGAGCATCCGGGCCGCCTCGGTGCCCGCGGGCCTGCGCACCGGTGCCCCGTTCTCCCCGGTGAGCTCCGGGAGCAGCGGCGGCTCCCACAGGGCCACGGTGCGCCCCGGCGCGGGAGAGCCGTCGTCGGTGACCGCCACGACGTCGCGCCCCGTGAGCCGGCAGGCGAACGCCGCAGGCTCGGCCACCGTGGCCGAGGCCAGCACGAGCGTGGGGTGCGAGCCGTAACGGGCGCAGATCCGCAGCAGCCTGCGCAGCAGCAGCGCCACGTGCGAGCCGAACACGCCGCGGTAGGTGTGGCACTCGTCGACCACCACGAACTGGAGCCTGCGCAGGAACATCGCCCACTGGCCGTGCCGCGGCAGCAGGGAGCGGTGCAGCATGTCGGGGTTGCTGAACAGCCAGCGGCCGTGGCGGCGCGCCCAGTCGCGGGCGTCCGTCGGGGTGTCGCCGTCGAACGGGGCCGCGCGCACGTCGGGCACGTCGAGGGCGTCGAGCGCGCGCAGCTGGTCGGCGGCGAGGGCCTTGGTGGGCGACAGGTACAGGGCGGTGGCGCGGGGGTCCTGCGCGAACCGCGCGAGCACGGGCAGCTGGTAGGCGAGCGACTTGCCCGACGCCGTGCCGGTGGCCACCACCACGTCCCGGCCCGCCCACGCGTGCTCCGCCGCCTCGGCCTGGTGGCTCCACGGGGCCGCCACCCCCTGGCGCGCCCACGCCTCCCGCAGCGCGGGCGGCGCCCATCCCGGCCAGGCGGCGGTGCGCCCGGGCCGCGGGGGAAGCCGCACCGCGTGGCGCAGCGGGCCGATCGCGTCGTCGCCTGCGCCTTCCGGCACGCCGGCGAGCAGCCGGCGCAGCAACACGCCGCCACGGCCCTCCGGTTCGCGCCCACCCACGGTCCGAGGTTGGCACACCACACCGACCACGAGCCGATCCGGTGCGCGCCGCAGTCGATCACGAGAGGGGTGAGGGGGCTCACTGCACGGTGTTCTACGACACACACTTAGACTGCACGCGCCTGTACCGCGCCCACGTGGGGCGACGGCTTTTCCAGACGCCAGGGTTGCCGTCCGTGTTCCCTGGCCCGTTTCGTAGTGACCAGGAGGACGGATGTCCGTGTCCACCCTCGCCGCGAGCGAAATCACGCTCGCGGGGGGCGATTACGCCATTGTCGGCGTGGTCGCGGTGGTCGCGCTCGCCGCCCTGGCCATCGGCTTCGTCCTGCTCCGGGAGGTTCTCGCTGCCGGCGAGGGCACCTCGAAGATGCAGGACATCGGTCGAGCGGTCCAGGAAGGCGCCGCGGCGTACCTCAACCGCCAGTTCCGCACGCTCGGCATCTTCGTCGTGGTCGTGTTCGTACTGCTCTTCGCGCTCCCCGGCGACATCGGCGAACGCGTGGGGCGGTCGATCTTCTTCGTGATCGGCGCCGTGTTCTCCGCCACCATCGGCTACCTCGGCATGTGGCTGGCCACCCGGGCCAACATCCGGGTCGCCGCTGCGTCCCGCGAGTCCGGTGGCCGGGAGAAGGCCATGCGGATCGCGTTCCGCACCGGTGGCGTGGTCGGCATGTTCACGGTCGGCCTCGGCCTGTTCGGCGCCGCGATCGTGGTGCTGGTCTACACCGGTCAGGCGCCCAAGGTCCTCGAGGGCTTCGGGTTCGGCGCCGCGCTGCTCGCGATGTTCATGCGTGTCGGCGGCGGCATCTTCACCAAGGCCGCCGACGTCGGCGCCGACCTCGTCGGCAAGGTCGAGCAGGGCATCCCCGAGGACGACCCGCGCAACGCCGCCACGATCGCCGACAACGTCGGCGACAACGTCGGCGACTGCGCCGGCATGGCCGCCGACCTGTTCGAGTCCTACGCGGTCACCCTCGTCGCCGCCCTGATCCTGGGCACCGCGGCGTTCGGCCAGCAGGGTCTGCTGTTCCCGCTGATCGTGCCGGCCATCGGCGTGCTCACCGCGGTCGTCGGCGTGTACATCACGCGGGCCCGTGAGGGCGAGGGCGGGCTCAAGGCGATCAACCGCAGCTTCTACCTCTCGGCGGTCATCTCCGGGGTGCTCTGCGTGATCGCCTCGTTCGTGTACCTGCCGTCGAGCTTCGAGGCGCTGAGCAACCCCGGCGACGCGAGCGTCGTGACCGACATGGGCGGGGCCAACCCGCAGCTGATCGCCGCGGCCGCCGTGATCATCGGCATCGTGCTGGCCGGTGTGATCCTCTGGCTCACCGGCTACTTCACCGGCACCGAGGACAAGCCGGTCAAGACCGTGGGCGAGTCCTCGCTCACCGGTGCGGCCACGGTGATCCTCGCCGGCATCTCGATCGGCTTCGAGTCCGCCGTCTACACGGCGCTCGTGATCAGCGCGGCCGTGTTCGGCGCGTTCGCGCTGGCCACCGGCTCGATCACGGTGGCGCTGTTCGCAGTGGCCCTCGCCGGCACCGGCCTGCTCACCACGGTCGGCGTCATCGTCGCGATGGACACCTTCGGCCCGGTCTCGGACAACGCGCAGGGCATCGCCGAGATGTCGGGCGACGTCGAGGGCGACGGCGTCGGCATCCTCACCGAGCTGGACGCGGTGGGCAACACCACCAAGGCCATCACCAAGGGCATCGCGATCGCCACAGCGGTGCTCGCGGCCACGGCCCTGTTCGGCTCGTACCGCGACGCGATCACCCAGGCGCTGGCCGAGGCCGGCGGCACGTTGACCGACGCGGGCACGGCGTTCGCGTTCGAGGTCTTCGCGCCGAACACCCTGGTCGGCGTGATCATCGGCGCCTCGGTCGTGTTCATGTTCTCCGGGCTGGCGATCAACGCCGTCACCCGGGCCGCGGGCGCGATCGTGTTCGAGGTCCGCCGGCAGTTCCGGGACGACCCCGGGATCATGGAGGGCACGGTTCGTCCCGAGTACGGCCGGGTCGTGGACATCTGCACCCGCGACTCGCTGCGCGAGCTGGCCACGCCCGGTCTGCTGGCGATCTTCGCGCCCATCGCCGTGGGCTTCGGCCTCGGTGTGGGCCCGCTGGCCGGGTACCTCGCGGGCGCCATCGCCACCGGCACCCTGATGGCCATCTTCCTGGCCAACTCCGGTGGCGCGTGGGACAACGCCAAGAAGCTCGTGGAGGACGGCAACCACGGCGGCAAGAACTCGCCCGCGCACGAGGCCACGGTCATCGGTGACACGGTCGGCGACCCGTTCAAGGACACCGCGGGCCCGGCCATCAACCCGCTGATCAAGGTGATGAACCTGGTCTCGGTGCTGATCGCCCCGGCGGTCGTGACGTTCTCGGTGGGCGACTCGGCCTCCGCGCCGGTGCGCATCATCGTCGCGCTGATCGCGGTGGCCATCATCGTCGCGGCGGTCGTCGTGTCGAAGCGGCGCACCACCACCATCGCCGACACCCCGGCGGAGAGCGCGGTCGGCTGACGCCGTTCACCCTCCCGCCGATTCGGAGGCCGTTCACCCGTACGGGTGGACGGCCTCCGTCGTTGAAGGGGTGACGCCCGCCAGGTGGAGCCCCGGGAGGACCCATGAGGACGCGCAGAGTCAGCTGCACGATCGCAGTGCTCGCCGCGCTCGCCGCCGGTTGCGGTGGTGCCGCACCGAGCGCGGACGCCGTGGCCTGGACGAACCAGGTGTGCGACGCGCTCGCGGGCTTCACGCGCGCGGCGACGTCGAGCCCCAGGATCGACCGGGCCGACCCGGTGGCCGCGGTGCAGGAGCTGAGCCGCTACCTCGGGGCGACGTCGGAGGAGCTGCAGCGGTCCCTCACCGACCTGGACGCGGTCGGGCCCTCCCCCGTGGACGGCGGCGACGCGTACGTGGGCCGGCTGGAGGAGGCGCTGCGGGGCATCCGCGCGGGCTTCGACTCGGCGCGCACGCAGCTCGCGGCCGTGGACGTCTCGGACCCGGCGCAGCTCGCCACGGCCGTCCCGGCCGCGCTGGCGCCCCTGCAGGAACTGCGGGACCTGCCCGCCCCGACCGAGGGCATGCGGGAGAACGGAGGGCTCAGCGCGGCGAGCGAGCAGGCGGAGAGCTGCCGCGGGCTCCGCACGACCGGCGCCCCGGCGAGTTGATCGTGGTCGGGGCCGGCGTGCGGTCGAGGGTGGGTGCTGGGCGTGTCCGACCGGCGGGCACACTGTCGGCTGACCGTGTCCCCAGCGCCGGGAGCAGCCGCATGCCCCGTATCACCCCATCCGTCCTCGTCCTTCCGGCCGTGGCAGCACTCGTGCTGTCCGCCGGCTGCACGACCTCGGTGAGCGGGGCCGCGCGGGCCGACAGCGAGGCCGCGACGCAGGGCGCCGTCGAGTGGGTCGACCAGATCTGCGGCTCGCTCCTGCCCTACCTGAAGGCGGCGGGCTCCCCGCCGAAGCCGGGCGAGGCACCCGACGCGCAGACCCTCGTGCGGAACATCAGCGGCTACCTCACCGAGACCGAGGAGAGCGCCAGTTCGGCGATCGACGGGATGACCGCGGCCGGTCCGGCTCCCGTGGCGGGCGGGGACGAGATCGTCGGCCGGCTGAGGAGCACCCTGGAGACGATGCAGGCGTCGCTGCGCGACGCGCGCAGCCGGATCGAGCGGGTCGACATCAACGACCGTCAGGCGCTGCTGCGCGAGGTGCCCGCCGCGATCGAGTCGGTGGAACGGCTCGCCAACACCCCGGGCCCGCTGTCCGACCTGCAGAGCAGCCCTGAGCTCGCCCAGGCGGGTCAGGAGGCGGCGGGGTGCCGGCAGATCGCGCGTGAGGTCGGGAGGTGACTGCATGACCCGCTCGTCCCGGCGCGGGGCGGCTCGCATCGGGGTGCTCGCCGCAGGGGCGTGCCTCGCCACGGCGCTGTTCGCCACGGGCTGCACCACCACGGTGGGCGGCGCGGCGGCCGCCGACACGGCTCCGGTGCCGACCGAGGGCCCGGGGAGCGATCCCGTGGCGTGGGCCGACCGCCTGTGCGAAGGGGTGCTGAGCTTCGCCGAGCCCGCGACGTCGCCGCCCGACTACTCGCGCACGAGCGACTTGCCCGCCGTGCAACGCACGGTGAGCTCCTACCTGAACGCGGTGGTCACCGGCGCGAAGCAGGGCCAGGCGCAGCTCGGAGAGGTGGGCGCGGCTCCGGAGCCCGCGGGCGACGAGGCCACACGGCGGGCGCGGGAGGCCCTGGGGGCGCTCGAGGAGGAGTTCGGCGGGGTCAAGACCGCGGTCGACGGCATGAACCCGAACGACCCGGAGGGCTTCATGACCACGCTCACGCGGGTCGAGACGACGATCTCGGCGGTCACGGTGCCGAACCCGCTCGCCGACCTCACCACCGCGCCCCGGCTCTACCGGGCCGCCGAGCGGTCGACGCAGTGCCAGCAGCTGTCCGGGCTGGCCGCGGCCGCCCCTCGCTGAGCCGGTCGGTGGCCCGCGCACCCGGCCCGACCACTCGGCGCGCCCCAGTACCACGAATCGAACGCGTGTTCTACTCTGCGGTTCGTGTCGCAGCTGTCGATGTTCTCAGCGGAGGCGCGGCCGCCACAGGTGAGCGACCTGGCGGGGCTGCTCTGCGGTCCGGGTCAGATCGTCCGGTTCGGGGCGGGGGACCAGGCGCGGCTCTCCATCGTCCTGCCCGACGCGGCGCGCGCCCCCGCGGTGGCCACCGCGTGCGCGGCCACCGGCATCCCGGTCACCACCGTACGCACGGAGTCGGGCCTCGCCCTGCGCACCGCGTTCCGGTGCGACCTGGTCGGCCTCGCACGGGCATGGATGCGCGGATCGACGAAATGCGTGCCGGAGGGATGGCAACTCGACGGCGCGGCGTTACGCATGTGGGCGCTCGCGGCAGGCCGTCCGGATGAACGTGGCGGCTACCTGCTGGCGCTCGACCCGCACGCACCGGAGACGCACCTCCCGCTCATCGCGGCGGCCACGCGGGCCGGACTTCCCCCTGCTCGCGACGGTCGCGGGCCCGCACTGCGGATCAGCGGCACGCGGCGCGTCGCCAGGCTCGTCGAGCTCGTGGGCCCGGTACCGCCGGGTGCCGCCACCGCCGAGTGGCCGAGGTACTGGGGTAGAACGGCGTCTTGACGGTGTGGTTACGCTCTCGCGGCGCATGTCGGTGGCACGTGGATTCCTCGCGGTTCCGCAGCTGAATGTGACGAGCGTGACACAGCGGGTGGGTGTGCGAACGCGAGGGTCCGGCCGATGCCGCTCCCGAGGCCCCGCATACTCGGTGTCCTGGCCCCCGTGCAGCCGGCGCGGTGGGTACCGGGCGACGGCCGGTGCGCGTGCCGACGAGAGGCGCTCGCCGGAACGTCCGTAGACGATGGAGTAGGACCAGGTGGCAACCGGAACGACGAGTGCGAAGCCCGCCAGCCGGAAGGGCACGGGCAGCGGCCCCGCGGCAGGCGGTGGCCGGGGTACCGGCACGTCCACGGGCGCCGCCAACGGGCGGCCGACGAGGCGGTTGGTGATCGTCGAGTCCGGCACGAAGGCGAAGAAGATCCAGCAGTACCTCGGCCGTGACTACGTCGTGGAGGCCTCGGTGGGCCACATCCGCGACCTGCCGCGCGGCGCTGCCGACGTGCCCGCCAAGTACAAGGGCGAGTCGTGGGCCCGGCTCGGGGTCGACGTCGACAACCAGTTCGCGCCGCTCTACATCATCACGCCGGAGAAGAAGGGCAAGGTCGCCGAGCTCAAGGACGCGGTGAAGTCGGTCGACGAGATCCTGCTCGCCACCGACCCCGACCGCGAGGGCGAGGCGATCGCCTGGCACCTGCTCGAGACGCTCAAGCCGAAGATCCCGGTGCGCCGGATGGTCTTCCACGAGATCAGCGAGCCCGCCATCCGGGCGGCCGTGGAGAACCTGCGCGATCTCGACCACGACCTGGTCGACGCGCAGGAGACCCGCCGGATCCTCGACCGGCTCTACGGCTACGAGGTCTCCCCCGTGCTGTGGAAGAAGGTCATGCCGCGGCTGTCGGCCGGCCGCGTGCAGTCGGTGGCCACGCGGATCGTCGTGCAGCGCGAGCGCGAGCGGATGGCGTTCGTCACGGCGTCGTACTGGGACATCGCGGCGCTGATGGACGCCGGTGCCGAGGCGTCGCCGCGGCAGTTCCCGGCGCGCCTGGTGGCCGTCGACGGCACACGGGTGGCCACCGGCCGCGACTTCGGCCCCGACGGGCAGCTGAAGGCGGCCGCACGGGGCAAGGAGGCCGCCCGCGCCCTGGACGAGGCGAGCGCCCGCCGGCTGGCCGAGGCGCTGCAGGGCCGCGACCTGGCGGTCGAGTCGGTCGAGTCGAAGCCCTACACGCGCAAGCCGTACGCGCCGTTCATGACCTCCACGCTGCAGCAGGAGGCCGGCCGCAAGCTGCGGTTCACGGCCGACCGCACGATGCGCAGCGCGCAGCGGCTCTACGAGAACGGCTACATCACCTACCTGCGCACCGACTCCACCACGCTGTCGGACGCCGCGATCCAGGCCGCCCGCACCCAGGCGCGGGAGCTCTACGGCGCCGAGTACGTCTCGCCGCAGCCGCGGCAGTACACGCGCAAGGTCAAGAACGCGCAGGAGGCCCACGAGGCGATCCGGCCCGCCGGGGAGACGTTCCGCACGCCCGGTGAGATCGCGGGCGAGGTCGACGGCGACGACTTCCGGCTCTACGAGCTGATCTGGCAGCGCACGGTCGCCTCGCAGATGGCCGACGCCCGGGGCACCACCGTCAGCGTGCGGATCGCCGGCAGCGCCGCCACCGGCGAGGAGGTCACGTTCGCCGCGTCCGGTCGCACGATCACGTTCGCCGGCTTCCTGAAGGCCTACGTGGAGACCCTCGACGAGGGCAGCGACGGCCAGGCCGACGACGCCGAGTCCCGGCTGCCGGAGCTCACCAAGGGGCAGCCGCTCACCGCGGCCGAGCTCACGCCGGAGGGCCACACCACCAACCCGCCGTCCCGCTACACCGAGCCGAGCCTGATCAAGGCGCTCGAGGACCTCGGGATCGGTCGCCCCTCCACGTACTCGTCGATCATCAAGACCATCCAGGACCGCGGCTACGTGTGGAAGAAGGGGCAGGCGCTCGTGCCGTCCTGGGTCGCGTTCGCCGTGATCGGCCTGCTCGAGCACCACTTCGACCGGCTGGTGGACTACGATTTCACGGCCACCATGGAGGACGAGCTCGACGCCATCGCGCAGGGCACCCAGCAGCGCACCGACTGGCTGTCGGGCTTCTACTTCGGCGCCGACCAGGCGGCGGAGGGCTCGGTGGCCCGGGCGGGCGGGCTGAAGAAGCTCGTGGGCGTCAACCTCGAGGAGATCGACGCCCGCGAGATCAACTCGGTGCCGGTGTTCGACGACGTCGTGGTGCGGGTGGGCCGGTACGGGCCGTACCTGGAGCGGGTGCGCGACGGGCAGTCCCAGCGCGCCAACCTGCCCGACGACCTGCCGCCCGACGAGCTCACGCCCGAGGTGGCCGAGCAGCTGTTCTCGGTGCCCCAGGAGGGCCGCTCGCTGGGCGTCGACCCGGTCACCGGGCACGAGATCGTGGCGAAGGAGGGCCGCTACGGCCCGTACGTCACCGAGATCCTGCCCGACACCGAGGCGCCTGCCGAGTCGAACGGCAAGAAGAAGGCGGCGAAGCCGAAGCCGCGCACCAGCTCGCTGTTCAAGTCGATGACCACCGACACGATCACGCTGGAGGACGCGCTGCGCCTGCTGTCGCTGCCCCGGCTGGTGGGCACCGACCCGGAGAGCGGCGAGGAGATCACGGCCCAGAACGGCCGCTACGGGCCGTACCTGAAGAAGGGCACCGACTCGCGCTCGCTCGCCGACGAGGAGCAGCTGTTCACGGTCACGCTCGAGGAGGCCCTGGAGCTCTACAAGCAGCCCAAGCAGCGCGGACGCCGCACGGCGGCCGCCACGCCGCCGCTGCGGGAGCTGGGCAAGGACTCGGCCACCGGCAAGCCGATGGTGATCAAGGATGGGCGGTTCGGCCCGTACGTCACCGACGGCGAGACCAACGCGTCGCTGCGCAAGGGCGACGACGTCGAGAAGATCACCGACGAGCGGGCGAGCGAGCTGCTGGCCGAGCGCCGCGCCAAGGCGGGCACCACGAAGAAGGCCCCGGCCCGCAAGAAGGCGGCTCCCCGCAAGAAGGCCGAGGCCAAGGGCTGACCGTCGCGGTCAGGCCGTGAGGAGGGCGCGCACGGCCGTGGCGAGGCGCTTGCCGTCCGCCCGGCCGGCCGCGGCGGCCGTGGCGTGCTTCATGACCTGGCCCATCTGCCGCGGGCCGGGTCGCTCACCCAGCTCGGCCGCGGTCTGCTCGACGGCGGCACGGGCGATCTCGGCGAGCTCGTCGTCGGACAGCTGCGCCGGGAGGTAGCGGGCGAGCACCTCGCCCTCCGCGCGTTCCTGCGCGGCGAGCTCCTCGCGGCCCGCGCCGGCGAACGCCTCGGCCGACTCCGCGCGCTTCTTGGCCTCCTTGCGGATGATCGCGAGCACTTCGTCGTCGCTGAGCTGCCGCGCTTCGTCGCCCGCGACCTCGGCGTTGCCGATGGCCGTCAGCGTCATCCGGAGGGTGGTCTTCACCAGCTCGTCCCGGGACTTCATCGCCGCGGTCAGGTCGGACCGCAGCCGCTCCTTGAGGGTGCTCACGGGAGGGCACGCTAATGCACTCCCCGCTGGACGTACGCTGCAGTTGTGAACAGCTGGGCTCGGCTCGCGCTCGGCGCGACCACCACCGGTGCGGCCACCTTCGCCTACGCGGCCGGCATCGAGCGCCGCCGGTGGACGCTCCGGCAGAACACGCTCCCGGTGCTGGAGGCGGGCGCGCGCCCGCTGCGCGTGCTGCACGTGTCGGACCTGCACCTCACACCTCGCCAGCGCAGCAAGCAGCGGTGGGTGGCCCGGCTGGCCGAGCTGGAGCCCGACCTGGTCGTCAACACCGGCGACAACCTGGCCCACCCGCGTGCGGTGCCCACCGTCCTCGCCGCGCTCGGCCCGCTGCTCGACCTGCCGGGCCTGTTCGTGTTCGGCAGCAACGACTACTTCGGCCCCACGCCCAAGAACCCCGCGCGCTACCTCGTGAAGAGCTCGCGGCGCAGCCACGGCGAGCCGCTGCCCTGGCGCGACCTGCGGGCCGCGCTGCTGGAGCGCGGGTGGCACGACGCCACCCACTCCCGCGTGGACCTCACCGCCTCCGGGATCCAGATCGCGGCCGCGGGCGTGGACGACCCGCACCTGGGCCTGGACCGCTACGACCGCGTCGCGGGCCACCATGACGGGAATCCCGGCCTGCGCCTGGGCCTCACCCACTCCCCCGAGCCGCGGGTGCTCGACCGCTTCGCCGCCGACGGCTACGACCTGGTGCTCGCCGGCCACACGCACGGCGGGCAGCTGCGCCTCCCCGGCGTCGGGGCGCTCGTCACCAACTGCGGCATCGACCGGTCCCGGGCCCGCGGCGTCTCCCGCTGGGGCGCCCACACCTGGCTGCACGTGTCGGCCGGGCTGGGCACCTCGCCCTTCGCACCCGTGCGCTTCGCCTGCCCGCCGGAGGCCACCCTGCTCACCCTCGTGCCGCGCCCGTCGGTCGCCGCGGCCGCGAAGACCACCCGGACGTCGGCGCCCGCAGACGTCGGCTAGACTCGATCCCGGCCCACGGGCCATCGGGGTGTGGCGCAGCTTGGTAGCGCGCTTCGTTCGGGACGAAGAGGTCGCAGGTTCAAATCCTGTCACCCCGACCAACAAAAGGCCCGGTCAGGGACTCGCAGCCAGCGAGTTCGACCGGGCCTTCTGCTCTGCTGGGCAGCGTTGGGGAGAACCCCCGATCAACCAGGCCGAACGCGACTCCGATGCCGCCAGCCCCCCCGCTCAGCCGGCCCACACAGCGGGGCGCCGGTGGATCCAGGGGGCGGCCCGCTCGAGCTGTCCGGCCAGGGCGAGCACGAGGTCCTCTCGGCCCGAGGCGGCCGCGAGCTCGATCCCGATCGGCATGCCGGTCGTCTCGTCCTGGAACAGCGGCAGCGACGCGGCCGGCAGGCCGGCCGTGTTGGCCCACGGCGTGAACGGCGAGTGGGCGAACAGCCGCGCCGTCCAGTCGTGCCCGTCGAACCCGTCGATGTCGTTCGTGTTCGTGCCCAGGGGTGCGGCGACGTCAGGCAGGGTCGGGGTGAGCACCAGGTCCAGGTCCGCCATGGAGGCGACGACCGAGCGGGTCACCGCGTTGCGGGTGTCGAGCGCGCGGACCATGTCGAGCGCAGGAAGCGCCGTTCCCGTGCGGTACACCGCGAGGGTCTGCGGCTCCAGCGTGGAGTGGTCGACCGCGCGGCCGGTCGACGCCGCGGTGTCCGCGACCCAGGTCGCGATGTTCGCCGACCACAGCACCGAGCTGTGCCGGACGAACTCCTCCCAGCTCACGCCCAGGTCGACGGAGGCCTCGTGGCCGAGGTCGGCGCACAGGGCGGCGGTCTGCGCGACCGCGACGGCGACGGCGCCGCTCGGGTGGTTGCCGCCCCACGGCTCGGCCAGCACCCCGACCCGCAGCCGAGTCGGAGCGCCGGGCCTCGGCGATCGCGGCCAAGGCCTTCTCGTCCGGGCGTGCAGTGGACATGGCGGAACCTCCGTGACAGAGGAGCAGGGTCGGAAGACACGGGCGGCGATCCGCGACGCTATTACTTCCTAGCAGAATAGTTCCTGCAGGAAGTGTCTTCTTCAAGAGGTCAGCGGCGAGGAGGGTCACAGCCAGTGACGTCAGGACCGAGGCGCGCCCCGCCCGCGCACCAGCCATGTCCGACCCATCCGCTCCGACGCCGTCGTCGCACAGTGGACAAAATCGTGCCGCCGATTGTGACGCCGGAGTAACACTTGCCTGCGAAATACTTCTGCGGGGTAGGATCTTGGCCATGGCGGTACGCGTTGATCAGGCCGAGCTGTGCCTTCCCCTGCTCCTGGGCCGCGTGCACGCCGAGATCCTGCGGCGGTACACCGCGGCGGCCCGCTCCGCCGACTGCCCGATCGAGGAGTGGTGGGTGCTGTCCAGCCTGGCCACCCGGGGCGGGCGCCCGATGAGCGAGATCGCCGAGTACGCGGGCATGCCCAACCCCAGCCTCACCAAGGTCGTCGACCGGATGGTCGCAGCCAACCTGGTGTTCCGTCGGGTCGACCCGGAGGACCGGCGTCGCACCCTGCTCTACCTCACCACCCGCGGGCAGGAGAAGCACACCGAGGTGGCCGTGGCGGTGGCGGACGCCGAGGCGGAGATGCGGGCGGCGGCGGGCGAGGACCCGGTCGGCACGCTGCACGCCGTGCTCGCCGGGCTCGCGCCGGCGCTGCTTCCCTGATACCACCGCGCAGCCGGACTGCACGGGACCCGAACCGAACGCTATTCGGGACGAAGAGGTCGTAGGTTCAATTCCTGTCACCCCGACACGAGGAACGTCGTGGGCCCGCGGCCTCACATCCGGGACCTCAGCACGTCGACCTCGCAGCCCGGTGCGAACGCGTCGAAGCCGTGTTCGACGAGCCAGCGCACCCCCAGCAGGCTGCGCAGCGACCACCACGCGCGGACCAGGTCGACGTCGACGTCGGTGCCGTATCCAGCGAGGACGTCGCCGAGGTGCTCCTCGTGCCCGAGGGTGAGGGTGGCGAGGTCGAACAGCGCATCGCCAGGGCTCGCCTCGGACCAGTCGATGATGCCGGTGACCTCGTCACCGTCGACGAAGACGTGGTCGACCTGCAGGTCGCCGTGGGTGAACACCGGGGTCCACGGCCGGATCGCGGCCTCGGCGATCCGGCGGTTGCGGGTGACGAGGTCGGCGGGCAGGACGCCGTTGGCCACGAGCAGCTCGCACTCGCGGTCGAGTTCCGCCGCCAGCTCGTCGGGGTCGCGGCGGCGCCGGCCGGGCCAGTGCGGCACCGACGCCTCGTGCAGCGTCCGGACGGCGGCGCCCGCCGCGGCCCACGCCGCCGGGGACGCGGTCGACGGCGCACCGAGGCGGCCGAGCGCCGTGCCCGGGAGCGCGGCGATCGCGAGCACCGGCGGCGTGCGCCAGAGGATCTCCGGCGTCGGGACCGGCGCCGCGGCCATCGCCTCGACCTCGAGGTCGATGCGGGCCTGGTCGGCGTCGACCTTCAGGAAGACGTCGCCGAGGCGCAGGGTCACGCGCTCGGAATGGGCGACGACGATTTCGACCTCATCCATGGCCGCCCAGTGTCCCGAGGATGATCGCCCGCGTCGCCGGCGGGTACACCCATCGCTGCGGAAGCAGGAGAGCGGGGGCGACATGACCGTCGCCTTCATGCACCTGCCGGCGGGCGCCGACCTGAGCCCGGTGCTGGAAGGGTTGCCGGGAGATCTCTGCCCGTATCCGCACCGGGGCTACCTGCTCGAGGGCAGGATGGAAATGCGGACCAAGGACGGTGTGGAGGTCTACGAGGCGGGCCAGGCGTTCTACTGGTCGCCCGGCCACGCTCCTCGGGCCCTGGAGGACACCGACTACGTCGACGTCTCGCCCACGCGCGAGTTCGACGCGGTCATCGCCCACGTCACGGGAGCGGACTGACGCGGAACGGCCTGGTCCGAGGCTCCGCAAGGAGCTCCGGCCAGGCCGTTCGCCGTTGTGGTCCCGTCAGGCGTTGTAGCCGCCGTGGGAGTCGAGCACCGCACCCGTGACGTACGAGGCGGCGGGGCTCACCAGGAAGCCGATCGCGGCGGCGATCTCCTCCGGACGACCGATGCGCTGCAGCGCCAGCGAACCGAGCAGCGCATCGAGCGTCTCGGCGTCGGGCGGAGACATGTCGGTCTCCATCAGTCCCGCTTCCACCACGTTGGCCGTGATGCCCCGCGGGCCGAGGTCGCGAGCCACGCCAAGGGTGTAGCGCTCGACCCCGGCCTTGGTCGCCGCGTAGTCGGCGACGCCGGGTACGCCGACGCGGGTACCCAGACCCGAGCTGACCGTGACGATGCGGCCGTCCGGCCGCAGCACCCGGGCCGCGGCGCGGGTGATCGCGATCACGCCGAGGTAGTTCGTGGCGTGCATGCGGTCCAGCGCGTCGGTGTCCGCGTCGGGGTCGTCCACCGTGCCCGCCGCCGAGATCGCCGCGTTGTTGACGAGGATGTCCAGGCCGCCGAAGTACGCGACCACCTCATCGATCAGCGCGGGTGCCCCGCTCGTGTCCGCCTGGTCGGACCGGAACGCCGCGACCTTCACACCTGTGCCGCGCACCTCGTCGACCACGGCCTGCGCCTTCGCCTCCGAGCTGACGTAGGTGAACCCCACGTCGGCGCCCTGCTCCGCCAGGAGCCTGACGGTGGCGGCCCCCAGTCCGCGCGAGCCTCCGGTCACCAGGGCGACCTTGCCGCTGAGCTGTCCGTTCATCGTCCCCTCCTCGCTGTTCGATCGATCGGTAGTCGTAACGCTAATTGTTACGACAGATCGCCGCAACCTCTTCTGTTACGACAGTGGGCGTCGTAACATGTGGAGTTACGGCGGGAGGAGGTGTCCGTGAGCGCCAACAGCAGGTTGACCATCGCCGCCCACGCACTGGCGTGGATCGGCCTCTACCAGCGCCAGGGCCACGAGGTGGCCACCTCCGAGCAGATCGCCTCCAGTGCCAACACCAACCCCGTGGTGATCCGGCGCCTGCTCGGCGAGCTGCGCGCGGCGGGGCTCGTGGAGTCCCGACGGGGCGTGGGCGCCGGCTGGACGCTCACGCGCGAGCTGGGCTCGATCACCCTGCTCGACGTGTACGACGCGGTGGAGTCCGGCCCGCTGTTCGCGATGCACCGCGGCACCCCGGACCAGGGGTGCGTGGTGGGCCACGGAATCCAGCCCGCGATGCAGGGCATCTACGGCGGGATCGAGGAGAAGCTGCGGGCCGAGCTCGCCCGCGTCACGATGGAGGACGTGCTGCGGGACGTCCTCGCGGTGTCGCGCTAGCTCACCCGGTGGGCTCGTCGTTCCACGCGTCCACGGCGAGCGCCAGGCCACCACCCGGGGCGCGCTCCCAGACCACGACGTACTTCACGACCTGGGTCATCTCCTCGCCGCCCTCGGGCCGGATCCAGATGGTCGCGCGACCGATCTCGTGCAGCACGTCGCCGGAGCCGGCCAACCGCGACGTCACCAACTCGGCCCTGCGGGCACCCGATGCCATCACGCCGCGCCAGAACTCCTCGATCGCCTGCCGCCCGGTGATCATGGGGGCGCCGGGCGCGAGGACCACCGCGTCCTCCGCGTAGAGGGCGGCCACGCTCGCGGCGTCGCCCCGCTCGAACGCTTCCATGAAGCGGCGGTTGGCCTCCTCCACCTCGGTGCGGACCTCGATCGTTGCCGTCTCCGCCATCACGCACCCCTCTCCGGTGGCTGTGAGAGGCTTCACACCGTTCTCCGACCCGGATCCGCGGTCAATGCGGCAACCGAGGGGAGAACTTCGGGCATTCGCCGACACCTTGGAGAAGGCGCGGGAGACGTCTGCCCGCTGGGGATCACCCGCTCCTACCCCACGGAGACCGTGGTCCGAGGGCTGCGCCTGCAGGACGCGCACCCCGGCGTCCTTCGGCGGCGCCAAGGAGCTGGTGACCCGCGTCCGGCTGGTGGCCACGGACGCCGACATGAAGATCGGCGAGGGCCCGGAGGTGACCGGCACCGCCCTGGCCCTGCTCCTGGCCGTCTCCGGCCGACACGCGGTCCTCGGCGATCTCGACGGCCCCCGGGCGGGCGCGCTGGCGCCGTCCGCGGGCGGCTGACGGCTCACCGGCGCCGCAGCACGAGCACGGCGACGAGCGCCACCACCACGGCGCTGATGAGCGAGGTCAGCCGGAACCCCGCTGTGAACGCGGCCCGCGCGGCCACGAGGAGCGGGTCCGCGACCGGCCCGGGAAGGGACCCGGCGACGGTCGCCGCGGCCCCGAGGTTGTCGCGCGCCACGTGGGCCACGGCCTCCGGGACGCCTGGCGGCACGGCCGTCGCCATCGCCGCGCGGTAGACCGCGGTGACGATGCTGCCGAGGATCGCCACGCCGAAGGCCCCCCCGATCTGCGGGGCGGTGGAGGAGAGGGAGGCGGCCGCGCCTGCGCGGTCGACGGGTGCCGCTCCGACGACCGCGGCGGTGGCCAGCGCCATCATCGGGCCGAGCCCGGCGGACACGACGATCGCGCCCAGCACGAGCTTCGGGAGGTCGCCTGCGGGCAGGAGCGTGGCCAGCACGAGGTACCCGAGGGAGGAGACGACCAGCCCTGCGCCGATCACCACCGGCGCGGGCAGGCGTCGCGCCACCCGGGGGGCGAGCAGAGAGCCGGCGATCACGCCGACGGCGGACGGGGCGGTCCACATGCCCGCGTGGAGGGGCGAGAGGTCCTCCACGAGCTGCAGGTACTGGGCGATCGCGTAGTTCGAGCCCCACAGCACGAAGATCCCGACGGTCAACGCGGCGATGGCGGCGCGGAAGGCCCGCCCGGCGAAGAGCCCGAGGTCGATCAGGGGGTCCGCGAGCCGGCGCTGGCGCCGCACGAACACCGCCGCCATCGTGATCCCGAGGACCACGGCGCCGGCCGGCACGGGGCCGAACCCGCCGGCCGCGATCTGCTTGAGCCCGTACACGACCGGCAGGACGGCGAGCAACACGAGCGCCGCGCTGCCGAGGTCGAGGCGGCCGGGATGCGGCTCACGGTGCTCCGGCAGCACCACCGGGCCGATCACCAGCAGCACCGCCATGACGGGCGCGGCCAGGAGGAAGGCCGATCCCCACCAGAAGTGCTCGAGCAGCCAGCCACCCACGAGGGGCCCGATCGCGGTGCCGCCCGAGACACTGGCGATGATCACGCCGATCGCCACGGCGCGCTGGTGCGGGTCGCGGAACATGGCCGCGGTCAGCGACAGCGTCGAGGGCATGAGCGTCGCTCCCGCCACGCCCATCATCGCCCGGGCGGCGATGAGCAGACCGGGATCCGGGGAGTACGCGGCGAGCACGGAAGCGACGCCGTACGCCACCGCGCCGACCAGCAGGAGCCTGCGCCGGCCGATCCGGTCGCCCAGCACCCCGAGCGGGATCATCACCGCGGCGAGCAGGAACGCGTAGACGTCGACGATCCAGAGCAGCTGGGTGCTGCTCGCACCCAGGTCGGCGGCGATGGCGGGAAGGGCGAGGTGGGTCACGGTGAGCTCGAGGGAGGCGAGCAGCGCGGGGAGGGCGAGCACAGCGAGGCCGGCCCATTCGCGCGTACCGGCCCGTGTCGCGGAGTTGGTCACCGGACCAGCCTCAAACCTCAGCCATGATTGAGGTCAAGGGGCTATTCTCGCCCCCGTGACCAGCACCCCGCCTCCGGAGCTCACCGTCGGCCAGGTCGCGGCACGGTCGGGCGTCGCCGTGAGCGCGCTGCACTTCTACGAGCAGAAGGGGCTCATCTCGAGCCGCCGCACGAGCGGCAACCAGCGGCGCTACCCGCGCGAGACGCTCCGGCGCATCGCCGTGATCCGGGTGGCCCAGCGCGTCGGCATCCCACTGCGGGTGGTGAAGGAGGCGTTCGCCACGCTGCCGGACGGGCGCACCCCGGACCGCGACGACTGGGCCCACCTGTCCGCCGCGTGGTGCGACGAACTCGACACGCGCATCGACCAGCTCGCCCGGCTGCGCAACCACCTCGCCGACTGCATCGGCTGCGGCTGCCTGTCGCTGGACCGCTGCCTGCTGCGCAACCGCGACGACCGGCTCGGCGCGCGCGGGAGCGGCCCGCGCCGGCTGTTCACCCGGGCCGTGCGCGCGGAGGAGGACGAGCACCGCGACCCGGGCACCACCCGGTCGTGAGCGCGAGTCTGCGAGTCCGCTGAGGACCGTCGCCGCGCACGGGCAGCACGATTGCTACCGTCGAGGGTGATCCGACTCGGAGGGATGGCAGGCACATGGACTCGCCCTGGGACTTCGTCCTGGACTACTGGACGGTGACGATCTTCCTGCCGTCCGTGCTGCTGCTCATCGCGCTCCTGGCGTTCATCACGCGGATCGTCGACAAGGAGTGACGCCGGTCCCGTGGCCGAGGTCCTCCTGTTCCACCACGCCCTCGGGCTGACGGCGGGCTGCCGCGCGTTCGCCGACGAGCTGCGCGCCGTCGGCCACGTGGTGCACACCCCCGACCTGTTCGAGGGGCGCACGTTCGGCTCCGTGCCCGAGGGTGTGCGCCACGCGGAGCAGCTCGGCTTCGACACGGTCACCGAGCGCGGGATGCGCGCCGCCGAGGCGCTTCCCGCGCGGATCGTCCTCGCGGGTTTCTCACTGGGTGTGATGCCCGCGCAGCGGCTCGCCCAGACCCGCCCCGGCGCGGCGGGCGCCCTGCTGGTGCACGGCAGCGTGCCGCTCCCGGAGTTCGGCGGCACGTGGCCGGACGGGGTGCCCCTCCAGATCCACACGATGGCCGACGACGAGCTCGGTGACGTGGACGTCGCACACGAGCTCGTCGCGGCCGTCGCCGGCGCGCAGCTGCACCTCTACCCGGGCGAGGGGCACCTGTTCACCGACCCCGGCTCCCCGGACCACGATCCGGAGGCCGCGGCGCTGGTCATGCGGCGGGCGCTCGCGTTCCTGCACGTCGCCGACCGGCGAGGGTGAGCGGCGCACCGAGCACGAGCGCCCCGGCCACAAGTGCCGCGCTGCCCCACAGCGGCGCGGTCAGCCCGAGCCCGCCCCCGATCGCGAGCCCGCCGAGCCACGGCCCGGCGGCGGCGCCCACGTTGAACGACGCGGTGGCGTAGCTCCCGGCGAGGTTCGGCGCGGCCGCCGCCGCGTACAGGGCGCGGGCGATCAGCGTGCTCCCGACGGCGAACGACAGCGTGCCCAGCACCGGGACGAGAACGATCACCGCGACGACGTGGGTCGCGGCGAGGGCGAACGCGCCCCACCCGGCCGCGAGCAGCGTGCCCCCGGCGAGCAGCAGCGGCACGGGGTGCGAGTCGGACCACCGCCCGCCGAGCCGGACGCCGAGGAACGAGCCACCGCCGAACAGGGCGAGCATCGCGGGGATCGTCGCCCCGTCCACGCCCGTGAGCTCGACGAGCACCGGCGCGAGGAAGGTGAACGAGCAGAACGTGGCCCCGTTGACCAGCGCGCCGAGCAGCAGCAGCGCCTGCAGGAGCGGCCGGCGCAGCACCTGCAGCTCCCGGCGCGCCCGCGGCGGCGCCCCGCCCGAGCGGCCGCCGGGCACCGACGTCAGGATCGCGGCGAACGCGGGGACGCAGAGCAGCGCCACCACCCAGAACGCCGACCGCCAGCCCCACAGGTCGCCCAGGAGCGCCCCGCCGGGCACGCCCGCGACGCAGGCGATCGTGGTGCCCGCGAGCAGGACCGCGAGCCCGCGGCCCTTGGCGTCGGGTGGGACGAGGCTCGTCACCGCGGCCAGCGCGACGGCGAGGAACCCGGCGTTGGCGAGCGCCCCGGCCACACGCGTGGCGAGGAGCACCTCGTAGCTGGTGGTCACGGCCGCGACGACGTGCGCGAGCACGAACACCGAGAGGAAGGCGAGGAGCGCCTGCCTGCGCGGCCAGCGCATCGCAGGCAGCGCCACGAGCGGCGCGCCGACGGCCATCCCGACCGCGAACGCGGAGGTCAGCAGGCCGGCGGCGGGGAGGGAGACGGACAGGTCCGACGCGATGTCCGGCACGAGGCCGGCCACCATGAACTCGGACGTCCCTTGGGCGAACACCGCTGTGCCCAGCAGGTGGACGACAGGCGGCATGGACGGTTTGTGCACAGCGCACTCCGTTGTCGAGTCGACGAGGTCGGTGAGAGGCCGGACCGGTCGAACGGAGCGGGTGCGGGAACTGCGAGCACGAGGGGTGAGCCACCGGCTCACCGACCACCGATCGACCGGTGGTCAGGCTCTGGACGCCTCGGGGCTCGACACGGGCGGGACGCTACCGGCCTGCGCACGGGCCGCGCCAGCGGCATACTGCGCGGGGTGGAGCGACCTGCGTTGACGCTGTCCGCCACCGTGCTCGACGCCCCCGACCCGCGCGCGCTCGCCGCGTTCTACCAGCGGCTCTTCGGCTGGCCGGTGGTCGAGGACGATCCCACGTGGGTCACGCTGCGCCCGCCGGGTGGCGGTTACGGGCTCTCGTTCCAGCTCGAGGAGCACCACGTGCGCCCCTCCTGGCCCGCCGACCCGCAGCGGCAGCAGATGCAGCTGCACCTGGACATCGAGGTGGAGGACCTCGACGGCGCCGTGGCCTACGCGCTCGACGCGGGCGCCTCGCTCGCCGAGTTCCAGCCCCAGGAGCACGTGCGGGTGCTCTTGGACCCCGCGGGGCACCCGTTCTGCTTCTTCGTGAACCCCTGACGGGGCTCAGGGCTGCCGCGGCGGGCGGCCGATGCCCGCGACGTAGAGCACCGCGAGCGCGATGCCCGGGGGAACCGCCACCCAGACCCACCAGGGGTGCAGGAAGTCGCCGGTGGTGAGCCCCAGCAGCCCCCACACGACGAAGTTGACCGCGGCAAGGCTGCTCCAGACGATCGTGAGCACCCGCATCGTGACGCCGCCACCGGTGTCGGAGAAGACCTTCCTGCGCCCGGGCGGCGGCGGCTCCGGCAGGTCGGCGGTGACCCGGGCGAGGTCGCCGCGGGTGCGCGCGGCCCAGACGGAGCGCACCCGCTCGTCGAACTCGCCGAGGTCCAGCTGCCCGACCTCGTGGGCCCGCCGCAGCCGGTCCTGCACCGCGCTGCGCTCCGCGTCGGAGATGCGCAGGTCGTCGGGTCGCACGGGGGGCTCGCTGCTCACGCGCGCATCATGGCAGACCGTCACCCGATCGATCGTCACATTGAACTCATGCGTACTTTCGCATATGTTCGCGGCCATGGGTGCAGGGCACGGGCACGGAACCGATGCCGCGGCCGCCACGAGCGCATCGGGCCGGCACGTGCGGCGGCTCGCGATCTCACTGGGCGTGCTGCTGGCATCCCTCGTGCTGCAGGTCGTCGTCGGGCTCCTGACCTCCTCGCTCGCACTCCTGTCCGACGCCGGGCACAACTTCACCGACGTGCTCGGGATGGGGATGGCGCTCGCGGCGATCACGGCCGCCCGGGCGGCCCGCAGCGACGACAAGCGCACGTTCGGGCTCTACCGCGCCGAGGTGCTCGCCGCCCTCGCCAACGCCGTGCTGCTGTTCGGGGTGGCCGGCTGGGTGGTGCTGGAGGCCGTGCAGCGCTTCGCCGACCCGCCCGAGGTGCCCGGCCTGCCCATCGTGCTCACGGCGCTGGTGGGGCTCGCGGCCAACCTCTTCGTGTTCGCCCTGCTGCGCCGCGGCGCGCAGGAGAGCCTCAACATCCGCGGCGCCTATCTGGAGGTCATCGCCGACACGCTCGGCTCCGTCGGCGTGCTCCTCGCCGGCGCCGTCACGCTCCTGTTCGGCTGGCGCTACGCCGACCCGATCGTCGCGATCGGGATCGGGCTGTTCATCCTGCCCCGGACGTGGTCGCTCGGCCGCCAGGCCCTGCGCATCCTCGTGCAGGCCGCACCCGCGCACGTCGACGTCGCGGCCGTGCGCGCCGAGCTCGGCGCCCTGGAGGGCGTGCAGGACGTGCACGACGTCCACGTGTGGACGCTGACGTCCGGCATGGAGGTGGGCTCGGCGCACCTCACCGTCGGGGCGACGTGCGACCCCGCGGTGGTGCTGACCTCGGCCCAGCGGCTGCTCACCGAACGCCATCAGCTCGCGCACTTCACGGTGCAGGTCGAGCCGCCGGGCTCCAACACCGGGTGCGCTGAACTGCGGTGGTAGCTGGGGCATGATCCGGGGGTGACCGAGCACCCCGTCGCCCCCGTTCCGGACCGGCTCTTCGACGACGAGCGCGAGGAACGCTGGCGCGCCCGGTTCACGGCGCCGCGGATGTCACGGCCCGCGTGGGCCCGCGACGCACCGGACCGCTGCGTCTACACCTCGAACGCCAGCGGCACCACCGAGGTGTACGTGTGGGATCGCGTCACCGACCAGCACCGGCAGGTCACCGACCGGCGCAGCGGCACCCACATCGCCACGCTCCCGCCCGACGGCGCCACGGTGTGGTGGTTCGCCGACACCGACGGCGACGAGTTCGGGCGCTGGGTGCGCGAACCCTTCGCCGGGCGGCCGGCCGAGGACGAGGCCGAGCCGGCGCTCCCCGCCGTAGAGGAGGGCTACCCGGCCGGGTTGGAGATCGGGCGCGCGGTGGTGGCGGCGGGCACATCCACCGACGACGGCACCAAGATCTGGCTGCGCCGCGGGGACGGCCCGGCGGAGGTCGTCTACCAGCACGCGGAGGACGCCGGGGTCGGCGCGCTGTCGGAGGACGAGACGCTGCTCGCCATCAGCCACTCCGAGCACGGCGACTCGCGGCACCCCGCGGTGCGGGTGCTGCGGGTGGCCGACGGCGAGGTCGTGGCCGACAAGTCGGACGGCCCGGGGAAGGGCCTCACCCCGCTGGTGTTCGCCCCGATCCACGGGGACGGCAGGCTCCTGCTGCTGCACGAGCGGCACGGCCGCGAGGAGCTGCTGCTGTGGGACGTGCTCGCAGGCACCGAGCGCGAGATCGACCTCGGCCTGCCCGGCGAGGTGTACGCCGATTTCCACCCCGATGGCCACAACCTGCTGGTCTGGCACACCGCTGCCGCCCGCACCCGGCTGTACCGCTACGACCTGGAGTCCGGCGAGCTGGCCGAGCTGCCGGTTGCCACCGGGTGCGTGGGGTCCGCCGAGGTGCGGCCCGACGGCACCGTCGAGTACACGTGCTCGTCGGCCGCCGAGCCGCCCGCGGTGCGGGCCCTGCACCCGGACGGCACCGACCGCGTGCTGGTCGCGCCGCCGGGCGAGCGCGCGCCGGCGTCGGTACCGGTGGAGGACCTGTGGGTGGACGGGCCGGGTGGCCGCGTGCACGCCCTCGTCGCCCGCCCCACCGGCGTGGCCGGGCAGGCCCCGGCCGTGTTCGCCCTGCACGGCGGGCCGCACGCCGCCGACGAGGACCGGTTCGACGCGGGGCGGGCCGCGTGGGTGGACGCCGGATTCGTCGTGGTCGAGGTGAACTACCGCGGCTCCACCGGCTACGGCTCCGCGTGGCGCGATGCCATCGAGGGCCGTCCCGGTCTCACGGAGCTGGAGGACGTCGCCGCGGTGTTCGACCGCTGCGTGGCCGACGGCCTGGTCGATCCCGGCCGGTGCGTGGTGGAGGGCTGGTCGTGGGGCGGTTACCTCGCGCTGCTCGCCGTCGGCACGCAGCCGCAGCGGTGGGCCGCGGCGATCGCGGGCGTGCCGGTGGCCGACTACCTCACGGCATACGCGGACGAGATGGAGCAGCTGCGCGCGTTCGACCGTGCGCTCTTCGGCGGCTCCCCCGAGGACCGGCCGGACGCCTACCGGGACTCCTCACCGCTCACCTACGTCGACCGGGTGCGGGCGCCGGTGCTCGTGCTCGCCGGCGAGAACGACCCGCGCTGCCCGATCCGGCAGGTCGAGAACTACCTCGACGCCCTGGCCGCCCGCGGCGACGTGCCCTACGAGGTGAGCCGGTTCGACGCGGGCCACGGGAGCCTGGTGGTGGAGGAGACGCTCCGGCACGTGGCCACCGAGATCGGCTTCGCCCGGCGGGCGCTCGCCTGATCGGGGCGCAACCCGATCGCAGCGGGCCCGTCATGCGCAGGTAGCGGTTCGGAAACATCGCCGGGGAACCCTGGCCGACGTGGCGCTGTGGCGGATGCACGTGGAACTCGAGGACCAGCCCGGGCGACTGGGCGGGCTGGCCACCGCCGTGGGCGAGGCAGGATGCAACATCCTCTCCCTCCACGTGGTCGGCGAGCCGGCCGACGACGGCGCGGTCACCGACGAGCTGCTGGTGGAGGTCCCCGAGCGCATCGAGCCGGCCGTGCTGATGAACGCGGTCGAGGCGGCGGGCATCCCGTGCACGCTGCTCGTGCGGGCCGACGCCACCGAGCTGTCGGACCCGGCCACCACCGCGCTGGCCCTCGCGCGGATGGTCGTGGCCGATCCGGGCAGCGCCCCGAGCGCGGTGGCGGGCATGCTGCGGGCGCGACTGGTCGACCCGGCGGTGCCGTCGTCCGAGCACGTCCACACGCTGCGCGGCGGCACCCAGCAGATCCACGTCGGGCGCCCGTGGCCGTTCACCGCCACCGAGCTCTCCCGGGCCGCGGCGCTGCTCGAGCTCGCCACGCAGCTCACGATGCGGGCGCCGGTCCGCCCGATGGCGGATCGCACCCTCCAGCTGCGCGACGGGTCGGAGGTGCGGCTGCGGGCGGCGGACGCAGGCGACGGCCCGCTGGTGGCGGCCCTGCACGCCCGCTGCTCGCCCGCGGCGCGGCGGGCCCGCTACCTCAGCCCCACGCCGCGGCTCCAACCCGACGAGCTGGCCGCGCTCCTCGGCCCGTCCGCATCTCCCGGCGCGCTGCACGCCGTGCTGGCCGTCACCACCGACGGCGGGAGCGCCGTCGGCATCGCCAACCTCGACCCGGACCCGGACATCCCGGGGTCGGCCCGGGCGGCGCTGCTGGTCGAGGACACGTGGCAGGGCCGCGGGCTGGGCACCGCGCTGCTGCGCCGCGTCGCCGACGTGGCGGCCGAGCACGGGCTCGCCGAGATCGTCGGCTGCGCCCGCCCGGACGACGTCGGCATCACCCGGCTGCTGCGGCGGGCCGGGCTGCGCCCGGCGGCCGAGATCCACGGCACGGAGGTGCGGCTGCGCGCCCCCCTGCCCGCGCCGGTCGGTTAGCCGCTCGCGGGACGAGGCCATCCACACCGCAGCCCCGGCACCTGGGCGGTGCCGGGGCTGCGGTGGTCGTGGGGTGCGGGTCAGGCGTCGATGCGCTCGCCGGTGTCACCCGCGAACAGGTGCAGGTGGCCCTGGCGCGGCGCGAAGTGCATCACCGAGCCCTTGTCGGGCGGGGTGCGCCCGTCGACGCGGGCGATGATCGAACGGCGCTCGCCGCCCACCTCGGTGGAGCCGTAGACGTAGGCGTCGGCGCCGAGCTCCTCGACGACCTCGACCTCCGTGGCCAGCCCGGCCCCGGCGCTCACGACCTCCATGTCCTCGGGCCGCACGCCGACGGTGACCGAGCGGGTGGAGCCGACCTCCTCCACCGCGGAGCGCGGGATGTTGATGTCCGCGCCACCGAAGTGCAGGGTGTCGCCGTCGACCGAGACGTCGAGCAGGTTCATCGCGGGCGAGCCGATGAACCCGGCCACGAAGACGTTGGCCGGCTTGTCGTACATGGCCCGCGGCGTGTCGACCTGCTGCAGGAGCCCGTCCTTCAGCACGGCGACGCGGTCGCCCATCGTCATGGCCTCGGTCTGGTCGTGCGTGACGTAGACCGTGGTGATGTTCAGCCTGCGCTGCAGCGAGGCGATCTGGGTGCGGGTGGAGACGCGCAGCTTGGCGTCGAGGTTGGACAGCGGCTCGTCCATGCAGAAGACCTGCGGGGAGCGAACGATCGCCCGGCCCATCGCCACGCGCTGGCGCTGACCACCGGAGAGGGCCTTGGGGCGGCGGTCGAGGTAGTCCTCGAGGTCGAGGATCTTCGCCGCCTCGCGCACCCGCTCCTGGATCTCCGACTTCGGGCGCCCGGCGATCTTGAGCGCGAAGCCCATGTTCTCCGCGACGGTCATGTGCGGGTAGAGCGCGTAGTTCTGGAAGACCATCGCGATGTCGCGGTCCTTCGGGGGGACGCGCGTGACGTCACGGCCGCCGATGTGGATGGAGCCCTGGTCGATGTCCTCGAGCCCGGCGAGCATCCGCAGGGAGGTGGACTTGCCGCATCCGGAGGGCCCGACCAGGACGAGGAACTCGCCGTCGGCGACCTCCAGGTCGAGCGCGTCGACCGCGGGCTTGGTGGACCCGGGGTAGATGCGGGTCGCCTTGTCAAAAGTCACAGCAGCCATGCTGTGCTCCTTCCACCGGCAGGAACGTGCCGGACGATCCGAGTGAGAGGGAGTAAAGCGCTTGCAGCCTGCCATGGCAGGGCTCCGAGGAGAAGACCAAACACGCACCGTGAGCGGTCCGCTACCTGCAGTGGGAGTTACGGCATCGTTACCCCTCCTTGTTGCCCGTGATCGTGCGTAAACGCTTCCATTGCGCGGATCTCAACAGGGAGCGGGCGCCCCGCCCGCTCCTCCCCATCGACGCGGAGGGTGCGATGCCAGCCCCGAAGTCCGGATCGATCCTGCGGAGACCGTCCCGCGGCACGGCCGTGGTCGGCGCCGCCCTGGGTCTCAGCCTGGTGCTCGCCGGCTGCAGCGGCAGCAACGTCGCGGGCGGCGGCGGGAACCCCGCCGCATCGAGCGAGGACTGCGCGGCGTTCGCGCAGTACGGCGACCTGTCCGGCACCCGGGTCACGATCTACACCTCGATCGTCGCCCCCGAGGACCAGCCGCACATCGACTCCTACCGGCAGTTCGAGGAGTGCACCGGCACGCAGGTCGTCTACGAGGGCTCGAAGGAGTTCGAGGCGCAGCTGCCGGTGCGGGTGCAGGCCGGCTCGCCGCCCGACATCGCGTACGTGCCCCAGCCGGGCATGATCAACACCCTGGTCTCGCAGAACCCGGGCGCCGTGAAGCCCGCTCCCCAGGCCGTGGTGGCGAACGTCGACCAGTACTACTCGGAGACGTTCAAGTCGGCGGGCAGCGTCGACGGCACGCTGTACGGCGCGCCGCTCGGCTCGAACGTGAAGTCCTACGTCTGGTACTCGCCGCAGGCGTTCCAGGCGAAGGGCTACGCGGTGCCCACCACCTGGGACGAGATGGTGGCGCTCTCGGACCGGATCGTCGCCGACGGTGGCAAGCCCTGGTGCGCGGGCATCGGCTCCGGCGACGCCACGGGCTGGCCGCTCACGGACTGGCTCGAGGACGTGATGCTGCGCGAGAACGGTCCCGAGGTCTACGACCAGTGGGTCTCGCACGCCATCCCGTTCAACGACCCCCGCGTGGTGCGGGCGCTCGACCGCGTCGGCTCGATCCTCAAGAACTCCGAGTACGTCAACGGCGGCCTCGGCGACGTGTCCTCGATCGCCACCACGACGTTCCAGGACGGCGGCCTGCCGATCCTCGACGAGGCGACCCCGGGCATGAACGCCTGCTACATGCACCGGCAGGCCAACTTCTACGCGGCGAACTTCCCCGAGGGCACCGACATCTCGGAGAACGGCCAGGTCTTCGCGTTCGAACTGCCCCCGATCAACCCCGGCGGCCAGCAGACGATCCTCGTGGGCTCGGAGTTCGTCGTGGCCTTCTCCGACCGGCCGGAGGTGCAGGCCTTCCAGGCGTACCTGTCCTCCCCGGAATGGGCCAACGCGAAGGCGAAGGCCGGTAGCGACCTCGGCCAGAGCGGCTGGATCAGCGCCAACACCGGGCTGGACCCGAACAACCTGTCCAACCCGATCGACAAGCTCTCCGCCGAGATCCTGCAGGACCAGTCCAACACCTTCCGGTTCGACGGCTCGGACCTGATGCCCGCGGCCGTGGGCTCGGCGTCGTTCTGGAAGGGCATGACCGACTGGATCACCGGCCAGAGCACCACGGAGTCGCTCACCGCCATCGAGCAGTCCTGGCCCGCCTCCTCCTGACCCGGTAGCGGTACCCGGTGCCGGGACGGCGTGATCCGCCGTCCCGGCGCCTCCCCTCGGCGTGCTCGAGCAACCCCTCGGAGGTGAGCCGGCTTGACCCTGCTCGACAAACTGCTGCAACTGCTGGTGGCGGTGCTCGTGTTCGCCGCCGTGATGGGCGCGGTCCTGCTCGTCGCCGACCGTGTGCGGGGACGCCGCACCGACCTGGTGTCCGGCATCGCGTTCACCGCGCCTGCCTTCCTGCTCCTGCTCGTCGGCCTGATCTACCCCGCGGGCCGCACGGCGGTGCAGTCGTTCCTGGACGCCAGCAGCGCCGGCTTCGTCGGACTCGACAACTACGTCAAGATCTTCACCCAGCCCGACCTCGTGGTCGTGCTGCGCAACACGCTGCTCTGGGTGGTGATCACCCCGATCCTCTCCACGGCGATCGGCCTGGTCTACGCGGTGCTCGTGGACCGCACCCGCTTCGAGGCCGCCGCGAAGGCGCTGATCTTCCTGCCGATGGCGATCTCGTTCGTCGGCGCGGCGATCATCTGGAAGTTCGTCTACGCCTACCGGCCGAACCAGCAGGGCATCCAGCAGATCGGCCTGCTCAACCAGCTGCTCGTGTGGCTGGGCATGGAACCGGTCGACTTCATCCTGCAGCGACCGTGGAACAACCTGCTGCTGATCGTCGTGATGATCTGGATCCAGGCCGGCTTCGCGATGACGGTGCTGTCGGCCGCGATCAAGGCGATCCCGAGCGACATCATCGAGGCCGCGCGCCTGGACGGCGTCGGCGGCCTGCGCCTGTTCTTCTACATCACGCTGCCGAGCATCCGCCCCGCCGTGGTCGTGGTGGTCACCGCGATCAGCATCGCGGTGCTGAAGGTGTTCGACATCGTCCGCACGATGACCGGCGGCCAGTTCGACACGAGCGTGGTGGCCAACGAGTTCTACGTGCAGAGCTTCCGGCTCTCCGACCTGGGCGTGGGGTCGGCCCTCGCCATGATCCTGTTCCTGCTCGTCGTACCGATCGTCGTCTACAACGTGCGGCAGATGCGGAAGGTGGACGCGCGATGACCGTTCTGACCGAGGACGGCACGGCCGGATCCGGCACGGTCCAGCAGACCCCCACCCGCTCCGCGGTGGCCAGGAAGCGGCTCTCCTCACCGTGGGCGTCGCTCGCCGCCATCGTGATCGCCGTGCTGTGGACCATCCCGACCTTCGGGCTGTTCCTCTCGTCGTTCCGACCCGAACGCGACGTCCAGCGCACCGGGTGGTGGACGTTCTTCGCGAACCCGGACATCACCCTCGACAACTACGCCGAGGTGCTGTTCGGGGGCAGCCAGCCGCTCGCGGGCTTCTTCGCCAACTCCATCCTGATCACGATCCCGTCCGTGGCGATCCCGATCATCCTGGCCACGATGGCCGCGTACGGCTTCGCCTGGACGCGGTTCCCGATGCGGGACACGCTGTTCGTGGCCGTCTTCGCCCTGCAGATCGTGCCGCTGCAGGTCGCGCTGCTGCCGCTGCTGGAGATCTTCGTGGGCACCGGCCTCGCCGGGTCGTTCTGGACGGTCTGGATCGCGCACTCCACGTTCGCGCTGCCGCTCGCGATCTTCCTGCTGCACAACTCGATGCGGGACATCCCGGCGGAGCTGGTGGAGGCCGCGCGGGTGGACGGGGCGGGCCACGTCCGCATCTTCACCACGATCATGGTGCCGCTGATGAAGCCCGCGATCGCCGCGTTCGCGGTGTTCCAGTTCCTCTGGGTCTGGAACGACCTGCTCGTCGCACTCGTGTTCGCGGGCGGCACCCTCGACGTCGCCCCGCTCACCGTCCGCCTCGCCAACCTGGCGGGCGAGCGCGGGTCGAACTGGTACCTGCTCGCGCCCGGCGCGTTCGTGGCGATCGTCGTGCCCCTGGTCGTGTTCGTGGCACTCCAGCGCTACTTCGTGCGCGGTCTGCTGGCCGGCAGCGTCAAGGGCTGATCGGGACGGCCCGCCGTGAGCACGATCAAGGACGTCGCGGAGGCCGCCGGGGTCTCCATCGCGACGGTCTCGCGCGCGCTGCACGGGCTGCCCCGGGTCTCCGAGGCCACCCGGCAGCGCGTGCTCGCCGTGGCGGCCGAGCTGCGGTACGTGGCATCGCCCAGCGCGGCGAGCCTCGCGAGCGGCCAGACGCACGCGATCGGCGTGGTGGCCCCGTACATCAACCGCTGGTACTTCGGGGCGATCGTGCACAGCGCGGAGGAACGGCTGCGCGCGGCCGGTTACGACCTGCTGCTCTACAGCCTGGGCACCGACGCCCACGAGCGGCGCCGCGCGTTCTCGGGCACCCTCCTGCGCAAGCGCGTGGACGGGGTACTCGTGCTCGCCCTGCACCCCACCACCGACGAGGCGGCCACGCTCTCCGCGGTGGGCGGGCCGGTGGCAGTGGTCGGCGCCGCCGTGCCCGGCTGGGCGAGCGTGCGCATCGACGACGAGGCGTCCGCACGCTGCGCCGTGCGCCACCTGGTGGAGCTCGGCCACCGGCGGATCGGCTTCATCGGCGGCGACGACCCGCTGCGCACTCCGATGCCCGGCGAGCGGCGCCGCGGCTACCGCGCCGAGCTCGCCGCCGTGGGCCGGCCCGCGGCGACCGAGCTCGAGACCGTGGGCGACTTCACCGTGAGCGGCGGGTACGCCGCCGCGGCGCGGCTGCTCGCGCTCCCCGAGCCGCCGACGGCCCTCTTCGCCGCGTCCGACGAGATGGCGATGGGCGCCCTCCAGGCCGCCCGGCACGCCGGGCTGCGGGTGCCCGAGGACGTCTCGGTGATCGGTATCGACGACCACGAGATGGCGCAGCTGCTGGACCTCACGACCGTGGCCCAGCCGGTGGTGGCCCAGGGCGTGCTGGCGGCGGAGATGATCCTCTCCGCCCTGGCCGACCCGGACCAGGAGCCCCCCGCCGTGGTGGTGCCGACCGAGCTCGTGGTGCGGCGCACGACCGGGCCGGTCGGTCGACCACCCGACACGGGCAGCGCCACGGGCGAACGAGCAGTGCGTGATCGACCCGTTGTCTAGTTCCCGCCGGGCAACTCGGAGAGGTCCGGGAGCTCGGGTATGCCGGGGACGGCGGTGAAGATCGGACCGGTGTCCACCGTGGACTGATCGGGCACCTGCGCGGTGACCGGCACCCCGAAGTCGAAGTACTCGACGCTGACGTCCGACGTGCTGCGCCGGTCCCCGAGCATCTCCTGGAGCCGCGAGCCCTCGCCGAGCATCTCCTGGAGCTCCGGCGGCACGGCGATGTCCGAGCCTGCGGTCTCGATGCGCAACTCGAGCCTGCGCACCCGGCCGTCGGAGTCGACGAACACGGAGCCGGGGATCGGGCGGGCGGCGCTCATCGCGGCCCGGATGAGGGGGTCGTCGACCAGGACACCGCTGTCGCCCACGAGCCGCTGCGGGTCGATGGTGATGTCGTACCGGGTGACCTCGTCGCCCCGCACCTCGGCCGAGCCCACCTCGCGCACGTCGTCGGAGACGCCGCGGAGCAGGTCGAGCTGCTGCGAGGGGTCGTGCTGGCCGATGGGGGTGTCGACGACGCCGGAGAAGTCGACCTCGTGCCACCTGCTCGCCCCCACCTGGCGCTGGTAGAGCACGTTGTTCCGGAACACGACCTCCTCCTGCGTGGGCGCACCGGTCATCGGGTCGTCGTTCGTGTAGGTGCCGTCGCCGATCTGACCCTCGAAGTCGTAGGTGCCCGAGCCGTGCGACCTCATCGTCATGTCGCCCAAGGGGCCACCGCTGGTGCTGTAGGTCATCTCGACCTCGTAGCGGGACGTGCCCGCGGCCTTCGTGAGGTCCGGCGCGGCACGCGCGACGTCGAACGGCGACGCCGCGAGCCCACCGCCGGGCCCGGAACCCCCGCACCCGGCCAGCAGCGCGACCCCCGCGACGCAGCTCGCGACGGCGACCGCACCCCGTCGTACGACGCTGTAGGCCATCGGTTTCCCCCTCATCGTGTGCGCCCGTGCCCCGGCAGGCAGAGATCATCGGCGCGGAAAAGCTACCCTTCCCCGGCACGGTCAGGGGGGACCGTGACCACCACGCAACGAGACCAGGCGGGGCGACGTCGACCGCCGCGAGAGCCTGAACCCGGTCGAGTTCGGCGTCCGCCGCGGGCACCATGGGCCGGTGGACGTCGACACCCCCGCGCAAGGGCCCGCCGCCTACCGCGCGGTCCTCGCCATCCCGGGGGTCGGCGCCGTCACCGCCGTCTCGTTCCTCGCCCGCCTGCCCGCGTCGGCGGCGGCCATCACGCTCACCCTGCACGTGGTGCTCACGCTCGACCAGGGCTACGCGGCCGCCGGAGCGGTCGGCGCCGCGGCCACCGTCGGAATGGCGATCGGGGCGCCGCTGCTCGGGCGGGTCGTCGACCGGCGCGGCCTGCGCACGATGCTCGCGGTCACGCTGTGCGCGCAGGCGGTGTTCTGGGGGGTGGCACCGTTCCTGCCCTACCCGGCGCTGCTCGTGAGCGCGCTGCTCGGCGGGCTGCTCGGGGTGCCGGTCTTCTCCGTCACCCGGCAGTCGCTCGCCGTGCTGGTGCCGCCCGAGCGCAGGCGCCCGGCCTTCGCCCTCGACTCCATGTCGGTCGAGATCTCCTACATCATCGGGCCCGCGGCCGGCGCGGTGCTGGCGCTGCGGGCGTCCTCCACCACCGCGATGTGGACGGTCGGCGCCGGGTGGCTCGTGGCGGGCACCGCGCTCCTGCTGCTCAACCCGCCCACGCGCGCGGCCGCCGCGGAACCCGGCCCGCCGCCGCCCGTCCGGGAATGGCTCGACCGGCGCCTGCTCGGGGCGCTGCTCGCCACCACGGCCGCGGTCACGGTCGTCTTCGGCACCGAACTGTCGATGATCGCCGGCCTCGAACTCGGCGGGAACGCCGGCTGGATCCCCGCCGTCAACGCCGTCTGGTGCCTGGCCTCGCTCGTCGGCGGCTTCGTGTACGGCGCCGCCCGGCGGTCGCGGTCGCTCCCGCTGCTCGTCGGCGGCCTCGGTGCCGCGGCCCTCCCGGTGGCGCTGGCCGGGTCCTGGTGGTCCTACGCGCTCCTGCTCGTGCCCGTCGGACTGCTGATCGCCCCGTCGATGGCCGCGAGCGCCGAGACCGTGAGCCGGCTGGCTCCCGAGCACGCGCGCGGGCTCGTCACCGGGCTGCACGGCTCGGCCATCACGCTCGGGGCCGCCGTCGCCACGCCGCTGACCGGCGCGCTGGTCGACATCGCCTCACCCGCCGTCGCCGTGCTCACCGTGGGGTCCGCCGGCCTGGCCGCCGCCGTGCTCGTCGCGCTGCTCACGCGCCCGCACGGCGGGGTGCGCGGCACGCCCTCAGCTCCTTCTCAACCGATTTAGGGAAGACTTCGCGGCGATGAGCGCACCGCCGGACCGGCTCGCCCCCGCCCCGCCGCCGGATCCGCCCCGCGCGGGCCCCCGGCGTCGCCGTGGCATCGCCCGCTACGTCGTCGCGGCCGTGTTCACGCTGCTCGTGGCCGTGGCCGCGGTGCCGGACCTGCTGTTCGGGCTCGATCGGCGCAGCCCCTTCGTGCAGGTCGTCTCGATGCGCCCCTGGATCCTGTGCGGCGTCGCGGCCCTGCTCGTGCTGCTGCTCGTGGTGATGATCTTCGAACGGCGCGTGCTGCCGTTCGTGGCGGGCACCCTCGCCGTGCTCCTCGTCGGCGGCGGGATGGTGCTGCCCCGGATGCTGGCCGACGACGTGCCCGCCCGCGGCGCGCCGTTGCGGGTGCTGGCGTTCAACACCTTCGAGGGCGAGGCCGACGCCGGCGAGCTCGCCGCCCTGATCGAGGACCAGCAACCGGACGTGGTGGCCATCAGCGAATCGGGTCCCGGCTTCGCCGACCGGCTCTCACCCCTCGTCGACCAGCTGGGCTACCGGGTGCACGTCTCCACCGGCGACGCCGACGACGACGACGTCGAGGAGGTCACCGCCGTCGTGTCCGAAGGGCTCGGCGACGTCGAGGTCCAGGTCGGCGACGACACGTCGACGTTCCCCTACATCGAGGTCACCGGAGGTGAGCTCGACACGCTCCGGTTCGTGGCGTTCCACTCGGTGGCACCGGTGCCCGGATCCGTGCCGGACTGGAACTCCGACCTCGCCATGCTGTCGCGCTGGTGCTCCGGGCCCACTCCCGCCGTGATCGCGGGCGACTTCAACGCCACGCTCGACCACTCCGCGCTGCGCGCGGGCACCACGGGCTGCGGCGACGCAGCGGCTCAGCGCGGCGCCGGGCTGGTGCCGACCTGGGGGCCGAGCCCGCGGTTGCGCGAGTTCGGCCCCCAGATCGACCACGTGTTCGCCACAGAGGGCATCGTCGCCGAGTCCTTCGAGGTGCGGGACATCCGCGGCAGCGACCACCGCGCCGTCCTCGCGACGCTGCGCCTCGCGACCTCCTGAACGGTCGGAGGCGACCGGTCAGAGGCTGCCGGCCACCGTCTCCGCCACCTCGTAGGTGTTGAGCGCGGCACCCTTGCGCAGGTTGTCGCCGCACACGAACAGCTCGAGCGTGTGGGGGAAGTCCAGCGCCTGCCGGATGCGCCCGACCCAGGTGGGGTCGCCACCGACCGCGTCGGCCGGGGTGGGCCACTCGCCCGCCGCCGGGTCGTCGCGCAGCACGATCGAGGGCTGCTCGGAGAGCACCTTGCGGGCGGCGTCCACCGTGACCTCGCGGGCGAACGTGGCGTGCACCGCGAGCGAGTGGGTGGTGACCACCGGCACCCGCACGCACGTGGCGGACACCTTCAGGTCCGGGATGCCCAGGATCTTGCGGGCCTCGTTGCGGACCTTGAGCTCCTCCGACGACCAGCCGTCGTCCTTGAGCGAGCCCGCCCACGGCACGACGTTGAGCGCCAGCGGCGCCGGGAACGGCGACTCGGCGGCGTCGAGCCCTGCTGCGGCGATGGCTGCGGCGACGTCGCCGCCCCGCACCCCGACCTCCTGACCGGCCACGGCGGACAGCTCCGCGTACAGCCGGTCGATGCCACCCTGGCCGGCGCCGGACGCGGCCTGGTAGGAGGCCACGACGAGCGCTTCGAGCCCGAACTCGCGGTGCAGCGCACCCATGGCCGCCATCATCGACAGCGTGGTGCAGTTGGGGTTGGAGATGATCCCCTTCGGCCGCTCGGCGGCCTTCTCGGCGTTGACCTCCGGCACCACGAGCGGCACGTCGGGGTCCATGCGGAAGGCGCCGGAGTTGTCGACCACCACCGCGCCGTGCTCGGCCGCGATCGGGGCCCACTGCGCGCTGACCTCGTCCGGAACGTCGAAGAGCGCGATGTCGACGCCGTCGAAGACCTCGGGCGCGAGCGCCTGCACGGTGACGTCCTGCCCGCGCACCCGCAGCACCTTGCCCGCCGAGCGGGGCGAGGCGATCAGCCGGATGTCCGACCACGGCACGTTCTCGCGCGCGTCGATGATCTCGATCATGGTGGTGCCGACGGCGCCGGTGGCCCCGACGAGCGCGAGCACCGGGCCCCGCTCGTGGCGACCGTGCTCGTGGCGGCCGTGCTGCTCCTGGGAGAACCCGTTCGTCACGTCGCTCACCGCCCCGTTCCGGCGTGGACGACGGCCTGCTCGTCGCCACCGAGATCGAACGCGGCGTGCAGCGCGCTCACCGCGGTGTCGAGCTGGTCGGGCCGGCAGAGCACCGAGATCCGGATCTCGGAGGTGTTCATGATCTCGATGTTGACGCCCGCCTTCGACAGCGCCTCGCAGAACGTGGCCGTGACCCCCGGGTGCGAGCGCATCCCGGCACCGATCAGCGAGACCTTGCCGACCTCGTCGTCGTGGAGCACCTCGGCGAACCCGATCTCGGCCTGCGCGGCCGTGAGCGCGGCCACGGCGCGGGGGCCGTCGGTGCGCGGCAGCGTGAACGTGATGTCGGTGCGCTGCGCGGACGTGCGGCTCACGTTCTGCAACACCATGTCGATGTTGATCTCGGCGTCGGCCACGGTGCGGAAGATCCGGGCCGCCATGCCGGGCGTGTCCGGGACGTCGGTCACCGTGATCTTGGCTTCGGACCGGTCGTGAGCGACTCCGGTGAGGATCGCCTTTTCCACGGGAATCTCCTCGATCGAGCCGGTGACGAGCGAGCCCGGCTTGTCGTTGTACGAGCTGCGCACCCGCAGCGGGACGTTGTAGCGCCGCGCGTACTCGACGGCGCGCAGATGCAGGATCTTGGCGCCGCAGGCCGCCATCTCCAGCATCTCCTCGTAGGTGATCGTCTCGCGGAGCTGCGCGTCGGGGACGATGCGCGGGTCGGCCGTGTAGATACCGTCCACGTCGGAGTAGATCTCGCAGACGTCGGCCTCCAGAGCGGCGGCGAGCGCCACGGCCGTGGTGTCGGAGCCGCCGCGGCCCAACGTGGTGACGTCCTTCGAGTCCTGGCTCACGCCCTGGAACCCGGCGACGAGCACGATCGAGCCCTCGTCGAGGGCTTCGCGCAGGCGCTGCGGGTTGACCTGCACGATGCGCGCGTCGCCGTGCTTGGACGTGGTGACCATGCCGGCCTGCGAGCCGGTGAACGAGCGCGCCTGCACCCCGAGGGAGTGGATCGCCATCGCCACGAGCGCGTTGGACATGCGCTCGCCTGCCGTGAGCAGCATGTCGAGCTCGCGCGGCGGTGGAGCGGGCGACACCTGGTCGGCGAGGTCGAGCAGGTCGTCGGTGGTGTCGCCCATCGCGGAGCAGACCACGACGACGTCGTTGCCCTCTTTGTGCGTGCGGACGATCCGTTCGGCGACCTTCTTGATGCGGTCCGCATCCTGAACGGAAGATCCGCCGTACTTCTGCACGACGAGGGCCACCGCCGACCTCCTGTACTGGCCACGTGGACGTTCCACCCGCGGCCTCGGGCTCATCACCGCAGGTGTCTGCACGTGGGGACGTGCACCACCGGGTGCTGGTCGGGACCCCACCCTACCGGCAGCACCCGGTGACGCAGGTCGAAATGGCATTCGCCACAGCGCGCCGGATCGCTACCCGCTACCGCCCGTCGAGCAGCGGCGCCGGGTCGGCGCGAGATGGGGACCCACTGTCGGGGCACCCACCTACCCTGCTGTCATGAGCCGCGTGGCTGAGCTGGCGACATGGCTCTCCACGGTGGGCGCGCCCGAGCTCGAGGCCATCCTGCGCGCCCGGCCCGACGTGCTGCGCCACCCCGTGCCCACCGACCTCGCCATGCTCGCCGAGCGGCTGTCGGCCCAGGCCTCGGTCAACCGGGCGCTGGCAGCGCTCTCCCAGCCCGCGCTCCAGGTCGCCGAGGCGCTGCTCGCCCTCGGTGGCTCGGCCGCCCGCCACGAGCTGCACGCGCTGCTCGGTGCCCGCGATGCCGTCCTCGAGTCCGCGGTCGACGACGCCGTCTCCGAGCTCACCGGCGTGGCGCTCGCCTGGACGCTGCAGGGGAAGGTGCGGCAGGTCGGCGGGTGGGGAGCGGTCACGCCGCACCCGCTCGGCCTCGGCCGCCCGGCGCGCACGCTCTACGGCCTGCTCAGCCCCGAGCAGCTCAGGCGCGTCGGCACCCACCACGGCATCCCCGGCCTCGACCGGGCGGGCCTGGACACCGTGGTGGCAACGCTCACCGATCCGCACGCCGTGCAGGCACGCCTGGCCGAGGCACCCGCGGAGGTCGCGGCGGCCGTCCGGCAGCTGGCCTGGCACGGGCCCCGACGCTCGGGGGTGCGCTTCCCCGAGCCCGGAGAGCCCGCCGACCACCACGTGGGCCGCCTGCTCGCACTGCAGGGCTGGGCGGTGCCCACCGAGTGGGGCATCGCCGAGATGCCGCGGGAGATGGCGCTGGCCGTGCGGGGCCCGGGCTACCACGCGCCGTTCGACGCCACCCCGCCCCGCCCCGCCACCGCGCCCGTCGATCGCGGGCAGCTGCGCGCGGCGAGCGAGCGGGCGGCGCTCGCGGCGCTGGAGTCGGTCCGGGCCCTGATCACGCTGCTCGACCGCTCCCCGCTCGCCACGGTGCGCGGTGGCGGCATCGGCGCGCGGGAGCTGCGGCGGGCGGCCAAGGAGATCGGCTCCGACGTCGCAGGCGTGCGGCTCGGACTGGAGACCGCCGCCGCGGCCGGCCTCGTCGCGCTCGCCCGCGACGGCGAGGGCCGCGCCACCGCGCATCCCGTCGGCGTCGCGATGCCCACCGAGGCGGCCGACGAGTGGCTCGAGGCCGAGCCCGACGACGCCCACGCCCGGCTCCTGCTCGCCTGGTGGGGGCTGCCGATGGTGCCCAGCCTGCGCGTGGACGAGTCGGGCCGGCCCGCCCCCGCCCTCGTCCGGAGCTACGGCCACCCCGAGCACGTCCGGATGCGCGCCTCCGCCCTCACCGCGCTGGCCTCGCTCGGGCCGCACCGGGGCATCGTCGACACCGGCGCGCTGCGCGAGCTGCTGCAGCACCGTGCCCCGTCGGACCGCGACCTCCCGGGCGACGCCGCCCGGCTGCGCGCCACCGTCCAGGAGGCCGAGCTGCTCGGCCTCGTCGCCGCGGGAGCGCTCACGCCGATCGGCCACCGGCTCCTCGCCGCGGTGCGCACCGACGGGGCGCACGAGGCGCTGCGCAGCGCACTCGCCGAGGCGCTGCCCGCGCCCACCCGCACCGCCACGTTCCTGCCCGACCTCACCGCGATGGTCACGGGCACCGCCGCGGCCCCGCTCACCCGGCTCCTCCAGTCCGCCGCCGATCCCGAGCGGCGCGACACCGCGTCGATCTGGAGGTTCACGGCCGGGAGCGTGCGGCGCGCGCTGGAGGCGGGCCACACCGCCGACGGGTTGCTGGCCGCGCTCGCCGAGGCCGCCGACCGCCCGCTCCCCCAGCCGCTCGACTACCTCGTCCGTGACGTCGCCCGCCAGTACGGCCAGGTGCAGGTGTGCGCGGTGGCCACCTGCGTCCGCGTGGCCGACGCGGCGCTGGGCGCCGAGCTCGCGGCACACCGCGCGCTCGCCCCGCTGCGGCTGCGCCCCCTCACCGACACCGTGCTGGTGAGCGAGCACCCGGCGGCGGAGGTCCTCCACGCGTTGCGCTCGGCGGGCTACTCGCCTGCGGAGCAGGACGCCTTGGGCGCCCCGGTGATCGCCCGGCCACCGGTGCGCCGGGCAGCAGTGCCCGCCGCGGCGCAGCGGCCGGGGCTGCCGGCCGACGTGGCCGCGATCGCCGCCCACCTCGCAGACTCGGGGTGACGTGCTCCCGATCGGCAGTTTCGGTTGCCCATCGTTGCGGCGACCGCAATGGACAACCGAAACCGGCGGTGTAGCGCTAGGGAATCCGGCGCACCAACCGCACCACGATCGTGGTGATCACGAACCAGAGCAGCGCCGCGGCGCCGTAGTTCAGCACCACGCCCAGCCGCGGGTCCTCGGGCAGGAACAGGTCGCTCAGGCCGAGGTTGAACGTGTCGGCCGCGTCCCGGATCAGCTGCGTGAGCCCGTTGGCCGGATTCGCGCCGAGCAACGTGAGCACGATGTGCACCACGAGAACCGTGACGATCAGCATTCCGACGATTCGCAGCACGTTGCCGAGGGCGTCGATACCCCGCCGTGCCGTGCTCCCCACTGCCACTGGCGACCTCCCCGGGCTCGTTGCCCGCCATGATCCCACGGTGCCCACCCGCGTGCGCTACCGATCGGTATTACCCGATCGAGTGACACCGGTTCGAGTGTCCCGCCGGGCGCGGGTGGCCGGGGTGGGTTGCGGTACTCCCCCACCCCGGGGCTACTCTCGGGGACGTGGCACGCCTGCTCCTTCGCCGCCGCGGCGGGGTCTGACCGACCGGCCCCTCGTCGCGGGTCGTGGCGTGCGCCGGTCTCGATGATCGGTCCACACCTCCAGGAGCACCCTGAATGACCACGTCCCCCGACGCCTTCACATCGTCGACGTCCAGCCGGCTGCGCACCCCGGACGGCCCGGTACCCGAGGGCCAGCCCGCCTGGAACCCGCAGCGCACCTCGCAGATGCCCGTCCACCGCTACCGGCCCTTCCACGAGCTGGTGGAGCCGGTGCCGCTGCCCGACCGCACCTGGCCGGACAAGCGGATCACCAAGGCCCCGCTGTGGTGCGCCGTCGACCTGCGCGACGGCAACCAGGCGCTGATCGACCCCATGAGCCCCGCCCGCAAGCGCCGCATGTTCGACCTGCTCGTACGCATGGGCTACAAGGAGATCGAGGTCGGGTTCCCGGCGGCGAGCCAGACCGACTACGACTTCGTCCGCGAGATCATCGAGCAGGACGTGATCCCGGACGACGTCACGATCCAGGTGCTGACGCAGGCCCGGCCCGAGCTGATCGAGCGCACCTACGAGGCCTGCGAAGGCGCCCCCCGGGCCATCGTCCACCTCTACAACTCGACGTCGATCCTGCAGCGCCGTGTCGTGTTCCGGTCCGACCGCCCGGGCATCACGAAGATCGCCACCGACGGCGCGGAAGAGGTGCTGCGCTTCGCCGAGAAGTACCCCTCCACCGACTGGCGCTTCGAGTACTCGCCCGAGTCCTACACCGGCACGGAGCTCGAGTACGCCGTGGACATCTGCAACGCGGTGAGCGCAGTGTGGCAGCCCACGCCCGAGTCGCCGATGATCGTCAACCTCCCGGCGACCGTCGAGATGGCCACGCCGAACGTCTACGCCGACTCCATCGAGTGGATGCACCGCCACCTCGCCCGCCGCGACGCCGTGGTGCTCTCGCTGCACCCGCACAACGACCGCGGCACCGGGGTCGCCGCCGCCGAGCTGGGCTTCCAGGCCGGCGCCGACCGCATCGAGGGCTGTCTGTTCGGCAACGGCGAGCGCACCGGCAACGTCGACCTGGTCACGCTCGGGATGAACATGTTCACCCAGGGCATCGACCCGCAGATCGACTTCTCCGACATCGACGAGATCCGCCGCACCGTCGAGTACTGCAACCAGCTGCCGGTGGCCGAGCGCCACCCGTGGGGCGGCGACCTGGTGTACACCGCGTTCTCCGGGAGCCACCAGGACGCCATCAACAAGGGCTTCCAGGCCATGCAGGCCGACGCCGCCGAGGCGGGCGTCGAGGTGGCCGACTTCCGCTGGGAGGTGCCCTACCTGCCGGTCGACCCGAAGGACATCGGCCGCACGTACGAGGCCGTGATCCGGGTGAACTCCCAGTCCGGCAAGGGCGGCGTCGCCTACATCATGAAGGCCGAGCACCAGCTCGACCTGCCGCGGCGGCTGCAGATGGAGTTCTCGCGGGTGATCCAGGAGGTCACAGACTCGGAGGGCGGCGAGATCTCGCCCAAGGAGATGCGCGACGTCTTCGACGGCGAGTACCTCGACCGCGTCACGCCCCTCAAGCTGATCCGCCACCGCATCACCAGCGACGGCGAGGGCAACGACGAGATCGTCGCCACCGTCCGCGTCGAGAACGACCTCCACGAGATCACCGGCAGCGGCAACGGCCCGATCGCCGCGTTCGTCGACGCGCTGGCCGGCATCGGGTTCGACGTGCGGGTGCTCGACTACCACGAGCACGCCATGTCCGCCGGTGACGACGCCAGGGCGGCCGCCTACGTCGAGTGCGCGGTGGAGGACACCGTGCTCTGGGGTGTGGGCGTCAACGGCTCGATCGTGAGCGCCTCGCTGAAGGCCGTCGTCTCGGCGATCAACCGCGCCATGCGCTGACGCCACCCACCCGTGAGTGGCTACGGGTGCCAGAGCACTCGAATCCACTCACGGCTGCGGGTCAGCGGCCCAGGATCTCCGTCACCGAGCCGGGGTGCTCGGGCACAGCGCCGGGCCCGAGCACGTCATCGGCCGCCGCGGCGGGTTCCACGCGGTGCGGCTGCAGCGCGCCGCTGCGGATCTCCTCGGCCCAGTGGCAGGCCACCCGGTGGCCTGCGGGCGCACCGGGGATCACCCGGAGCTCGGGGCGTTCGGAGTCGCACCGCGTGGGCTGCCGCCAGGGGCAGCGGGTGTGGAACCGGCACCCGGACGGCGGGGCCGCCGGGGACGGCAGGTCCCCGGTGAGCAGGATCCGCTCGCGGCGGTCCTCCAGCTCCGGGTCGGGCACCGGGATCGCCGACAGCAGCGCCTTCGTGTACGGGTGCTGCGGGTCGTCGTAGAGCGCCTGCGACGGCGCCTCCTCGACGATGCCGCCGAGGTACATGACGCCCACGCGGTCGCTCACGTGGCGCACCACCGCGAGGTCGTGGGCGATCACGAGGTAGGTCAGCCCGAGGTCGGCCTGCAGCCGGCCCAGCAGGTTGAGCACCTGGGCCTGCACCGACACGTCGAGCGCCGACACCGGCTCGTCGGCGACGATCAGGTCCGGCTCCACCGAGAGGGCGCGCGCGATGCCGATGCGCTGCCGCTGCCCGCCGGAGAACTCGTGCGGGTAGCGGCGCAGCGCGGCCGCCGGCAACCCGACGGCGTCCACCAGCTCCCGCAGCCGGGCGGCGTCGCCCTCCGGGCCGCGCGACAACCCGTGGGCCTGGATCCCCTCGCGCAGCAGGGACTCCACGGACTGGCGCGGGTCCAGGCTCGACATCGGGTCCTGGAACACCATCTGGAAGCGCCGGCGCATGCGGCGCAGCTTCTCCCCGGCCAGGTGGGCCACGTCGACGCCGTCGAACTCGACGGTGCCGGCCGTCGGGTCCACGAGGCGCAGGATCGCCCGGCCGAGCGTGGACTTGCCGCAGCCGGACTCGCCGACGAGGCCGTACGTCTCGCCGCGGTCGACCTGCAGGGAGACGCCGTCCACCGCGTACACGTGTCCGACCGTGCGGTCGAGCACGAGGCCCCGCTTGATCGGGAAGTGGACGGCGAGGTCGTGCACGTCCAGCAGGGGTCCGCTCGAGGGTTCCGCCATCACGCTCACTCCGCGCTCGCCGGCACCGGGTTGTGGCAGCGCAGCAGCCGCCCCCCGGACGTCTCACCCGCCGGCGTCTCCTCCCGGCACAGGTCCAGCGCTCGGGGGCAACGGGGCGCGAACGCGCACGCGTGGGTCCACGGCACGTTGTCGACCACCGAGCCCCGGATCGCGGGCAGCTCCTCCCCCTGCGGGCTGTCCAGCCGCGGGATCGACCGCAGCAGGCCGTGCGTGTAGGGGTGGCGCGGCGTGCTGAAGAGGCGGTGGCGCTGGGCCCGTTCCACGATCCGGCCCGCGTACAGGACGTTGACGGTCTCGCACAGCCCGGCCACCACGCCGAGGTCGTGGGTGATCATGACGAGGGCCGCGCCCGTCTCCTCGACGAGCTCGCGCAACAGCTCCAGGATCTGCGCCTGGATGGTGACGTCCAGCGCGGTGGTCGGCTCGTCCGCGATGAGCAGCCGCGGGCTGCACGCGAGCGCGATCGCGATCAGGGCCCGCTGGCGCATGCCGCCGGAGAGCTGGTGGGGGTAGGAGTCGAGGCGCCGCCGGGGGTCGGGGATGCCCACCCGGTCGAGCAGCTCCACGGCCGCCTTGCGCGCGGCCTCCTTGCCCATCCCGCGGTGGCGCCGCAGCACCTCGGTGATCTGCAGCCCGACCGGTATCACGGGGTTGAGCGAGGTCAGCGGGTCCTGGAAGACCATCGACAGGTCACGGCCGCGGCGTTCGCGCATCTGCGCATCGGACAGCGTGAGGAGGTCGGTGCCGTCCATCACGACGCTGCCGCTCACCCGCACGCCGCGCTCCGGGAGCAGCCGCATGATCGCCATGGAGGTGACCGACTTGCCGCAGCCCGACTCCCCGACCAGGCCGACGACCTGCCCGGGGGCGACGTCGAAGCTCACGCCGTCGACCGCGACGGTCTCGGGCTCACCCTTGCGCTGGAAGGCGACCCGCAGGTCGCGGACCGAGAGCAGCGGAGCGGACGCGGTCCCGGTGCTGCGCGCGTCGTCCGCGTGGTGCACGGCGGTCATCGGCGCCCCTTCGGGTCGATGGCCTCGCGCAACGACTCGCCGAGCAACGTGAAGCCGAGCGCGACGAGGATGATCGCGAGTGCCGGGTAGAAGGCGAGCGCCGGTCGCACGTCGAGGTAGGTCTGGGCCTGCGCGAGCATCAGCCCCCACTCCGCCCGGCCGGGGTCGGCGTCGCCGAGGCCGAGGAACGACAGCGCCGCCGCGTCCAGGATCGCGGTGGCCAGGGTGAGCGTGGCCTGCACGATCACGGGCCCGATCGAGTTCGGCAGCATGTGGCGCAGCACCACGGCCGGCCGCTTGACGCCGAGCGCGGTGGCGGCCACCACGTGGTCGCTGTTGCGTTGGGCGAGCATCGCCCCGCGCAGCAACCGCGCGAAGATCGGCACGCTCACGATGGACACCGCGATGATCACCGTGGTCTGCGAGGGGCTGGCCGCCAGCGCCGCCACCGAGATCGCGAGCAGCAGGCTCGGGATCGCCAACAGCACGTCGGTGACCCGCATGAGGACGGTGTCGACCCAGCCGCCGAACGCGCCGGCCACCGTGCCGATCACCACTCCGAACACGAGCCCGATGAGGGTGGCCAGCACGCCCACGAGCAGCGTCTGCTGCGAGGCGAGGATCATCCGGGAGAAGAAGTCGCGCCCGAGCTGGTCGCTGCCGAGCGGGAAGCCCTCCTGCGGGCCGGGGATGTTCCCCGGCCGCAGGTTCTCCTGCAGCTGCGGGAACGCCTGGCCCCCGTCGTGCGGCGCCAGCAGCGGCGCGAACGCGGCCACGACGACGAAGAGCCCGATGATGATCGCACCGACGATCGCGGCCGGCTCGCGGCGCAGCCGGCGGAACGCCTCGGCCCCGAGGCTGCGCCCGGCCGCGACGTCGTCGATACGGCTGCGGCGGCGTTCGAGCCACGTGGTGGTCATGAGAGCCGCACCCGGGGGTCGATGATCGCGTAGGAGAGGTCGACGAGCAGGTTCACGAGCACGTAGATCAGCGCGCCGAGCAGCAGCACCGCCTGCAGCCGCGGGTAGTCCCGCAGCGTGATCGCGTCGGCGAGCAGCGTGCCGACGCCTCCCCACACGAACACCCGCTCGGTGAGCACGGCCCCGGCGAGCAGCAGGCCCACCTGCAGCCCGATCGTCGTGGAGACCGGCAGCAACGCGTTGCGCAGCACGTGCCGGCCGCGGATCGTGCTCGGCGCCAGGCCCTTCGAGTTGGCCGTGCGGACGAAGTCGGAGCCGAGCACGTCCAGCACGGACGCCCGGGTGATCCGCACGATCACCGCGAGCGGGATGGTGGCCAGGGCGAGCGACGGCAGCACCAGGTGGCGCAGCGCGTCGAAGCTCGCGTCGAACTCACGCGTGAGGATGCCGTCGAGCACCGCGAACCCGGTGACGTTCGTGGCGTCGACCGCCACCGACTGGCGGCCCGACGGCGGGAACCAGCCCAGGTCGACCGCGAAGACGTCCTTCAGCACGTACCCGAGGAAGAACACCGGCACGGCGACACCGACGAGTGTGCCGATCACCGTGACCACGTCCAGCGGCCTGCCCCGGTAGCGGGCCGCGACGTATCCCAGCGGGATCCCGAGCCCGACCGCGATCACCAGCGCGGCGAGCGACAGTTCGATGGTGGCGGGCAGTGCCCGCCCGATCTCGTCGAGCACCGGCTGCCCGGTGATCGAGGACGTGCCGAAGTCGCCCGTGGCGACCCGGCCGAGGAACCGGCCGTACTGCACCCAGATGGGCTGGTCGAGGCCCATGACCCGGTTGAGCTCCGCGATCCTCTCGGGAGTGGCCCGGTCCCCCAGGAGCGCGGTGGCCGGCCCTCCGGGCAGGGAGCGCAGCCACGCGAAGACCACGATCGACAGCAGCAGGAGCGTCGGGATCACCTGCAGCAGGCGCCGCACCACGAAGCGCAGCATCATCCCCCCTCCGATGAACTGGAACCCGAGAGTGGCACCGCCCCGCGGGGCGGTGCCACTCGAAGCTCCTCTCAGTCGACGCTGACCGTGAGGAACCGCTCATCGGTGAGGGGCGACGGGATCAGACCCGAGACGCCCTGCCGCACCACGATCGCGGGAGGCGAGCTCGACAGGGGCACGCCCGGCAGCTGGTCCATGATCAGCTCGTTGACGTCGCGGTAAGCGGCGGCGTGCGGCTCCTCGCCCACCGTGGCGTCCGCCTGGTTGATGCCGGCGATGATCGGCGAGTCCGGGGTGAGCCCGAACTCGGCGCCAGCGGAGCCGAAGAAGCTGCCGAGGAAGTTGCCCGCGTCGTTGTAGTCACCGGTCCAGCCGAGCAGGTGCAGGTCGTGCACGCCGTTGACCTGGACCGAGTCGAGGTAACCACCGTTCCACGGCTGCGCGACCGGGTTCACCGTGATCCCCACCTGGCGCAGGTTCTCGGCGATCGCCGTGAAGATGTTGGTCGGGTTCGGCATGTACGGCCGGCTGACCTCGGTGGGGTAGTAGAAGTCCACCGTGAGGTTCGAGGCGCCCGCCTCCGCGAGCAGGGCCCGCGCCCGCTCCGGGTCGTACGGGATCGGCTGCAGGTCGGGGTTGTAGCCGGCCACCGTCTCCGGGATGAACTGCGACGCCACGACGGCGCCCTCGGGGAACTGGGTGCGCACCAGCGACTCACGGTCGATCGCGTGCGCGATCGCCTGGCGCACCCGCACGTCCTGCATCGCGGGATTCGCCGAAGGCTTCTTCTGCTGGTTGATGCCCAGGTAGAGGATGTTGAACACGGGCCGCACGAGGACCTGGTGGCCCGCCTCCTCGAGCGCAGGCCAGTCGGCGGCCGACGGGAAGTCGAAGCCGTCGATGGTGCCGGACTGCAGCTCCTGCTTGCGGGCGTTCTCGTCCGGGATCACGCGGAAGATCAATCGGTCGAGCTTGGCCGGCTGACCCCAGTACTGGTCGTTGCGCACCAGGGTGATCGTCTGGTTGGTGCGGTCGTAGCTCTCGAAGCGGAACGGCCCGGTGCCGGTGGGGTGCTCGTTGGCGTACGCGCTGTAGCTGAACGACTCGCCGCTCTGCGTGACCTCGTCGGCGTTGTACTGCTGCAGCGCGGTGGGGCTGGAGATCGACAGCGAGGTGAGCCCGAACGCCGCGGGGAAGGCACCCTTCGCCCGGTTCAGCTTGACGACCGCAGTGGTGGGGTTCGGCGCCTGACAGGAGTTGTAGACCGGGTCCGTGGTGTCCTCGGTCAGGTTGTTCGCGTAGCCGCCGAACGTCTCGTAGTAGTAGATCGCCTGGCTCTGCGCCGCCGCCGTGGGCAGGTTGAACCAGCGGTTGAAGTTGAAGCAGACCGCCTCGGCGTTGAAGTCGGAGCCGTCGTGGAACTTCACGCCCTCGCGGAGGGTGAAGGTCCACTCGGTGCCGTCCGGGCTCGGCGTCCAGCTGGTGGCCAGCGCCGGTTCGAGCTCAGAGGTGCCCTGCTTGTACGTGATCAGCGTGTCGTAGATCTGCCGGGACACCCGGAACGTCTCGCCGTCCTGGGCGAACAGCGGGTCGAAGCTGCGCGGGGCACCTGCCGCCCCGAACACCATCGTGCCGCCGGTGCCGTCGGCCCCACCCTGCTCGGAACCGGGGTCACGCTGGGACTCGGCGCACGCCGCGAGGGTGATGGCGAGCGCGCCGGCCACGCACGCAGCCGAGAATCGTCGGACAGCTGATCTCATGCGGGCAACACCTCTTCGTAGGAGACCCGCTGGAAACTAGGCGATCGGGATACCGATCGGTAGCTCGTGGAGTCACGGTTCCGCTACAGCCTCTAACGATCGGATGACGCCGGTCGGTCGTGAGGCCACGGCCGAACGCGCGTCGGCCGCTCGGATCGTCGGGGGGCCCGGGCACCCTGCGAGCGGAAGCACCTTCGGCCGCGCAACCGCCGTCCGGCTGGTGCAGTCGGGTGATTGTCCACCTTGCAATTGCAGGAGGACCTTGCGTGCGGCAATCTAAGTATCCGGCCGCCCCTCGAGGAGACGAGCGGGACGGCCGGGTCGTCCCGAGAGGAGGCCCGACCGTGACAACGACTCCGGTACCCGCCTCTGCCGTTCTGCACTCATGGCGGACCTCCTGCGAACCAGGAGCCGCCACCCGTCCCGGGAGATACCGGGACCTCAGACGTCCGGCACACCGCCGGCGAGAGCAGCACACGGGAAGGAGCCAGTGATGGCATCAGAGAAAGGCACCGCCGCCTGCGCCGCCGACCGGAACGGGTCGTCGCCATGATCACTTTCATCACGGCGGGCATCGGTCTTCTCGTCCTGGTCGCGATCGTCGTCGGCATCGTGGAGGCCGCACAGGCATCCCGATGGCGCCAGATCGCAGCGGAACGACGGGCACGGTGGGAGGCCAGGCAGCCACAGCTGCACGGCTTCGACCCCTACGCCGCACCCGAGTCCCACGACGACGAGTGGGACGACGACTAGGCAACGCGATCCCGGGGAGTGATCGCGCGGCCGCCGGGGCCGTCCCGTTCCGGGCGGCGGCCCCGGCCGATACGGCGACGCGCCTCAGCGGGCCTCGAACGCGTCCCGCTTGATCCCGGCCACGAACGCTGCCCACTCCTGGGAGCTGAACGTCAGCTGCCGGCTGCGGTCCTTGGTGTCGCGCACCGCCACCGCACCCCCCGGCAGCACCCCGACCTCTACGCAGTCTGCTCCGGAGCAGAAGCTACTCGTTCTGTACTCAACTGCCACGGGCTGCGCCATATCGGTGTTCCTCCGGGGGAGCGTACTTGCGTTCGTATCGTTGAACGATTTCCCGCGACGCAGCTGGATCCAGCGCCCGGTCCGCCACATCCGCGAGGACGTCTTTATACAGGTCCACATCAGACTCGTTCTCGTAGGTGTCCCCCGCCGGACCCTCGATGAACACGACGTCAGCCCCCACCTGGTCAGGGAACTCCAGGATCTGGAACGGGCCTGCGTGTGCCCGGTGCAACCCGATCGAGAACGGAAGCACCCGAACGATGATGTTGGGCAGCTCCGAGCGCTCCCGCAGCAGGCGCAGCTGGGCGGCCATCACCTCGGGCGAGCCCACCACGCGGCTGAGCACCGACTCGTCCAGTACCACTTCGAGCTGGAGTGGCGGCGTCCGCTGCGTGAGCGCCTCCTGCCTGCGCATGCGCAGCTCGACCAACCGCTCGACCTCGCTGCCCGTGCGCTCCGTCAGCAGCGCTTCCAGCACAGCTCGTGCGTACTCGGGCGCCTGCAGCAAGCCGTGGACCCACGCGACCTCGAACGACCGCACGCGGATCGCTTCCGTCTCCAACGCCGTGTAGCGGGCCGGCGCGTTCATCGCGAAGAACCGCTCGGCGTGGACACCATCGGTGTAGCGCTCCCACCAGCCCTGCTCCCGGCTGTCGTACACGAGCTGCTTCAGGCGTGCCTGCAGCTCCTCATCGGTGACGTCGTACAACCGCATGAGCGCGACGACGTCGGGCATGCGGGGGATGCCCTTGCCGTTCTCCAGGCGACTGATCTTCGACGCGGAGCAGTCCAACTCGCGGGCGACCTCCACGAGCTGGAGGTCGGCCCGTCGACGCAGCTGGCGGAGCTCGACGCCGAGGCGCCGGCGCGGCCCCGCCGGTCCTTGTGCAGTGGGCATCCCGTCCGCCAGGTGGTCTGAAACTGCGTTACGCAATTGCACACGAGCATATCGGAGCCCGGGGAGGGTTCCCCGCCGACTCGCCACAACCGGGCCCGCCCGTCACCCGAGGAGGCGAACGCGGTCGCCGCCGGGCAGCGCGGCACCTCCTACGAGCACGAGGGGCGCACCGATCACGTCGGCACCGGGACGTCCACACCTATCCCGCGATTATGACGATTCACCGCACGTCGCGACCACCTGTACACCTCGATCAACTCGTGCCATACTCCCACGGACCATCGTCCCGTCGAATTCCGACGATGCAGCACCGAGCGGATGGTGACGTGACAGCCCGATTCAACAGGTCGCTCGGTTGGGCGGCAATCGTCACATTCAGCAGCTTGGCCCTGATTCCCGCATCGATACTGCTGCTCGTACTCGCAGATCGCTTCAGCCCGGTCGACTGGGGTCGCCTCAGCGACGTGGGCCAGGCACTGGGCATCGCCTCGGCCCTGCTGTCCGGTGGCGCACTGATCGCGCTCGTCATCTCGCTCCGCCTCCAGTCCCAGCAGACGAAGGTGATGCAGTTCCAGAGCATGCGGGCAATGCGCCAAGAACTGCTGAACTCGGCAATGGGCAACGAACGGCACCTCGCAATATGGGGCTTCGCCCCCTGGACGTCGCCCGAGGAGATCGAGATGCGCGCCTATTTCGCCAGCGTGTTCTCGTACTACCAGACGTCTTTCGGGCTGGGCGCGTTTCCCGAACAGGAGCTCCGGATCGTTCTGCGCCGCGCGTTCGAGAGCGAGGACGTGCGCAACGCGTGGGGCGACATCCGCGAGGCCTACGCCGTCACGGGCTGGCGGGCCGGCTTCCGACGGTTCGCGGCGATCGCCGACGAGTGCCGCGACCAGGCTCTCGCCGCCCTGGCCGAGAACGACGAGGACGACGCCGCGCCGCAACCCGCAGGCGAAGGTCCGCGGTAGACATACGTCCGGCGACGCGCTCCACCTGCGCCGGGTCAGACGTCGTCGAAACCCCCCGCCTTCACCGTGCGGAGGAACTGGTCCCACTCACTCCCGGTGACGGTCCAGAGCGGGACCTCGGGGGTGAGGGTGCTGCGCAGCGCGACCCGGCCGTCGGGGAGACGGGCGGCCTCGACGCAGTCGCCCACGCTGCAGAACTCCCGGCCCACGAACTCGAGTTCGCGCCCCGCACCACTCACGGTCCACCCCTCCGACGCACGATCGAGTGATCGTACAGCGGTAGATCACGTTCCACCGGCTCGCCGACGCGCTGGTCCGGCGGGTGGTGGCGGGTGGCCAGGGGCCCTACTCGTCGTACGTGTCGGTGACCTCCTGCAGGAACCTCAGCAGCTCACGACCTTCGAGGGCCTGCTTCCAGGCCGTGTCGAGACGGTCGGAATGGGCCTGCACGATGTCGGCCTTCTCCTGCAGGCCGCCGCCGTCCTGTCCCTCGAAGAAGATCACGTCGCTCTCGCCGTGATCGAAGGACAGGATCTGGAAGGCGCCGCCGAGCAGGCCGTGGAGCCCGAGGGAGAAGGGGAGCACCCGCACCTCGATCGTGGGCGAGGGTTCCTCCACGATCCGGCACAGGTGCTCGACCTGCTCGCGCATCACCCCGGGCCCGTGGGCCGGGCGGCGCAACACGGACTCGTCGAGGAGCGCCGCGACGCGCAGCGGTTCGGGCTCCCGCGTGAGCACGCCCTTGCGGTCGAGCCGCATCCGGATCATCGTGTCCAGCGCCTCGCCGGACACGGCTGGCTGCGACGCCGTGATGATGGCGCGGGCGTAGCTCTCGGTCTGCAGCAGGCCCGGCACGGCGGCCGGCGAGAACTGGCGGAGCACGGACGCGCCCGCCTCCAGCCCGATGAAGCGGTGCAGGGTGGAACCCGGGGCGAGCAGATCGCCGTACGAGTCGTACCAGGCGGCCTGTTTGCCCTCACCGGCCAGCTGCACGAGCTCCTCGCGCGCACTCGGCGCCTCGTAGAGGCGTAGCAGGGTGTCGATCTCGGGACGGCGGGGCGTGGACAGCCCGGTCTCGATGCGGCTGATCTTGGATACCGAGCAGTCGAGCTCCTCCGCGGCCCGGCTGACCGCCACCCCGGCCGCCTCCCGCAACCGCCGGAGCTCGGTGCCGAGGGTGCGACGGGACAGGACAGGGCTGGTCGCCATGCCGTTACCCCTTCGGGTCGGACCTGAGCTGCAGGGCTCCCGGTGCCGGGGAGGCCCACGCGCCCGCCGGCTGACCAGCGGGTGTGCGTGACGAATGAGAGTACTCCTGCGTTCCCGCGATGGCCATCACTGTCATGCAGAACACCACGCGCTTTGTGCACATTCTGTGGGCAAACCCGCTGTGCACTTGCACGGCGACGGTCCACGCCTCACACTCGGAACCGGGTCACCGCCCGAGGAGGCAACGATGACCGGGATCGCATTCGTCGCCGTCGGAGGAGTCCTCGCGCTGGTCATGCTGGCAGTCCTGATCGGCAACGCGGACGCGCGAGCGCAGCGGGAGGCATGGAACCGGATCGCCCGCCGTCGCCGGGAGCTCGGTGAATGGGAGCGCGAGCTCATCCGGGCGGCCGAGTCGGAGGGATGCCCGGCCTGCCGCCTGCTCCGCGAGCGGGGGAAGCTGCACGACCCGCTGTAGCGGGTGCGCCTCAGCTCAGGGCGCGGCGGCCGGACAGGGCGCGGCCGAGCGTCAGCTCGTCGGCGAACTCCAGGTCGCCGCCCATCGGGAGGCCGGACGCCAGGCGGGTGACCGTGAGGCCGGGGAAGTCGCGCAGCAGCCGCACCAGGTAGGTAGCCGTGGCCTCCCCCTCGGTGTTGGGGTCGGTCGCGATGATGACCTCGGCGATCTCGGTCTCGTCCTGCGCGGGGCCGGTGCCGCCGAGCCGGGCGAGCAACTCCCGGATGCGCAGCGCGTCGGGCCCGACGCCGGCCAGCGGGTCGAGCGCACCGCCCAGCACGTGGTAGCGGCCGCGGAACTCGCGGGTGCGCTCCACCGCGAGCACGTCCTTCGGCTCCTCCACCACGCACACGAGTGTGGGGTCGCGGCGGGCGTCGGCGCAGTAGCGGCACCTCTCCCGCTCGGACACGTTGCCGCACACCTCGCAGAACCGGACGCCCTCCTTGACCTTCTGCAAGGCGTCCTGGAGCCGCGCGACGTCGGCCGCGTCGGCGGCGAGCAGGTGGAAGGCGATCCGTTGAGCGCTCTTCGGCCCCACCCCGGGCAGCCGACCGAGCTCGTCGATCAGGTCCTGGACCGGCCCCTCGAACACGGCGGGAGTTCGCTACGCGCCGAGGCCGGGCAGCCCGAGGCCACCCGCGGCGTCGCCCAGGCCGCCCGCGAGCGGCCCCATCTTCTCCGCCTGCAGCTCCTGCGCCGCCCGCGCGGCGTCCTGCAGCGCGCCCACGATGAGGTCCTGCAGCGTCTCGACGTCCTCCGGGTCGACGACCTTCGGGTCGATCCGGACGGCACGAACCTCACCCGCGCCCGTGGTGGTGACCTGCACCAGGCCGTTGCCCGCCTGGCCGATCACCTCCGCGGACGCCAGCTCGGCCTGCGCGGCCACCAGCTGCTGCTGCATCTTCTGCGCCTGCTGCAGGATCATCTGCATGTCGGGCTGACCCGGTTGCACAGCGATCTCCTCGCACGTCGTGCCTGCGCCGGCACGGCCGGCTCCACGAGCCAGGCTAGGCCATCGGGCACGAGGCGGGCTGGCAGGCTGTGCCCGTGCGCACCTCGAGATGGGCCCCGCTCGCCGCCGCAGCGGCCCTGACCGCCGTCGCGTGCTCCCCCGCGGACGCCGCTCCCCCACCGGACGCCGCTCCCCCGCCGCCGGTGGTGGTGCTCGACCCCGGCCACAACGGGGGCAACGCCTCCGCGCCTACCGAGATCCGCCGTGCGGTTCCGGACGGCCGCGGCGGTGAGAAGGCCTGCAACACCACGGGCACGTCCACCGACGCCGGTTACCCGGAGCACGCCTTCGCGTTCGACGTCGCAGGCCGGGTGGCGGCGCGGCTGGAGGCGGCCGGGGTCCGGGTGGTGCTGACGCGCCCCGACGACCACGGCGTCGGACCGTGCGTGGACGAGCGCGGCCGGGCAGGCGAGCCGGCGGGAGCCGCGGCCGTGGTCTCGATCCACGCCGACGGGGCCGCGCACGACGCCTCGGGGTTCCACGTCGCCTACTCCGACCCGCCGCTCAGCCCGGCGCAGGCCGGACCGGCCCACGCCCTCGCCACCGCACTGCGGGACGCGTTGCGAAGGGGCGGCTTCCCCGACTCTGACTACATCGGGCGCGACGGGCTCTCCCCGCGCGCCGACCTCGCCGGCCTGAACCACGCCACCCGCCCGACGGCCCTCGTGGAATGCGCGAACATGCGCAACCCGGACGAGGCCGCCGTGGTGTCCTCCCCCGAGGGGCGCGAGCGCTACGCCGCCGCGATCGCCGACGGCGTGCTCGCCTTCCTCGACAGGAACGCCTGACGCGGGGCTGGCTAGGGCCGCTCGATCGCCCGCGCCCCCAGATGCGTGGTGAGCAGCTCGATCGCCGCCTCCTCGGGGTCGCGGCGCTCGGCATCGCTCACCGGCACGGCGGCCTCGGCGAGCATCGCCTCCTCGTCGTCGTCCGGGGGCGCGTCCTCGTCGGGCGGCTCGGGGGGCAGCGGGACCCCGTCCTCGGGCACCTGCGAGCGCCGCACCGGGGGCTGGCGCTGCACCCTCGCCTGGGGCTGCGCCTGCTGCGGACGCGCCGGCTCGGCGCTCCTCGGGGAACCGCCGCGGGCTGCGGGCGGTGGGGCGGCAGGTGCGTCACCGGACTCGCACCGCACCTGCCAGCGCACCCCGAGCACCGAGTGCAGGGCGGCCGAGACGATGTCGGCGTTGCGCGGCTCGGAGAGCCTGCGGGCCAGGGACGGTGCGCCGATGCCGAGCACGAGGGCGTCGCCCTGCACCGCGCGCACGGTGGCGTTGACCAGCATCGCCTCGATGCTGCGGCTCTGCGATCGCGCAGCGGCGAGCACCTCCGACCAGACCCGCCGGACAGCGGCCGCGTCAATCGCAGCGCCCGCGGGTTGCTCGGGCCGCGCCTCCTGCGCCGGGGGCGGGGGTGCCGGCCGTTCGGGCGGCCGCGGCGGGGCGGGCGCCCGGGTCGGGGGCTCCGGAGCGCGTTCGGGCCGCTCGGCAGGCGGCCGGGCCGCGGGCTCGGCAGCACGATCAGGCCGCTCGGCAGGCGGCCGCGCCGGGGCTGCGGGCTCAGCAGCACGTTCGGGTCGTTCGGCGGGGGCCTGCGCCGGAGCGGGACGGGCCTCGTCCTGCGGCGGACCGGCAGCGGGGGCAGGCGCGGCGCCGTCGGGCCCGGCCTCGCTCCGCCTCCGGAACGTGCGGCGCCCCTCGGCGGCACCGTCCTCCCCCTGGCTACCCGGGGCGGCGGCGATGTCGCTGCGCCGCTCCAGCCGTTCGAGGCGCTCCAGCAGGCCTGGCTCGGCGGGCGTGGCCGCGGGCAGCAGCATCCGCGCGCACAGCAACTCCAGGAGCAGGCGGGGGGCGGTGGCCCCGCGCATCTCGGTGAGACCGGTGTGGAGGATCTCGCCGTAGCGCGTGAGCGTGGCGACGCCGATCTTGCCTGCCTGCTCCGCCATGCGGGCGAGCTCGTCGTCGGCGGCCTCGACCAGCCCGCGCTCGGCCGCCTCGGGCACCGACTGCAGCAGCACGAGGTCGCGCAGCCGCTGCAACAGGTCGGAGGCGAACCGCCGGGGGTCGTGACCGGCCTCGACGAGCCGGTCGACGGCTTCGAACACCGCCGCCCGGTCGGCCGCGGCGAGCGCGTCGACGACGTCGTCGATCAGGGCGACGTCGGTGACGCCGAGCAGCGCGACCGCCCGCTCGTACGTGACGCCCTCCGGCCCGGCGCCTGCGAGCAGCTGGTCGAGCACGGAGAGGGTGTCGCGAGCCGACCCGCCACCGGCCCGCAGCACCAGCGGGTAGACCGGCGGCGCCACGAGGGCACCCTCGTCCGCGCAGATCCGTTCGAGCAGCTTGCGCAGCGTGCCGGGCGGGATGAGGCGGAACGGGTAGTGGTGGGTGCGGGAACGAATGGTGGGCAGCACCTTGTCCGGTTCGGTGGTGGCGAACACGAACACGAGGTGCTCCGGCGGCTCCTCCACGATCTTCAGCAGGGCGTTGAAGCCCTGCGTGGTGATCATGTGGGCCTCGTCGACGATGAACACCCGGTACCGCGACTCCGCAGGCGCGAAGAACGCGCGGTCGCGCAGCTCGCGGGTGTCGTCGACACCGCCGTGCGAGGCCGCGTCGAGCTCCGTGACGTCGATGTTGCCCGGCCCGCCCGGCGCGAGCGAGACGCAGGACGCGCAGACGCCGCACGGGTCGGGGGTGGGCCCCTGCTCGCAGTTGAGCGAGCGGGCCAGGATGCGGGCGGAGGACGTCTTGCCGCAGCCACGGGGCCCGGAGAACAGGTACGCGTGGTTGATGCGGCCGGAGGCCAGCGCGGTGCTCAACGGCTCCGTGACGTGCTCCTGCCCGACCACCTCGGCGAACTTCGCCGGGCGGTACTTGCGGTACAGAGCCAGCGCCACGGCCGCGAGGCTACCCACCACCACCGACGCCCCGGCGACGGGGAACGGCAGCACCGGCTGAGGCAGGTGCGCGGACACCGGCGGGTGGGGCCTGATGAATTCCCGCGGGCGCGCAAGTCACCACTCTCGAAGCCTGTCCGAGCGAGGGAGCAGCGCATGACCAGCATCCACGGGAACCGCCCGACCCACCACGAGGAATCGGCCGTCCCCCCGATCGTCGACAGGGCGGCCTGGCAGGCCACCCGCGACGAGCTACTGGTGCGCGAGAAGGCGCACACCCGGGAGGGCGACGCGATCGCGGCGGCCCGCCGTCGGCTCCCGATGACGGAGGTCGACGCAACGATCACCGTGGTCGGACCGGACGGGCCGACCACGCTGCTCGACCTGTTCGAGGGCCGCGAGGAGCTCGTCGTCTACAAGCACATGTGGCACCTGGGCGAGCCGTTCGAGAACCAGTGCCCTGGCTGCACCCTGACCTACTTCGCCGTGCAGAACCCGGCCTACCTCCACGCGCGGGGTGTCTCGTTCGCCGTGTTCGCCAAGGCTCCGCACCCCGACCTCGCGGCATTCGTCGACTTCATGGGCTACCCCCACCACTGGTACTCCGTGGCCGGCGTCGAGGACGACATCGTGAGCGGCGACGACTTCGGGACCTGGGTGTGCCTGTTGCGCCACGGCGACCGGGTGTTCCTCACCAACACCGTCACCGGCAGGGGCTGCGAGGCGACGATGCCCGCGCTCGCTCTCCTCGACATGACCGCCCGCGGCCGCGTGGAAGCGTGGCAGGACTACCCCGAGGGCTGGCCCGCAGGCAAGAACCCGGGCTGGTTCTGGCGCAGCCACGAGGACGGCATCGGGAACAACTGGACCGGCGGGAGGCCCACCATCCAGTGGACTCGTCCCGGCGTCGGAGCGGTGACGTCCGAACCCCACCCTCACCGCTAGCGAAAGGGGACCCCGCGCACCCGCCAGAGCCCGTTGACCCTTGCTGCCTTCCGGCCCTGGGGGAGTTCACAGGATGGACGCCGCGCGGGGTCCGGGGTCGAGTGTAGTGGAGTGGGAGAGGAGTGGGGTCGCGAGGGCCGCGGGCGGCCCGGCTATGCTTCGACGCGGAGGATTCGCCTAGAGGCCTATGGCGCACGCTTGGAAAGCGTGTTGGGTTCACGCCCTCGCGGGTTCGAATCCCGCATCCTCCGCTGCTGAGCAGCCTGGACGCCCGGTGGTCGCGGTCGCGGCCCCGGGCGTTCCGCGTCCGTGGGGCCGGTTCACCACATCGTGGCCGGTCAGGCCGGTCACCATCGCGGGCGGGCCCGGCCTGCCGCTCGTAGCGTGGGGAGTGGGTCCGCTGCTGCGGCATCCCCGGACGAGACGTCGTACCCGGCACGACAAGACGGCGTACCGGAGGTGTGTCATGGCCTGGGTCGTGCTGGTGGTGTCCGGCGTCCTGGAGACCGTCTGGGCGGCGGCGCTGAGCCGGTCGGAGGCCTTCACGAGGTGGGTGCCGTCGCTCGTGTTCGCGGTGGCGATCGTCCTGAGCATGATCGGGCTGGCCTACGCGTTGCGGGAGATCCCGGTGGGCACGGGGTACGCGGTGTGGGTCGGCATCGGCGCGGTCGGCACGGCGCTGTACGGGATGGTGGTACTGGGCGAGCCGGTCACGGCGGCGCGCCTGTTGTGCCTGGTGGCGATCGTCGGCGGGGTCGTCGGCCTCAAGTTCCTGCACTAGCCAGCCGGTCGGTGCGCACGCGGATCATCTCGAGCTGGGTGCCGAGCTCCCCCGCCGTGGCGTCGGAACGTGCGGCGGGCGGGGTCAGGAGGAACGCGTCGAGGGACGCGGTGAGGTCGGCGCGCACGATCTCCGCGGCGTCGGCGAGCCGTTCGGGCTCCGGCGTGCGGTCGAGCCGGTCGAGCACCTGGCGCAGGGTCCGCACGATGCCTCTCACGGCGCGCTCGGCGCCGTCGGGCAGCTCGGCCCGCGCCAGCTCGACGCGGGTGAGCTGCGCCTCGGCCTCGGCGCGCAGGACATCGGTGAGGCCGGGGTCGGCAGCCGGCTCCGTCCCGGCGACGTTCCGGCGGGAACGCAGGTAGCGGCGCAGCGCACCGACCCGATCATTCATGCCCGCCGGCCTCCCCGCTCGCCGCTTCTCACCGGCGGCACCGATTCTGCCGCGTGCCGGTGGGCGGCGCGGGCGCGCCGCACCAGCCCCGCCACCACCCGTTCCCGCTCCGCGAGGGTCAGCGGGGTCTCCGCCACGGCACCCCGGCAGTTCCCGTCGGCGCGGCGCCGGGCCCGATCGCGCCGGCGACCGGCGCCTGCAGCACCGCGACCGTGAGGTCGTCGCGACCCACGACCCGGCGCGCGGCGGCAGCGAGGTGGGTGGCGGCGAGGGCCGGGTCGGCGTAGGCGGCGGCGGGGAGCGCGCCCGCGAGGTCGGCCGGCTTCGCCAGATCACGCCACAGCCCGTCGGTGGCCAGCACCAGCAGGCCCGGGACGCCCGCGGGCCGCGTGGTGATCCTGGGTTCCGGCCGGTAGTCGCTCGCCGCCCAGCGGGTCATGATCCCGCCGCCCGTGATGTCGCCGCCGCGGGTGTCGTCGACGGTGAGCTGCTCGCCGTCGCCGTGCGCCGCGCGGTCGAGCGGGAGGTGGTAGGCGCGGGCGGTGCCGACGTGGCTGGTGGTCGTGGTGCCGTCGGCGGCGACGTGGGCGGCCAGGTAGGTCACTGCCGCGTGCCCGGTCTCCGGCGTGTGGTGCGCGCTGAGCCCGAACAGGCCTGCCTGGTGGGCGTCGAGCAGCAGCTGCGCCGCGGTGCGGCCGGGCCGGTCGCCGCGTGCGAGCTCGGCGCGGAACGCCGCCGTGAAGCGGTGGGCCGCCGACCGCGAGCCGGGGTAGCTGAACACGCCGTCCACGACCAGGGCCACCCGGTCGCCGTTCGGCAGGGTGACGAGCGTGGCGGCGTCCTGGTTGGTGCGGTTGCCCCGCCCGCGACGGGTGGACGCGGCCATGCCCGGACCCGCGGTGTCGTCGTCGCCGTCGGGCTGTTCGACGCGGTCCGGGTGCGGGATGACCGACGACCGGCTGGGCGCCGGTGGCGCGGGCGCCGGGAACAGCTCCGACTCGTGCGCGGTGCGCAGCCGCTTGGCCGCGACGCGGGCCGCCTCCATCACCCGCCAGCCGCCAGACGTGCGGTGCAGGTCCGTCGACCAGGCGTACTCGCGGTCGACCGCGTACCGCTCCAGCGCGAGCCGGGCGTCGGCGAGGGCCGCCTGCCGTTCGGGGCCCGGGTGCAGGCGGCCGAGCCGGGAGCGGACCGCGTCGAGCTCGCGCGCGATCTCCCGCAGCCAGTACTCGGCGGTGGGCGGCAGCGGGTCGGAGTCCGGGGCGTGCGGGCGGGCCTCGGTCGCGGCCCGCAGCGTGCGGTCGACCTGGTGCCGGTACGAGCCGACGGCGTCCAGCGCCTCCGCCGCGCGCCCGCGGGCCTCCGCCAGCTGCGCGTACGCCTCGACCTCCACGGCGCGGGCGGCGTGGAGGAGGTCCGCGGCCTCCGGCGCCATCGACCGGCCCGGTCGCTGGTCGGCGAGGAACTCACCGGCCCGCAGGGCGCGGAAGTAGAGCCGGCCGCCTGCGTCGGCCGCACGCAGGTGGCGCTCCAGCAGCCTGCGCTGCGTGCCCGGCTCGACGCGGTGGCGCCACCGCGTCACGACCAGGTCGCGGGCGGCGCCGGCGAACCGGATCGGGGCCGCGGGGTGGTCGGCCGGGCCCGGCCACCGCAGCCGGCCCGCCGAGTGCTGCAGCCGGTACCCGAGGCCTGCCAGGCGGCGCCAGGTGAGGCGGGCGTCGTCGATCCAGCCGTCGCGCTCGGAGCGGAAGGCCAGGTCGCCGGCCCGCAGCAGGTCGTGGAGGGCGGCCACGGCGTCCCGCTCGGCCTGCGTACCGGCGGCGTCGACGACCGCGAGAGCGGCGAGCTCGGCGCCGCCCGGGAGCACGGCGGCATCGGAGCGCACGGCGTGGCGCAGCCGGGGGCCCGCGGCCCGCCACAGCGCGGCCAACGCGTCGGTGGCGCGGTAGCCGCCGTCCTCGTCCTCCTTCAGCGCCCCGAGCCGGGCCAGCGCGACAAGCGACTCCGCCCATCCCGTGCCGCCGAACCGCGCCGCCAGCCCAGCCGGTGTGGCGGGGCCGCGGTGGCCGAGGAGCAGCAGGAGCCGCTCCAGCAGGGTCGCGGGCATCCGGTTCGGCGGCTGCGTGACCGCCCGGGCCATCGCCTCCCGCCAGCGGTTGCGGTTCCAGGACCGCTGGGCGCGATCGTGCTCGGCCTCGACGCCGAGCAGTGCCCCCGCACGCAGCAGCCGCATCGCCGCCTCGAGCTGCCGCATCTCGGCCAGCCGCCCGATGCTCGCGGAGGGGTCGCGGTCGACGATGCCCTGCTCCTCGGCGGCCGCCGCGGCTGCGACGCTGCGCGCCCGCTGGTCGGCCAGCTGCGCCACCGCCTCCAGCGGCTCGGGCCGCGGCTTGCTCGAGGCGCGCAGCTCGAACTCCAGTGCCCGCAACTCGGTACGGGCCCGCCGCAGGTTCGGCGCGGACCGCTCACCCGCGTCGAGGTGGTGCTGCTTGATCAGCTCGAGCAGCTCGCGGCGCGGACCGGCCAGGTACTGCTCTCGCAGCTCGACGCGCTCGGCGAGGGCGGCGGCCAGCCGGGCTGCCCACACCCGGTGCGCAGGCGTCTCGGCCCGGTCGGTCCACGCCTCCTCGAACAGCGCCCACAGCTCCTGCGACAGCATCCGCTGGAAGTCCAGAACCCGGGCGTCGGCCGGGCGGGCGCCCCGCAGGCGGTCGGCCACCCGCTGGAGGGCAGCCGGGTCGGCCGCCAGCACGGGCACCACGAGCTCGACGGCGCGAACGTGCTGCGCGCGACGCTGCTGCGTGTGCCGGCGCTCGGCGGCCAGCGCGTCGACGAGGTCCGCGTCGCGCGGCAGCGGCTCCCACTCCGGCAGCGGCTCGTGGATCTCCGCCTGCATCCGGCCCCACAGGAGCGCGGCCAGCTCCTCGGCCAGCCCGCGATCGAGCTCGCGACCCGACAGCCGGTACCGGCCGAGCACGCGGTCGAGGTCCTGCCGGTACCCACGGGCCCGGTGGTGGATCCGGCCGCCGGTCAGCACCGTCCACAGGCCAGGACGACTGGGCGAACGCGGGGTGCGCGGGCTCCGGAAGCCGTAGTAGCCCGTGCGGTGCTCGACCGGGTCGCGCAGCAGCTTCCCGATCAGCCAGACCGCGGTGGCTGCCACCGCGAACCGCAGGAGCACCGTCATGAGCGAGTTGTCGTTCGCCAGCACCCACGGCCGTGCCGCCCAGGCCAGGTTGATCACGATCGCGGAGAGCCCGGCCAGGATCGGGTCCAGCGCCTTGTGCAGCAGCAGCCGGTTGTCGACCGGGGAGAAGCTCTTGTAGTCGAGCCAGGCGCGGTACAGCCGGCGCTGCCGCTCGCCCTTCGCGGCGCCGCCCTTCGTCGTCTCCTGCGCCTTGCGCTTGACGCGCGGCGCCATGATCCGGCCGATCGCGACGTTGACGTACTCGGCGACCACCGTGGGCGCGGCGTAGACGAACGTGGCGACCACGACCGTGTTGAACAGGTCGCCCCACGAACCCGGGGCCAGCGCGGTGCCGAACGTGCTGACGAGGTGGGCCACCGCGGCCGACAGCGTGCCGGACACACCCGCCTTGATCACCCGGGTCCGCTTGGTGTCCTTCTTCTGCAGGATCGAGCTGGTGATGCCGACGACGACGGCAGCGGCCACCGGCCACAGGCCGACGTAGCCGGTGACCAACCCGAATGCGCGCGCGAGCCCGAGCGCCGCCGTGAAGGTGTAGGCGGCCACCGCCGACGCCCACGCCGCCTGCCGCGGCCGGGTCTGCATGCCCGACCTCTGGTTGACGTACTGCCGCCGCAGCACGTAGCGGAACACGAGCCCGGCCGTGGCCAGCGGCACCAGCAGCGCCTTCACCCCGAGCAGGCCCGGCTGGTGCACGAACACCGGCCACAGCCGCTCCAGCTGGTCCCACATCGGTGGGGCGCCGATCACCGCACCCCCCGCGCCGGCCGCCCACAGCCCGAGACGCACGCCGTGCGCCCGCAGCCCACGCAGGAGGGCCCGCCCGGGCGGCCCGCGGGTCTGCCGCGGTGTCCACAGCGCGCGCACCGCGGCGAGCACGCCACCCACCGCGACGACGACGCCGATCGGGACGGCCGCGGCGCCGGCCGCCCCCGGCAGCGCACCGATCACGAGCCCGACGCCCAGGCCGATGCCGATCCCGGCACGCGCCACCCCCCGCGTCCGGATCCGGTCCGGCACGGGGACGTCCAGGCCGAGCCGCGTCCACGCCCGGGCCCGCAACCCGGCCACTCCCCGGCCCCGGGTGGCCCGGTGGATCCGGCGGACCGCCCGCGGCGCAGCGACGCCGGCGTCCGTCGCGATCCGAACCGCATCGGTGGTGCCCGCGCGCAGCGCGCGGCCCGCCGCGGTGTGCGCGGCCCGTGCGTCGCGCAGCTGCGGGAAGGCCTCCGCGAGCCGGGTGGTCACCAGGGCGATCGCCTGGTCGAGACCGACACCGGTGGCCGTGATCCCGCCCGGCGCCCCGACGAGGGCCGGGTCGAGCCGGGCGGCCCGGCGCAGCATCCGGTCGGCCGCCCGCTCGGACAGCCCGAGCGCCCGGGCCACGCGCTCCGCGAGCCGCTCCCGGGTCAGCCCGGTGCCCGCCGGCTGCGCCGAGTTGACCACCGACAGCCACCCGATCCAGCCCAGCTGCTCCGGCGAGACCGAGCGCGCCGTGGCCCGCTGCGCCCGCCGCAGCAGCAGCGTGGTGGCGCCGGCGACGGCCCGCAGCCGCGCCACCCCGCGGACCTGCGCCCGCAGCACCCGCGCCCACCGCCACCGATCGGCCGCGCGTCCGGCCGCGCCGCGCACCCGGTCGACGACGCCCTCGCGGGCCGACCGCAGCCCGTCGGCGATCCGCGTGGACGCCGCGCGGGCCGCGTCCCGCGCCGTCGGCGGGGTCGCCGGGAGGGCGACGACGTCGCACCGGGACAGGCCGGTCACGCGGCGCACGGTGCCGACCCGGACGCCCGCGTTGCGCGCATCCAGCGCGGCGTCGAGGACCTTCTGCTGCGCCTCGGCCCGGGCGTCCGCCGTGCCGCGGGCGGCCCGCTCGTGCCGCATGAGCGCGGAGTCGAGCTGCGCCGACCGCGCGGCGACGGCGGCCCGGACGCCCGCGATGAGTTCCTCGGCCGACACCCCCGACCCGGCGAGCTCGGCCGGGAGGGCATCGCTCGCCGCGAGGACCGGGTCCGCCAGGCGGGCCCGCACCCGCTCGGGGTGCAGGGCGAGCGCGGCCGCCAGATCGGCGACGATCCGGTCGTCGTTCCACCCGGCGCGGCGCAGCCGGTCCGCCAGCGCGGGCACCCAGTCCGTCCGCGTCCCCAGCTCGTGCTCGCGGCCGCGCACCGCGCCGAGCGCGCCCGCCTCGGCCCGTTCGACGCCCGCGAGTGCCTCGCGGGCCTGCTCCACGCGGGTCCGCAGCTCGTCCGCGGCCCGGCGCTGTCCCGGCCACCAGAACACCCCGGCCGCGCCCAGGGCCTCGCCCGCACCGAGCCGGTACGCGGCGACGGCGACCGCGATTCCGGCGCCGAGAGCCAGGGCCGCCCGCAGCGTGCGTGCGGAGAACAGGCGCTTCCACCTCGGCGGGCCGCGCGACCGGGCCCGGGGGCCGCCCGCGCGCGGGCCGGCCGTCCGCATCCCGGCGGTGCCCGTGGTGCCCGCGGGCGGGGTCGCGGACCGCTCGGGCGCATTCCCGCTCGGGTTCGGCGTGCCACCGCCGGTGGGCGGGCCACCGCCGCTCGCGGACGGACCCGGGCCCCCGTCCGATCCACCGTCCACGATGGCGCGGACCTGCTCCGGGCTCAGGCCGGTGATCGCCGCGATCCAGCGAACGGGCACGCCGGCGCCCGCCGCCGCCCGGACGGCCGCCTCGAGGCGCGGCCGCCGCTCGGCGTGCCGCCTCGCCAGCTCCGCGTCGGCCCGGTGGACCCCGTCGGCCACGGCGCGCAGCGCGCTCACCACCGCGGGGAACTCCGCCGCCACGCGCGCCAGCCGGTCGGCGAACGACCCGGTCGGCGCACCCAGCCCGAGCGCGTCGACGGCCACGGTCCGGTCGAGGGCGTAACGGCGCACCTCGGCCGGGTCCAGGCCGAGCAGCCGGGCCACCGCGGCGACGCGCGCGGCGTCGACACCCGGTTCGACGGACCACGCGTCCGGCCCGCCGTACAGCCACCGCACCGCCGCCCGCTGCCGGTCGACGAGCCGGGCGTCCGCCGCGGCCAGCTCGGCGCGGGCGCCCGCCAGCGCGACCTGCCCGGCGCGGATCTGCCGCTCCAACCCGGCCACGACCGACCGCAGGGTGCGGTCCGCAACCCACCGGCGCATCCCCGTGACAGGACCCGCCCTGAATCCGCGGGCCACCTCCCCGGCCCGGGCGCGGGCCGCGCGGATCCGCGGCGCACCCGCCGGCAGCGCGATCCGGGGCAGGTCGAGCCGATGCAGCCCGTGCAGCATCCGCGGGGCGAGGACCACCGCGACCGCGACCACCGTCGCGCCCACGGCGAGCACACCCGCCCCCGGCACACCGGCCGTCGTCAGCGGCCAGGCGAGCAGGCTCGCGCCGATCAGCGTGCCGAGCACGGGACGTCGCGTCGCCAGGTCGCCCACGAGGGGCGCGCCGATGACAAGCCGGTCCGTCCACCGCCGCGCGGCGAGGCCGGATGCGGCGGCGGGTGATGTCGAGGTGCCTGCGGCGCGTGGCGGGCCGCGGTTGCGCACCAGATGGACCACGGTGACGACGGCGGCAGCGAGCACCGCGCCGGCGACGGTGACCCCGGTGAGGGCGAACGCGCCCGCGCCGCCCAGTGCGGCGAGGCCACCACCGGCCGCGCCCGCGGCAACGGCGGCGCCCACCACCGCGCGCACCGGGAACCGGGGCCGGGCCGGTGCGCGCTCGGTCGCGGGCCGGCCGGTGCGGGCGATGTGGGCCTCCAGCACGAGCAGCGCCGTGCGCTGGTCCGGCCCCGCGCCCGGCACCCGGGTGCGCCGGGCGCCCGACCCGACGCCCACCAGCTCGGCCAGCTGGGCGCCGCTCAACGTGCCGGCCCGGGCCCGGACCAGCAGGTCCAGCGTCTCCACCGGCCACGCCGCGCCGTCGGCCGCGCTGAGCAAACCGAGCCGGTCGCGCTCGAGCAGCAGGTCGGCGAGCAGCGCGAGGGTGTCGATCCCGGTCAGCGTGCGCAGCTCGGCGAGCCGCCCGTGGGTGGCCGGCACGGCGGGGTCGTGGGGCAACCCGGCGGCGATGTGGAGGGCGGCCAGCAGGTCGTCGTAGGTCCAGCCGGTACGTGAGGCGAGGTCGGCGGAGCGGTGGCGGGCCACGGCGTCGAGCCGGCCCGGCACGGTGGTCGCGGCCAGTACCCGGCGCACCGCGCGGGTGGCCCCGGCCGGCAGCCCGAGGTCGGCGAGCTCGTCGAGCGACAGCGCGGCGAGCTGCGTCACCGAGGTGATGCCCGCGGCCACGAACGCCGCGTAGGCATGGTCGCGGTACCGCGCCGGGAGCGGATCGACGAACTCCTCGATCCGGTCCGCGCGCTGCCACAGCACAGCCGCCTCGGCCTCGTGCAGCCCGTACAGCTCCACCGCCCGCAGCTCGTCGCGGACGCGTTGCCGGACGCCCTCCGCGCCGGCGGCGGCGAGCTCGTCGATCCCGAGCTCGGCCAGGACCCGGGCCAGTGCCGCCTCCCGGACCCCGGCCTCGGTGCGCACGTGGCGACCGGCCGGTTCCCTCGTGCCGAGCAGCGGGTTGTTGCGCGACTCCCGGGTGAGCTTGTCGATGACGACGCCGGGGTCGGCGGGGTCGATCCGCAGGAACCAGCCGAGCTCGCCGACCGTGAGGCCGAGCCGCTGCGCGATCTGCGCCTCGGGCAGTCCACGTGCGTGGTCGAGCAGCGCCTGCAGCTCGCGGTCGCTGAGCGCGGCGAGCCGCATCCGCTCGGCCGGATCGGCCAGCCGGGCCGGCACCGGGCGTCCGGTCCGCCGCGCCTCCTCACGGTCGGCGAGCAGCTGCGCGGCGACCGCCGGCGTGGCGGCGTACACCTCGGGGTCCTCGATCCCCAGGCGGTCGCGCAGCTCCCGGCCGCGCTCGAGCGCGGTCTGCTGCTGCGTCAGCTCGTCGAGACGCTGCACCACCGTGGCGAAGTCGGCCTCGGTGTACTCGTAGGGCTGGAACGAGCGCTTCGGCAGCTGCGCGGCGATCTCGGCCGCGGCGGCCACGTGCTCCGGGGACGCCGGGGCGTGCTCCACGGCGAACCGCTCGGCGAGCTCCCGCAACCGTGCGTTCTCCGCGGTCGACAGGCCCGGGACGTCCTGGCCTGCGCGCAGGGCGGCCAGCTGCGGCAGGTCGATGCCCGCCGGGTTCGCGGGCACGGCCGACCGCACCGACGGGGCGTCGACCCCCCGTGAGGGCAGCACGGTCCGCGCCGGCATGCCCCGCCTGCTGAACGGGTTCCAGCCGCGGCGCTGCCGCACCGACCGGGCGATCCGGTGTGCGCCGCGCTCGGCGCGGGCGGCCAGCTCCGCCTCCTGGCGGGCCAGGGTGAAGATCCCGTCGACGACCGTGGAATCCCGCGGCACCGCCAGGTTCTCCCCGGGGCTGCGCTCGGCGGCGAACCCGCCCTTGCCGGGCGGCTGCAGGATCCGGTCCTGCAGAGACCGGTGCAGCGTCGAGCTCCCGTTCTGGCCCTGGCGGCCGGCCCGTCCCCTGGCCTGGTCCTCGACCCGCAGCGACTCCGGGAACTCGGTCAGCACGACGTGCAGGCCGCCCGCCTCGTCGACCGCGTCGCGTCCCAGGCCCTCCGCGTTCCCGGTGCGGGCGCCGCCCAGCCTGATGTCGACGCCCCGGCCCGCCCGGTTGGTGGCCACGGTGACGCGGCCCGGCTCACCGGCCTCGGCGATGATCCGATCGGCCGCCGCGGGCCGGGTCTTCGCCGTGAGCAGGTTGTTGTCGATGCCGGCCCGGCGCAGCCGCGCGGAGAACCGGGCGGCTTCCAGGATCGACCCGGTCACCACCAGCACCGGGCGCCCGGACCGCATCGTGGTGACGACGTCGTCGAAGATGCCGTCCCACTTCTCGCCGAGGGTCCGGTAGGTCACCGTGTCGTCGACGCGGTTGCGGCCGAAGTGCGGCGAGACCTCGACGACGTCCTTGCCGTAGTGCTCGAGGAACGCGGCGCGGCCCGCCTTGCCACCGGCGGTGCCGGTCATCCCGGCGTACGACGAGTACGTGTCCCGGTCGAGGAAGTCGACGATCGTGAGCGAGTCGAGCACCCGGGTGGGCGCACCCACCTCGAGCCGCTCGGCGTACTCGATCGCCTCGTGCAGACCGTCGTTCCAGCGCCGACCCGGCAGCTCGAACCCGGTGCGCGGGTCGACGATGACGACCTCGCCGTCGCGGACGACGTAGTCGACGTCCTTCTTGACGATCAGGTCGAAGGCCAGTGCATTCTCCACGTGCCGCGCCAGCGGCCGGTCCCTGCCCGTCCGGAGGTTGCGGCCGGTCCGGGACTCGATGAACGCGTAGCCCTCCTCGGTGAGCCGGACACCGCCCCGCCCGATCTCGAAGTGACGGGGTGCCGTGCCGTTCGGCGGCTCCAGCGTGGTCGCGACGCGCGCCGACCACGTGAGGTCGCCGAGCGGTGCCTTGCCCCGGATCGCCGTCGCCAGCACGTGCGGGGTGAGCGCCTCGTCGAGCAGCACCTGGTCGACCTCGTCGATCAGGCGGTACCCGCCGCGGTCACCGTGCACCGGCCGGCCCCGGGCGTTGCGGGCCCGCAGCGCGTCGAACAGGAACTCGCCGACCGTGCCGATCGCGATGTCGGCCCGGTACGCCCGCCGCTTGGTCAGGCCCGGCGTCCCCGGCCGCACCTGGCCCACGGTGAGCCCGAGGAAGTCGGCCACCGGCCGCACCGCCCTGACCGCGGACAGCATGTCCGTCGGGTTCAGCGCGAGCCACTGCGCGCCCTTCCCCGCGACGGGCCTGCCGGCCGCGTCCCGCGCGTCCAGGCTGCGGACGACGCCGGCGAGCGTTCCGGATCGGGTCTTGCCCTCACCGGTGAGCATCTGGACGAGGTCACCGCGCACGAGCGCGACGGCCCCGGCGATCTGCTCGTCGAACGGCGCCTCCCCGGTGGTGCGTCGCGAGACCTCGCACACGAGCGCGAGGCACTCGGTGGTGACCTCGTCGATCGTCCGCCGCTCGTTCCGGACGTCGTCGACGATCTCCTGGAACCGCTGCTTCAGCGAGCGGTCCGCGAGGGTCCGGAACTCGGACCGGAAGGTGTGGACCTCGGCCAGCTCGGCCGCGTAGTCCTGCTCCGTGCGGGTGTGCCTGCCCTGGTCCGGCGGGGGCAGGTCCGACGTCAGCGGGTCGGGCAGCTCGGGATGCCCGTCGCTGGTCCTCGGGGGCGCCGGCTCCTCGTGGTGGGGGCGCGGCGAGCCACCGGCGCCGTCCTCGGCCGCGAGCGGGTCCGGTCCGCCCTGCGAGGGGGTCGGGCGCTTACCGCCGCCGGTGCCGGCGCCCGACCGGGGGCCGGACGGCGCCAGGAGGTCACCGTCGGCGGGGCGCGGCTGGGCCGGGCGGGGCTGCGCGGCCGCGGGCCGCTCGCCCGTCGCCGCCGTGCCTACCTGCTCACCGGGCCGCCGAGTGCCCTCGGTGGCGCCCGGCCTGCTCGTCGCCCGGCCGGCGTTCTCGGCCGCGGACACATCGCTGGCGGGCCGGCCGAGCCCGTTGCCGGTGAGGTCGTCGAAGTCGCGGGCGCTCAGCCTGCCCGAGGCGATCTCGTCCAGCGCCTGCGCCCGGTCGGCGGCGCGCACCCCCCGGCCCGAGAGCCGGTTCGCGTTGCGCAGGGTGCCGCCGTGCATCACCTGGTCGTAGCGGACCACCGTGTTCGCCCGGTCGGCCCGGCCCTGGCGGATGGCCTGCAGGGTGTCGGCGATGTAGCCGGAGAGGCCACGCCTGCCGAACGAGCCGGGCATGCCGTCGCCCAAAGCCGCGAACGTCGCGCGGAAATGCGCGGACGCGATCTCGGCCGCGCTCGCGGCGGCGCCGAACCGCAGGCCGAGCGTCCGGTACCCGCGCAGCGTGCCGAAGAGTCCGGGGGTCCGGCCCTGGCGGGTCAGGCGCCCGAAGAGGCCGTCCTGCCCGATGATCCGCGCGGCGTAGGCGCCGATCTCCAGCGCGTCGCCGAAGCGGGTGAGCCGGCCGGCGTGCGCCTGCAGGTCGACCGCCTCCGTGAAGCGGCCGAACTCGAACGCCGCCCCGGCGCGGCCCGCGGCGATCTCGGCGGCGCCGAGCACCCGTGCGGACAGCGGCGCGAGGCCGCGGGACAGGCCCGTGGCGACGAGCCGCCCGACCACGAAGTTCGCCTTCAGCGGGGCGAGCGCCACGTTCCCGGTCCACCCGGCCACCCGCATGCTCGCCGTGACGGCGGAGTCCAGGGCGGGCAGGCGGGTGGCGGCCCATGCGGCCCGCCCGGCCATCAGCCCGGTGCTCAGGCCGGACGTCATCGACGTGCTGAGCCCGGCCGAGACGGCGCTCGCGCCCTTCGCGCCGAGCGAGACGCCCTTGATGATCGCCCCGGCGCCGACGGCGACCAGCGCGATCGTGCCCACGTCCTCCAGCAACGTCGACACCGGTGCGTAGTAGTAGTCCTCGCCGATCTCGTCCCAGCTGCCGCCGTCCTTCAGCCAGCGGTCGTAGAAGTTCACCGCGCCCGTGGCGACCCCGCCGGTGAACGGGTACAGGCGCGCGTAGTACTCGAGGTCCGACTCGCCCTCCTCCCGCTCCGGCGAGGAGAAGCCGACGTTCCCGCCGGTGACGAGGCCGACCAGCCCGTCCTTGCCCAGGATGTCGAGCTTGACCGTGTTGATCAGCTCGGTGCCGACGGCCTCCAGCAGGCCCGGGATCGCGTAGACCACGGTCTCGCCGAGGTCGCGGACCAGGTTCTTCGCGAACTGGCCGGGGGACTTGTCCTCGTGGACGTCGAGCACGAAGTACTGGCCCTCGAGCTCGAAGTTCTCCTCCTTCACCCCCTGCAGGTCGCAGGCCGAGCTCGCCGAGCAGACCCGGTCGTCCTCGCGGCCGGGCGCCTTCGAGTGCAGGGAGAGCATGTCGTCGGCGTCCGGGGTGCCGAGGAACTGGCCACCGGACATCGCGTGGTCGCGGACCGCCAGGCCGAAGCACGTGCCGTTCGCGGCGCCGCTCGACCGGCAGTCGGAGAGGGTGTCGCGGTTCGAGTCGACGTGGGTGCTGAACTCCCCGGCGCACGTGCGGTTCGAGTCGCTGCAGAAGCCGGAGGCGAGCGCCTGGCCCTGCTTCTCCCGGTCGCCGCCCGCGGCCACCGCCGCCGCCGCGAGCGAGCAGTTGCCCATCGCGTTCGTCCCGCAGGACTTCTCGGAGTCGGCGTTGTTCTTGTCCGCCTCCTGGTACGCCGAGACGGCTGCGGAGTAGTTGCAGCTGACGCCGGCGCTGCCGGTGCACCAGACGGTGCCTTCCGCGGTGCGCTTGCCCTCGTCGATCGCGACGTCGGCCGCCACCGAGCAGTAGCCGGAGCCGGTCGTCCCGGAGTCGGCGCAGCTGCTGCGTGCGTTGGCGGTGAGCAGGCCGTCGTCCTTCGACAGCTCCTCCAACCCGCGGGCGGAGAAGCTGAAGCTGCAGTTGTCCTCCTCGTCGGATCCGCAACCTGCTCCCGACTGCACGTGCGCGGGGAGCTCGACCTGCTCGCCGTCCTCGGTGGTGACCGTGGCCTCGCCGTCGGCGAAGTACTTCGCGAACGACACCGACGAGCAGAACCCGGCGCCCTGCTGGGAGCAGTCGGACCGGCCGCTCCCGTTCAGGTCCTCCCCGTGGGGCGAGTTCGCCCACGCGCTGGTGTGGGTCTCCACGCGGGTGCAGGCGGCGCCGCCCTTGTTGTCGCACTGTGCGAACGCCGCGATCTGCCCGGTCTCCTTGTCCAGCCCGATCGAGGCGACCACCGAGCACGAGCCCCACGTGCCGGAGCAGTCGGTGCCGGCGGTGCCCCGGTGCTCGGTGTGCTCGCCCTTGTCGTCGAGGGTGGCCGACGCGTGCGCCTCCTGCGTGCAGTGCGCGCCCTCGGGGTAGCAGCTGGTGCCGACCAGCACGTGGGCCGGAACCGGGTCGGGCTGCCCGTCGCCGTCCTGGTCCTCACCCATCGCGGCGGGCACGTAGGTGAAGACCCCGGACACCGCGCACATGCCCGACGTCTTCACGCAGTCGGACCTGCCGTTGCCCTGCACCGTGCCCCCGGTGGCAGCGCCCGGCTTCGTCCGGCCTGCGCCGGAGACCTCACCGTGCAGGTGGGCCTCCGACTTCGTGCAGGCGGCGGCACCGCCGGCGGCGCAGTTCGCGTACGCGGTGATCTCGCCGGTGCCGGCCTCGTACTCGCCGCCCACCACGTTGGAGCACCAGCCGGTGCTGCCCGAGCACGCGGACACCGCCGTCGCACCGATCTTGCCGTCGGCGCCGCTGATGTCGGCGTGCGCCGACGAGTGGTGCGAGCAGGTGCCGTCCTCGACGGCGCAGCCGGTGCCCACCACGAGCGACGGCGGGATCGGGTTGCCCTCCTCGTCGAGGCTCGCCTCGTGGAACTTCACCACCCCGACCGCCGAGCAGCTTCCCGGGCCGCCCCCGCCGCAGTGCACCGCGCCGTCGCCGGTGAGCTGCCCGCCCTTCCAGGAGGTGTCGATCGTGATGTTCGCGTACTTGGAGCAGGTACCGCCCTCGGTGGCGCAGTACGAGCTCGCCACCAGCTCGCCGGACTTCTCGTCGTAGGTCACCTTCGAGCCCGTCGCGCAGTACCCGCCCGCTGCGCCGCCGCCGGAGCAGTCCGCGCCCGAGTCGCCCTTCAGGCCCGACCCCTCGCCTGCCGACCGGGAGCTGGTGGCGTAGTGCGAGTCGCACGCGCCGGTGCCGGAGCACCCGGCCTGCGCGACGGCGTGCTCGGCGTCGACCTCGACCGTGGCGTACGAGCCGCACGAGCCCCCGGTGCCGCCGCCGGAGCAGCGCGACCACGCCTCGGCGTGCTGACCGCCGATGGTCTTCGCCGCCTCGGCCCCGCTCGAGTAGCTCGCCGAGCAGTTCGACGCGCCCGAGCAGCCCGCCACCGCGTTCGCCCAGCCCTTGCCTGCGGACGCCTGCGCGAACACCGAGAGGCCACCGCCGCCCGGCCCGGACCCGCCGCCCGAACCGGACGCGTGGGCGTTGGCCCAGCTGCGGTGGGTGCTGTCGTCGTAGGACGCCGAGCTCGACGCCTCGCCCGCGTAGCCCCAGCGGCAGTCGGAGGCGCCTGTGCACGACGCGCTCGCGGTGGCGTGGCCGGGCCCGGCCGACGCCTGCGCCGACACGGCGACCCCGCCACCGCCTGTGCCCCCGCCACCCGAGCCGGACGCGTACGCCGTGGCCCAGTTGCTCCCGTACGACGCCGACGCGGACGCGTTCGCGCTGTAGGAGTGGCGGCACCGCACACCCCCGCTCCCGGTGCAGGACGCGCCCGCCGACGCCGACCCGGGACCGGCGGACGCCTGGGCCGACACCGCGACGCCGCCACCCGTACGCCCGCCGCCGGAGCCCGCCGCGTGCGCGTCGGCCCGGTTGCCGCCGTGGGCCGCCGACGCCGACGCGTTCGCGCTGTAGGAGTAGCTGCACCGCACGCCCTTGCTCCCCGTGCAGGACGCCGCGGCCTGGGCCGCGCCGCCCCGGGCCGCCGCCGTCGCCGTGGTGGCGACCATGCCGCCACCGGTGGTGCCCGCCCCGGACCCGGACGCGTGCGCCCGCGCGCTCGCCCCGCCCGCGGCGGCCGCCGCCGAGCTGCGCGCGCTGTAGCGGTGGGAGCAGCCCGACCCGGCGCTGCCCTCGCAGGCTGCCATCGCGACCGCGGCCTCGCGGATGGTCTGCGCGGCGGCGCCGGTGGCGCACCACCCGGTGCCGGCGCCACCCGACGCCCCGCACCGCGCGTGCGCGTCGGCGACGTTGCCGCGGGTGCGGCTGTGGGCGTCGCTCGTGGAGGAGTAGCTGTACCGGCAGGTCGAGCCCGTCGCGCCGGCGCAGGTCGCGGACGCCTGCGTGCCGTTCTCGGTGGCCCCGACCCGGCTGCTGCCCGCGCACGCCCCCGCCGCACCAGCCGTGCAGTCGGTGCGCGAGGTCGCCGTGCCGGTGCCGCCGGGGAGCACGACGCGCGCGGTGCCGTCGGTGTGCGCGCGGCAGCCGGTGCCCGCGCACTCGGCGGTCGTTTCCACCGAGCCCTTCATCGCGACACCGCCGGTGGCTGCGTAGCAGGAGCCTGCCGCCGCGCAGGTCGCGGTGGACGTGCCGGACACGCCCGGCCCGCCCGTCCCGGTGGTGCGGCTCGACGTCGCGGTGGCGCAGCCGGTGGCGGTGCCGTTGTCGCAGGACGCCACCACCGAGGCTGAGGTGAGCGCGAACCGCTCGTCGGCCTTGGCGTCCGCGGCGCTCGCCGCGCGCGAGGCGCTCGCGGCGATCCGCGCCAGGCAGGCCGTGGTGCCGTCGCAGCGCGCGGAGCCGGTGGCGGTGCTGCTGCTGTGCTCGCCGGTCGCCACCGACGACCCGCGCACCTCGCCCCGGCAACCGGCTTCGGGGCACAGCACCTGGGAGGAGGCCTCGGCGCTGCCGGACGACCCGGGGAGCGGCCGCTCGGCCTCGCCGCGGGTCAGGCCCGAGTCGCGCTCGGCGAGCGCGGACGCATCGCTGGTGACGAGGCAGCCGTTCGCGGCGGCGGAGCAGGACGCTGCGGTGCCGGTGCTGCCCGCGGTACCGCCGGTGGTGGCCCGGCACGCGGGGCCGTCGCACCGCGCGGCGGCGCTCGACCGCGAGAGCGTCGCGGGAGCGTCGGTCACCGGCGCGGTGGCCGCCTTCGCTGCCTCGGCGTAGGCCTTCCGGGCGTCGGCCGCGGTCCTCGCGGCGTCGGCGGCGGCCTTGCGCTGTGCGTCGGTCGCTCCCGGCCGGGCGGCGACCTCCGCTGCTGCCCGTGCCGCGGCGGCGGCCTCGACGGCCTGCGCGCGCGCCTGCTCGGCAGCGGCCTTGCGGTCCTCCGCGACGATGTCGGCCAGGACCTGGCCGGAGCCCGCGGAGGAGTCGGTCTGGACACGGCAGCCGCTCTGCACGCTCGCGCAGCTACCGCTGGAGCTGGTGGTTCCGGTCGCCGTGGCCGGTGGCCCGCGTGCCTCGCCCGCCCCGGTGAGGGCCCGGGGGCCCTCGCTGCCCGAGGCCGCGGTCCGCGCGGTGCCGGCGCACCCGACGCCGCCCGTGCAGTCGAGCACCGCCGCCGCCATCGCCCAGCTGGACGCCCCGGGCACGGTCGGTGCGCCGGAGGCGGCGCTCGACCCGGGAACCGTCGAACCGGCGGGAGTCGCGGGCTGCTGCTCCTCGTCCGGCGCGCCGGTCGACTCCTCCGAGACGGTGGCGTTCGCGGTCGAGGCGGCCTGCACGAGCGGCAGGATCACGTTCGCGTTCGGCTCCGAGGACGCGCCCGAGTTCGTCACGGCCCGGCAGTCGCCGCCGACCACGCCCTCGCAGGACCCGGTGCTGCGCGACCCCCTCGCGTCGGCAGACACGGCCGGGTCGGTGGCGGTGGCCGCGCTCGACGCCCGGCCGTCGCAGACGCCCTCGCCCGCGCAGGCCACGACCGCGCCGGACGCGGAGGCCGCCGACGGGCCCGCCACCAGCCGCGCCCGGTTGACCGGCTGACCGCCGGACAGCACCAGCGCCGCCCCGGATCCGGTGGACCCGTACGACACCGACGACGCCTCGCACCCGCCGGTGCCGCCGGAGCAGCTCGCCTGCCCCGTGGAGGTGCGGGGCGCGCCACCCGCGACCGCCCCGTCCCACGCCGAGACCGAGGTGTGCACCGACCCGCTGCACGGCGTGCCCGCCGAGCACACGACGCTGCCCGACGACGACGCCACCGAGGACGGGCCGCTCGTGGGCTGCCCCGGGAGCGGCTTGCCGGTGATCGGGTCGACCGCGATGAAGTCGGGGGCCGACGATGCGCTGGAACTCGTGTCACCGACACAGGCACCACCGGTCACGGTGCAGTCGGCGCTCGCCGACGTGCCGCGCGCATGCGGGCCGACCGCGGTGTCGCGTGCGCTCGTCGACGACGTGGCCGTGCCCCCGCACGCGCCGGTGCCACCCGAGCACTCCACCGACGCCGACGCGGTGGACACGCTCACCGGCCCGGACACCACAGCCACCCCGGGCGCGCCGCCGTCGGTCGCCGGGTCCCGGTCGGCCACCGAGGTGCCCGCGTCGCCCGCGCACCCGCCCCCGTCGCCCCGCACCGTGCAGCTCGAGCTCGCCGTGCTGTCCCGCACGCCGGTGACGTCCCCGGACGCCGCACCCGACGTCCGCGCCGAACCGGAGCCCGTGCACCCCACCACGTCGCAGGAGGCCACCGCGTCAGCCGTGCTCGACGCCGCGAGCTCGCGGGTCTCACCGGCGCGGTCGGCCACCTCGGACGTCGAGGCGGCCTCGCACCCGCCCGCCGCGGTGGCGCAGCTCGAGCCGGCCCGGGTGGTGCGCACCGCCGCGCCCGCGCCGATCACCCTGCCGGTGGTGGCGCCCGACGCCGTGCCGGTGCAGCCTGCGCCGTCGCCGCACTCGACGCCCGCGCTCGTGGCGCTCGTGGCCGACGCGTCCCCGTCGCTCGTGACGGTGGCGACCCCGATCTCGGACTCCTCCACCGACGATCCGGTCTCCGTGCGGCTCTGCGACTCGCACCCGCCGCCACGCACCTCGCAGGAGGCGGTGGCGCTGCTGTCCTGCGCGGCACCGGCCCGCACGCCGTGCGCGGAACCGCTCGTCGTGGTCGTCCCGCGCCCGGAGCAGCCGGCCGCGTCGTCGCAGTCGACCTCCACGGTGGCGACGCTGTCCGACTCCTGGTCGCCGGCGGAGCGCTCGGCGTCCGACTCGCTGACCGCGCGGCACTCCCCGCCGGCCACGCTGCAGCCCGCGCGGGCCTGCGTGGCCGACGCCGCCTCGGACGTGCTCGACGCCGAGCCGGTGCACCCGGCCCCGCACTCGACCTCGGACTTCGCGCGGACGTCACCGTCGTCGTGCAGCTCCACCGAGCTCGAGGTGCCGCACTCGCCGCCTGCGCACCGCGCCGAAGCGCCGCCCGCGTCCCGCGTGCTCGCCAACCGCGTGGGGTCCTCGTCGCGCCCGCTCCCGGAGCTGCTGCTCTCGCAGGAACCACCGCGGCTGTCGCACTCCGCCTCGGCACCGTCGCGATCGGCCCGGCTGCGCTGCTCGCACTCGCCGGTGCACGCCGCCGACGCCCGGGAGACGTTCCCGTCCGCGCCCCGGCGGGACGCGCTGCTGCGACACCCCCTGTCGTCGCACGACGCGTCGGCCTTCGAGTCGCCCGACTCCGACGATGCCCCGCACCCGGACGACACCCCGGACAGGCACAGCTTCCGCTCGGAGTCCCGCTCCCCCTCGGCCGACTCCGACACCGACCCGCACTCGACGAACGCCCCGTCCGAACCGCACCCGGCGGCCGAACCCTCGCCGTCGAGATCGTCCTCCGACACCCCGTCCGGGTCGCGGTCGGTGGCGTCCATCAGGTGCTCGGTGGCCTCGTAGACCTCGTCGCGCTGCTCCTCGTACGTCGCGACGTTCCGGGCGTGGGCCTTCCCGCTCACCTCACCCGCGGCGACCTTCTTCTCCTCGGCGTCGAGCGCCCGCTCACGCTTCGAGATCTCGCGGTGGCCGTCGACGACGTCGTCGACCAGCTCGGCCCGCTCGTCCGAGACCTTCGCCCGCTCGGACTCGTACTCCCGTTCCAGCTTCTCGTGCTCGGCGGCCTTCCGGTCGTAGTCCGCCTTGCTCGCGTTGCCCTGCGCGACCTTCTTCTTCGTCGCGCGGAGCTCTTCCTCGCTCTTGTCGACCTCGATCCGGCCGTCGAGCACGCGCTCGGTCTGCTCCGCGGAGTCGTCGTGCTCGGAGTCCTCCTCGTCGGAGTCCTCGTCGCCGTCGTCGTCTTCGTCCTCGCTGCGCGACTCCCGCAGCACCGTCGCGACGAGCTGCTCGTCCGGAGGTCCGCGCGAGCCGGCCGTGGACCGCTTCGCCGACCCGGCCCCGCCCGCCCCGGTCGTCGCCGCGTCACTGTCCCCGGCGCGCGTCAGCTCGGCGCGCTGCACCACGTCGCCGGACGGGTCGTCCTCCGACGCGCGTGACCGTGTCTTCTTCTTCGTCGCCTTCTTCGTCGCCTTCGTCTTCGTCGCCTTCGTCTCGACGGATTCGCCCGCCCGCTCGGCGTGCTCGACCACCTGGTCCACCAGGTCGTCCACCGCGCGCTTCACGGCGCGCCGCGCCTCGTCGGCGCGATCGCGCTTCCCCCGTGCCTCGCCCTTCCGGGCGGCCTTCCGGGCCGTCGTGTCCTTGTCGCGCAGCTCGGCACGCACGTCGCCGGACTCCCGGTCGTCGGCGCCAGCCCGGTCACCACGGCGTCGCTCACCGCGATCCCGCTCACCGTCGTCGCGGCCGAGGCGCTCGGCGATCTTCTCGCGGACCTCGCCGGCGATCTCCGCCGGCCGGTCGTCCGCGTCGTGCGCCGCGCGAACCCGCTTCCCGCGGGCGTCTAGCTTCTCCCGCGGCCGCTCGTCCCCGGCGCGTCGGGCGTTCTTCTTCGCGGTGCCGTCCTTCGTGTCGCCCGCCGACCGGGGCTCCTCGTCACCGCGCCCGGCGCCGGCCCGGCGTTCCGCTGAACCCGCCTCGTCGTCGTCCCGCTCGTCCTCGGACCGCCGCTCCGCCGAGCGGCTCCCCTTGTCGTCGCGCTCCCGGTCCGCACGATCCCGGCTCGCCCGCGTGCCCTTCTCGGCACGCTCGTCGGATTCGGCGTGGTCGCCGGAGTCGTCGCGGGACTCCTCGTCGTCGGACTTCTTCGCGGACTTCTTCTCGGATCCTCCGTCCGACTTCTTCTTGCCGCCCGACTTCTTGTCCGACTCCTGCTTCTCGCCCGACTCCCTCTTGCCCGACTTCTTCTCGCCGGACTTATTCTTGTCGGACTCATTCTTGTCGGACTTCTTCTTGTCGCCGTCGGACTTTCCGCCGTCGGACTTCTTCTCGGACTTCTTCTTGCTCTCGGACTTCTCGCTCTTCTTCTCCGACTTCTTCTCGGACTTCTTCTCCGACTTCTTGTCACCGGAGGAGTCCGAGTCATCGGAGCCCGAACCGCCTTCGCCGCCGCCTGCGGGCCTGAGGCCACCCACCTTCGCCAGCCCCTGGGTGACCGCCGCGACCTGGACCACGGGAACCGCGACCGCCGCGGATGCCTGAGCCGCCGCGAGGAACGCCGCGCCGAACCACAGCACCACGACCATGCCCGCGAGCGTGAGCGCCCAGCGCACCAGCTGCCACAGCCGGTCCGCTGCCGAGTGGCGCAACCGCACGGCGACGACGCCGGCGAGCGGGGCGGGGCCGACGGCCCCACCCCCACACGCAGACACCTGACCCATGACGGATGCTCCAGACGTTCGCCGCTGCACGCGGACCGAGAGAGAACAAAAGAGGTGCGGCCGAACGCCGCGACGATGGGAGAACCCGGAGCCCGGCCACACGTCGCGCCTGGGGCAGCGACCTGCGGGGCGTCCCGCTCCACTCACGCCACCCACGGGCCGCTCGTCGCGACGAGGTCTGCAACCAGCGCCACCCCGGGTAGACGTTGATCAGGTTGACGGCGCCGGGCGTACGGCAGGCAACCGGACGAGCGCCCGCGACGTGACCGGAAGGTGAACATCTCGGTGCACCCGCCGCGAGGGCATGATCGGACGGGCCGACCGCGACAGGAGGACCATGCCGACCGTCCCCACTTTCGCCGACGTGCAGGCGGCCGCGGATCGCATCCGCGGCCACGCCCACCGCACGCCGGTGCTGACCTCCCGCCGGATCGATGCCGAGACGGGAGCCCAGCTGTACTTCAAGTGCGAGAACTTCCAGCGGATGGGCGCGTTCAAGTTCCGCGGCGCATTCAACGCGTTGTCACGTTTCGACGACGACCAGCGTCGGGCCGGCGTGCTGACGTATTCCTCGGGCAACCACGCCCAGGGAATCGCCCTCGCCGCGAACATCCTGGGAATCCCGGCCACCATCCTCATGCCGGACGACGCGCCCGAGAGCAAGGTCGCGGCAACGGTGGGATACGGCGCGTCGGTGGTGCGTTTCGACCGCTACGGCGAGGACCGGGAGGAGATCGGCCGGGCACTCGCCGCGGAGAAGGGCCTCACCCTCATTCCGCCGTACGACCACCCGGACATCATCGCCGGCCAGGGCACGGCGACGATGGAACTGCTCGAGGAAACCGGGGAACTCGACGCGTTGTTCGTCTGTCTCGGTGGTGGTGGGCTCCTGTCCGGTGCGGCGCTCGCGGCCCGCGCGATGGCACCGTCGTGCCGGATCGTCGGGGTCGAGCCGGAGGCGGGTGACGACGGTGTCCGGTCGCTGCGCTCCGGTTCGATCGTGCACATCGACACGCCGGTGACGATCGCCGACGGTGCGCAGACCCAGCACCTCGGCGTGCTCACGTTCGAGATCATCCGCCGCGACGTGGACGACATCGTGACGGCGAGCGACGCGGAGCTCGTCGCGGCCATGCGGGTGTTCGCGTCGACGATGAAGATCGTCGTGGAGCCGACGGGCTGCCTCGCGTTCGCCGCCGTCCGCAGGCTCGCCCCCGAGCTCGCGGGGCGCCGCGTCGGCGTGATCGTGAGCGGCGGCAACGTCGACCTCGACCGGTTCGCCGCCCTGATCACGAGCTGATCGGGCTCAGGGCGCCGGCCGGGCCGTCGTGACGCCGAGCTCGACGGGGAGCGTGTCGACCCCGAACACGAAGGACAGCTTGCGGAACCGCAGCTCCGACGGCTGGGCGACGAGACGGATGTCGGGGAAGCGGCGGACGAGCGCTGGGTAGGCGGCGCGCAGTTCCATGCGGGCGAGCTCGGCCCCGATGCAGCGGTGCAGGCCGTGTCCGAAGGCGAGGTGGGCGCGGGCGGGGCGGGCGGGATCGAACTCGTCCTGCCCGCCGTCGCGGTTGGCCGCGCTCAGGGAGCACAGGACGATGTCGCCCTGCTGGATGGTGGCGCCGCCGATCCGCACCCGTTCCCTGGCGAAGCGCGGGAACGCGACCTGCACGACCGTGAGGTAGCGCAGCAGCTCGTCGACGAACGGGTCGATCGCCTCGTCGCCGTCCCTGATCGCCTCGCGGGTCTGCGGGTGCTGCATGAGCACGATCGTGCCGAGCGCGAGCATGCTGGCCGTGGTCTCCAGCCCTCCGGTGAGCAGGCCGTCGGCGAGACCGGCGAGCTCGTGGTCGGACAGCTCGTCGCCGTGCTCGCGCACCAGCCTGCCGAGCAGCCCGTCGCCGGGGTCGTCGCGCTGGTTCTGCACGATCTTGAGCAGGTACTCCATGGACTCCGAGATCGCACCGAGCGATCCGGTCACCCCGCCGAGCAGGTCGAACCGGGTGGTGGACAGGCGCTGGAACTCGGAGCGGTCGGAGTAGGGCACGCCGAGCAGCTCGCAGATCGTGAGCGACGGGATCGGGAGCGCGAAGCTCTGGACGAGGTCCACCGGCCGCCCCGCCTCGGCGGCGGCCTGCATCTCGTCCAGCTGACCGGTGACGATGGCCTCGATGCGCGGGGTGAGCCTGCGCAGCCGGTGGCCCGTGAACTCCGGCGTGAGGAGCTTGCGGAGCCGGGTGTGGTCGGGCGGGTCGGTGAAGCCGAGGCCGCCCGGGTTCTGCTCCGCCGTGATCCCGACGGTGCCGACGAGGTTGGCGAAGTCGTTGCTGAACGCCGAGGAGTTCGCGAGCACCGCCTTCGTCTCCTCGTACCCGGTGACGAGCCAGGCCCGCAGCCCGAAGGGGAGCTTCATCCGGCTGACCGGCTCGACCGCGCGCCGCGCGCCGAGTTCGGGCACGGGATCCAGCCCTTCGCGCTGCAGGGGCACGAGGGCCGAGTCGGGCAGAACCGACAGCAGCGCGTCCGTGCTTCCGCTACGCCGGCGTCCCAGCCGCAGGCGGGCGAGTGCGGCGATGATGCGTGTGCGGGCCCCCCACATGCGCCAGAACTCTATGCAGGTGGGGCCACTCCATGGTGAGAGTGTGCTGAGATCGGTAGCTGACCGTCGCCGAAGAACGGTCGCAGCGCCGCGGCCAGCTCGTCCGGCGCCTCCTCGGCCATGTGGTGGCCCGACTCGACCGGTCCCCCGCCGCGCAGGTCGGTGGCCCAGTTCCGCCAGATCTCCCGTGGGTCGCCGTGGAGTTCCTCGAGGTCGTCGTGCCGTGACCACAGCACCAGCAGCGGGCAGCGCACCCGCCGGCCGGCGGCCCGGTCGGCCTCCTCGTGCGCGCGGTCGACGCCGAGGCCGGCCCGGTAGTCCTCGAGCATCGCGCGCACCGTGGCCGGGTCGCGGGTGGCGGCCCGGAACTCGCCGTACGCCTCCTCGCCCATGTGCCGCGGGCTGCCGCCGTACCAGGCGTCGGGGTCGGCGAGGATCGCGCGCTCCGGCTTCTCGGGCTGCGCGAAGAAGAACCAGTGCCACCACGACGCGGCGAAGCGGTCGTCGCAGCGCGCCAGGTGCTCGGAGATCGGGATGCAGTCCAGCAGCGCGAGGCGGTCGACGGCATCGGGGTGGTCGAGGGCGAGGCGCAGCGCCACGTAGCTGCCGCGGTCGTGCCCGGCCACGGCGAACCGGTCGTGGCCGAGCGATCGCATCAACCGGAGCAGGTCGCCTGCCATGGCCCGCTTGGAGTACGGGGCGTGGTCCGGTGTGGTGGGCGGCTTCGACGAGCGGCCGTAGCCGCGCAGGTCCGGCACCACGACGGTGTGCCCGGCCGCCACCAGCTGCGGCGCCACCCGGTGCCACGTGGCGCCGGTGCGCGGATGGCCGTGCAGGAGGAGCACCGGCGGGCCGGTCCCGCCGCGGCGCACGTACAGCTGCGCCTCGCCGACGTCGACCGGGCCGGCGGCGAAGCCCTCGAAGAGCGGCATGCCGCCATCGTCGGCCACACCCGCCGGGCGCGCACGACGTCATCGGCACCAGCCCGAACGACCCGGCGGGCGCGGTGCGCGCGCTGCGGGAGCTGCTGGCCCCGCCGCGGCTGGACGAGCCGGCCGCCTAGGCCGACCGGGCCTGATGCGGCTACCGGGCGGCGGCCCGCCCCCGGAAGCGCGCCTTCTTCTCCCGGTTCCCGCACGTGTTCATCTCGCACCACCTGCGGGTGCGGCTGCGGCTGGTGTCGAAGAAGGCGGCCCGGCAGGTGGGCGATGCGCACAGCGCCAGCTTCCCGTCGCGCTCACCCGAGATCACGTCGATCGCGTCGGCGGCGATGACGCCGAGCGCGTCCTCCACCGGGGAGTTCACGCTCAGCTGCCAGCGGCGCTCGCCCTCCGTGGTGAGCACCGCCGCGGCCCGGCCGCGGGCGCTGTGGTCGTTGATGATCTGAACGGCCGGCGCGGGCAGCGGATCCCCGACCGCGGCGGCCGTGGCGGCGGCGTGGATCGCCTCCCTCAGCTCGCGGGCGCGTTCGAGCTGGGCGGGCGTGCAGGAGCGCACGTCCAGGCCGTACACCGCGAGCCAGTCGACGAGCCGCTCCGGGGTGGGGATGCGCTCCACGGGCTCGCCGTGCCGCTCGGACAGGGTGCCGGTGAAGCTCGTAGCCAGCACGCTGCCGAGCCGGAATTCGGGGAACCGCGCAGCCATGGAACCACCATAGCTGGTTGCGTCCCGGCGTGGAGGCATGCGATGCTCGGAACCGTCATTGCCGGTTCTTTCGAGGTCAGGAGGCCTCCCATGCTTGTGCTCACCAGCGACGTGCACGTGTTCGACGCCCACGCCACCGACGCCGACCTGGACGACCTGCGCGCACGCCTGGCCGCGGCCCGGCTACCGGAGGCCGAGACGGTCCGGGGTGCGGGGCCCGGGCGGTGGGACCAGGGCGTTCCGCTCGCCGACCTCGTCGACGTCGTGGAGCACTGGCGCACCGGCTACGACTGGCGGTCGTTCGAGGAGCACCTCGACCGCATCGGCCAGTTCCGCACCACCATCGACGGCGTCGGGATCCACTTCCTGCACCGCCGGTCCGCGCGCGCGGACGCCACGCCGCTGATCATGACGCACGGCTGGCCGGGCAGCGTCGCCGAGTTCGTCCACGTGGTGGAGGAGCTGGCGGACCCGCCCGATGGCGCCGCACCGGCGTTCCACGTGGTGGTCCCCTCGCTGCCCGGGTTCGGCTACAGCGACAAGCCGGCCACCACCGGGTGGGGCACCGGGAAGATCGCGGCCGCCTGGGTGGAGCTGATGGAAAGGCTCGGCTACCACCGGTTCGTCGCGCACGGCGGCGACTGGGGAGGCGTGATCACCACGATCCTCGCCGGCCGCCACCCCGAGCACGTCATCGGCATCCACAGCACCCTGGCGCAGGCGCCGCCCGGGTTGAGCACCGACGGCCTGACCGCGGTCGAACGGCGGTGGGCCGAGGAGACCCGAGACTTCTGGCGCCACCGCGCGGCGTACGCGAAGCAGCAGGCCACCCGGCCGCAGACCATCGGCTACTCGCTCGTCGACTCGCCGGTCGGGCTGCTGGCCTGGATCCTCGACAAGTTCGCCGAGTGGTCGGACACCGAGGACAGCCCGTTCGAGACGCTCTCGATGGACCGGGTCCTCGACGACGTCACCCTGTACTGGCTGACGCGGACCGGCGCGTCCGCGGCCCGCATCTACCACGAGAGCCACGACTCGCTGGACCCCGAACTCCGCGTCGACGTCCCGGCCGCGATCAGCATGTACCCCGCCGACATCGAGAAGTGCCCGCGACCCTGGGCGCAGGCGCGGTACCGGCGGATCGTCCGGTGGCGCGAGCCCGGGAGGGGCGGCCACTTCCCGTCGCTGGAGGTGCCCGGGTACTTCGTGGAGGACCTGCGGGAAGGTCTCGCGGCGGTGCTGGCCGCCGCCCGGCGCTGAATAGGCCTGGTGATCGGGCGGTGCGCTCGACATGATCGCGCGTATGCCGAGCGACGAGCAGTCTCCTGCGCAGGCCCTGTTGCCGCGGGCGACGCCGACCGCTGTGGGGGTGCCGGCGCACGCGGTCGCCGCGGTGCTGGACCGGCTCGAGGCGCGCTCCATCGAGTGCCACTCGATCATGATGGTGCGCCATGGTCACGTCCTCGCCGAAGGCTGGTGGGCGCCGTACTCGGCCGAACGCCCGCACCTGCTCTACTCGGTGACCAAGTCGTTCACCTCGATCGCCGTGGGGCTGGCGATCGCCGACGGGCTGCTCGCGCTGGACGACCGGGTGGTGGACGTGCTGCCCGACCGCGTTCCGGACGACGTCTCCGAGCAGGGAGGTCGCATCACCGTGCACCACCTGCTGTCCATGACGGCCGGACACGATGCGGACTGCCTCGACGAGGCCTGGGGGCGGGAACCGGGCGACCTCGTCAGGGGCTTCCTGCGCGTGCCGTTCCCGGAGGTCGAGGGCACCCGGCACGCTTACGACAACGCGACCACCTACGTCCTGGCCCGGATGGTCGAACGGGTCACCGGCCGCGGCCTGCCGGAGTTCCTCGACGAGCGCCTCTTCACGCCCATGGGTGTCGACCACGCCGAGTGGGACCGGGTGGCCGGCGGCGCCGCGTTCGGGTTCCACGGCCTGCACCTCACGACCGAGGCCGTCGCCGCGTTCGGCGAGCTGCTGCTGCGCGGAGGCCGCTGGGGCGAGCGGCAGCTCGTCCCGCACGACTGGGTCGAGCTCGCGACCAGGAGGCACGTCGCGACGCTGCCGGCCGCGGACGAACCCCAGAACCCCGACTTCCTGTGCGGTTACGGGTACCAGTTCTGGATGTCGCGGCACGGCTACCACGGCAACGGCTCCTACGGCCAGCAATGCATCGTGGTCCCATCGCACGATCTCGTGGTCGCCGTGACCAGCGGCCACCGGAACGAGGACTCGCCGGCGCAGGCCGTGTTCGACGCGATCTGGGAGTGCCTGCTGCCCCGTCTGGACGTGGTGGACGGCGCCGGGGACGACGAGCGCCTCGCCGAGCGACTGCGCACGCTGTCGCTGCCACTCGTCCCCGGTTCGGCCGACCCGGGACGTTCCGTCACGGCGCGGCTCGACGCCTCCGCCGAGGGGTCGGCGCTGCCCGACGGCGCCACGGTGGTCGTCGATCCCGTCGAGGGCGGCTGGCTCCTGCGTCTCGGGGCCGATCTCGACATCGAGGCGGGCCACGGCCGGTGGCGGGAGAGCGCTCCGCTCGGCCGGCCGATCGTCGCGGCCGGCGCGTGGCAGGGCGGCACGTTCATCGCCGACCTCTACGTCATCACGACCCCGCACCGGGTGCGGCTCGTGGTCGACGCCGAGGCACGGACGGCGGTGGCGACGTGGAGCACCGTGCCCCTGACGGGGCCCAGCCTGGTGCTGCACGTGACGGCGCCCCTGATGACGCGGCCCGACGTCGCATAACGGAGTATGATGCGGCTCACAGGCGATGGGGCTCGCCGTTGACCGCCCACACGGGCTGATGGCTCCTACCGACAGGGATCGACTCTGGAGGTGGGGAGCGTGTCCGGATTCCGATCCGCCCCTCCACCTCGCCGTCTCCGGTCGGTTCACCACCAACCCTCGCCGGAGATCCGGAACGAGGAGGACGACATGTCCGAGACGCTCGAACGACCCACGAATGCCACCGCCGAGCCGAGTAGGACGCCGACCGCCACGCTCGTCGTCGGGCACCGCCACGGCTCCTCGGACGACCGCGCCCTCACCGTCGCCGCCGACCTCGGACGCCGGCTCGACGCCCGGCTGCACGTCGTCCACGTCGTGGTGCTCGCCGACTACCCTGTCGACCCCGACGCCGCCGACTGGGACGAACGAGGCGAACAGACCCTCGCAGAGGAACGCCACCACGTCGAGGCCGCGCTCGTCCGAACGGGCCTCCGGTGGTCCTACGAGTCCTGCAAGGGAGCTCCCGCCACGGCGCTCGCGCACGCCGCCGTGGAACGCGACGCCCTCCTGATCGTCGTGGGCACCCGCGGCGCCGGGCTCCGCGCCACCCTCTCCCGCTTCGCCCGACCCTCCGTCTCCCACGCCCTCGTCGAACGCCAGGACCGGCCCGTCCTCGTCGTCCCGCCGCTGCGCGGCGACCGGCGCGCACGGCCGGGCAGCACACACGGCAACCCGCGACCACAACGACGAACGCCGGGCCCTCCGTGACAGGAGGCCCGGCGTCTCGCCCGTTCGAGCTGGCGGTAGCGGTGGGATTTGAACCCACGGAGGCTTGCACCTCACGCGCTTTCGAGGCGCGCTCCTTCGGCCGCTCGGACACGCTACCGCCGACGAGTTTAGCGGTCCGGTGGCCACGGACGTCCCGGGGGTGATCCCGCCGCGAGCGCGGGGGAGAATCCGGCGGTGATCTCCTCGTCTGCGACGCGGCGGGTGCTGGTGGCGGCCGCGCTCGTCCTCTCGGCCGCCGCCTGTGCTCCGGAGCCGGAAGCTCCGCCGGCCTCGGGTGGGTCGTCCTGCGAACCCGGCGCCCTGCCCACCCTCACGGCGGGCACGCTCACGGTGGGCACCGACCAGCCGGTGTACCTGCCGTGGTACCTGGACGACGATCCGTCGTCCGGCCGCGGGTTCGAGAGCGCCGTGGCGTACGCGATCGCCGAGGGGCTGGGGTACCCGCAGGAGCAGGTCGCCTGGGTGCGGGTGCCGTTCAACGCCGCGATCCAGCCGGGCCCGAAGACCTACGACCTGAACCTCACGGAGTTCTCGGTCACGCCGGAGCGCGCGCAGGCGGTGGACTTCTCGGCGCCCTACTACGACGTGAAGCAGGCCGTCGTCTCCCTCGGGACGGGTCCGGCCGCGGGTGCCACGTCGATCGCCGACCTGAAGGGCGTGCGGCTGGGGGCTCAGGTGGGCACCACGAGCTACCAGGCGATCGTCGACCAGATCGCCCCGTCCACCGAGCCCGCGGTGTTCAACACCAACGACGACGCGAAGCTCGCGCTGTCCAACGGGCAGGTCGACGCGATCGTGGTGGACCTGCCCACCGCCTTCTACATCACCTCGGCGGAGCTGGAGGGCTCGCGGATCGTCGGGCAGCTGCCCCTGGGCAGCGGCACGCCGGAGCAGTTCGCGGCCGTGCTGGACAAGGGCAGCGCGCTCACCCCGTGCGTCTCCGAGGTGGTCGAGCGGCTGCGCGCGGACGGCACACTCGCCGCGCTGGAGGAGCAGTGGCTGGCGTCGACGGAGACCGCGCCGGAGCTGCGGTGACCGCGAGCGCTGAGCAGTCGGCGCAGCAGGTGGCGTTGAGCCCGCTCGCGCAGGAGCGGCTGGCCTACCGCCGCTCGCGGGCCCGGCGCTCCACCCTGGTGGCGCTGGTCTCCACCGTGGTGTTCGCCGCGGCCGTGGTGGTCGGGTTGACCAGCGCTCCGGGCTGGCCGCGGGTCCAGGAGACGTTCCTGGACCTGCGGGTGGGCTGGGACTCCCTGCCCGCGGTCGCGGCGGGGCTGTGGCTGAACGTGCGGGTGCTCGTGGTGGCCGAGATCGGGGTGCTGCTGCTCGGGCTGCTGATCGCGGTGCTGCGCACGCTGCGCGGGCCGGTGCTGTTCCCCCTGCGGGCCCTGGCCACCGGCTACGTCGACCTGTTCCGCGGCATCCCGCTGCTCATCGCGCTCTACCTGATCGGCTTCGGGGTGCCCGCATTGCGCCTGCAGGGGGTGCCCACCGACACCGCCGTGCTCGGCACGATCACGCTGATCCTCATCTACTCCGCGTACGTGGCCGAGGTCTTCCGCGCCGGCATCGAGTCGGTGCACCCCTCGCAGCGCGCCGCGGCCCGCTCGCTGGGCCTGACCCACCGCCAGTCGATGCGGCTGGTGATCCTGCCCCAGGCGGTGCGGCGGGTCCTGCCGCCGCTGCTCAACGACTTCGTCGCCCTGCAGAAGGACGTCGGGCTGATCTCGGTGCTCGGCGCGGTCGACGCGATCCGCGCCGCCCAGATCGCCTCGGCCCAGACGTTCGACTTCACCCCCTACGTCGTGGCCGCACTGCTGTTCGTCCTGCTCGCGATACCCACCGGACGCATCGCCGACGCCGTGGCCGCGCGCGCCAACCGCAGGCAGGGGCTCGCATGACCCCCGTCCTGGACGTGCGCGGGCTCGTCAAGCGCTACGGCGACAACGTCGTGCTCGACCACGTCGACCTCGCCGTCGACGAGCACCAGGTCGTGACGCTCATCGGGTCGTCCGGCTCCGGGAAGTCGACCCTCCTGCGCTGCGTCGACCTGCTCGAGGACATCGACGACGGCCAGGTGCTGCTCGACGGCGTCGACGTCTCCGACCCGCGCGCCGACACCGCCGCCGCACAGCGGCGGATGGCGATCGTGTTCCAGGCGTTCAACCTGTTCCCCCACATGACCGCGCTGGCCAACGTCGCGCTGGCCCCGCGCGTGGTGCACGGGGTGCCGCCCGCCGACGCCGACGACCGGGCCCGCGAACTGCTCCACCGCGTCGGGCTCGCCGACAAGGCCGACGCCCACCCCGACCAGCTGTCCGGCGGCCAGCAGCAACGCGTCGCGATCGCCCGCGCGCTCGCCGTCCGCCCGCGGCTGCTCCTGCTCGACGAGATCACCTCCGCGCTCGACCCGGAGCTGGTCGGCGAGGTGCTCGGGATCGTCCGCGGTCTCGCCGCCGACGGCGTCACGATCCTCATGGCCACCCACGAGATGGGCTTCGCCCGCCAGGTCTCCGACCACGTCTGCTTCCTCGACGGCGGCCGGGTCCTCGAGTCCGGCCCGCCCGCCCAGGTCCTCGGCGAGCCCGAGCACGAACGCACCCGCGAATTCCTGGCGCGCGTGATCGCCGCGGGGCGACTGGGGTAGATGCCCGTTCCTCCAATACGGTGACGCGCATGCGCCGGTTGCTCGCCGCTCTGCCCGTCGTGCTGCTGTTGCTCGCGGGCTGCGGGGCGACGCAGCCACCGCCGCCGCCACCGCCACCCCCCGCCCCGGTGACGCCCACGGTGGAGACCACGGCGGGTGAGTGGGCCGGCCGGATCGGGATCCCGGGCGCCCCGGTGGAGATCGGCATCCGGCTCACGGCGGAGAACGGCGGGCTGCGCGGGGCGATCGACATCCCGGCGCAGGCGATCAAGGGGATGCCGCTGTCCGACGTGCTGCTCGAGAACCGCGAGTTCTCGTTCCGCCTCCCCGAGGCAGGGGGCGACGCGTGGTTCCGGGGCACCTTCGAGGCGGACGGCAAGACCATCCCCGGCGCGTTCACGCAGTTCGGGCAGTCGTACCCGCTCGTGCTGCGGCCGGGGCCGCCCGCGGGCAGGCCGCAGGAGCCCAAGGCGCCGTTCCCGTACCGCAGCGAGGACGTCACCTACCCGGGCGCGGGCGTGGACCTGGCCGGCACCCTGACAACGCCGGAGGGGCCGGGGCCGTTCACGGCCGTCGTGCTCGCCAACGGCAGCGGCCCGCAGGACCGCAACGAGGAGCTCTTCGGGCACAAGCCGTTCCTGCTGCTCGCCGACCTCCTGACCCGCGCCGGTTACGCGGTGCTGCGCGTCGACGACCGCGGCGTCGGCGGGTCCGGCGGACAGCTCCACGAGGCGAACTACGACACCCTCACCGGCGACCTCGTGGCGGGTGTGGAGTTCCTCCGCGGCCGTCCGGAGATCAACCGGGACCGGATCGGGGTGCTCGGGCACAGCGAGGGCGGCTACCTCGCGCCGCTGGTCGCCCAGCGCACCCCGATCGCGTTCGTGATCATGCTCGCCGGCCCGGCCGCCACCGGCGAAGAGGTGCTCGCGGCGCAGAACCAGCTGCTGCTGGAATCCGCCGGGGCGCCGCCCGAGGTCGTGCAGAACCAGGTCGCGTACGTGCACGCGCTGGTCTCCCTGCTGCGCTCCGAGGACTACCAGCGGGCCCGGGCCCTCGCCGTGCGGCAGCTCGTCTCCCAGGCCATGGGCCTGCCCCCGGACCAGCAGCCCAGCCCGGAGGAGATCGAGGCCCAGGTGGACGCCACCGTCAACCCGTACTACCGCTCGTGGGCCGTGCACGACCCCGCACCGGCGCTGCAGGCGTTGCGGGTGCCGGTCCTCGCGGTGTTCGGGGGCGCCGACCTGCAGGTCCCGGCCGGGCAGAACGAGCCGCTGATGCGTTCCCACCTCGCCGGGAACCCCGACAGCACCGTGCGCACCCTGCCCGGGCTCAACCACCTGATGCAGCCGGCGAGCAGCGGCGGACTCGAGGAGTACGCCACGATCGACATCACCATCGACCCGTCGGCACTCGACCTCGTGCGCAACTGGATCACGCAACGCTTCCCGCGGTAGACCCCGGCCCCCCGGGGCCCCGCCCCTTATGCCAGCAAGGTGGCTTTACTGGCGTAATAGGCCAGCAAAGCCACCATGCTGGCGTAACGGGGCCGCGGGGCCGCAGGGCCGTCCGCTAGCCGCGGTGGTCCGCGAAGAAGGCCTCCAGCGCCGCGGCGCACTCGGCCTCGAGCACCCCGCCCACCACCTCGGGGCGGTGGTTCAGCCGCCGGTCGCGCAGCACGTCCCAGAGCGAGCCGGCGGCGCCCGTCTTCGGCTCCCACGCACCGAACACGACCCGCCGCACGCGGGCCAGTCCGAGCGCTCCGGCGCACATCGTGCACGGCTCGACGGTGACGGCCACGGTGCAGCCCTCGAGACGCCACTCCCCCACCACGCGCGCGGCGGCTCGCAGCGCGAGCAGTTCGGCGTGGGCCGTGGGGTCGCCGAGCGCCTCGCGGGCGTTGCAGGCAGCGGCCAGCTCGCGGCCCGTGGCGTCGACGACGACGGCCCCGATCGGGACGTCACCGGTGGCGGGGGCGGCCGCTGCGACGTCGAGCGCGCGCCGGATCAGCGCCTCGTCGGCGGCGAGGGGTGGGATCAACGGCGCACTAGCCGAGGACCTCGGCGAGCGCGTCGGCGAACCCGCACCGGCGGGCGATGGCCGCCAGCTGCTCGTCCGGGTAGAGCTCCACCTCCGCGGCGAGCACCTCGAGCTCGTCGGCGGGCAGGCCGAGGTCGGCGACGATCCCGAGGTCGCCCTCCGGCCACGGCGGGGCGTCGAGGGCGTCCTCCTCGGGCGGGAGGTCGACGCGCAGCAGGTCGAGGACGTCGGCGGCCACGTCGTAGTCGAGGGCCGCCACGGCGTCGGAGACCATCAGCGCCACCCCGCCCGGCGTGGGCCGCAGCAGCACGAAGAACTCGTCGTCGACGTCGAGCAGGCCGAGCACCGCGCCGGTGGAGTGCAGCGACCGCAGCTCGGTGATGGCTTTGTCGAGGTCGACGAGCGCCTCGGGGGCCAGGCGCACGCAACGCCACAGGCCGTCCTCCCGGATCGCCGCGACGGCGTATCCGGGCAGGGCCTGTTCCCGCACGTCCGCGGGACGCTGCACGCTCTGCACCGCCATGCCCCTACGGTAAGCCTCCGGGTGACTGTGCTCCAAACCACAACGGGAAGTTGGCCCCCGCGTCACCTCCCGGAGATGCCAGGATCGTGCACATGTCGCTACCGGGTGCCCCGATCGACGGACTGCACGCCCACGCGCGCAGCGTCCAACCGCGCACGGTCACACTGCGTCGCGCGCTGCACCGCCATCCCGAGCTCGGGCTCGACCTGCCCCGCACCCGCGACGCGGTGGTCGCGGCCCTGGCCGACCTACCGGTGCAGGTGCACCTCGGGCGGTCGGTCAGCTCGGTGGTGGCCGTGCTGGAGGGGCACCGGCCGGGCCCCACGATCCTGCTGCGCGGCGACATGGACGCCCTGCCGATGCCGGAGGACACGGGGCTTCCGTTCGCCTCCGAGGTGAGCGGCACGATGCACGCCTGCGGGCACGACACGCACGTGGCGATGCTGGCGTCGGCGGCCCACGTGCTCGCGGAGCGGCGTGACCAGATCAGGGGGCGTGTCGTGTTCATGTTCCAGCCCGGCGAGGAAGGTTTCCACGGCGCGCGGTACATGATCGAGGAGGGCCTGCTCGACCGCAGCGGCCCCGCCGGGCGGCCGGATGCCGCGTTCGCCCTGCACATCTCCGCCACGCTGCCCTCCGGTGAGGTGCACGCGCGGCCCGGGCCGCTGATGGCGGCCGCCGACGTCATCCGGGTCACGGTCAACGGGCGCGGCGGGCACGCGTCAGCCCCGCACGACGCGCTCGACCCGGTGCCTGCGGCCGCGGCGATGGTGGGGGCGCTGCAGACGGCCGTGACCCGGCGGATCGACACCCACCAGCCGGTGGTGCTCACGATCGCGCACATCATCGCGGGCACCACCAACAACGTGATCCCGGAGACCGCCGTGCTCGAGGGCACGCTGCGCAGCCTCTCCGAGAGCACCCGAGCCACGATGTACGAGGAGATCCGGCGGGTCTGCCGGCACACCGCGATGGCCCACGGGTGCACGGCCGAGGTGGAGATCGAGCCGGGCTACCCCGTCACGGTCAACGACTCCGGGGCCACCGACCACGTCACCGCGCTCGCGGGCGACGTGCTCGGCCGGGACAGCGTGGCCACCATGCCGGCGCCGATCATGGGGGCCGAGGACTTCTCCTACGTGCTCGCCGAGGTGCCGGGCGCGCTGGCGTTCCTCGGCGGCTGCCCACCCGGCGTCGACCCCGCGGTCGCCCCGCCCAACCACTCCAACCGCGTCGTCTTCGACGAGGAAGCCATGGCCGCGGGGGTCGCCGTCTACGCAGGGCTGGCGTTGTCCGGCCTGTAAGGATGGCGGGGTGCTGCCTGACCTCCGCGAACTCGGTATGTCCCTGCGCTCCCGGGAGCTGTCCGCCACCGACCACGTCCGGGACGTGCTGGAACGCCTCTCCGCCGACACCTGCAACGCCGTCATCACGCTGGACGCCGAGCGCGCGCTCACCGCGGCCGCCGAACGGGACGCCGAGCTGGCGCGCGGCGAGTGGCGGGGCCCGCTGCACGGCGTCGCGGTGGGGGTGAAGGACCTGATCGACGTGGCCGGGCTCCCGACCCGGGCCGGCTCGAACGTCCTCGCCGACGCCGCGCCCGCAGCGGCGGACGCCCCGGTGGTGGCCCGGTTGCGCGAGGCGGGCGCCGTGGTCGTGGCGAAGCTGCACACCCACGAGTTCGCCTACGGGCCCACCGGCGACATCGCCGCCACCGGGCCCGCGCGCAACCCGCACGACCCCACGCGGATCACCGGCGGTTCGTCGTCGGGATCCGCGGCCGCGGTGGCCGCCGGGCACGTGCCGCTGGCGCTGGGCACCGACACCGGCGCGAGCGTCCGCACCCCCGCCGCGCTGTGCGGTGTGGTCGGGCTCAAGCCGGCGTACAACGCGCTGCCCGCCGAGGGCTGCTTCCCGCTCTCGGAGTCCCTCGACCACGTCGGCGTGCTCGCCCCGGACGTACATGCGGCGTCCGTCGCGTGGGACGTGCTCAGCCGCCCCGACGGCACCGGCGGCGGCATCCAGGCGCCCGGCGTGGACGGCGTGCGGGTCGGCCTGCTCACCGACGAGTACTGGCGCCCGTACGACCCGGCGCTCGCGAAGGCCGTCGACGCCGCGGCGGCCCGCCTGCAGGCCAGGGGTGCCCGCCTGGAGGAGGTGCGCACCCCGATGATCGAGGAGCTCGCCGCCACCTACCCCGTGATCGTCGGCGCCGAGGCCTACGCCACGCACGCGCGGTGGCTGGCCGAGCGGCCCGGGGACTACCAGCCGATCACCCGGGAGCGGCTGCTCCCGTTCGCCGACCAGCCGGCCCGGGCGTACGTCGACGCCCTGCGCACGCGCCGCCGCCTCACCGCGGCGTTCCGCGCGGCCGTGGCCGACCTCGACGTCCTCCTCCTGCCCACCACCCGGCTGCGCGCCACGCCGATCGGGCAGTCGGAGGTGGAGGTGGACGGCACGGAGGTCGCCGTGCGGCCCCAGCTGCTCGGGCTCACCCTGCCGTTCAACCTCACCGGCTGGCCCGCGGCCTCCGTGCCCGGGGAGGTGGCCGACGACGGCCTCCCCACGGGCGTCCAGATCGTCGGGGTGCGGCTGGAGGAGCGCGGCGTCCTCCGCGTGGCGGCGGCGGCCGCCCCCAGCTGAGAGGCCCCGGCCCCCGTGCCGAGACGCCGGCAAGGTGGCTTTGCCGGCGCATTACGCCAGTAAAGCCACCTTGCCGGCACACGGGTGGGGCCGCCCGCGTACCGTGCGCCGCGTGACGGAGCGGGCGGTGTGCGTGATCGGCGCCGGTCTGATCGGCGGGTCCCTGATGCGGGCGGCCGACAAGGCCGGGCGGGCGGTGTGGGGGACGACCGCGTCCGACGCGACCGCGGCCCAGGCGCGCGCCGACGGGTTCGACGTGGGCACCGACACCGACGCCGCGCTGCGCCGGGCCGCCGAGGCGGACGCGCTCGTGGTGCTGGCCGTGCCGCTGACGGCGCTCGACGGCGTGCTGCGCCGGGTGGACGCGGTGGCCCCGGACTGCCGCCTGACCGATGCCGTGAGCGTCAAGGTCGCGGTGGCCGACGCCGTGGCCCGGTTCGCGCCGCGCGCCCGCTACGTGGGCGGGCACCCGATGGCGGGCACCGCGGAGTCGGGCTGGTCCGCCGGGAGCGCCGACCTGTTCGCGGGGGCGGCCTGGGTGGTGGCCGCCGATGACGGGGCCGACCTCGACGTGTGGGCCGACGTCGCGGAGCTGGCGTGGGCGTGCGGGTCCCGGGTGGTGCCCGCTGCGTCCGACGAGCACGACCTCGCGGTGGCGCGCGTGTCGCACCTGCCGCACCTGCTCGCCGCGGTGCTCGCGTCGGTGGGCGCCGCGGGCGAGGACGATCTGCCGCTCGCGCTCGCCGCGTCCTCGTTCGCCGACGGCACGCGGGTGGCGGGCACCCGCCCCGAGCTCGTGCTCGCGATGTGCGAGGGCAACCGGGACGCGCTGCTCGCCGCCGTGGACGACGCGCTGGGCCGCCTCGGCGCGATGCGCGGAGCGCTCGCCTCGACGGGCGGGCTCGCGGCCACGGTCCGGGCCGGCCACGAGGGGCGGCTGCGCTGGGCCGCGGCCCGCGACCCCCGGCAGGTGCGCGTGCGCCGGGGCACCGCCGTGGCCGAGCTGCGGGAGATCGGCCGCCGCGGCGACGCGGTGGTCGGCTGGGCCTGACCGGAATCACGGTGCCCGCACAGCCGCGGCTTGGTAGCGTCGTGATCGTGCACCTGTACTTCCTCTGAGACGTCGGATCCGTCCGACGTCCATCGCACATTCCCGGACCTCCCGACCCACGGTCGGTGATGACGCCTGTCGGCGCGGGTCCGGTTCCGGAGGAAGCAGTGTCCACCGTCATCGATCGATCCACCCGTGCCCATCTCACGGCGTCCGGCGTGCACGTCGCGCGCGGTGGGCGCCCCGTGCTGACCGGCGTCGACCTCACCGTCTCCGCGGGCGAGCGCCTCGGCGTCGTCGGGGAGAACGGCCGGGGCAAGACCACCCTCCTGCAGGTGCTCGCGGGCACCCTCGTGCCCGACGCGGGCTCGGTGCACCGCGCGGGCACCGTCGGCGTGGCCGACCAGGAGATCCCCGTCGCGGACGGGCGCACCGTCGGCGAGCTCATCGACGTCGAGCTCGCGGGGGTCCGCGCGATCCTGCGCCGGTTCGAAACCGCGGTCGCCGACCTCGCCGCGGAGCAGCCCGGCGCCGAGCAGAGGTACGCCGACGCGCTCGCGGCGGCCGAAGCCGTCGACGCCTGGGACGCCGACCGGCGCGTCGACCTGTCGCTGGCCGCGCTCGGGGCGGTCGACGACCGTTCTCGTCGGCTCGACACCCTGTCGGTGGGGCAGCGCTACCGCATCCGGCTGGCCTGCCTGCTCGGCGCGCGCCACGACCTGCTGCTGCTCGACGAGCCCACCAACCACCTCGACGCGGGCGGCCTCGACCACCTCACCGCCCGGCTGCGCGAGCACGCGGGCAGGGTCGTGCTGGTGAGCCACGACCGGGCGCTGCTCGCCGACGTCGCCACGGCGGTGCTCGACCTGGACCCGACCAGCGACGGGCGGCCGCGCACGTACGCGGGCGGCTTCGCGGGCTACCGGGAGGGGCACCGCGCCGAGCGCGAACGCTGGGCGGCGGAGCACCGGGAGCAGCAGCGGGAGCGGCAGCGCCTGTCCGACGACCTCTCCGCGGCGCAGAACCGGCTCTCCACCGGGTGGCGCCCCGACAAGGGCACCGGCAAGCACACGCGCGCGACCCGGGCCCCCGCCCTGGTACGGGCCGTGCACCGGCGGCGGGCGGACCTCGAGGCGCACGCCGTCACCGCGCCCGAACCGCCGCTGCGGTTCAGCGCGCCGCCGCTGCCCGCACTGCCGGGTGCGACGCTCCTGGACGCCGTGGACGTCACGGTCGCCGGGCGGCTGGACCGCCCGCAGTCGCTCGCGCTGAGCTCCGGCGACCGGCTCGTGGTGACCGGGCCGAATGGCTCCGGGAAGTCGAGCCTCCTCGCCGCGCTCGCGGGGAGGATCGAGCCCGGCACGGGGCGCGTGCACCGGTCGCGATCGGCCCGGGTGGGGATCCTCGCCCAGGAGTCACCGCCTGCGTCACGACAGCGGGCGCTCGACGTCTACGACGCCGCGGTCGGCCGGCTCGTCACCGCGGGCCGCATCGCCGAGGGCGACGTCGTGCCGCTCGGTGCGCTCGGGCTGCTGACCGGCCGGGACGCGCGCCGCCCGGTGGCGGAGCTGTCGGTCGGCCAGCAGCGCCGCCTCGACCTGGCCGTGCTGCTCGCCGCCCGGCCGCACGTCGTGCTGCTGGACGAGCCGACCAACCACCTGTCGATCGCGCTCGTCGACGAGCTCACCGAGGCCGTGCGGGCCACACCCGCGGCCGTGGTGATCGCCACCCACGACCGGCAGCTGCTGCGCGACACCGGGGAGTGGCCCCGGCTGGCCCTCTGATGCTCAGGACGAGAAACCCGAGGCCATCGACAGGACAGCGACCGGACAGATCAGCTCGCTGCGGGCTCCAGCCGGCGCGCGAGCCCCGGGTAGCTGGTGACGACGCCTTCGCCGTCGACGACGAGGTCGGCGGTGAAGTCGCCCCACCGGAACCCGATCTCGGCGTGGCCGGTGCCCTCGTCCAGCTCCGACACGGTGCGGTAGCTCTGCTCGACCACCCGCACCTCGAGGTCGGGCAGCGACACGAACACCATCGGCACGATGTGCTCGCCCGCCTGCCGGTGCAGGCCGAGCCTGCGGATCGGGATCGTGTTGAACATCGGGCTGAACTCGAGGTCGACGTCGAGCGCGCCCGCGCAGTCGTCGCGCGTGGTGCCGGTGCCGGTGCCGGTGTCGAGCAGCCAGACCCCGTCGTCGGTGCGGTTGATCGTGAGATGCCGCTCCCGCTCGGCGGTGGCGCTGGTGACCGAGAGCCGCGACAGCGTGCCGTCCTCACCCACCACCAGCCGGTAGGAGGCGGTGAAGCCCCCTGCCGGCTCGACGCGCACCATCCGTCCGAGGGCGCGGAACCCACCGTGACCGGGGAGCATCCGAACGCCCTCGAGGCCATGGCCGTCCTCGGCCTGCCACGTCAGCATCGTCGTCACCGGTGCAACCGTAGTCGAGGGTGGCAGCATTCGTGACCTTGTGACCGGACGTATCGCAGCACGTGACGGGCCGGTCGCCGCGGGTGACCTCAGGTGCCGTCCAGCTCGACGTGCGCGGGGTCGAGGTCGTCGCGCACGCCGCGGAACACCGGGTGCCACAGCCGCCCGCCCGCGGTCCACCCGGTGTGGGTCACCTCGACGACCGCTGTCGGCTCGCACCACCGCACGCCCACCGCCTCGGCGCGCGGCAGGGGCTCCGCGAACGGGGAGGCGCCGGCCGGGAGCAGCCGGTCCTCGAGGAGCCGCTGGACGCGGTCGCCGGCGAGCCCGGAACCGACGCGGCCGACGTAGCGCAGCCCGCCCCCGCCGGGCACGCCGAGCAGCAGCGCCCCGATCCGGTGGGAACCGCCGCGCTCGGGCCGCCAGCCGCCCACGACGCAGGCCTGCGCGTGCCGGTGGGTGACCTTCGTCCAGCTGGGGCTGCGCCGCCCGGGCCGGTACACGGCGTCGCGCCGCTTCGCGACCACCCCCTCCATCCCCCGCTCGCGCGTGGCGTCCAGCAGTGCGGCGCCGTCGGTGTAGATCGGGGAGAGCGAGAGCACCGGGACGGACGCCAGGTCCATGCGTTCGAGGGTGCCGCGGCGCTCCTCGAAGGGTCGTTCCAGGAGCGGCACCCCGTAGAGCCGGAGCACGTCGAACACCATGAACGTGACCGGCCGCGCCTGGGCCACCCGCGGCGCCACCGGGCCGTGCATGCGGTCGGCCAGCGCGGCGAAACTGGGCACGCCGTTCTCCAGCAGCACCACCTCGCCGTCGAGCAGCACGTCGGGCGCGAGCGCGGTGAGCGCGCCCAGCTCGGGGAAGCTCGCGGTGACGTCGCGCTCGCTGCGGCTGGACAGCCGGACCCGGCCGTCGGCGACGTCGGCGAGCAGCCGCATCCCGTCCCACTTCACCTCGAACAACCACTCCGGGCCGCTCGGAAGGGCGCCGGGGGTGGCGAGCATGGGCTGCACGCCGCCATGCTGGCACCAATACTCGCGATTCGCGGAGGGAACGGGGGCTCGCATGCGCGCGATGTGGAGCGGCGCGGTGTCGTTCGGGCTGGTGAGCGTGCCGGTCAAGGCGTACGCGGCCACGTCCAGCCACGACATCAGGTTCCACCAGGTGCACGCGGCCGACGGGGGGCGGATCCGGTACAAGCGCATCTGCTCGATCGACGGCGAGGAGGTGGAGTACGCCGACATCGTCAAGGGCTACGAGACCGAGGACGGCGAGCTGATCACCCTCGACGAGGAGGACCTCGACTCGCTGCCCACGAAGTCGGGGCGCGAGATCGACGTGATCGAGTTCGTGCCCGCCGACCAGATCGATCCGCTGCTGTTCGACAAGAGCTACTACCTCGAGCCGGACGCGAAGGCAGCCAAGCCGTACGCGCTCCTGCGGGAGGCGCTCGTGCAGACCGACCGGATGGCGGTGGTCAAGGTCGCCCTGCGGCAGCGGGAGAGCATCGCGCTGCTGCGCGTGCGCGACAAGGCGATCGTGCTGCAGACGATGCTGTGGCCCGACGAGGTGCGCGAACCCGAGTTCGACGTGCTCGACGCCGAGGTGGAGCTGCGCCCGCAGGAGCTGACGATGGCCGCGTCGCTCGTCGAGAGCCTGGGCGCCGACTTCGACCCCACGCAGTTCCACGACGAGTACCGCGACGCGGTCGTGGAGCTGATCGAGCGCAAGCGCACCACGGGCGCCACCCGGCCCGCTCCCGCCGTCGAGAAGCGCGAGGAGGGCCCGGACAGCATGACCGACCTGCTCAGCGCCCTGCAGGCGAGCGTGGAGGCGGCGCGGTCGGCGAGCGGGAAGCCTGCCGAGGAGCCGCAGGAGAAGCCGGCGCCGAAGAGGTCGTCGTCGAAGAAGAAGGACGAGGAGGCGCCCACCAAGAGGCGCAAGCCCGCCTGACGTCGGACGAACGGCACTCTCGTCCGATAGAGCGGTACGAGGGTGCCGTTCGTGCAACGGTCAGGGGCCCAGCGCGTTCTCCGGGGGTTGCTCGTCCGCCTTCAGGGCGCCGAACAGGGCCGAGGCCCGGTTCTTGTCCCAGTTCACCACGCCGTCGCGCACCGGCACCGTGGTGGAGATGCCGTCGGAGAGCCCGCGCATCGCCAGCCCGAGCTGGGCGAGGTGCCACACGTGCGTGCCCTCGTCCACCGCGACCGCGCCGGACAGGCCCGTGGCCAGCGGGATGATCCGGAACGGGTTGAACAGCGTGGTGGGGCTCGTGGCCTTGTCCAGCAGCGCCGAGATGAAGGCGCGCTGGCGCTCCACGCGCCCGAAGTCGGACGACGCGGTGGCGCGGGTGCGCACGTAGCCGAGCGCGGTGGCCTCGTCGAGGGTCTGGCAGCCCTCCTCGATGTCGAGCGCGGCCTTGGGGTCCTTGATGGCCTCGGGCACGCACATCTCCACGCCGCCGACCGCGTCGACCACCGAGACGATGCCGAGGAACCCGATCTCGATGTAGTGGTCGATGTGCAGGCCGGTGGCGCCCTCCACCGTGCTGACGAGCAGCTCCGGGCCCCCTCCGTCGGCGCCACCGCCGCGGCCGTACGCCGAGTTGATCTTGTGGCGGCCGTGGCCGGGGATGTTGACCATGGAGTCACGCGGGAGGCTCACCAGGGTGGTGGGTCCGCTGCCCGTGTGCAGGAGCATGATCGTGTCGGTGAGCTCGGACTCCGGGTCGCCGGTGGCGTACTGCTTGCGCTGCTCCGGGGTGAGGTTCGCCCTGCTGTCGGAGCCGACGATCAGCCAGTTCGTGCCCGACGACGAGGTCTCGCTGTCGGACGGGAGCGCCGACACGCGGGCGAGCGTGCTGTCGACGTACACGCCGAAGCCGACCACCAGGAGCAGCAGCACGAGCAACACGCCACCGAGCCGCCGCCCCCAGCGGGGCCGGGGCCGGACGGGCCGCGGTCGCGCCGGACGCCGCGGTGGCCCGCCGGGACCTCCCCGGGGTCGCCCGCGGCCCGGGGTGGGCAGGATCGCGGTGCGCTGCAGGGGCCGTGGCCTGCGCGGCGGCGGGGGCGCCCCGCCCTGCCCGGGCGGTGGGGGCGGGGGTGGATAAGCTCGCCCCGGGTGCGGCCGCTGTGGGTTGCCCCACTGCGGGGCACCGCCTCGCCTCGGCGGCCCCGGCGGTCGTGGTGGTGGCCCACCACGGCCACGGAAGTCGTCCATGCTCCCTCACCCGTCGTGATCGGTGTACACGTCGTGCATAGAGAGGGACGCACGAGTGGGCGGTGGGGTTCCATCCGCGCGCCCGGCGGGTGTCACGACGAGAGCAGCGGCTCCCCCTCGAAGTAGCCGAGCTTCTCGCAGTAGAACTCGAGGCCGACGCCGTTCGGGTCGCGGAAGTAGAGGCTGTTGTCCACCCCGCGGTCCGGCCCGAGGTAGCTGATGCCCGCCGCGTCCAGGCGCTGGCGGGCGGCGGCGAACTCCTCCGGGGACGTCGAGAGCGCCAGGTGCTGGACGGCACCGATCGTCTCGGTGAAGTCGGGGTGGTCGTGCCCGGGGAAGTCGAAGAAGCCCAGCAGGTTGTTGTTGCCGATGTCGAAGAAGAAGTGGCTGGAGCCGGCGTAGTCGCGGTTCTCCACGAGCTCCACCAGCGGGAACCCGAGCAGCTCCTGGTAGAACCGGATCGTCTCCTCGACGTCGCGGCAGATCAGCGCGAGGTGGTGCACGCCCCGCACGGTGGACGCCGGGCGCTTCGCGGGCTCGACGAGGTAGCGCTCCCTCAGCTCCGCCCGGCGGGCGCGGATCGCCTCGAGCTCTGCTCCCTGCGGCTGCGGCATCGGATCGTCCTTTCGTCAGCGGCGGACTACACCATCCCGGCGTCGAGCACGAGCCCGTCGACGGCGGCGGCGTGCTCGGCCTCGCGCAACCGGGCCAGCATCTTCGGCCCCATGTGCGTGAGGATCAGCCGGCCCGCCGCCATCTCGCCAGCATGCTCGCGCAGCGTGCGGTAGTCGAGGTGGTAGCGCACCTGCTCGTCCCAGGTGTAGGCCTCGCAGGCGAAGACGTCCGCGCCGTCCGCCGCCGCGATCAGGGCCGGCGTCCAGGCGGTGTCGCCCGAGTAGGCGAACGCGTGCCCGCCCGCGTCGACCCGCACCGCCAGCGCGGGCGCCCCGCTGGCGTGGTCGACCTCCCAGCTGCGCACGGTGAGCGACCCGAGCCGGTGGGCGCCACCCGCACCGTCCAGCTCCACCACCTCCACCTCGAACCGCCGCCGGACGCCGGTGGAGCCGGGGTAGAGCGCCTCCATCGCGGCGTGCAACCGGTCGCGGGTGCCCACCGGGCCGAACACGGTGAGCGGCGCCGTCCGCCGCGTGAACTGGCCGTCGAGCACGAGGAACGGCAGCCCGCCGAAGTGGTCGCCGTGCAGGTGGGTGACCACCACGGCCTCGACCTCACCCGGGTCGACGCCCTGCGCGCGCATCGCGGTGAGGCTCGTGGCCCCGCAGTCGACGAGCGCCGTGGCGCCCTCCGCCCGAACCCGGATGCACGTCTGGAAGCGGCCTCCGCTGCCGAACGCGTCGCCGCTGCCGACGAAGGTGATCTCCACCTCCGCGACTGTGCCACCCGGGCCGGATGCACGCAGGCCCCCGCGGGTAGTCCGATGACCTGATCGACCACCTCCGCCGGAGCCGGTGACGTGCAGACCTTCCTCCCCTACCCCGACTTCGCCGCCAGCGCCGCCGTGCTGGACGACCGCAGGCTGGGCAAACAGCGCGTGGAGGCCATGCAGGTGCTCCGCGCGCTCACGCGCGCGACCTACGGCTGGAAGCACCACCCGGCCGTGCGGATGTGGAAGGGCTTCCCGGACGGCGTGGCCGCCTACGGGCTCGCCGTGTGCGCGGAGTGGACGCAGCGGGGCCGGGCCGACACCTGCGCCGCGACCATCGGCACCGACCTCGCCGTGGCCGGGCGCCCGCCGCCGCGCACCCAGGCCGAGCTCGCCGAGCGCGGGGAGCTGCCGGCGTGGCTGGGTGACGAGCGACTGCACCGCAGCCACCGCGCGGCGCTGGTGCGCAAGGACCCGGCGTACTACGGGCCGCTGTTCCCGGACGCGGACCCGGCCGAGGAGTACTTCTGGCCTGGGCGGTGACGACGCGGGCTCAGAGCCAGCGCGGCGGCGCGGGCACGGGGACCGGGTCGCCGTCGGCCGTGACCGCGTCGACGCCCTCGCCGCCGGTGCGGCCCACGAGCCAGCCGAGGACCTGCGCCGCCGCGCCGCGCACCTGCACGGGGCGGTCGGACTCCGGCCCGAGCGCCCAGGTGCGCTCCCGGTCGGTGGGGGTCAGCACCGCCGCCGGGCACCCCTCGGCCGCGGAGAGCGTGCCGGTGGAGTCGTCGAGCAGGCTGTCGACCACGTCGGGGGCGATCTCGGCCACGCTGATGCCCGCGTCGAGGTCCACCGCGTGCAACCACACCTCGCGGACCCGCATCCACGGGATCTCGGCGGCCGGGATCGGCCTGCCGAGCGCGCTGCGGACCTCCGACCACCAGGTGGTGTCGTCGAGCGACGCGAGGGCGTTGTCGAGCTCGGCGGCGGTGCTCGCGAGCTCGGCGCGCAGGACGGCGACGGGCGCCTGCGCCGACGACTCGATCTCGGCGGCCCGGTGCTCGCGCGACCGGTACATCGGGGTCTCGACGCCGGTGCGTGCCCACGAGGCCAGGCGCATGAGCGCCTCGGCGTTGCGGGCGACGTGCGCCACCACGTGGGCGCGGCTCCACCCGGGCAGCGCGCTCGGGGCCCGCAGCGCGTCGTCGGGCAGCGCGTCGACCGCGCGGGTGAGCAGTTCGGTGCCCGCTCCCATCCACGGCAGCGTCACCGATGTGTCCCGACGGTCCACGTGATCCCCCTTCGTCCGGGCGGCGGCCCCCGGATCGTAGGCGGCTACCCGCCGGCGAGCGGGTCGGGCCGCGCGGCCCGGGTCAACTCGGGGACGCGCAGCCACCGCCGGGCCGGCCTGCGGCCCGCCACCAGGCCGAGACCGGCGCGCAGGGCGCTCGCCGCGTCGAGCGTGGCGTCGCGGGCGGCGGCCGACAGGGCGGTGAAGCTGGCGTAGCCGTGCACGAGCCCGGGGAAGCGGCGCGCGACGACGGGCACGCCCGCCTCCCGCATCCGGGCCGCGAGCTGCTCACCCTCGTCGCGCAGCGGGTCGAAGCCGGCCGTCGCGAGGTAGACCGGCGGCATGCCGGAGAAGTCGCGGGCCCGCAGGATCGCCCCGCGGGTGTCGTGGTCGGGCACGCCGTCGGGCAGGTACATGCGTTCGAGCTCGCGCAGGAGGTCGGCGGTGAGCCCGAACCCGTTGCCGAACAGCTCCCGCGAGCCGCCGGTGCGCTCGGCGTCGGTGACGGGGTAGAGCGCGAGCACGAACGCGGGCACCGGCCCGCGCAGACGCGCCTGCTGGTGGGCCACCACGAGCGCGAGGTTGGCGCCCGCGCTGTCGCCGCCGACGGCCACCAGGTCCGGCTGCGCACCGAACTCCGCCGCGTCGGCCTGCACCGCCCGGAACGCCGCGAGGGCGTCCTCCAGCGCCGCCGGGTAGGGGTGCTCCGGCGCGAGCCGGTACTCCACCGACAGCACACGCACCCCGGACTGCGCCGCGAGGAGCCGGCACAGCGGGTCGGTGGAGGCCACGCTGCCCAGCACGAACCCGCCGCCGTGGAAGTAGACGACGAGCGAGCGGGTGTCGGGCACCGCGGGCGGAGCGTAGAGCCGCGCGCGCAGCGGCCCGTCGCCGCCCGGGACGTGCAGGTCGCGCGTGTCGACGTGGGCGAGGCGGTTGTCGACCACGAGCTCGGCGGCGAGGTCGGCCTGGCGCCGCTGCTCGGCGAGCGTGGCGCGGTCGACCGTGCCACCGTCGTTGTTGCTGGAGAGCAGCCGGTCGACCCGCCCGAGCAGGTGCAGGTCGAGGTCGAGCTCCTGGTCGTCCACCCGGATCGCGGGCCCGGCGAGGAGGCGTTTGACCGGTCTCGGCAACCCGAACAGGACGCGGAACACCCACCGCAGCACCTGCACGCGCAGCTTCTGACCGATCACATACCCACGGTACGCCGCGGGTCCGGGCTCGGCCCGCTACTTGAGGGCGCCGGTCCCCAGCCCCTCCTGGATCCGGCGCTGGAACGTGACGTAGACGGCGAGCACCGGCAGCACGGCGATCACGAGGCCTGCGAACAGGGCGCTCCAGTCCGAGCGGTAGCCCTGGTTGGCCGTGAGCACGGCCAGCCCCTGCGACAGCACGTACCGCTCCTGGTCGCGCATGAGCACCAGGGGCAGCAGGAACTGGTTCCACAGGCCGAAGAAGTTGAGGATCCCGACGCTGATGATCCCCGGCCGGGCGAGCGGCAGCATGATCCGGAAGAACGCGCCTGCGTGCGAGCAGCCGTCGAGCATGGCCGCCTCGACGAGCTCCCCCGGCAGGGTGCGGAAGAAGCTGGTGAGGAAGAAGACCGTGAACGGCAGCGCGTACGCGGTGTAGACGAGGACGAGCCCGTGGTAGGTGTCGAGCAGGCCCAGGTTCTGCACCACGAAGAACAGCGGCACCAGCGCCAGGAACAGCGGGAACGTCATCCCGGCGATGAGGGTGTAGTAGATGAGGTTGCGCCCGCGGAACTCGTAGCGGGCGAGCACGTAGGACACCATCGCGCCGAGCAGCATCACCAGCACCACGGCGGAGCAGACGACGATGGCGCTGTTGATGAAGTAGCGCCCGATGTTCGCCGAGGTCCACGCGCGCACGAAGTTCTCGAAGTGCCACTCCGAGGGCAGCCCCCACGGGTTCAGGAAGATCTCGCGGTCGGACTTGAACGACGTGAGCACCGCCCACAGCAGCGGCACCACGCACAGCAGCGCCCAGACGACGAGCAGGCCCTGCCCGGCGGTGTGGAGCCCACCCGGGCCGGTGGGCCTCCCCGCCCCCGGCTTGCCGGCCTGGCGGGGCGCCTCCGCGACCGGGGTACGCGTGTCGATCGACATCGAGGGCCTCCTCAGAACTCGACCCGGGCGCGGCGGTCCATCCGCAGGACCACCACCGCGAGCACCAGCGTGAGCAGGCAGAGCGCGACGCCGATCGCCGACGCGTAGCCGAACCGGCCCTCGGTGAACGCCATGCGGTACAGGTATTGCGCCACCACCTCGGTGGACCGGTCCGGGCCACCGTCGGGCAGCATGACCTGCAACAGCGTGAAGCAGTCGAGCATCATGATCCCGAGGTAGATGTACGAGGTCTGCACGCTGTCCCTGAGCATCGGCAGCGTGATGTGCCGGAACGTCCGCACGCGCCCCGCGCCGTCGAGCACGGCCGCCTCGAACACGTCACTGGGCAACGACTTCATGGCCGAGCTGAACACCACGAAGTAGAAGCCCACGAACGCCCAGATCAGCACGGCCATCACGGCGGGCAGCGCGAACGTCGTGTCGCCGAGCCACGGGCGGGCCAGCCACTCGAAGCCGACCAGCCGCAGCAGCCCGTTCAGCAGCCCGGCCTGCGGGTTGTAGAAGAACTGGTAGAGCACACCCGCGATCACCAGCGGCACGACGTACGGGAAGACGAACACGATCTGGTAGAACCGCGACCCGGCCACGCCCCCGCGGCCCACCGAGCCGCGGCGCCCCGCGAGCGTGGTCATCGTGGCGAGGAACAGCGCGATCGCGAGCGTCACGACCGGCACCACGATGAGCAGCAGGGCGTTGTGCCACATCGCGGACCAGAACCGCGTGTCGCCCGCCAGCTCCGCGTAGTTGGCCAGCCCGATGAAGTTCCGCTCGGCGGAGAACCCCCGCCAGTCGGTCATCGAGATGTAGACCGCCTGCACGTAGGGCGACACCACGAAGACGATGTAGAGCAGGAGCGGGACCGCGAGGAAGCTCGCGATGAACCGGTATTTCCCGTAGCGCACGACGACCTCAGCGCGAGTACTTGGTGACGTTCGCGTCGGCCGCGAGGCGGTCGGTCTCGGCCTGCATGGCTGCCAGGAAGCCCGCCGCGTCGCTGCGGCCGGCGAGCAGGTTGCCCAGCTCGGTCTTCAGCAGCTGGCTGTAGGGCGAGTACCAGGTGCGGAACTGCCAGTTGAAGACGTTCGAGCCCGCGGCGTCCAGCCCTGCCGACAGCGAATCGAGCGCGGGGGTCTTCTCGATGCCGTCGGTGGCCCCCTTGACGCCGGGCACCGACGCGGTGAGCTCGGCGAAGCGGCCCGCGCCCTCCTTCGACAGCATGATCCGCAGGTACTCCATGCCGCCGTTCACGTTCGCGGCGCGGGCGGGCACCATGAACGCCTCCGCGGGCTGCGTGCGCAGGGCCTCGACCGGCATCGCCGCGCTGCTGTCCAGCACCGGCACCGGCGCCATCGCCATCCCGAAGTCCTGGCCGGGCTTCGTGAACGACTTCATCTCGTTCTCCAGCCACGAGCCGGACACGTAGAAGGCGGCCTGGCCCTCCATCCACTGCGCCTGCGCCTCGGTGTGCTTCAGCCCTTCCGAACCCGGCATGAAGTAGCCGTCGCGCACCATCTTCTCGACGCCCTGGGTGGCCGCCAGCACCGTGTCCTGCGTCCAGGCCCCGGGCTCGAGGTTGTCGATGCGGCGCACGACGTCCAGGCCGCCCTGCTTGATCGCCGCGCCGAGGTTCAGGTCGAGCACGTAGTCGGCGGCGTTGGTGCCGCCGTAGGCGAACGGCGCGATCCCGGCCGCCTTGATCTGCGCGCAGAGCGCCATCAGCTCGTCCCACGTGGTGGGGACCTGCCAGCCGCGCTGGTCGAACAACGGCTTGGAGTACCAGATGGCGTATGTCTCGTAGACGTAGTTGAGGATGAGGAACTTGTCGCCGAACGTGCCCTGCTCGATCACCCCGGGCAGCAGCGTGTCGCGCACCGGGACGTTCGGGTCGTCCCACGACGGCGCGTCGAGGAGCGGGCCGAGGTCGGCGAGCTGGTTCTCCGACACGAGCGTGGCGTACTCGATCTTCTGGGCGCCCGAGTCGTCGAGGACGTCCGGCGGGTTGCCCGAGACGAAGCGCGGCTGCATCTCCGGGGCGATGTCGACGGTGGCCGAGTGCTTGACGTTCGCGTTCGAGTAGCGGCCCTTGTACAGCTCCTGGTGGAACCGCGCGTACTCGTCGCCGTAGCCGCCGTTGAAGATCACGACGTCGAGCGGGGCGTCGGCCGCCACCCCGAGCGGGTTCTGGGCGCTGACCTCGCCCTGGGCCGAGGTGGTGGTGCCGCCCCCGCCCGTGGCGCACGCCGACAGCAGGCCCGCGCCGGGCACGGTGAGCAGGCCGGCGGCGGCCAGTCGCTGGAGGAACTGCCTGCGGTCGAGTCCAGGACGGGGCCTGTTCATTGACTGCCTCCTCTTCGATTCGGTGCTACGACGGCCGCGACGGCCGGACTGCTCAGTGCTCAGTGCTGAGTGCTCATGCGGGGCGGCGGATGCGCCCCGCGTAGCGCGCTTCGAGCGCGGTGTTGTGGGCGTCGCCCTCGGGCACGTTGGACGACAGGTAGACGGGCGGGTCCTCACCGGCGGCGAGCATCGTGCCCACCACCTCGGCGACGATCATCTGCGCGAGCAGCGCCGCCGTGATCGACGAGACGGCGCAGACCGCGATGCCGCCGGTGGTGAGCACGGCGTCGCCGTAGGGCGCGCCGTTGTCGAGCACCACGTCCGCCAACTCGTGCAGCCGCCGCCCCGACGGGTGGCGCGAGGTCACCCGGCTCGTGTGGTCCATCGACGTGATGACGACGAGCGGGTGCCCGTGCGCCTTGACGACGTGCGCGAACTCGACCACCGAGCCGTTGCCGCCGGAGTTCGAGGCCATCACGAACACGTCCGGCGGCGACACCCCGGCCAGGGCGTAAAGCCTGCGGCCGAGCCCGGGGTCGCGCTCGAGGAACTCGGTGAACAGCAGCTCGGGCGGTTCGCCGCCCAGCAGCACGAGGTCGCGCAGCGCGATCATGTTCGTGGGCACGAGCCCGCCCGCCCGGCCGCTGATCTCCATCGCGAGGGCCTGGGAGTGCCCGGTGCCGAAGGCCTGCACGACCCCGCCGGCGCGCAGGCCCCCGACCACCAGGTCCGCTGCGGCCGACACCCCGGCCGCCTGCTCGCGCGCCACCCGGCGCACCGCCTCCTCGGCCACCTCGGCGAACCGGGCGGCCGACACCTGCTCGCGCAGGCCGGGGCCGATCGTCATCGAGCTCCTCCGCGGGTCGTCTCGGGCGTCTCGGCGTCCCGGCGGGCGCGGGTCTCGTACGGCGCGCGGTGCGGGGCGACGGCCTCGGCCGCACGCGTCCAGGGCTCCGTGGCGCGCTCGTGGGTGCGCTGGGCGACGGCGAGGTAGAGCAGGTCGAGCACGAGGAACTGGGAGTGCCGCGCCGACATCTCCGCGGAGCGGTACGAGGTCTCGCGCACCGAGGTGCACAGCAGGTGCTCGGCGATCTCGGCGATCGGGGACGTCGAGAAGTTCGTGATCGCCACCGTGGTGGCGCCGCTCGCCTTGGCCTGCGCGAGCATGTCGACGGTCTCGGTGGAGCGCCCGCTGTGCGAGAGCGCGATCGCGACGTCGCCCGGCCCGAGCTGGGCGGCGCTCATGAGCCCGGCGTGCACGTCCGACCACGTCCACGAGGCGATCCCGATGCGGTGCAGCCGCATCTGCATGTCCTCGAGCACGGTGGCGCTGTGGCCCACGCCGTAGAGGTCGATGCGGCGGGCGGCCACCAGGGCGCCGATCACGGTCTCGACCACGCGCAGGTCCAGCCCCGCCGCGGTCTCGTGCATCGCCTGCAGGTCGACGGCGAGCAGCGTGCGCAGCACGCGGTCGAGCGGGTCTGTGGGCAGCACGTCGGCGCCGATGCCGACCTCCCAGCCGGCCTGGTCGGCCCGGCCGATGTCGGTGGCGATCCCCACGCGCAGCTCGGTGTAGCCGCTGAGGCCGAGGCTGCGGCAGAAGCGGGTGACGGTGGCGGGCGAGGTGCCGCTGCGCTCGCCGAGCTCCACGATCGTGGCCCGCGACGCCCACGCCGGGTCCTCGAGGATCACGTTCCCGACCTGGCGCAGAGCGCCGGCGAGGCCGGGCAGCACGCTGCGCAGATGGGCGAGCAGCTGGCCCGTGCCTGCCTCGAGGGGCGGGTCGGATCCTGCCGTCACAGCCATCGGCAAACCTTTCAAGCCCGGGCGAAGTGGGTGAAAATTTCCACCATGGCCGGTGAGCTGTCAAGACTTCGGTAAGACGTTTCCGTAACGAGGGGGTAACGGCGTGACACTGTTCGCGGAGCGGATGAGGGAGGCGCAGGAGAAGCCGGAGCCTTTTCAGCCCGCGCGACGGCGCTGTTGATCGGCCTTCGCCCTCTGGTCCGCGTCTTCGGGGGACACGATCCGCTCCAGCTGCTCGGAGAGCTCCGCGAGCAGACCGGTGTGTACGGGATCGCCTGCCAGGTCGGCGCGCTCCCACGGGTCGATCATCAGGTCGAACAGCTGCGGTCGGTGGCCGGCGTAGGCGCAGTACTTGTACCGCCCCCGCTTGAGCATGAACCCGCCGTCGACCATGCCTTGGGCGTGGTACTCGGCGAACGCGGGTCGCGGCGTCAGGTCGGGGCCGCCGCACAGGCTGCGGCCGGGCAGCTCGGGGTCGACCGGGAGACCGGCGACCTCACGCAGGGTGGGGAGCAGGTCGACCAGGCTCACGTCGCCCCGTACGCGCGCCGGCCTACGGCGCCCGTCCTGGTGCTCGGGCAGGCGCAGCAGTAGCGGCACGCGGACCGCGGGCTCGTAGAAGCACTGCTTCTGCCAGATGCCGTGGTGGCCTGCCATCTCCCCGTGGTCGCTCGTGTAGACGACGACCGTGTTCTCCCTCAGGCTCGAGCCGTCGACGGCGGCCAGCAGCCTGCCCACCTGGAAGTCCAGGTGGCTCACCAGCGCCCAGTAGCACGCGGTGGCCAGGCGCGCCTGCTCCTCCGGCAGCGGCTCGTCGTTGTGGAAGCCGTACCGGAGGCGGGCGATGACGGGGTGCTGCTGCTGCGGCGGGTCCCGCCACGTGGGTGGGAGCGCAACACGCGCAGGGTCGTACCACGCGGCGAACTCGGGCGGGGCCACCAGCGGGAAGTGCGGGTGCATGTACCCGACGTAGAGCAGAAACGGTGCGTCGTCGGGGCCGGCCGCCCGCTCCCGCAGGTAGTCGAGGGCGCGGTCCGTGGTCGCGACGTCGTGGCGGGTGTGCACGTGCTCGCCCGTCCCGGCCTCGGTGACGTGGGAGTTGCTGCCCCGCCGCCAGCCGGGCGTCCGCGACGGAGGTCGCCCGTCGTGGTCGACCCAGAAATCCAGGTCGTCGGACAGGCGCCGGTCGAAACCCAGCAGCCGGTTCGGGCCGTTGAAGTGCGTGCGGCCGGCGAGGACGCTTTCGTACCCTGCGGCACGCAGGTGGTGGCCCCAGCTGCGGAAGGACTCCCCGGGCACGATCCCGTTGTCCCAGGCCCCGATCTCGTGGACGTAGCGCCCGGACAGCAGCGACAGCCGCGACGGCACGCACATGGGGCTGGTGCAGTAGGCGTTCTCGAACAGCCACCCCTGCCCGGCGAGCCGGTCCAGGTGCGGCGTCCGGACATCTCGGTGCCCGTACGCGCCGGTGGCCGCCGCGGCGTGCTCGTCCGACAGCACCACCACGATGTTCGGTGGGCGCGTCACGCCGCCTGCCCGGCGCCGCGCAGGTCCAGCTCGTCGGCGAGGTGGCAGGCCACCGTCCGGCCGGGCTCCACCTCGACCGCGGGCGGTGGCTCGGTCGCACAGCGGGACGCGGCGTACGGGCAGCGGGTGTGGAAGGGGCAACCCGGCGGTGGGTCCGACGGGTCGGGCAGATCACCTTCCAGCACGATCCGGTCCCGCCCGCCGCGGCGCGACGGGTGGTCCGCGGGCACGGCCGAGAGCAGCGCCTCCGTGTAGGGGTGGCGGGGACGCGCGAACAGCTCGTCCGTCGGCGCGACCTCCACGACCCGCCCCAGGTACATCACCGCCACCCGATCGCACAGCTGGCGTACCACCGACAGGTCGTGGGAGATGAACAGCGTGGTCAGGTCCAGCTCGGCCCGCAGCCGGGCAAGCAGGTTGAGGATCTGCGCCTGCACCGACACGTCCAACGCGCTCACCGCCTCGTCGGCGATCACCAACCGCGGGCGCAGGGCGAGCGCCCTCGCGATCGCGACGCGCTGGCGTTGCCCGCCGGAGAACGCGTGCGGGTAGCGGCTCATGTGTTCCGGACGCAGCCCCACCATGGTCAGCAGCTGCGCCACGCGTTCCTGCAGGGCCCGCCCGCGGGCCACCCGGTTCACCTTCAGCGGCTCGCCGACGATGTCGCGCAGCGTCATCCGCGGGTTGAGCGAGGAGAACGGGTCCTGGAAGATCATCCGGATCTCCTGCCGGTACGGGCGCAGCGCCCGCTCCCCCAGCGCGGCGAGGTCGACCTCGCCGCCGTCGGTGCGCCGGTAGCGCAACCGCCCGGACGTCGGCCGATACGCCCGTGCGATCGCCCTGCCCAGGGTGCTCTTCCCGCAGCCGCTCTCCCCCACCAGCCCGAGCGTCTCGCCGTGGTGGACGTCGAGGCCGACCCCGTCGACCGCACGGACCGGACCGCCCGAACCGCGCCTGCCGGGGAAGTGCATCTGCAGGTCCTCGACGCGCAGCAGCACACCCGACGCCATCGCGGTCACCGGCTCTCCTCCCCGTGCACGCACTCCATCCAGTGGCCGTCCCCGAGATCGATCCGAGGTGGCGCGTGCTCGTCGCAGCGCCCCGCGACCGCCACCGCGCAGCGCGGGTGGAACGAGCACCCGCGCGGCCGGTGGAGCGGCGGAGGCACGCTGCCCGTGATCGCCGGAAGCTCTCCGCCCCGCGCGCCACCGATCGACGGGATCGACGCCAGCATCGCCCGGGTGTACGGGTGGCGCGGCGCGTCGAAGATCTCCGTGACCCCGCCGGTCTCCACCACCCGCCCGAGGTACATCACCGCCACCCGCTCCGCCATCTCCGCGACCACGCCCATGTCGTGGGTGATGAACAGGATCGCCATGCCGTGCTCGTCCTGGATGCGGCGCAGCAGGTCGAGGATCTGCGCCTGGGTGGTCACGTCCAGGGCGGTGGTCGGCTCGTCCGCGATGAGCAGCGCGGGGTTGCACATGAGCGCCATCGCGATCATCACACGTTGGCGCATGCCGCCCGAGAGCTGGAACGGGTAGTCGTCCAGGCGCTTGCGCGGCTGCGTGATGCCGACGTGGTCGAGCATCTGCGCGGCCTGCTCGCGGGCTTCGCGCTTCGAGATGGCCGAGTGCGTCAACGCCATCTCCGCGACCTGATCACCCACGGTGTGCACCGGGCTGAGCGACGACATCGGCTCCTGGAAGACCATCCCGATCCCGGCGCCGCGCACAGCCCGCATGGCGGGTCCGCGCGGATCGAGCCGCGCGAGGTCGACCGGGTCGTCCTCGGGCTCGCGGGAGAAGAGGATCTCCCCGGTGACGATGCGAGCCGACGGGACCAGCAGTCGCATCACAGACCGCGCGGCGACGCTCTTGCCGCTGCCGCTCTCGCCGACCAGGCACAGCGTCTCGCCACGACCCACGGCGAGGTCGACCCCGTCGACTGCACGGACGACCCCGCCGTCGACCCCGATGTGGGTGCGCAGGTCACGGATCCGAAGCACCGGCTCCTTCACGTCGGCCTCGCCGGGGGTCCACTCACCGTTCATAGGGGTCCGCCGCATCGCGCAGCCCGTCGCCGAGGAAGTTGAACGCGAGCACCACCAGCACCACGGCCAGCCCGGGGAAGAGCAGCCACGGCGCGCTGGACAGAGCGCGGAGGTTCTGCCCCTCCTGCAGCAGCACCCCCCAGCTCACCGCGGGCGGCTGCATCCCCAGCCCGAGGAACGACAGCGTGGTCTCGCCGAGGATCATCCCGGGGATGGCGAGCGTGAGCGCCGCGATGATGTACCCGGCGCACGAGGGCAGCAGGTGGCGCACGATGATCCGCAACCGGCCGACCCCGTCCAGCCGGGCGGCCACGGTGAACTCCTCCTCGCGCAGCGACAGGAACTGCCCGCGCACCACGCGGGCGAGCCCCGTCCAGCCGATGAGCGACAGGATGATGGTGATGCCGAAGTAGATCTGCAACGTCGACCAACCCGGTGGCAGGGCCGCCGACAGGCCCATCCACAGCGGGATGGCCGGCACCGCGATGATGAACTCGATCAGCCGCTGGATCACCGTGTCGACCCGCCCGGCGAAGAAGCCGGACACGCCGCCGATCAGCACCCCGAGCACGAAGCTGAGGAACACCCCGACGAGGCCGACCGACATCGAGATGCGCGCGGCGTGCAACGTCCGGGAGAACACGTCCTGGCCCTGGCTGTTGGCGCCCGTCAGGTAGAAGGGGTCGCCCACGCGCTGCGGGCCGAACAGGTGCACGTCGGACTCGAACCCGAACAACGAATAGGGCTCGCCGCGGACGAAGAAGCCCAGCGGGATCTTCCGGCTCTCGTCGACCGTGAACGTGCGCGCGAGGCTCACCGGGTCGGTGTCCGACCGGTAGCCGTACACGTACAGGCCCAGCCTTCCGTCGTCGAGCACGTGCACCCGCTGGGGTGGGGCGTAGGCGTAGTCGGCGTCGTACGCGCCCGCCGACGACGGCGCCACGAACGGCGAGAGGATCGCGACGAGGTAGGCCACCGCGAGCACGCACAGGCTGACCATCGCGACCCGATGGCGGCGGAAGCGGCGCCAGATCAGCCGGCGCTGCGAGGCCTGCCCGTCGCCCGGTGGGCCGGCGGAGGCCGACGGGACGGGCGGTGTCATCGTCGCCACGCGGTCTGCCTTCCTCATCGGTTGCCATACCGGATGCGCGGGTCCGACCAGGCCAGCAGCAGGTCGGACAGGAGCGTGCCGAGCACGGTCAGCAAGCTCAAGATCATGATGAACGAGCCGGCGAGGTACATGTCCTGCGCCTTGAGCGCCTGCAGCAGCAGCGGCCCGGTGGTGGGAAGGTTGAACACGATGCTCACGACCACCTCGCCGGACACCAGGGCGGGCAGCACCCACCCGACCGTCGACAGGAACGGCCCGAGCGCCATCCGCACCGGGTACTTCAGCAGCAGCCTCCGCTCGGTGAGTCCCTTCGCCCGTGCCGTGTCGACGTAGGGTTTGGCCAGCTCGTCGAGCAGGGTGGAGCGCAAGGTCCGGATCAGCGCCGCGGTCCCGGCCGCCCCGACCACGACGATGGGCATCCACACGTTGCTCAGCAGGTCGAGCACCTTGCCGAGGTTCCACGCCGAGTCCTGGAACTCGGGGGAGAACAGGCCACCGACGTCCTGTCCGAACCAGGTGAACGCGACGTAGGCCAACCCCAGCCCGAGCAGGAACTCCGGGACCGCGAGCCCGACGAAACCCACCATGGTGAAGGCGTAGTCGCCGAACGAGTAGCGGCGCACCGCCGAGTAGATCCCGATCGGGAACGCCAGCATCCACGTCACCAGCAGGGCGCACAACGAGATGGCGACGCTCAGCAGCAGCCGTGAACCGATGAGCTCCGACACCGGCGCGTTCCACAGGAACGACTCGCCGAAGTCGCCGTGGAGCATGCCCCCGATCCACGTCAGGTACTGCACGTGCAGGGGCTCGTCGAGCCCGTAGCGCTGCTCCAGCACCGCGATCCGGGTCTCGTCGACTCGACCCTCCGCGGCCATCTCGGCGATGACGGTGTCGAGGTAGCTGCCGGGCGGGAGCTGGATGATCAGGAACGATACGGCGGAGATCAGGAAGATCGTCGGGATGAGGTAGAGCAGCCTGCGCAGGACGTAGCGGCCCATCGGGTCAGGTCGTCAGGTAGAGCTGCTCGGGGCAGGTGATCCCCGGGCTCGGGAAGAAGCTGGAGGCCAGCACGGTCTGCTCGGCGTCGCGCAGGTTGTGCATCTTCTCGCTCACCACGCCCCAGAACGCGCCGGGCCGGACGAGGACGGTGCCGATGACGTAGAACTCGTCGGCCGCGATGTCCAGCAGCTGCGTCATGAGCTCCTTCTGCCGACCCGCGTCGACCGTGCCCCGGATCTCGTCGAGCAGCGCGAACTGCCTCTTGGTGGGCTCGGGTGGTTCCTCCCCCTCGGCGCCGCCGGACGCGTACCACTCCGCCCAGGTCGGGGCGTACCCGGCGCTGCTGGACGGCGGTGGGGCGAAGGGCACGTAGGAGATCGGGTTGACGATCGCCTCCGGGCCGCCGCCCTGCCCGACGAAGATGTAGGCGTCGTGCCCCTTGGCCCCGACCTGGCTGTTGAAGAACGACCGCTCCAGCCCTTTGACCTCCACTGTGATGCCGACGTTCGCCCACTGGCCGCGCACGAGCTCGGCGATGGCGGCGAACGCGTCCTGGATGCCGAGGGGGTAGGACAGCACGAACGTGACCGGCTGCCCGTCCGGCCCCAGCCGCCGTCCCTGCGCGTCCCGGCCGGCCAGCCCGGCCCGGTCGAGGTGGGCCTCGGCCTGCGCGAGGTCGAACTCGGTGAACTGCGTGGCGAGGCGTTCGTGGTAGTAGCCCGAGTCGCGCAGCGGGGCGGCCTGCCACGGGTCGGCCTGGCCTGCGTAGACCACCTTGCTGATCTCGGCGCGGTCCATCGCGAGCGACAGGCCGACGCGGAAGTCCTTGCTGCGGAACACGCTGCGCAGCGTGGGGTCGGTGTGCCCCTGGTTGAAGAAGAGCGTCGCGCTGTTGCAGATCGTGTCGACGGTCGAGTAGACGCGGTACCCCCCACGCGCCTCGTTGTCCACCACGACCGGCTTGTTGGTGGCGTCGTTGATGTGCCGCTGGTGCAGGTCGAGCTCGCCGTTGAGCGCCATCTGCAGCACGGCCTGGTTGTCCTGCACGACCGCGTACCGGATGGCGTCGAGGTACGGGAGCTGGCTGCCCTCCGGGTCGGTCTTCCAGTAGTAGGGGTTGCGCTCGACGACGAACTCGTTGCCCTGCCCGAACGGGGCGCTCGGCATCCAGGCCGTCAGCCGGGGCAGGTCGGTGTTCTGCCAGTGCACGACGTCCCCGATGCCCGACGACGCCTTGCGGTAGAACAGGTCGACGGGGTCGCTCGCCTGCGCCTGCGCCACCAGAGCGGTCAGGTCACCACCGAGACGGTGGTGGAACTGCCGCAGGTAGTGCGCGGGGCGCATCAGGTCGTAGGTCTCCTCGGTGTTGGCGAGGTAGAGCAGCACCTGTCCGCTCGGCTCGGCGAACACCAGCCGCACGGTGTGCGGGTCGACGACGTCGAGCCGTGCGGGCTCGCCGTCGGACTTGCCTCCCGCGCGCAGCCAGGCGGGCGCGCCGCCACCGAGCTCGGGGTCCTGCAGCACATCGTCGTAGGAGAAGGCGAGGTCGTCCGCCGTGAACGGCTCGCCGTCCGACCACCGCATCCCCGACCGCAGCCGCAGCGTCACCGTCCGGCCGTCCGCCGACACCTCGAAGGACTCGGCGACGTTGGGCACGACGGTGTTCCCGACCGGGTCCCACCGCAGAAGCGGCTCGTACCCGACGGTCTTGAGCAGCCAGAACCCGTCACCCGGGCCGGTGAGCGCGGTGCGCCAGGTGCCCCCGTAAACGCCCATCGTGGACGCCGGGGTCACGACCATGGGCGTCTTCGGCAGGCGCTCGGCCACCGGCGGCAGCTCTCCGGCCTGCACCCGGGCAGCGAGCGCGGGCGCCTCGAGGCCCTTGGCGGCCCCCGCGGCACCCTGCGGCGCGGCCGGCTCGGTCGAGAAGAAGCCGCACCCGGCGCCGGCGGACACCGCCACGAAGGCCCCGGAGAGGCGGAGGAAGTCCCGCCGGGTCGCGCCGCCGGAGCGCCGGGATTCCGTCATGAGAGCTCCTTCGTCGGAGACCTGCGCGGGAGGTGAAGGACGTGGGATGTCCGACGTCCGCGACACCGTATGGCGCAGCTCACGAGATCGTCAAGGTCGCGTGCTACGCGGGCGCCGGGCCGAGACCCCTGGCCTCCAGGAGCGCGACACGGGCGTCGATGTTGCGGAAGTGCTCGGTCATCGCACGCTGGGCGCCGTCGACGTCGCGGGCACGCAACGCCGCGAGGATCGCCCGGTGCCGCCGCGCGGTCTCCGGCAGGTCCGGGTCCTCACCGCCGAGCCGGTCGTTCACCCGGTGGAAGACGTCCCAGAAGGCCCGCAGCAGCTGCACGACGATCTGGTTGTCGAGCGACCGGTAGAGCAGCTCGTGGAACTGCCGGTCCTCCTCGGCGAAGTCCTCACCGCTGCCGGCCTTGGCCTCCATCGCGGCGGTCACCGTCTCGAGCGCCTCGAGGTCGACGTCCGGGATCGACGCCGCCACCCGGCGGATCAGCCCGTCCTCCAACGCCTCGCGGGTCTCGAGGAGCTCGCTGACCGCCCGGGCGTCGCGCCCGATCCGTTGCAGTGTCCGGAAGGCCAACCCGTCGGCGAGCGGGTTGAGCGACAGCCGGCCGACGTAGGTGCCGTGGCCGTGCCGGATCTCGACGATGTCGAGGGCCTGCAACGCCTTCAGCGCCTCACGGACCGAATTGCGGCTCACCCCGAGGTCCTCGACCAGCTCGAACTCCGTGGGCAGCAGCTCACCTGGCGCGAGGCCACGTTCGAGGATCAACGCCATGAGTTCGTCCCGGACGACCCGCGACGTCCGGGCGGCGGCCAGGCGAGCGCTGCGCTTCTCCACGATGCACATCCTTCCGGTCGTGCGATCGGCCGGAACGGCCGGCGGTAGCAGGCCCGGCTCGGTTGTGGGATGTTGGGCGTCCTACATCTACCACGGGGTGAGCATGATCGACCGCACGGACGTCTTCACGTCGGGCGAGGATGGTGTCTGGATCTATCGCAATCCCGCACTCGCGGCGACCGGCTCCGGTGCGGTGCTGCTGTTCTGCGAGGCCCGGCAGGTCCCGGCACCCGGGGTGCACGGCGACTACGCCCCGGCATCCCTCGTGCTGCGCCGCAGCACGGACGGCGGGGTGAGTTGGGGCCCCACCCAGGTGCTCGCGACCAACCCGCACGGCGCAGCGCACAACCCGACCCCGGTGCACGATCCGGCCACGGGCGCCGTCCACTTCCTGTACGGCCTCGACTACGAACACCTGTACTACACCCGCACCGACGACGGCGGTGCGACCTTCACCGACCCGATCGACATCACGTCCATCGCCCTGGAGTTCCGGTCCGAGTACAACTGGAAGGCCTTCGCCACCGGCATCGGGCACGCCATCGTCCTGAGCACCGGCCGGATCGTCGTCCCCGTCTGGATGGCACTCGGGACGCAGGGACCCCACCGACCCTCGGTCGTGGCCTCGATCTACAGCGACGACGCCGGCCGCACCTGGGAGCGTGGCGAGCTGCTGCCGCAGACCCTGCGCAACCCGAGCGAGACCCAGCCGGTGGAGCTCGGTGACGGGCGGGTGCTGTTCAGCATCCGCAACGAGTCACCCGAGCGACGCCGTGCCTGGTCCGTGAGCCCGGACGGGGCGACCGGGTGGAGCAGCCCGCGGTTCGATCCGGCGCTGTTCGAGCCCATCTGTTGCGCCGCGATCCTGCGCGCGCAGCTCGACGGCCGGTCCGCAGTCGTGTACCTGCACCCGGACCCGCCCGAGCCGGTCCTGACGCCCCCGACGGCCGACCGCAACCACCTCACGTTGCGCGCCTCCTTCGACGACTGCCGCACCTGGCCCGTCGCCCGGCTCGTCGACCCGGGCATCGCGGGCTACTCCGACCTGGCCCAGGCGGCAGACGGCACCCTGCTGTGCGCGTACGGCCGGGGCACCATCGACGGCAACCCGTGGCACAAGAAGCACGTCTCGGTGGCCCGGGTCGAGCCGGGCTGGCTGCTCGCGTGACGTTCGTGCCCGCCGGCTTCGCCGCCCGGCTCGCCACGGAATGGTCGCGGGAATCGCGTCAGGAACGGGCCCGGCGCCGGGATGCGTACGGGAGCACGAACATGTAGGCGCCCGTGAGGAAGAGCAGCGCGAGCGGCAGCAGCGGGACGTACGACACCCACAGCACCGGCTCGGCCTGCATCAACGCGATCGTGGTGATCAGCACCGACACCGTGAAGAACACGGCGAACCAGCGGTGCAACCACCGGATCCACCCGCTCGTACCCGTTCCGGAATTCCCGCTCACGCGCGACGTGATGTCCATGGCGAAAACGGTATGGCGGCTCACCGGCCCGGGCTTCTCGATTCCTGACCGGATCGCGCGGCGACGCCGGCCGAGGCGAGGAGGACGAGGCCCAGCACGGCCACCGACAGGTTCGCGTACAGCTCGTAGCCCGCCAGCCCGTCGACGCGCGGGACCACGAACCGGTTCACGACGTTGAGGAAACCGAAGATCGGCTGGTGGCCGAGGAGGCGATCGATCGACCCGCTGACCCCCGCGGCGAGGAGGACGACCCCGATGAGCTGCAGGGCACTGCGCATGGCTCATGACGCTAGGGATCCACCCCGCCCGCGCGGATCGGTCGACCGGATGGGATCCGGGTCATCCGTTCGACCGAGGTAGCGAGCCCGTCAGCCATCGGTATCGGACTCGCCGCGAGCGGCCGTTGCGGGGCGCGGCCGGCCGTGGGCCCACCACCGCGATGAACGACAGCACCGGCGCGAGGCGCAGCACCCGCGACTGGATCGTGGACATCGCGATCTTCGTGCTGGCCGTGCTGTTCGGGCTGTTCACGGCGTCCCAGCGGATCGCGGCGCCCGTCCAGCCGCCGTGGCTGTTCGAGCTCGACCAGTTCGTCGGCGTGCTGGCGTGCGCGGCCTTGTGGCTGCGCAGGCGCCGGCCGGTGCAGCTGGCCGTGGCGCTGGTGGCCGTGTCCACGTTCTCCGAGCCGGCGGCGGGCGCGATGCTCGCCTCCCTGTTCGCGGTGGCGGTGCACCGGCCGCGACGCGTCTCGTTCGCCGTCTTCCTGCTGAGCATCCCGAGCGCGGCGCTCTACACGGTGCTGCGCCTCGAACCGGACATCCCGCCCGCCGTGGTCCTGATGCTCGGGGTGGCGCTCCGGAGCGCCGCGTACGGCTGGGGGCTCGTCATCCACCACCAGCGCCAGCTCGTCACCCGGGCCCGCACCGAGGCCCCCGCGGTGAAGACCCACGTGTCGAACATCCTCACGAAGCCCGACCTCAACAACCGGGTGCAGATCGCCCTGCTCGCGCACGACGCCGGCCTGGTCGACGAGGGCTGATCCCTCAGGCCCTGGCGACGCCCATCGCGTTCGGGTAGGGCACCGCGCCCGCCTCCGCCAGCGACCGGGCCACCGGCCGGAGGGCATCGCCGAGCACCTCGAGATCGGCGTCGTCGAGCGCGCGCAGCGCCACCGCAGCCGACCGGTCGGTGCCGCGTTCGATCTCCGCGCGCAGCTCGTCACCCTCCGGCGTCCTCCCGCCGTCGGGATCCAGCAGCCCGCGGTCGGCCAGGCGCTCGCCCGCATCGGCCCACTCCTGCTCGGTCCAGCCCCGGAACTCGCGCTGCTGCGGCACGAGCGAACCCCCGGGCAGGCGGTGGCACTCCACCCCGTCGATCCCGGCGGCCATCAGCTCGGCCACGTGCCCGTCGCCGCGGTACTCCCGCAGCACGGTGGCGGCGTGCCAGATCCGGCCGACCGGGTCGGCCGGCACCGGGACGTCGAGGTGAGCGGCCGCGAGCGGCCTGCCTGCGACGTCGAGCGCGGCGAGCACGGAGGACAGGAGGCCTGCCGCGTCGTCCAGGCCGTCCTGCGTGTGCCCGGCGAGCGCCGAGCGCGCCAGGTCCTGCCGGGTGTCGAGCACCTGTGCGGGGGTGGCGTAGCCCCACGCGTCGGGCAGGGCGCGCTCCACCATGCGGGGTGCGAAGCCGTAGAAGAGCGCCGTGACCACCCGGGGCCCGGGCGCACCGAGCGCGGCGGAGCGGGAGGCGAAGTAGCCCATCCAGTACCCGCGCAGGCCGATCTCCCGGTAGGCCGACTTCGCATCCGGCGTGAAGTACACGGCGGCGTGCACCGCCTCGATCGCACGCCACAGGTCACGCTCCACGAGCGCTCGTTCCTTCATGCCTGGGGTCTACCGCCGCCGGGCACGCGCCACAAGCGGCCGGGATAGAGAATCAGGGTATTGCTGGATTGTTGAACGATCGGTAGTGTGACCGTACGCACGCTGGTGGACACCTGGAGGAACGATGCGAGCGGCACTGGTCGACGATCTCCCCACCGTTCTGACCCGGCGCGACCTGCGACTCCTGCAGGCGGTGGCCGACGGCCGGGTCGAGTGCACCGGCAGCGTCGAGCCCGACTTCTACATCGACGGCGTCGCCTGCTGCGACCACATGGCCGCCCGCGCCCTCGTGCGCGGCGGCATGATCCGCTCGGCCGGGACGGGCGGGCGCGCCCGCGTAGAGCTGACCCCCAAGGGCGTGGAGGCACTGACAGCCGCCGGGTAATGCCAGCATGGTGGCTTTACTGGCGTAATGGGCCAGCAAAGCCACCTTGCTGGCATTCGGGGCACGTAAGCTCCGCCGGCGTGACCACTGGGACGACGCGCCTGGGCATCGGCCTCGCCGCCGTCGCCCGCCCCGCCTACATCACCTCGGGCCGCGCCGCCGACCTCGGCGCGCGGCGCAGCGTCGAGGACCTGCGGGCCCGCACCGAGGCCGTGCTCGACGCCGCGTACGCCGCCGGCATCCGCTACATCGACGTGGCCCGCTCCTACGGGCGGGCCGAGGAGTTCCTCGCGGGCTGGCTGGCCCGCCACCCGGAGGTCGACGACGTCGAGATCGGGTCGAAGTGGGGCTACCGGTACGTGGGTGACTGGCGGGTGGACGCGCCCGTGCACGAGGTCAAGGACCACTCGGTGGCCGCCTTCACCGAGCAGCTCGCCGAGACCGCGGCGCTGCTGGGACCACGACTGGGCGTCTACCACGTGCACTCGGCGACGCTCGACACCGGCGCGCTGGACGACGCGGCCCTGCACCGGGAGCTGGCGCGGCTGCGCGACCGCGGGGTGCGGGTCGGCGTGTCCACCTCGGGCCCGGCGCAGGCCGACGCGGTGCGCCGGGCGCTGGAGATCGAGGTCGGTGGGGCGCCGCTGTTCACGTCGATCCAGTCCACGTGGAACGTGCTCGAGCCCTCGGTGGGCCCCGCGCTCGCCGAGGCGGCGGCCGCGGGCGCCCGGGTGATCGTCAAGGAGGCGGTGGCCAACGGCCGCCTCACCCCGGGTGCCCCCGACGCCCCGCCGCTCGCGGTGGAGATCGCCGCAGAGCTGGGCATCCCGCTCGACCAGCTCGCCATCGCCGCGGCGCTCGCGCAGCCGGGGGCGTGGCGCGTGCTGTCCGGCGCGGTCGATCCCGCGCAGGTGGCGAGCAACGCGGCGGCGGCCGACGTGGCGCTGCCCGGCGACGCGCTGGAGCGGCTCGCGGCGGTGGCCGAGGAGCCGGGCGCGTACTGGGCGGCACGCTCCGCGAGGTCCTGGTCATGACGGCGGCCTGAAAGGCAACAGTACGGCTCCAAGGTGCTCTCGGCGCGTGGACAGCGCCCACGCCGTGTGCGATGTTGCGCATCACCGCCAGGAGTGATCGCGTTCGACGCCGAACGCAGCTCCCCGAGCAGGAGGTGCCATGGCTGTCACCACCAGTAGCCGGAACCGCCGTCGCGGGCCGGCCGTCGTCATCGCCGCAGGGGCGCTGCTCCTCGCCGCGTGCGGGGGTGGGGAGGCCGCAGCACCCGGTGCGGACGGATCGCTGTCCATCGCCACCGGCGGCACCGGCGGCGTCTACTACCCGTACGGCGGGGCGATGGGCACGCTGCTCTCCGAGAAGCTGGAGGGCATCACCGCCACCGCGCAGGAGACCAACGCCTCCGTCGACAACGTACTGCTCGTGCAGGACGGCGGGGCGGACATCGCGTTCGCCCTCGGCGACACGGTGGCCGACGCGAAGGCGGGTGTCGCCCAGTTCGAGGGCCGCGAGATCACCGTCTGCACGCTGGGCAGGCTCTACGACAACTTCACCCAGACCGTCACCACGGCGGGCACCGGCATCCGCAGCATCGCGGACCTGCGCGGGAAGCGCGTGTCGGTCGGCTCGCCGGGCTCGGGCACCGAGGTGATCGCGCTGCGGATCCTCGAGGCTGCCGGGATCAACCCGGACACCGACATCCAGCGCAGCCAGCTCGGCGTCGGCGAGACGGCGCAGGCCCTGCGCGACGGCACGATCGACGCCGGGTTCTGGTCCGGGGGCCTGCCGACGGGCGCGCTGGTGGACCTCGCGACCACCGGGCAGATGGTGCTGCTCCCGACCGGCGAGTACACCGAGGCGCTGGCGGCGAGGTTCGGGCCGTACTACCAGACCGCGGAGATCCCCGCGGGCACCTACGAGGGCCAGACGGAGGCGAGCCCGCAGGTCGTCGTGCCGAACGTGCTGATCGTGCGCTCCGACATGCCCGAGCAGCTCCAGCAGGACATCACGCGGACGATCTTCGAGAACAAGGCGCAGCTCGCGGCCGTGCACCCCGCGGCCAACGACCTCGACCCGGCCACCGCGGGTGACGTCGGGTTCGTCGACGTGTGCCCGGGCGCGAAGGCCTACTTCGACCAGGCCACCGGCTGAGCGGTGCGCGCGGTCGCCGTCGCCCTCGCCGTGGGTGTGCTCGGGGCGGGGTGCGCCGTGGCGGGCCCCGGTCCGGCCGTCACCGTGCGCGACGCCGAGGGCGCGCTGCTCGCGCAGGTGCCGCTGCCCGCGCCGGAGTTCGCGGTGAGCTACCGCAACTCCGTCTACGGCACGGTGGCCGAGGAGCGCTACCGGGTGGCGGTCGACGGCCGGTTCGGACTGGTCGAGCTGGCGGCCGACCAGCTCGCGGTGCTGGAGGAGTACTACGCGGTGCCCGGTCCGGTGCGCACGGCACCGGACGGGGACCGCCGACGCTGGGTGGCCGAGCCCCGTGACCGGCCGGTGTTCGGCGAGCTGTCGATCGCGGCCACCGCGCTCGGCGAGCGCACGCTGCTCGTGCCCGGGCACGAGCCGGTCCCGCTCCCACCGCTGGTCACCGACGGGGTCACCGTCGTTCTCGACGTCGAGGAGAGTTGACACCGATGACCGCACGCCCGGACGGCGACGAGGTTCCCGCCGTCGACGAGGAGGCGCTGCTCGCCGAGTACGAGGCGGAGAAGCCGGCGCGAAGGCTGTCCGGCCTGCCGCTGCGGGTGGTGCAGGTGCTCGGCGCGATCCTCACGCTGTACGGCCTGTACTGGGTGTTCAACCCGATGCCCGCGCAGCTGTACCTGCCGTCGTTCCTGGCGATCGGGCTGGCGATGACGTTCCTGGTCTACCGCGGCTGGGGGCGGTCGGAGAAGGCCACCACCGACAACCCGCACCTGCTGGACTGGGTGCTCGCGGTGGTGGCGGTGGTGCCGTTCGTCTACATCGTGGCCGACTGGGACTCGTTCTTCCGCCGCGCGGTGGTGCCCACCGACCTGGACGTCGTGATGGGCACGCTCGCGATCCTGGTGGTGCTGGAGGCGGCGCGGCGCACCGTGGGCCTGGTGGTGCCGCTGGTGGTGATCGGGTTCCTCGCCTACGCCTACCTCGGCCCGTACTTCCCCGGCCCGTTCGCCACGTCGTCGTTCGGCTGGGAGCGGCTGGTCGGCCACAACATGATGGGCACGCAGGGCGTGTTCGGCGTGCCGATGGAGGTGGCGGCCACCTACATCATCCTGTTCACGCTCTACGGCGCGGTGCTCACGGCGTCGGGGGCCACCAGGTTCTTCATCGACCTGTCGTTCGCCGCGTTCGGGCAGTCGGGCGCCGGGCCCGGCCGCACCGTGACGCTCGCCGGGTTCCTGCTCGGCACCGTGTCCGGCTCCGGGGTGGCCACCACCGTGACGCTCGGCGGCGTGGCGTGGCCGCTGCTGCGCAAGGCGGGCTACCCGCAGGAGCACGGCGGCGCGGTGCTCGCGGCCGCGGGCATCGGCGCGATCCTTTCGCCGCCCACGCTGGGCGCCGCGGCGTTCATCATCGCCGAACTGCTGAACGTCTCCTACCTGCAGGTGCTGATCTGGGCGACGATCCCGACCCTCCTGTACTACCTGGGGATCATCCTCGCGGTCGAGATGGACGCCCGGCGCTACCGCACCCACGCCATCGACATGGACGTGCGCCCCGCGGGTGCCCTGCTGCTGCGGTTCGGCTACCACTTCAGCTCGCTGGTCGCGATCGTCGTGTTCATGGCGCTGGGCCTCACGCCGTTCCGCGCGGTCGTCTACGCCACCGTGCTCGCGTTCCTCCTGAGCTTCCTCGAACGCGACTCGTGGATGACCCCGCGGCGCATCGGCGAGGCGCTGGCGAGCGGCGCGACCGGGGCGCTCTCGGTGATCCCGGTGATGGCGGTGGCCGGGATCATCGTCGGGGTCATGACGCTCACCGGGCTCGGGCTCAAGCTCGCCGGGATCATCGTGGCGCTCGCGGGCGGGAACCTCGCGCTCACGGCGATCTACTCGGCCGTGGCGGTGGTGCTGCTCGGGCTCGCGGTGCCGGTGACGGCGAGCTTCATCATCTCGTGGGTGATCATCGGGCCCGCCCTGCAGGACGTGGGCGTGCCGGCGTTCGCGGCCGCGATGTTCATCTTCTACTACGCGGTGCTCTCCGAGGTCTCACCGCCCACGGCGCTGTCCCCCTTCGCCGCCTCTGCGATCACGGGCGGGCGCCCGGTGCGGACGATGTGGCTCACCTGGAAGTACACGCTGCCCGCGTTCCTGGTGCCGTTCGTCGTGGTGCTCTCGCCGCAGGGCGTCGGCCTGCTGTTCGAGGGTGGGATCGGCACCGTCCTGCTCGCCGCGCTCGCGGCGGCCGCGGCCGTGGCGGCGCTGGCCGTCGTCACCGGCGCGTGGCTCGTGGGGCCCGCCGGGGTGCCCGAACGGGTGCTCTTCGCGGTGGCGGCGGTGGCGCTGCTGGTCATGGCGCCGCTCTCGCTCGGCATCGGCGTCGTGGCGATCCTGGCCGGTACCGCGGTGCACCTCCTCCGGCGCAGGAAAACCGAACGCAATCAATCGAAAGTCGACGGCTAGCGGTTACCAAACTGTTCGTTGACGGTTACGGCGGTGCTTCTTACGGTTCGCGCGTGGCGGGCATCGCGGAGCACGAGCGGCAGCAGGAGGTGTTGCGCCTGCTCGACGTCGACGGCCGGGTCAGCGTGGCCGACCTCGTGCGCCGCTTCGGCGTCACCGCGGTGACCATCCGCAAGGACCTCGAGGTGCTGGAGCGCAGGCACCTCCTCTCCCGGGTGCGCGGCGGCGCCGTGACCGCCGACGGCGCCGACGAGGGCGCGTTCGAGATGCGGCTGCGCCACCGGACGGCCGCGAAGGCCGCCATCGCCCGGGCCGCGGGCGCGCTCGTGCCCGACGGCGCCGCGATCGCGCTCGACTGCAGCACCACCTGCTACCAGCTCGCCCACGAGCTGCGCGGGCGCCGCAACCTGATCGTCGTCACCAACGGCCTGCGCGCCGCCGAGCTGCTCAGCGACAGCGGGGTCACCGTCGTGCTCCCCGGCGGCACGGTGCGGCGCTCGTCGTGGTCGGTGGTCGGCGACTTCGGCGACGTGGTCGTGAGCCGCGGCCGGCTGACGATGGGCTTCTTCGGCATCCGCGGGCTGTCGCGCGAGCACGGCCTGATGGAGCTGTCGGTGGAGGAGACCACCGTCAAGCGGCGGCTGGCCGCCTCCTGCGTGGACGTGTACGGCCTCTTCGACTCGTCCAAGATCGGCCGGTTCGCGCTGCACAGCTTCGTGCCCACCCAGCGGATCACCGGCCTGTTCACCGACGACGCGGCCGAACCCGACGCACTCGACTGCTTCGCCGAGCACGGCGTCGAGGTCCACCGGGTTCCCGTCGACCATCCCCACGAGACGTCCGCCTGACCACAGGCGCGGAGGAAGGAGCGAGGATGCTCAACAGGCGCATCACCGCGGCACTGGCCGTGGCGGCGGCGGGGGCGCTCGCCCTCGCGGGCTGCACCCAGCAGAACCCCGGGGGCGGGGGCGGTGGAGGCGGCGGCGAGGACCAGGTCAGCGTCGCATTCGTGCCCAAGCTGCAGGGCATCCCCTACTTCGAGGCGATGAACACCGGCGGGCAGAAGGGCGCCCAGGAGCTCGGCATCGAGTGGATCTACCGCGGCTCGTCCACGGCCGACCCGGGCGCCCAGACCGAGATCGTGAACTCGCTGATCCAGCAGCGGGTGGACGTGCTCGTGGTGGCCCCCAACGACCCCGACTCGATGGCCCCCGTGCTGCAGGAGGCCGCCGACGCCGGCATCAAGGTGATGACCAGCGACACCGACGCGCCCAACTCGGTGCGCGAGGCGTTCGTGAACCAGGCCTCGCCGGAGGGCGTCGGCACGGCGCTCACCGACGCGCTGCTCGAGGCCATGGGCGGCCAGGGCAAGTACGCGATCGTGTCGTGCGGGCAGACCGCGGCGAACCTCAACTCCTGGATCGAGGTCCAGAAGCGGGTGACCGCGGAGAAGTACCCGAATGCCGAGATCGTCGACATCGTGTACGCGGGCGAGGACGAGGCCCAGTCCGTCACGATGGCCAAGGACCTGATGAACGCCCACCCGGACCTCACCGGCCTCGTGGGCGAGTGCACGGCGTCGGCGCCGGGTGTGGCCAAGGCCGTCACCGAGGCCGGCAAGATCGGCCAGGTGTTCACCGTGGGGCTGGGCACGCCGCAGTCGATGAAGCAGTACCTGGAGAACGGGTCGTCGTCCGCGGCCATCCTCTGGGACGTCGAACAGCTCGGCTACCTCACCGCGTGGGCGGGCAAGCAGCTGGCCTCGGGCACCCCGTTCCAGGCCACGAACAACGTGAACGCGGAACTCTCGGCGGTGACCTGGGACGAGAGCAGCAAGGAGCTGCTGCTCGGTGACCCGCTGCGGATCACCACCGAGAACGTCGACCAGTACGACTACTGATGGGTGAGACCCTGCTGCGCCTGCGCGGCGTCCAGAAACGCTACGGCGGCGTGCGGGCGCTGCGGGGTGTCGACTTCGATGTCCTCGCCGGCGAGGTGCACGCCCTCGTCGGCGAGAACGGCGCGGGCAAGTCCACGCTGATCAAGATCGTGTCCGGTGCCGAGGTGGCCGACGAGGGCACCGTCGAGATCGACGGTGCACCGATCACCGGCGGGAGCACCCAGGCGGCCATGGAGGCGGGGATCGCCACCGTCTACCAGGAGCCGCACCTGTTCGGCGAGCTCACCGTGGCCGAGAACGTGTTCCTCGGGCGCGAGCTGCGCACGAACGGGCGGGTCGACTGGGCCGCCCAGCGCACGCGCGTGGGCGAGCTCCTCGCGCAGATCGGGCTCGACCCGGCGATCGGCGACGTCCGCGTGGCCGACCTGCCGGTGGCCGAGCAGCAGCTCGTGTCGATCGCCAAGGCGTTCGCGCACTCGGCCAAGGTGCTGATCCTCGACGAGCCGTCGGCGATCCTCACCGACCGGGAGATCGAGGTGCTGTTCGGCGTGGTCCGCAACCTGCGGGCCGCCGGCGTCGGGATCATCTACATCTCCCACCGGCTCGACGAGCTGTCCCAGATCAGCGACCGCGTCACCGTCATGCGCGACGGCGAGGTGGTCGCCACGAAACCGACCAGCGAGCTGACGGTGCGGCAGGTTGCCGAGCTGATGGTCGGCCACGCGCTGGGCTCGGCCACCGCGGACCGCCCGGCCCCCACGGGGGACCCGGTGCTCGCGGTGTCCGGGCTCGGCCGCTCCGGGGCGTTCACCGGCCTGGACCTGACGGTCCGCCCGGCGGAGGTCGTGGCCCTCTACGGCCTCATCGGGTCGGGCACGGACGCGATCGCCCGTGCCCTCTACGGGGTGGCCCCCGCCGACGCGGGCACCGTGCGGGTGGACGGCCGGCAGGTGCGGCTGCACTCCCCCCAGGACGCCGCGGCGGCCGGGATCGCGATGCTGCCCGGCAACCGCAAGCAGCAGGGCGTGTTCGCGAACAAGTCGATCGCGTTCAACATCTCCAGCGCCCACCTGCGCCACCTCGCGAAGCTGGGCTTCTGGTTCGACCGGCGCAAGGAGCGCTCGATCGCGGAGGACTTCCTGCGCCGCATCGCGATCAAGGCCCCGGACGTCGGAACGGCCGTGGGGGCCCTGTCCGGTGGCAACCAGCAGAAGGTGGTGCTCGCCCGCCAGCTCGTGCGCGCACCCCGCGTGCTGGTGCTCGAGGAGCCCACCCAGGGCGTCGACGTGGGGGCGAAGGAGGAGATCCACCGGCTGGTTCTGGAGCTGGCGGACGGCGGCAGCGCCGTTCTCGTCATCTCGACGGATCTGCCGGAGGTCCTGCAGCTCGCCGACCGCGTGCTGGTGGTGCGCAAGGGAGCGGTGGTGCGGGAGTTCGAGCGCGGCGCGAGCCAGGCCGACGTGCTCGCGGCCGCCGCGGGCGACGAGGGGGAGACAGCCGCATGACGTCCACCGCGACCACCGCCGCGGCCGCGCCCACCCGGCGCAGGCCGCGCGTGCGCGCGATCGAGGGTCAGGAGATCGCCCTCATCGGCGTGGTCGGGCTGCTGTGGGTGGTGCTCTCGCTCGTCACCGACACGTTCCTGACCACGGGCAACCTGCAGAACATCCTGTTCACGGTGGCCCCGATCGCGCTGATCGGGATCGGGATGACCGCCGTGATCGTCACGGCCGGGATCGACGTCTCCGTCGGCAGCCAGGCCGCGGTCGTGATGGTGATCGTGGCACTGCTGGTGCGCGACTCCGGGCTGCCGTTCCTGCCCGCGGTGGCCGTCGCCGTGGTGGTCGGGCTGGTGCTCGGCGCCGTCAACGGCCTGCTCGTGGCCTACGGCGGCATCCACCCGATCATCGTCACGTTCGGCACGCTGAACATCTACCGGTTCGTCTCGCTGCAGATCTTCGGCACCGAGCAGGTGGCGGGCGTGCCCCCCACGCTCGCGCCGATCGGCGGCGGCGCCGAGGGCAAGCTGCTGGGCGTGCCGACGGCGTGGTGGCTCACGCTCGTGCTGGCCGCGGGCATGTGGTGCTACATGCGGTTCTGGGCCACCGGCAGGCACCTGTACGCCGTGGGCGGCGACGCGTTCGCCGCGCGCCTGGCGGGGGTGCGGGTGCGGCGGCGCCAGATCAGCGCGTACGTCCTCACGGGTGCGTGCGTCGGGCTCGCCGCGTGCATCCTCATCGGCAGTGGCGGGCTCGTGCAGCAGAACGTGGGCACCGGGCTCGAGCTGCGGGTGATCGCCGCGGTCGTGATCGGCGGCACCAGCATCATCGGTGGCCGCGGCACCGTGCTGGGCACCGTGCTCGGTGCGCTGCTGGTCGGCACCGTGTCGAGCGCCGTCACCCTGCTGTCCTGGCCCTCGGAGCTCGCACAGCTGTTCATCGGCCTGTTCATCCTCGTAGCGGTCGGCGTCGACCTGCTGCGCGAGCGGCGGAGGAGCGCCCGATGACCGAGATCGAGACCGTGCCGGCGGCCGAACGCGCCCGCGGGGAGGGGATCGCGGCCAGGGTGCTGCGGATCGCGCTCACCGAGCGGGTGGTGCTGCTCGCGGTGCTGCTCGTCGTGGTGGTCGTCTGGTTCCGGGTGCTCGGCGCGGGCGGCTACCTCGTGGCGCCCTACGACGTGCGTTACCTGGGCAACGCGCTCGAGTCGATGGTGCCGTTCGCGCTGCTGGCCGTCGCGGAGCTGTTCGTGATCGTCTCCGGGCGCGGCGGCATCGACCTGTCCGTGGGCGCGATCGTGTCGCTCGCGGGCATGGCGTTCGGGTTCATGGTCGGCGTGTGGGAGTGGCCGCTGCTCCCGTCGATCGTGGGCTGCATCGTGGTGGGCGCCCTGCTCGGCGCCGTCAACGGAGCACTCGTCGCGTACGTGCGCTTCCCGGCGCTCATCGCGACGCTCGCCACGTACTACGCGTACAGCTCGCTCGCGCTGATCAGCAACGGCAATGCGCCGATCTCCACTCCCCCGGTCGTCGCGCTGCACTCGCTCACCCGCAACGTCAACTTCCCCGAGCCGCTGCCGCCCGTGCCGCTGCACGTGTTCACGATCCTGCTGCCGTGCGCGCTGCTGGCCTGGGTGGTGGTGTCCCGCTCGACCTACGGGCGGTCGCTGTACGCGGTGGGCACCAACGACGTCGCGGCCGCGTACGCCACGCAGTCGGTGGCGCGCACCCGGTTCACGGCGTTCGTGATGTCCGGGCTGCTCTCCGGCGTGGTGGCGGTCGTGACGGTCGGGCAGTTCGCCTCCGCCCGGCCGGACGCGGGCATCGTGGGCAACGGGATGGCGCTGCCCGCGATCACGGTGGCCGTGCTGGGCGGCGTCGCGATCCAGGGCGGGATCGGCCGGGTCGGCGGCGTGCTCGTGGCGGCCCTGCTCGTCACCTGGCTGAACGCCGGGATGCTGCTGGCGTTCCCGGAGGGCGCCGAGGGCAGCCGCTACCAGCTCCTCGCGCTCGGGCTGGTGCTCGTGCTGTCCGCCCTGCTCAACACGGTCGCGCTACGGCGCTACGGGAGGTTGTCGTGACGTTCGCCGTGCGCCCGCACGAGGTGCCGGACGAGTTGGTGGCGCTCACCCGCCGCCTCGGCGACCCGGCCGCCGACCTGGTGGTCCTCGCCGAGGGCAACACGTCCGTGCGCCTGGACGACGACCGGTTCGCCGTCAAGGCCAGCGGATCGCGGATGGACCTCGCCGGGGCCGGGGACTTCGTCGTGGGCGACCTGCCCGAGCTCGTCGACGTGCTCGAACGGGGCGGCACCGACCAGGACAGGCTGTCGCGGCTGCTGTCCGCGGGCGGCTCGGCGAAGGCGAGCATCGAGACCCTCGTGCACGTGGTCGCGCTCGCCGCCGGGGCCACCTGGGTGGCGCACACGCACCCGACGGCCGTGGTGGGGCTGCTCGCGGTGCGCGAGGCCGAGGAGCTGTGGTCGGCGCCGCTGTTCCCGGACGAAGCCGTGGTGCTGGGCGAGCCGGTGTGGGTGCCCTACGCGGCGCCCGGCATCGCGCTCGGCACGGCCGCCCACACCGCCGTGCGCGACCGGCTCGACCGCGACGGCACCGCACCCCGGCTCGTGCTGCTCGGCAACCACGGCATCGTCGCCCTCGGCGCCACCGCCGCCGAGGTGGAGACCATCACGACCATGGCGGTGAAGGCCGCCCGCGTCCGCTCGGTGGCCCTGGGCGCAGGCACGATGGCGCCGCTGGACCGGGTCCACGCGCGGGAGCTGGCGGCCCGCCCCGACGAGGCGGCCCGCCGCACCCGCCTGGGCGCGTGATCGGAGCGATCAGCGGCCGCGCACGCATCCCACGGCGGCGGTGACGGCGCCGAGGGCCGCGAGGAGGGCGACGAACCCGAACGCGGCGTGGAAGCCCTCGATCCCGGACCCGGCGACCAGCACGGTCGTCACAGCGGCGACCCCGACGGCACCGCCGATCTCGCGCGTGGTCTCCACGAGCCCGGAGGCGACACCGGTGTCCGCCTCCGCCACCCCGGACAGCGCACCGAGTTGCAGGGCCGGGCCGCAGAACCCGAATCCGACGCCGGCGAGCAGGAACGCGGGCAGCAGGTCCGTGAGGTAGCCGGCGTCAGCCGGGATCCGTGCCATCCACAGTGCCCCGACGGCGACGAGCACCAGGCCGGAGAGCAGCAGCCACCGCACGCCGACCCGGGCCACCAACCAGGTGCCTGCCATGGCCGCCACGAAGAGGGTGGCCGTGGTCGCGAGCCATGCGACCCCGGCCTGCGCCGGGGAGTAGCCCAGCACCTGCTGCATCAGCAGCGATCCGAGGAAGATGAACGCCACCAGCGCGCAGAACCCGAGGAACGCGGTGAGGTTCGCGGCCACCACCGAACGGTTCTTCAGCATCATGGCGGGAAGCAGCGGGGCGGCCGACCGCGCCTCGATGCGCACGAACAGCGCCAGCAGCGCCGCGGCCACGGCGAACAACGCCGGCGTGGAGGCGGCGAACCAACCGTGAACGGTCGCGTGGTGCAGCGCGTAGACCGACACCAACAGGCCCCCGGTCACCGAGGTCGCCCCGGCGAGGTCGAGCCGTGCACCGCGGTCCGGTCGCTCGTCCGGCGCCAGGACGACCGCCGCGACCGCGATCAGCACCGCGCCGATCGGCACGTTGATGAAGAACGCCCAACGCCACCCGAGTCCGGCGGCCAGCAACCCGCCGACAACGACCCCGAAGGTCGCGCCGAGGCCGTCGACGGCCCCGAAGACGCCGAACGCCCGCTCCCGCTCGGGCCCCTCCGCGAACGTGACAGCCAGCAACGAGAGCGCAGCCGGCACGATGAGGGCACCACCGAAGCCCTGGAAGCCGCGCGCCACGATCAGCACTTCGGCTTCCGTCGCGACGCCGGCGAGGAACGAGGCACCGGTGAATACGGCGAGCCCGGCCACGATCACGCGCTTTCGGCCCACGTGGTCGGTCATCCGCCCGCCGAACAGGAGGAACCCGCCGAGCAGCAGGCCGTAGGCGACGACGACCCATTGCAGGGTGCCGTACCCGGCACCGAGATCGCGTTGCATCGACGGCAGCGCCACGTTCACGATGGCGCCGTCGAGCCCGACCATCGCCGTGGCCGCGGAGGCCAGCGCCAGCACGAGCCGTCGGCGGGTACGTGTCGCGGGATGTTCGACGGGCGCCGTGCCCTCGTGGTCGGTTCCGGGGGTCTGGACGGTCATGTCCGATCCTGCCTTCGGTCGTCACGCAGCGATTTCGGGCGCGCGGAACCACCGCTGCGAGGCCGCACCGGGCGTCCTGCAGCGGGGTCGCGCTACTGGTTCGTGGTGGTCAGGGCCCAGACGGCCGGTCGTGATCCGGGCGCTCGGCCAGCTCCTTGATCCGCAGCAACCGGGACTCCCAGGACCGGCCGATCCGGTCGAGTTGCCGGGCGAGCGCACCAAGCTGGGCACCGAGGGCGAGGTAGACGACCTCGCGGCCGCGCTGCTGCGACTCGACCAGCCCGACCTCGCGCAGCACCTCCAGGTGTTTGCCGATCGCCTGCCTGCTCACCGGGAGCACCCGGGCCAGCGCGGACGCCGACATCGCACCCTCGCCGAGCCGGGTGAGGATCTCCCAGCGGGTGGGGTCGCCGAGCGCGGCGCACATGGTCGGCAGGTCCGGCGTGCTCACGACCCGCCGGCCTCGACGTGCGCCTTCGCCGCCGCGAGCTCCTGCAACCAGCCGCGGTCGTGGTCTTCCCGCTCCTCCAGCCACACGGCCGTGTCCTCGGACAGGCACGAGAACCCGCTCTCCAGAACCCGCAGGGTCACCCCGCCGTCCTCGCGCTCGTCGATCCAGAACTCGACGAGCGTGCCCCCGGACGCCTCCGGGTACCGGGCGTGGAGCCAGCGGAACGCCGCGTAGCGCGGCTTGTCCAGCCGCACTGTCAGGAACCTGGACTCCCCCAGCTCCGGGTCCGTGACGATCGTGACCTCACCCTCCTGGCGCAGTTCGGGCTCGGCCGCGATCGTGCCGTCGTTGACGTACCAGCCCGGACGCGCGACCAGGTCCCAGACCCGGTCGGGAGACGCGTCGATGTCGATCTGCCGGGCGACGCTGTCGAGCTCTGACGTCTCCGCTGTGGTGTTGGTGGCGTCGTCCATGATGGCCCTCCGAGTCGATGTGCAACCGTAGCATTGCAGATCATCCGTCGATGTGCAACCCATGAGTTGCAGTCACCTGGAGGTCGATCACGGGAGGAGCTCGGCCGCCACCTCCAGGAAGCCGGCGAGGATCCGCGACTCGTCGCCCGGCCGCCAGACCAGCGCCACCGGCACCCGGACATCGGCGCCGGTCACCGGGCGGAAGGCCACCCCCTCGAACTGCAGCCACTCGGCCGAGGCCGGGAGCAGCGCCACGCCGACGGCGGCGGCCACCAGCGCCACCACGGTGTAGGTGTCCTGGGCCTCCTGCACCACGCGGGGCCAGAAGCCGACGTCGGCGCAGGCCCGGATCGCGGCGTCGCGCAGGTTCGAGCCCTGCCGGTCGGGGTAGCTGACGAAGTTCTCCCCCGCGAGCTCGGCCAGCGGAACGGACGGGCGGTCGGCCAGCGGGTGGTCGTCGGGCAGCACGGCCACGAGCTCCTCGTCCAGCACGGTGCGGCTCGCCAGCAGGGCGGGCACGGGCGCACGCAGCAGGGCCACGTCGATGCCGCCGTCGAGCAGGGTGCTGATCTGTGCGCCGCTGAACACCGACGGGTGCAGCTCCAGGCGCACGAGCGGGTAGCGGGCGCGGTAGGTGCGGGTGAGCCGCGGCAGCAGCCGCCACGTGGTGGCGCCGGTGAGCCCCACGCGGATCTCGCCGCGCTCGCCCTGCTCGGTGCGCAGCACCGACTCCCGGGCGCGGTCGGCCTCGGCGAGCACCCGGCGGGCGTGTTCGAGGAACACCGCCCCGGCGCTGGTGAGCCGGACCTGCCGGGTGGTCCGCTCCAGCAGCCGCACCCCCAGGTCGCGCTCCAGGTGCTTGATCTGCTGGGAGAGCGGCGGCTGTGCCATGTGCAGGCGCGCGGCGGCCCGGCCGAAGTGCAACTCCTCCGCCACGGCGGTGAAGGCCCGCAGGTGCCGCAACTCCACGATCCGCCCCCATTGATACGGATGCCGTCTCAGTCCTGCCCTCATCTTGTATTGGACCGGCCCTGCCCGCACTGCATACGTTCACTGATCAGACATCCGGCCTCAGGGAAGAGGTGCAGATGGAGCAGCCGCGCGGGCAGCTGTACCGGCTCGGTCCGTTGATCGTCGTGGCCGTGGGCGTCGTTGCCCTCGTCGGCTCCGTCGCGCTCTCGCTGGGCGAACTCACCTCCCCCGGCCCCGGCCTGTGGCCGTTCGTGGTGGCGCTGCTGCTCACCGGCACGGGGCTCGTCCTCCTGGTGGTGGACGACCCCGACGACTACGAGCCGTTCACGCGGGGCTCGGCCCGCATCGCGGGCGGGCTCGCCGGGCTCGCCGTCTTCGTGGCCGCGTTCGAGGTGGTCGGGTTCCTGCTCCCGGCGTTCCTGATGCTGCTGCTCTGGCTGCGGGTCTTCGGCCGCGAGCCGTGGCGGTGGGCGCTCGGGCTGGCCGTCGCCGGCTCGATCGGCCTCTACCTGCTGTTCGACACCGCCCTCGGGGTGCGGTTCCCCGACGACGTGGTGGCCGGGTTGGTGAGCTAGTGGGCGTCCTCGACGGGATCACCCAGGGCTTCGCGGTCGCGCTCGACCCGGTCAACATCCTCTACGTCTTCCTCGGCGTGCTCATCGGCACGGTGATCGGCGTGCTGCCGGGCCTGGGCCCGACGGCGACGATCGCGCTGCTGCTGCCGCTCACGTACGAGATCGAGCCGCACACGGCCGTGATCCTGCTGGCCGGGATCTACTACGGCTCGATGTACGGCGGCACGATCACCTCGGTGCTGCTGCGGCTGCCCGGCGAGGCGGCGTCGGTGGTCACCACGTTCGACGGCTACGAGATGGCCAAGCAGGGCCGCGCGGGCCCGGCGCTGGGAGTGGCCGCGATCGGCTCGTTCGTCGGCGGTGTGCTCGCCGTCGTGGGCCTCGCGCTGCTCGCGCCGCCCCTCGCGGCGCTGGCCGTGTCGTTCGGGCCGCCGGAGTACGTGGCGCTGGCGGTGCTCGGCATCCTGCTGGTGACCTACCTCGGCACGGGTTCGGCGCTCAAGAGCCTCGCCATGGCCGCGCTCGGGCTGCTGCTCGCCACCGTGGGCCAGGACCCGATCGCCGGCACGACGCGGTTCACCTTCGGCCAGGTGGCGCTGTTCGACGGGCTGGACTTCGTGGCCGTCGCGATGGGTCTGTTCGGCGTCGGCGAGATCCTGCACAGCCTGGAGCGCACCGAGAAGGTGCAGGCCGTCACGAGCCGGATCAGGAACATCTGGCCGAGCCGCGCCGACCTGCGCGAGTCGGCCGGGGCGATCGGGCGCGGCAGCGTGCTCGGCTTCCTGATCGGCGTGCTGCCGGGTGGTGGCGGTGTGGTCTCGTCGCTCGCCTCCTACGCATTGGAGAAACGCCGGGCGAAGGACCCGAGCCGGTTCGGCCGTGGCGCGATCGAGGGCGTCGCCGGCCCCGAGACGGCCAACAACGCCTCGTCGACCTCGGCGTTCATCCCGCTGCTCACGCTGGGCATCCCGGCCAACGTCGTGCTCGCCCTCATCTTCGGGGCGCTGCTGGTGCAGGGCGTGACCCCGGGCCCGCAGCTGATCGACCAGCACCCGGAGATCTTCTGGGGCGTGATCGCATCGATGTTCGTCGGCAACCTCATGCTGCTGGCGCTGAACATCCCGCTGGTCGGGGTGTTCGTGCAGATCCTGCGGGTGCGCGCCGGGATCCTCGCCGCGTTCGCGCTGCTCGTCACGATGGCGGGCGTCTTCTCGATCAACAACGACGCCACCGACATGTGGGTGGTGCTCGCGTTCGGCCTGCTGGGCTGGCTGATGAAGAAGACCGGCTTCGAGCCCGGCCCGCTCGTGCTGGCGTTCGTGCTCGGGGAGATCCTCGAACGCGCCTTCCGCCAGACGATGCTGATCTCCGGCGGCAGCCTCGGCGTGTTCGTCACGCGGCCGATCTCCGGCGGGATCCTCGCGGTCACCGTGCTGATCGTGGTGATCAGCATCGTCACCGCGAGGCGCAGGGCCGGCGTGCTGCACCGCCACGACGTCCCCGAACCCGCATCCGTCGAGGGAGACCGATGAACCGCTTTCGCCTCATCGCTGCGGCCGCGGCCGCGCTGCTGCTCGCCGCGTGCGGCGGGCAGGGGTCCGAAGAGCCGGAGGCCTACCCCTCCGACCAGATCCGGCTGATCGTGCCGTACACCGCGGGCGGGCCCACCGACATCGCGGCCCGCTCGCTCGGCACGTTCATGGAGCGCTCGCTCGGGCAGACGGTCGTGGTGGAGAACATGCCCGGGGCCTCGGGCTCCACGGCCTACCAGGAGCTGCTGTCCTCCGAGCCGGACGGCTACACGCTCTCGATGAGCGCGCTGCCCACGGCCGTGCTCAACTACCTCACCAACGACGTCGGGTACACCCGCGACGACTTCGCCCCGGTCGGGGTGATCACCCAGGTGCCGTCCGCGCTCGTCGTACCGGCAGCATCGCCGCACACCGACCTCGCGGGCCTCGTCGCGGCGGCCCGCAGCGACCCGGCCCTCGTCAGCGTCGGCACGCCGGGCGCCACCAACACCCACGCCGCGGAGACCCGCCGGATCACCCAGCTCTACGACGTGCCGCTCACCGTGGTGCCGTTCAACGGGGCCCAGGAGGTGTTCGCGGCGCTGCTGGGCGGCAACGTCACGGCCGGGTTCGTCAACGCCTCGCAGGACCTGATGCCCCTCCTCGAGTCCGGGCAGATGCGGGTGCTGGCCGTGGGCACCGAGGAGCGGCTGCCGTACGTGGACGCGCCCACGTTCGCCGAGCAGGGGTTCCCGGAGATCACGCAGAGCACCACGACCTTCGGCGTGGTGGCCCCGGCGGGCACGCCGGAGCCGGTGATCGCGAAGTTGGAGGAGACCATGCGGGCGGCCTCGGCCGACCCGGACACCCGGCGCGGGCTCGACGAGCGGTACGTGCCGGAGCAGTTCCTGGGCGGCGCCGACCTCGCGGCGCTGTTCACCGAGACCGAGCAGACCTTCCAGGAGGTTGCACGTGGCGGATGACGGAGCGACGGCACTGGTCGACGCGCTGCGGGAGCTGGGCGTCGAGATCGCGTTCGGCTTGCCGGGCGTGCACAACCTCCCGGTGTGGGAGGCGTGCGCGCAGGCCGGGATCCGGCTGGTGGGGGTGCGCCACGAGCAGGCCGCCGCCTACGCCGCCGACGGCTACGCCCGGGCCACCGGACGGCTCGGCGTCGCGGTGGTGACCACCGGGCCGGGCGCGGCCAACACGCTCGGCGCCACCGGCGAGGCCATGACGTCCGGCGCGCCGGTGCTCGTGATCGCCACCGACATCCCCACCACGCTGCGCCGCCCCGGCGTCTACCGCGGGGTGCTGCACGAGACCCGCGACCAGGCCGCCATGTTCGCGCCGGTCACGAAAGCGGCCACCACCACCGCGGCCGCCGCCGACCTGTACGCCGAGGTGCTGGAGGCCGGGCAGGCGGCGCTGCGAGCCCCCACCGGCCCCGTCTACCTGGGCGTGCCGACCGACCTGCTGCGGGCCGCGGTGACGCTGCGCACGCCCGTCGAGACACCTCCCCCGGGCCCGCCCGAGCCGGATCTCGACGCCGCGCTCGCGCTGATCGAACGCGCGGAGCGCCCGCTGCTCTGGGTTGGCGGCGGCGCGGTACGCGCCGGCGCGGGCGACGCCGTGGGCGCCCTCGCCGAGCGGCTCGCCGCACCGGTGGTCACCACCTACCACGGGCGCGGGGTGCTGCCGCCCGAGCACCCGTGCCTCGCACCCGCCACCACCCACGTGCCCGTCGTCGGCGCGCTGTGGGACGACGCCGACCTCGTGATCGCGATCGGCAGCGACCTGGACGGGATGACCACCCAGAACTGGCGGATGCCGCAGCCGCCCGCGCTGCTGGCGATCAACGTCGACGCCGACGACGCGGGCAAGAACTACCGGCCCGACCACGTCCTGGTCGGGGACGCGCGCGCGGTGACCGAACGGCTCGCCGCCGCCGTGCCGCAGCGCGACGGGCTGGACGTGCTCGCGGTGCAGATCCGTTCGCTACGCGATCAGGTCACCGCGCTCGTGCGCGAGGAGGAACCACAGGCCGCCCTGCTGCTCCACACGCTCGACCGGCTGCTGCCCGCCGACGCCACGCTGCTCGCCGACATGTGCATCGCCGGCTACTGGGCAGCGGGCTTCCACCGGGTGCGCGGCCCGCGGCGGCTCGCCTACCCGATGGGCTGGGGCACGCTCGGCTTCGCGTTCCCCGCCGCGCTCGGTGCCGCGGCCGCGGGATCGGGCCGGGCGGTCGCGGTGGTGGGCGACGGCGGTTTCCTCTTCGCCTGCGGCGAGCTGGCCACCGCGGTGCAGGAGCGGCTGCCGGTCACGGTGGTGCTGGTGGACGACGGCGGCTACGGGATGCTCCGCTTCGACCAGGTGCAGGCGGGCGTGCCCACCCGCGGGGTCGACCTGGTCACCCCCGACTTCGTGGCGCTCGCCGGTGCCTTCGGGGTGCCCGCGCAGGCCGTCGACGGGTTCGGCGAGGCGTTCGAGGAGGCCTTCGCCAAGGCCCTCGCGACCGACGGGCCCTCGCTGGTGGCGGTGCGCGCCGCGCTCACGCCCCCGCCGTCCACGTCGCCGCGCTGGTACCGGGCGGCCGGATGATCGACAAGCGGGTGGCCTCCCTCGCCGAGGCCGTGGCCGGGGTGCGCGACGGCGACACCGTGCTCGTGGGTGGGTTCGGCAACTCCGGGGTGCCGGTCGCGCTGGTGCACGCGGTGCTGGACCTGGGCGTGCGCGATCTGACCGTCGTGACGAACAACGCGGGCAGCGGCGAGACCGACATCGCCGCCCTGATCCGCGAACGCCGCGTCCGCAAGATCATCTGCTCGTACCCGCGGTCCTCCGGGTCGGTGTGGTTCGAGAAGCTGTGGCGGGCGGGCGAGATCGAGCTGGAACTGGTGCCGCAGGGCACGCTCAGCGAACGGATGCGGGCCGCGGGCGCCGGGCTCGGCGGCTTCTTCACCCCGGCCGGGGCCGACACCCCGCTCGCCGAGGGCAAGGAGGTCCGCGTGATCGGCGGGCGCAGGCACGTGTTCGAGGAACCGCTGCCCGCCGACGTCGCGCTGATCAAGGCCCACCTGGCCGACCGCTGGGGCAACCTGGTCTACCACTCCGCGGCCCGCAACTTCGGGCCGGTGATGGCCACGGCGGCCCGGGTCACGGTGGCGCAGGTGAGCGCGTTCGTCGAGCTCGGGGAGCTCGACCCGGAGGCCGTCGTCACGCCGGGGATCTTCGTGGACCGGGTGGTGGCGGCGTGAGGCTCACCAAGCGGCAGATGGCGGCGCGGGTGGCGCAGGACATCCCGGACGGCTCGTACGTCAACCTCGGGATCGGGCTGCCCACGCTCGTCGCGGACGTGGTGCCGCCGGACCGGGAGATCGTCTACCACAGCGAGAACGGGATCCTCGGGATGGGACCGGCGCCGCAGGAGGGCACCGGCGACCCGGAGCTGATCAACGCGGGCAAGCAGCTCGTGACGCTCCTGCCCGGCGGCGCGTACTTCCACCACACCGACGCGTTCGTGATGATGCGCGGCGGCCACATCGACATCACGGTGCTCGGCGCGTTCCAGGTGGCCGCCAACGGCGACCTCGCCAACTGGGCCACAGACGACGCCACGCTGCCACCCGCCGTCGGCGGGGCCATGGACCTGGCCGTCGGGGCGCGCCGGGTGCTCGTGATGACCACCCACACCACCAGGGACGGCCGGCCCAAGCTCCTGCCCACCTGCACGTTCCCGCTCACGGCCGCGGCCGTGGTGCACCGCGTGTACACCGACCTCGCTGTGCTCGACGTGACGCCGGACGGGTTCGTGGTGCGGGAGATGGTGCCCGGCCTCACCCGCGACGAGCTGCAGGCGCAGACCGCCGCGCCGCTGCGCTGGGAGGAACCATGAGGCCGATCGCGCTGCTCACCGGGCTCGTCCTGCTGGCCGGGTGCGGTGGTGCGGCCGAGCCCGCCGAGTTCCCGAGCGAGGAGATCCGGCTGCTCGTGCCGTACGCCGCGGGCGGCCCCACCGACCTCACCGCCCGCGCGTACGGCGAGTACCTCGAACGCGACCTCGGCCAACCGGTCGTCGTGGAGAACGTGCCCGGCGGCTCGGGGGCGCTCGCCACCCAGGAGCTCGTGCAGGCCGAACCCGACGGCCACACGCTCGCGCTGATCACCGCGGGCACCACCGTGCTGACGCCGCTGGTCAACGACGTGGGCTACACCGCGGCCGACGTCACGCCGGTCGGGGTGCTCTCCGAGGTGCCCTCGCTGCTCGCGGTGGCGGCGGACTCGCCGTACCCGGACGTCGCCGCGTTCGTCGCGGACGCGCGGGCCCGGCCCGGCGCGATCACGGTGGGCGTGCCCGGGGCGTCCACACCGCAGGGCGTGGAGCTGCAGCGGCTGCGCGACGAGCACGGTGTGGAGGTCACGGCCGTGCCGTTCAACGGGAACGCCGAGATGACCACCGCGCTGCTCGGCCACAACATCGACGCGGTGCTGATCAACGCGTCGCAGGACGTCACGGCGAACATCGACGCGGGCGAGTTCCGGCCGCTCGCCGTGTCCACCGAGGAGCCGCTCGACTGGCTGCCCGGGGTGCCGACGCTCGTGGAGGCGGGCTTCCCCGGGCTCACGCTGTCCGGCTCGACGTTCGGGCTCGCCGGGCCGGCCGGGCTGCCCGAGCCGGTGGTGACCCGCATCGAGGGCGCGTTGAGCAAGGCGCACGGCGACCCGCAGGTGGTCGAGGCGGTCGGCGAGCGCTACCTGGGCCCGCAGTTCCGCGGCGCGGCCGAGATGCGGGCCGTGCTGGACCGGACGCAGGCCGGTTACGAACCGATCCTGGGAGGGCCCTGATGAGGACGGCACGAGCGTGGATCGCGGTGGTCGCCCTGCTGGCGGCCGCCTGCACGGCGCAGGACGCCCCGGAGGACTACCCGAGCGAGGAGATCACCGTGCTCGTCCCGTACACCGCGGGCGGGCCCACCGACCTCGCCGCCCGCACCATGGGCGCCCACCTGGAGAAGGCGCTCGGGCAGCCGGTGATCGTGGAGAACGTGCCCGGCGCGGCCGGGTCCGTCGCGATGAACGAGCTGGTGGCGAGCGAGCCCGACGGCCACACGCTCACGCTCGTGGCGGCGCCGTCCACGGTGGTGACGCCGATGATCCAGGACGTGCCCTACGACGCGAACTCGTTCGTGGCGATCGGCGTGATCACCGCGGTGCCGTCGGTGCTCGCGGTGGCGGGCGACTCCCCGTACCCCGACGCGGCCGCGTTCCTCGACGCTGCCCGGCAGCGGCCGGGCGAGCTGACCGTCGGCACGCCCGGCGCCACCACGTCGCAGGCCATCGAGCTGCGGCGGCTGGCGGGCGAGTACGGCGTGGAGGTCACCGTCGTGCCCTTCAACGGCAACGCCGAGCTGATCCAGGCCGTGCTCGGCGGCGCCGTCGACGCGGTGTTCATCAACGTCTCGCAGGACATCCGGCAGCAGTTCGACGCGGGCACCTTCCGGCCGCTCGCGATCAGCCCGGCCGAGCGCGTCGACTACCTGCCCGACGTCCCGACGCTCGCCGAGCTCGGCTTCCCCGAGCTCACCTACAGCACGTCGCTGTTCGGGCTGGGCGCACCGGCCGGCACCCCGCCCGAGGTCGTCTCCCGGCTGGAGGCGGCGATGCGCGACGGGCTCGCCGACCCGGGCGTCCGGCAGCAGCTCGACGAGGCGTACGTGCCCGACGAGTTCATCGGCGCGGAAGCGTTCCGGCAGCAACTCGACGAGATCGTGCGGGTCTACGGGCCCGTCGCCACTGATCTGAGGGGTGGTTGACTCTCGGCATGGACACCGGACTCAAGGGACGCACCGCTGTCGTGCCAGGCGCGACCTCGGGACTCGGCCTCGCCGTGGCCCGGTCGCTCGCCGCCGAAGGGGCGAACGTCGTGCTGGGTGGGCGGCGCGGCGAACTCGTGCGCGAGGAGGCCGCGAAGCTGCCGGCCGCGGTCGGGGTCGAGGTGGACCTCACCGACCCCACCGCCACGGACACGCTGGTCGGCGCCGCGGAGGAGCACTTCGGCCCCGTCGACGTGCTGGTGCTCAACGGCGGCGGCCCGCCGCCCGGCGTCGCGGTCGACTTCACCCCCGAACAGCTCGCCGACGCCGTCTCCCTGCTCGTGCAGCCGCACCAGCGCCTCGTCCGGGCGGTGCTGCCGGGGATGCGCGAGCGCGGCTTCGGCCGGATCGTCGCCATCGGCTCCAGCGGCGTGCAGGCCCCGATCGACCGCCTCGTCGCGTCCAACGCGGGCCGCGCCGCCCTCGCCGGGTACCTCAAGACCCTCGCCACCGAGGTGGCCGCCGACGGCGTCACCGTCAACATGGTGCTGCCGGGCCGCATCGCCACCGACCGCGTCGGCGTGCTCGACCGGGCCAACGCCGAGCGCTCCGGCAAGAGCGAGGAGGAGGTGCGGGAGCAGGCCAAGGCCGCGATCCCGGCGCGCCGCTACGGCACCCCGGAGGAGTTCGCCGCCGTCGTGACGTTCCTGGCGAGCGCGGCCGCTTCCTACGTCACGGGCGAGCAGGTCCGCTGCGACGGCGGGATGGTGCGCACGCACTGACCGTCCACACGGGCGACATCGACCTGAGTGTCGTCGGCCCGGCGCCGGGGCGCGCTCAGGTCGATCTCGCCGGTGTGGATGTCTCGGAACGGGCCTCGCAGGCCTGCCGACCGGGGCATGCTCACCGGGGTGAGCGTGGTCCCCGGGTGGCCGACGGCGTTCCGCGGGTCGGCCGCGATCACGGCGGGGCTCGTGACGCCCGGAGCGTTGCGCGGCCCGCGGTTCGAGCGGTTGTTCCCCGACACGTACGTGAAGGCGTCCCCGGGCCGTCCGCCCGACCTGGAGCTGCACTCGCTCGCGGCCTACCGCTACGTCGAGGGGACGGGAGTGCTGTCCGGCTACTCGGCCGCCGAGGTGCTCGGTGCGTCGTGCGGGCCGCGGGACGCACCGGCCGAGGTTCCGCCGACCCGAGCTGATCGTTGCCCAACTCACCCGCGCCCGGGCATCCACAACCACGAGATCGACGTGAGCGTTCCTCGGATGCGCGCGGAGAGCGCTGACGTCGATGTCGTCCGTGTGGATGGCGACGGACCGTCGGGCCCACCCCCTACGGTCGGCGCGTGGCTCCCCGAGGCAGCAGGCACCGTCGCGGCAAGCGCAGGCCCGACCCGCCGGGCCTGCCCGCCGTGCTGGAGCCCGCGCCCGCCGGGGTGGCGGGCGACGAGGTGTGGGACTGCGTCGAGGCGGGGCCGGAGGTCGAGCTGCCCGGCCACGTGGCCGACCTGCGCATCCAGGAGAGCCGGTGGACGGGCGGGCGGCTGGCCGGGGTGCGCTTCTCCGGCCTGGAGTGCCGCGACGTGGAGTTCGTGCGCTGCGACCTGACCGGTGCGCGGTTCGACGAGGCGGTGCTGCGGCGGGTGGTGTTCACCGACTGCAGGCTCACCGGCACGTCGTTCGACGGGGCGCACCTCACCGACGTCCGCATCACCGACAGCACGGCCGACCTCGCCGGGTTCCGGATGGCGAGGGCGAGGTTCCTCCTGGTCGAGAACACGTCGCTGCACGGCGCCGACCTGTACGAGTTCGACGCCGAGCACTGCGCGCTGCTGGGCTGCGACCTCGGCGAGGCCACCGTCGACGCGGCGCGGCTGCGGGAGACCGACCTGCACGGGTCCACCCTCGACGACGTCCGCGGGGTGCTCTCGCTGCGCGGCGCGCGGATCGGCCCCGACCAGATCGTCCCGCTGGCTACCGGCCTGCTCGGCGCGCTGGGCATCGAGGTCACGGACCGGCCGCCGGGGTGAGACGTCAGCCGCGCCCGAGGAACGGCATGGTCGTGGCGGTGATCGTCAGGAACGGGATGTTCGCGTCCAGGGGCAGCCGGGCCATGAGCAGCACGGCGTCGGCCACGTGCTTCGGGTCGAACGTCGGTTCCGGGCGCACGCTGCCGTCAGCCTGCGCCGCGCCCTTGGCGATGCCGGCGGTCATGTCCGTCGCGGCGTTGCCGATGTCGATCTGCCCGCACGCGATGCCGTAGGGGCGCCCGTCCAGCGCGATCGACTTGGTGAGGCCGGTGATCGCGTGCTTCGTGGCGGTGTAGGCGGCGCTGCCGGGACGCGGCACGTGCGCGGAGATGGAGCCGTTGTTGATGATGCGCCCGCCCTGCGGGTCCTGGGCGCGCATGGCGGCGAACGCCTCCCGCGCGCAGAGGAAGGACCCGGTCAGGTTGGTGGTGACGGTGGAGGTCCACTCGTCCACCGGGACCTCGTCGGGGGTGCCGGACGGGCCGAACGTGCCCGCGTTGTTCACCAGCAGGTCGACGCGGCCCCAGCGCTCGCGCACCGCGGCGAAGAGCGCGGCCACCGACCCCGCGTCCCCGACGTCGGTGGGCACCACGAGCGCCTCCTCCCGGCCACCTGCCGTCTCCTCGAGCGGCGCCGCCCGCCGCCCCGCGAGCGCCACCCGGTACCCCGCGTCGAGCAAGGCGGCGGCCACCGTCCGCCCCACGCCCGAGCCCGCACCCGTCACCACTGCCACATCGCCGTCGGTCACGCCCGACATGATCGCGCGCTCAGCCCGGGCGCGCGACCACGCACCCGGCCCGCCCGCTCGCCAGCTCGGCCACGTGCCGCTCCACCACCGTGAGCCCACCCGCCTCCAGCACCCCGGCGAGGCGCTCGACGGTCGGCTCGGTGGATGCGGGGTCGAGTTGCTGGAACGGCAGCGCGAACCGGCCGCCCGGCGCGAGGTGGGCGCGCACGACCGCGAGCTCGCGGGCCGGGTCGCCGCGCAGGAGCACCGGGACGTGGATCGCGAACGCGAGGTCGAAGCGGGCTTCGCCGAGGTCGGCCTCGTGCAGCGCCGCCACCTGGAACGCCGCCCGCCCGGCCGCCACGTGCGTGGCGTTGCGGCGCAGCGCCATCTCGACCATCGTGGCGGACCGGTCGATGCCGAGGACGCTCCCGCCTGCCAGGCGCTCGCACACGAGCGAGACGGCCACACCGTGGCCGCAGCCGATCTCGAGCACACGGTCGTCCGGGCGCACGCCCAGCGTCTCGACGGCCCAGACCAGCCGTTCCGCCGCGCGCGTCACCCCTCTTCGGTGAGCGACAACGCGCCCGACGGGCAGTTGGCCACGGCGTCGCGGGCCGCCGCGGCGTCGGCGGGGTGCTCGTCGAGCACCACCACGATCCCGTCGTCGTCCTGGTCGAACACCGCGCCCGCGGTGAGGACGCAGAGCCCCGCTCCGATGCAGACGTCGCGGTCCGCATGCACGTGCACCCCGGCCACCAGGTCCCCCTTCACCACGTCACCTGCAGGGACGTCAGACCGTAGATGACGTGGAAGCTGCGGAACCCCGCGGTGCCGGGCACCTCGGCCAGGCCGGGGAAGCGCCGCAGCAGGGCCGGGAAGCCGATTCGCATCTCCATCCGGGCGAGCGGCGCGCCGAGGCAGTGGTGGATGCCGTGCCCGAAGGCGACGTGGCCGACACCGCCCCGGGTGACGTCGAGCCGTTCGGGGTCGCGGCGCAGCTCGGGGTCGCGGTTGGCCGCGGGCAGCGCGCACATGACGACGTCCCCCGCCGCGATCGGCTGCCCGGCGATCTCGGTGTCGACGGTGGCGACCTTGGCGGTGCCCGTGTGCACGATGGTGAGCCAGCGCAGCAGCTCCTCGACGGCCGCGTCGACGCGCTCCGGCTCGTCGCGCACGAGCGCGAGCTGGTCAGGGTGGCGCAGCAGGGCGAGCGTGCCCAGCCCGAGCATGTTGGCGGTGGTCTCGTGCCCGGCGATGAGCAGCAGGGACGCGATCCCGATCAGCTCGTCGGTGCTGAGGTCGTCGCCGTGCTCGCGCACCAGCATGCCGAGCATGTCCTCGCCCGGGTCGGCCTGGGCACCGGCGACGAGCTCTGCCATGTAGGTGCGGGACTCGCGCGACGCGCGGATCCGCTCCTCCGCCGGGATCCTCAGGTCGAGCACCCGGTTGGTGCGCGCCTGGAAGTCCGCGCGGTCGGCGTAGGGCACGCCGAGCAGCTCGCAGATCACCAGCGACGGCACCGGCAGGGCGAACTCCGCCACCAGGTCGGCGGGCGGGCCGTGCCGCTGCATCGCGTCGAGGTGCTCGTCGACGATCTCCCGGATGCGCGGCTCCAGCCTGCGCATCCGCCGCACCGTGAACTCCGGGGTGAGCATGCGGCGCAGGCGGGTGTGCTCGGGCGGGTCGGCTGCGAGGAGGTTGCCCGCCCGCATCCGGGCGATCTCCTCGGGGCTCACCTCCGGTGTGCCGTCCGGCCGCCCGAACCGCGCGGGCAGGCGCGCGTTGCTGAAGCGCTCCGGATCGCTCAGCACCTCCCGGACGTCGGCGAACCGGGTGACGAGCCAGGCCTCCGTGCCGAACGCGTTGCGGATCCGCTCGATGCCCGGCCCGTCGCGCATCCCGGTGAGCTCGGGCGCGGGGTCGAAGCCGTTGCGCTGCATGTGGACGGGCAGCGTTGGCGCTGTGGTCACCGGACCTCCCGGACGACGCGCGCGCCCTCGTGGCGCGCTCCCGGGTGTTGGACGAGCGGAGCCCCCCGCCGGGTTCCGCGCCGCCTCAGTGACCCCTCAGTCGACCATGGCAGGTCCGCCGCCCGCGGACGCGCTGCGCCCGTGGCGCAGGAAGCACGCGAGCACCACGGCACCGGCGGTCATGATCGCGGTGATGAGCATGACGTCGTCGAGCGCCGACACGAAGACCTGCGTGTTCGTCTGCCGGTAGACCATCATCGTGCCGAGGACCTGACCGTCCTGGCCGCCGCCGAGCGCCGGCATCCGGTCGGAGCTCATCAGCCCGCCGCGGTCGGCGCCCAGCTGGGCCTGCTGGATGGTCATGAACGCGGTCAGCGCCGCGAGCCCGAGCGCTGCCGAGACGCGTTGTACGACGTTGTTGAACGCGCTCGCCGAGCTGACGATCGTGGGCGGCACGGCCGAGATCCCGCCGGTCATGATCGGCATCATGGCGAGGCCGGTGCCGAAGGCCCGCAGGCACAGCAGCGAGACGATCTCACCCTGCGACGTGACGGCGGTCAGGTCCCGCATCATGAAGGTGGCGACGGCCATGATCGAGAGGCCGGCCACCGCGGGCACGCGGGCGCCGATGCGGTCGTAGATCTGCCCCGCCACCGGCATCAGCACCAGCATCACGAGCGCCTGGGGCATGAGCAGCAACCCGGCCTCGAACGCCCCGAGCCCGCGGGCCTGCTGCAGGTAGACGGGGATGTAGAACAGCACGGAGAACAGGCCGATCGACAGCACCGAGATCAGCAGCAGGGAGTTGGTGTACGGCCAGACGCGGAACACCCTGACGTCGAGCAGCGGGTTCTCGACCGCGTTCTCGATCACCACGAACAGCGCGAGGCACACGACCCCGAGGACGATGAGGATCACCGTGGGGTACGCGGTCCAGCCCCACGACTGCCCCTCGGAGAGCGCGAGCAGCAGCGCCGAGAGGCCGGTGGCGATCGTCAGGAATCCGAGGAAGTCGAACCGGCCCGCCGGCTGGCCGGTGAAGGCGGGCAGGAGGAGGAAGGCCGCGATCGCGCCCAGCACGCCGACCGGGACGTTGATGAAGAAGATCAGCCGCCAGTCGACGTACTCGACCAGGTAGCCGCCGAGCGTCGGCCCGACGGCGGGCGCGACGACGACGCCGAGGCCGTAGATGCCCATCGCGCTGCCGATCCGCTCCTTGGGCACGATCTGGTAGAGCATCGAGAGGCTCACGACCGGCAGCACGCCGCCCGGGATGGCCTGCAGCACGCGGAAGGCGATCATGCTGTCGAGGTCCCACGCGACGCCGCAGAGAGCGGAGCCGCCCGCGAAGGCCAGCAGGGAGATGACGTACAGCCGCGACATCCCCACCCGGTTGGCGAGCCACGAACTCGCGGGCACGATCACGCCCAGCACGAGCGTGTAGGACGTGGCGATCCACTCGATGTCGTCCGCGGTGACCCCGAAGATGCTCTGCATCTTCGGGATCGCCACGTTGACGATGCTCGTGTCGAGCACCGACATGAACATGCCGGACACGAGGACCAGGAGCGGGAGGAGCCAACCCCGGGACTCCGCGGGAGCGTCCGCGCGGGCCGGGGCCGCCGCCTGCGTCACCGTTCAGTCCTTGTGGATGTGCACGGTGACGTTCATTCCGGGAACGATCGCCAAACCCTCCGGGTTCTCAATGTTGATCTTCACCGGGATCACCTGGGTGACCTTCTGGAAGTTCCCCGAGGTGTTGGACTCCGGGAAGATCGAGAAGACGCCCGCGGCGCCGCCCTGCACCTCGCGCACCGTGCCGCGGAACTCGTGGCCCGGGAACGCGTCGACGTCGATGTCGACGACCTGGCCCGCGCGGATGTCGTCGATGTCCGTCTCGTCCACGCGGGCGGTGACGAAGATCTTGGAGAAGTCGTAGGCCACGGCCAGCTGGGTGCCCGCCGTGACGTACGTGCCCTCCACCGCGTTGTTGATCGCCACCGTGCCGTTGCCCGGCGCGCGCACCGGCATCTCCGGCTGGACGAACGCGCCCTGGATGCGGATGCGCCCGACCACCTTGTCCTGCTCCAGCTGCGCGCCCTGGGTGGCCCGCCAGTCGATCACGGTGCCGCTGGTGGGCGCGTTGACCGAGATCTGGTCGCCGTCGATCTGCGCGTTGTCGGTGGTGACGTAGCGCTGGGCGTCGATGAAGTACCAGGCGGTGATCCCACCACCGGCCACCACCGCGATCACGAGGATCACCACGAGGGCGATCCGCGTGCCCCGCGACATCTGCCGCTTCTGCTTCGGCTCGGCGCCGTCACCCGCGGCGTTCGTGCTGTTGTTCGCGTTGTTGGTGGTGCTGTTCGCGGCGTCGCCGCTCTTGCCGTCGGCGGTGCCGTTGTTCACGGTGGCCACCGGCTCTGTGATCGGACCCTCAGACATCGACCGAATTCCTCCCGCCCTCGAGTATCCGCTCGTTCACCGGGCGGCCGGCAGCAGAACCTGCTGCCCCTCGCGCAGGCCGGAGAGGACCTGCGTGCGGTCCGCTCCCACCTTGCCCGCCTCGAACGGCACCGACCGCTGGGTCCCGTCGGCGTCGACAGTGGTGACTGTGGGACGTCCGTTCTCCTGGCGCACCGCCGCGCTCGGCACGGTGAGCACGTTGTCGAGCTCCTCGGTGACGACGGTGGCGCGCACCGTCTGCCCGTCCTTGAGCCGCGGGTCCGACTTCTGGACCACGATCGTGGCGTAGTAGGTGACGACCCCGGAGATGGCCGTGCCCGTCGGGGCCACCGACAGCACCGTGCCCTCGAGCGTGACGTCGGGCACCGCGTCGACCGACACGTTCACCTTCTGGTTCGGCACGATGCTCGCGGCGTCCGCCTCGTTGAACGGGACCACCACCTGGAACGCGTCGATGTTGTCGAGCACCAGGAACTGGGTGCCTCCGGGCCGGGCCGGGTTGGCGGCGACCCCGGCCGCCGCCTGCGCGGGCGAGGCCGAGTCCACACCGGGGATGCCGGCCTGGCTGCCCGGCGCGAGGGCGCTGGTGCCGCTGCTCGGGGCCAGGTACTCCCCGACCACGCCGTTGACCGCCGAGACGGTGGCCGCCACCGGCGAGATCAGCGTGGCGTTGTCGAGGTCGCGCTGCGCCGCGGCCACAGCAGCCTGCTGGCTGACCACCGAGCCGCGCTGCTCCTCGATGTCGAAGGGCCGGTCCGACTTCGCCGAGTCGGCGTTGTTGCGGGCGTTGACGACACCCTGCTCGGCGTTGGCGATGGACAGCTCACCGCTGGCCCGCTGGTTGTCGCGCTGCTTCTCCGCCGTCCGAACGTTGTTCTGGCTGATCACGACCTGCTGCTTGGCCTGCACGACGGCCTGCTTGTCGGCCGGGATCGCGGAGCAGGCCGCCTGGTTGGTCGCCGCCGGGCTGGACAGCGACACCAGCGGACGGCTGGAGCTGCCCATCCCGTAGGACGAGTTGGTGGTGCTGCCGTCCTCGTCGTCGTCATCGTCGTCGTCGCGGGCGCCCTCGCTGCCGCGGCTGCCCGTCGACCCGTTGCTGCCGGTACCACTGCCGTCGGAACCGCTGCCGCCGGACCGGTTGGCCGAACCGCTGTCGTTCAGGGAGTTGGTGCTCGGCGAGTCGTCGTCGTCACCGCACGCCCGCTTGTCGGCCTCGAGCTTGTCCTCGGCCTTGTCCAGCGCCTTCTTGTCGATGTCCAGCTTGCGCTTGGCGTTGTCGATCTCCTGCTCGGCCGCGTCGAGGGCCTCGTCGGCCTGCTTGCGCGTCTTGTCCAGGATCTCCTGGGCCGCCGACAGCGAGTCCTGCGCGCCGCTGGCCACCGGCGAGTTGATCAGCCGGTCGAGGGCGGCCTGCTGCGAGGCGAGCAGCCCCTGCTGCTGGTTGAGCGCCTGGCGCAAGGCGAAGTCGTCGATGGTGGCGAGCACCTGGCCCGGCTCCACGCGGTCGCCGACCTTGACGAAGACGTTGGTGAGCTGGCCGCCGTTGGGGAAGCCCATGTTCTGCTGGGTGGCCGCGGTCATCGACCCGGTGGCCGACACGCCACTGGTCACCGCGGCCCGCTGGACGGTGGCCGTGGTCGGCATCCCGGGTTCCTCGCTCGTGCAGGACGCCACCAGCAGCACGGCGAGGGCCCCACACCCCGCTGCGCCGATCCGCCGCAGCCGTCCAGTCGGCACACGCCGACGGTTCATCTGCTGCACGCTCCCCTCCCGCTGATGCGGCACAATCACCACGCTCTGGAAACGAGAGAGCAGTCTCGCAGATACCGCTTCACTCGAACGAAGGACCCCCGATCATGGGAAAGTGCGCTCCGTGCTGATAGAACGCTGAGAACCAGGACCGAAAGGACGGCCGTGGGAGATGCGCCGGAGCCTCGTATGCGGGCTGACGCACGCCGCAACCGCGACCGGATCGTCGCCGCGGCGAAGGCCTGGTTCGCCACGCACGGACCCGAGGCACCGACCGAGGACATCGCCCGATCGGCCGGCGTCGCCCCGGGCACGTTGTACCGGCACTTCGCCGACCGGGAGGCCCTGATCAGGGCGGTGGCGATCAACAACTTCGACCACGCCATCGCGGAGGCCACCGCCGCCGTCAGCGAGGAGGCCTCCGCGTGGGACGCGCTCGTGCGCATCCTGCGGCAGTCCCAGGAGCTGCGGCTGTCCTTCCGGCTGCTCACGGCCTACCCGCACATGCACGCGGTGCTGAAGAAGGAGCGCGACGCCGAGCAGGCCCGCAAGCACATGGTCGACCTGCTCGACCGTGTGGTGCGCAGGGCGCAGGCGGAGGGCACGCTGCGCACCGACGTCGGCACCGGCGACGTCGCTGTGATGTTCGCCCTGTTGTCGCACCCGGTGACCATCGACCCGAGCGCCACGGCGCAGCTGGCCTCCGAGCGCTGCATGGCACTGCTGCTCGAGAGCCTGCGGGCGGGCGAGCAGCACGACCAGCTGCCCGGGCAGGCCATCTGGCCCGAGCAGATCACCGAGGACCGCGACAGGCGCTGACGGTCCCGGGGAGCGGTGCTCCCCGGGACGCGCTCAGGCGGAGGCCGGCAGGCGGGACCGTTCGCCGGGGCCGATCTCCGGATGGTCGACCGCGGGGTCCCAGCCGAGGTCGGCGGTGGCCCGCGCCGTCGCGTAGAACCCGGCGTTCCCCGCCATCGGCGTCCGCAGCGGCACCCCGGGGTACCAGCGCGCGGCGAGCTCCGTGCTGGGGGTCGGCGTGATCGTGCGGTCCGCCACGATGTGGTAGCTCGCGTGGCCGGGCGTCGGGCGGAGCAGGGCGAGCAGGCAGGCGGCCGCCGCGGCGTCGAACGACACCCAGCCCCACAGGTCCTTGCGCCTGCGCCCGTCGTCGTCGCCGTCCGACCGGGCGGACGCCGCGTCGTCGCGCAGGCCGTGCAGGCGCAGCGCCGAGAACGCGACGTCGGGTCGGCGGCGGGCGAACGCAGAGGACTGCTGCTCCACGATCCACTTCGACAGGCTGTACGCGTCCTCTGCGTACGTCGGGTGGTCCTCGTCCACCGGGAAGTAGTCGTAGCGCGGCTCGGCGCTGTACACCCCGCCGATCGCGTTGATGCTCGACGCGAGGCAGACACCCTCGAGCCCGTGCTCCTCCGCGGCGACCAGCACGTGGTAGGTGCCGTTGACGTTCACCCGGTGGACCTCGGGTTCCGGGTAGCGGGGGTGCACGAGCCCACCGAGGTGGATCACGCCCTGCGTGCCCGCGAGCGCGGCCCGCGCCTCGTCCACGTCGGTGAGGTCGGCGGGCCGCCACTCCACGCCTTCGTCGGGGGCCCCCACGACGCCGGGCAGGTCGCTCGCGACGACCTCGTGCCCGGCGCGCAGGGCCCGGGCGACGACGTGCCGGCCGAGCCGGCCCGCCGCGCCCGTGATCGCTATCCGCAACTCAGCTCCAGAGCCGGTCGTGGCTCGTCTCGTTGTCCCAGTGGGTGGTCTCGGCGAAGAACACCGGGTCCCGCGGGTCGAGCTGCTGGCGGAAGAGCTCCTCGTTGATGTCGCCGAAGCCCAGGCCCGGGGTGTCGGGCACCGTGATGAAGCCGTCCTGGATCAGCGGCCGCGGCAGGCCGGTGACCAGGTCGCTCCAGAACGGCACGTCCGCGGCGTGGTGCTCCAGGGCCAGGAAGTTCTCCGTGGCGGCCGCGAGGTGCACGCACGCCATCGTGGCCACCGGGGACGCGGCGAGGTGCAGCGCCATCGCGACGCCGCGCTCCTGCGCGTAGTCCCCGAGCCGCTTGGTCTCGGCGATCCCGCCGGAGGTGGCGGGGTCGGGGTGCACCACGCGGATCGCGCCGGCGTCGAGCAGCGGCTTGAAGCCCTCGGTGAGGTAGATGTCCTCACCGGTGCACGTCGGCACGGCCACGGCCTCGGTGAGCTGGCGCCACTGGTCGGTGTACTGCCACGGGATCAGGTCCTCGATCCAGGCCAGCGTGAACGGCTCGAGTGCCCGGCCGATCCGGATGCACGAGTCCAGCGCGATGTGGCCGAAGTGGTCGGCCGCGATCGCCACGTCGTAGCCGACGATCGAGCGCACCGTGTCGACGTAGTTCGCCAGGTAGTCCACGCCCTTCGGCGTGACCTGGATGCCGGTGAACGGGTGCATCGTGCTGACGTCCTCGCGGGCGCCGGGCGGTGCGACGAGGGTGCCGGGCACGTCCCACAGCAGGGAGATGCCCACGTCCATCTTGAGCATGGTGAAGCCGCGCTTCTTGCGCTCCAGCAGCCGCTCGCCCATCTCGTGCGGGTCGGCCAGCGAGGGCGTGTCGGCGTAGCAGCGCACCGTGTCGCGGAACTTGCCGCCCACCAGGGCGTAGGCCGGCACGCCGTAGGCCTTGCCCGCCAGGTCCATCAGCGCCATCTCGATGCCGGACACGCCACCGCCCTGCCGGCCGTGGTGCCCGAACTGCTTGATCTTGCGGAAGACCTTGTCCAGGTTGCAGGGGTTCTCGCCGACGATCCGGCTCTTGAGCACGAGCGCGTACGTGGCGCTCGCCTGGTCGCGCACCTCGCCCCAGCCGACGAGGCCCTGGTTGGTGTCGATCCGGATGATCGACGACCGGAACGGCACCCCGTGCAGGTTGGCCACCCGCACGTCCGTGATCCGCAGATCACTGGGCCGCGACGCGGTGCTGACGTACTCCTCGCTGATCGTGCTCGTGCTGGTGTCGGTGCTCACGCGTTCTCCTTGCGCCACTGCTGGAAGTCGGCCTCGATGTCGTCCGCCCAGGTCGGGACGTCGATCTGGGCGCTGGTGTAGCGCCGCTCGGACAGCCGCTGCTTGCCGAAGACGTCCCGGATGCGGGTGTCCTCGCTGGTGGCGGCCACGTCGGCGGCGAGGTGGGCGGGGATCACTGCGATGCCCGTCGGGGTGCCGAGGATGACGTCGCCCGGCAGCACGGTGGCCCCGCCGATCCGGATCGGGATGTTGATCCCGGCGAGGGTGACACCGCGGATCGGGGTGGGGTCGACGGCCCGGTGGAAGATGTTGACCCCGCCCGGCAGCTGCGCCAGCCCCTGCAGGTCCCGGATCCCGCCGTCGATCACCGCGCCCACGCCGGTGCGGCTGGCCACCGCCGTGCCGAGGTTGTCGCCGACGACCGTGCCCTCGACGACCTTGCCGAAGATGTCGACGACCATGACGTCACCGTTCTCGAGGGTCTCGATCACCCAGGAGTTCTGCCGGTCGCCCTCCATGTGGCCCTCGCGGGCGCCCGCGGCGACGACCACGGCGTCGTAGTCGGGGCGGTGCGGGAGGAACTGCGCGGTGACGGCCCGCCCGACGATGACGGTGCCCGGGTGGGTCTCGCGCCAGTCGCCCGCGAACTGGCGCACGTACCCGGCCTGGAACAGGTGACCCCACGCCTCCTCCGTGGTGGCGAGCTTCAGGCTCGCCAGCACCTCGTCGGGCACGCGGGGCCGGCCCGAGCCGAAGCGCTCACCGGTCCACGCCGCGGTGAGCTCCTCGAGATCGTCCTTGCCGGGATGGATGCGCACGTCCGCTTCGCCTTCTTCCTCGTACGGTTCCTGGATCGGGGTTCCTAGATCAGGTCAGTGATTGCGTGCACCGTGTCCTGGAGGAGCGGCACGTAGCTGAGCAGCTCCTCCCGGTCGACCGCGAAGGTCACGGTGGAGATGCTCACGCCGCCGCGGGGCCGACCGGTCCGGTCGAGCACGGCGGCGCCGAGGCAGCGCACCGTGGGCTCGTTCTCCTCGTCGTCGAGGGCGTAGCCGTGCTCCCGCACGGCCGCGAGCTCGGCGTGCAGCGCCGGGAGGTCGGTGATCGTGGCCGGCGTGCGGGACGGCATCCCGGCCGAGGCCATCACCGCCTCCACCTCGTCGCGCGGCAGGTGGGCGAGGATCGCCTTGCCGATCGCGGTGCAGTGCAGGCGCAGCTCGTGGCCGACCCTCGAACGCATCTCGTAGGGCTTGTCGCTGTCGACCTTGTGCAGGTAGACGGCATGGTCGCCGACGCGGACCGCGAGGTGCACCGTGTTGCCGCCCGCGCCCTGCTGCAGCCGGTGCAGCGCGGGACCGACCCCGGCCGACATCGCCGAGACGATCCGGGCGCCGAGACCGGACAGGCGCCCGCCGACCCCGTAGCGCCCCTCCCCGCAGTTCTCGGCGAACCCCTCGGCGGTGAGCGTGGCCAGCACGCGGTACGCCGTGGAGCGGGGCACGGCCGCGTGCTCGGCCACGTCCATCAGCCGGTGCGGCCCGTCGGGCAGGGCAAGTGCCTCGAGGATCCGCATCGCCTTCTCGACGGACGTCCCCGCGGCACTTGCCCGGCCCCGCCGGGTGGGAGGAGCAGAGGTCATCCCTTGACGGCACCCGCAGTCAGGCCCTCGGTGAGGAACCGCTGCCCGAAGGCGTACATGAGCACGACCGGGATGCTGATCAGGAGCGACGCCGCGGCCAGCTGCCCCTGCGGCACGACGTCACCGAAGATCATCGACTGCATGCCGACCGGCAGGGTCATGTACTCGTTGCGCGTGATGAACACGAACGCGAAGAGGAACTCGTTCCACGCGTTGGTGAGCGTGAACAGCGCCACGGCCAGCAGGCCCGGCTTCGCCAGCGGCAGCACGATGCGCACGAACGCGCCGAACCGCGTGCAGCCGTCGACCAGCGCCGACTCCTCGAGGTCCGCCGGGATCGACTTGAAGTAGCCCACGAGCAGCCAGGTGGCGAACGGCAGCGTGAATGTGGGGTAGGTGATCACCAGCGACCACAGGGAGTCGTTGAGGCCGACGCCGCTCATCATCTGGTAGAGCGGGATGAACAGCAGCGCGCCGGGCATCACGTAGGTGAGCAGGATCGTCACCGTGAAGCTCTCCGAGCCGCGGAACTTCAGCCGGGCCAGCGCGTAGCCGGCCAGCGCGGCGCAGATCAGCGCGATGATCGTCGACGCCCCGGCCACCAGGATCGTGTTGAGGTACCAGGTGCCGAACGCCCGCCCCGTGAAGAGGTTGGTGAACTGCTCGGTACTCCACGGGGTGGGCCACAGGTCGTTGGTGCGCATGACGATCTGGGTGTCGGACTTGAACGCCGTGACCGTCATCCAGTACAGCGGGGCCAGCACGAAGGCCAGCAGCCCGACGAGCGCCACGCCCGAACCGACGCCGTTCACCACCCGCGCCGCCTGCTGGTTGCCGCGCGCGGCCAGCGAGGACACGACGCGCCCGACGATGGCGGCGCACACGACGAAGAAGCCCAGCACGACCGCGGCCTTCCACACGATGTGCGGGGACGACCACACGAGCAGCAGCGCGCTGACGGCCACGATCACCCACGGCATCGCCTTGCGCTGCGCCGGCGTGAGCCTGCTGGTCTCGGCACCGCCACCCGGCGCGTCGCTGCGGCGCATCAGCCGCACGAGGATCAGCACGAGGATGCCGACGATCGGCAGCATCACCAGCGTGACCGCGGCGCCGGCGCCCAGCTGCAGCTGCTGGATCGCCTTCGAGTAGGCCACCATCACGTACGGGGCCGTGGCGTCACCGGGCCCGCCCTGGGTCATCAGCCAGATCAGGTCGAAGTTGTTGAACGTCCAGATGGACGACAGCAACACCGTGACGATCATGACGTGGCGCAGGCCGGGCAGCGTGACGTGCCGGAACCGCTGCCACGGCGACGCGCCGTCCACCATCGCGGCCTCGTAGAGACCCGCGTCGATCGCCTTGAGCCCGGCGAGGAACGTCACCGTGAAGAACGGGATGCCCTTCCAGACGTTGACCAGGATCACCGCGGGCATCGCGAGCGCGGGGTTGGACAGCCACTCCGCCGGCCAGGAGTCGACCAGCCCGATCGAGGCGAGCGCGGGGCCCACGCCGGTGGCGGTGAGCACCGTGTTGACGCTGCCGAAGATCGGGTCGAACAGCGAGCGCCAGGTGAACGCCGTGACGACCGTGGGCACCACCCACGGCAGCAGGATGATGCCGGCGAGGACCGCCCGGCCGCGGCGCATGTGGTGCAGCATCAGCGCCGCGATCAGGCCGAGCGTGACCTTGAAGATCTCCGCGTACGCGGTGAAGACGAACGAGTTGATCACGCCGGTGTGGAACACCGGGTCGTCCACCAGCGCGGTGTAGTTGTCCAGCCCGACGAACACGGTCTCGGCGCCGTGCCGCTCGGTGGTGCTCGTGAAGACCGAGCTGACGATCGGGAAGAGGATCAGCGCCGCGATGAGCAGCCCGGTGGGCGCGAGGAACGCGGTGGCGAGCCGCCAGTCGCGCCCGAGGTAGCGCTGCGCACCGGAGAGCGAGGTCGCCGCCGTCGACGTCGACCTGACCGGGGTGGGTTTCGGTTCGACGACCGTCACTGCCGGTAGCCCTGCTGCTCGAAGATCTGCACCATGCGGTCGTGCGTGGTGGCCACGGCCTGCGCCGCCGGGGTGCCCTGCACGACGGCCTGCATCATGTCCGTGAGCAGGTACGCGGCCACGGCCGCCTGCTCACCCGGGCTCGGGGGCTGGGGGAACGAGTAGCCGGTCTTGGTGGTCAGCGGGATCGGGGTCTTGGTCTGCTCGCGGATCGCGGCGTAGGCCGGGTCGCCGTCGGTGTAGTACGGGTCGGAGTCCCACACCTTCTCCCACGAGGGGTTCACCAGGCAGGGCGCCTCCTTGGCGACGCCGAGCAGCGCCGAGCCGCTGACCATGAACTTGGCCACCTGCTTGGCGAGGTCGGGGTTCTTCGCCCCCTTGAAGATCACGAACGAGTTCGACGACCCGAACGCGAGCGGCCGGTCGAGCGCCGGGCCGATGGCGCCGTTGAACGGGTGGGTGTTCCCGTAGACCGGGTTGCCCTTGGTCTTGGAGTCGGCGTAGATGCTGTACTGGTTGTTGGTGAGGCCGATGATGCCGGCGAGCCAGTTCTCGTTGTTGCCGGTGTCGGTCCAGCTCTCGATCCCGGGCGGGAGCATCGGCTCCCACTTCGGGTTGGTGTAGATGTCGCCGATGAACGAGACCGCCTCCACGGTCTCCGGCGAGTTGAACACCACCTTCTGCCCGGTGTTGTCGGCGATCGCGCCGCCGTAGGCGTTGATGACGGACTCGATGAACCCGTTGGCGTCACCGGAGCGGTTGATCGTGATGCCCCAGCCGAAGCGCCGCTGCGCCGGGTCGGAGACCTCCAGCGCGTTGTCGCGCAGCTCCTCCCACGTGTAGGTGGGCTTGAGCGGGATCCCCTTCTCCGCGTACCAGTCCTTGCGCAGGTACATCCCGGCCGCGATGAAGTGGTACGGGATCGCGAACCAGCGGCCGTCGAACACGCAGAAGTTCTCGGCCTCGGTGGCCGGCGCGCCGTAGAGCGTCTTCATCTCCTCGACGACGTCGGTGACGTCCTCGAGGTCGCCGAGGTTCTGCAGCTGGCCGACGAACCGCTCGTCGTTCATGAAGGCCATGTCGCGGGCGGTGCCCGCCCGCACCTCGGCGTCCATCTTGGCGACCATGTCGCCGGAGTCGCCGGACACCAGGTCGTTCGACACGGTGGTGCCGGTGGCCTGCGCGAACGCCTGCAGCGATCGGTCGAGCGCCGCGTTGGCGGCGTCGGAGTAGAGCTTCTGGGACAGCATCCCCACGGAGCCACCGCGGTACGGCGCCGCGGCGTCGAGGATCTCCTTCGGGACCTGCACGTCGACCGGGGGCGGGCCGGGGGGCGAGCCGGCGCAGGCCGTGAGGCCGACGGCGCCCATCGCGCTCATCCCCAGGAACTTCCGCCTCGACCAAACGAAGCCGGACTGTTGAGCCATGACTTTTCCTCCCGCGTCCTTGCGGTGAGCCAGATGTCTTCGGGGTGGTGGAACTGCCGATGAAGCCAGGGGGACGGGCGCCTGTGGGCAGCCCTCAGCCGTCCTGCAAAGCCGGGAGCGAGCTGTGCCGTTTCATCTAGTAGAACGCCGTGCCGTGTAGTGCGATCGCGGTCACACTAAAAGGGCATCGGGCACATGTCAACGGTCAGTTCTCTGAGATCTCCCGGGTGCCGGGAAGCCCGTCGAAGAGCCCGGACGCGCCCCGCGGGCGCCACAGCGGAACACCCCCCTCCACGGGGCTGTCGAGGGCGACGACCGCCGACTCCTCGGCCGAGTCGAGGGCCGCGAGGACGATCCGCATGTTGGCCACGCTCTGCGCGATCGTGCCCACCACGGGCCCGCCGTGGCGCACGGCGTCGGAGAAGTCGCAGAGCTCGCCGTAGTAGCCGTTGTCGATGCCGCGGAAGACGTCGGTGCGGGTGGTGCCGTCGGCTCGCATGAGCGTGACGCGCCGCTCGGCCTCCGGGCCCGACAGCACGAGCACGCCCTCGGTGCCGTAGAGGCGCATGTCGTTGGGCTCCGGCGGCACCGGGATCTCGGAGTAGCAGGCGGTGTAGTTGCCGATCGCCCCGCCGGAGAAGGTCAGGTTCAGCGCCAGGTCCGACGGCGAGTCGATCGTGCTGTTGGCCCACTGCACCGCACCGTGCACGCGCAGCACCTCGCCGCAGAGCACCCGGATCTGCGCGATGTCGTGCACGCCGGCGTCCAGGTGCACCCCGCCGCGGTACTGCGGGCGCTGCCGCCACGGCGTGCTGGTGAACCGGCCCGCGCGCGGCACCGTCTGACCGGCCCGCCGGTAGGCCATCAGGTGGAGCTTGCCGATCGCACCGTCGTCGAGCAGCGCGCGGGCGTGCCGGATGTCGTCGCGGTAGAAGTAGTTCTCCCCCACGAGCACCACGCGGTCGGGGAACTCGCGCTCGAACTCCAGGAACGCCCTGGCCTGCTCCTCGTCGGTGCCCGTGGGCTTCTCGCAGAGCAGGTGCTTCCCCGCCTCCAGCACGTCGCGCGCGATCCCGAGCAACAGCGGGATCGGCACCGACACGAGCACGGCGTCGACGTCGTCGCGGGCGAGCAGGTCGCGGTGATCCTCGTGGTGGCGACCGTCGTCGACCCCGGCGTAGGAGGCGAACCGCTGCGCCTGCTCCGGCGAGCGCTCGGCGAACGCCGTGACCTCGAACCGGTCCGGCATCCGGCGCAGCGCGGGCCAGTGCAACTGCTCGACCGCCAACCCTGTGCCGATCAGGCCGAGCCGGATCGGATCCCCACTCACCGCTGCCATCCCTGCTCCGTCCTCCCCTTCGAATCCGGATACCGCCGACGAGCGCGGTGGGCCGCTACTCCTCGTCGGCGGTGCTGGCGGGCGCGTCGCGCCACGTGGCCGCGCGCTTGGTCTCCTGCTCCTTCGCCGCGAGGATCGGCGAGTTGCGCTGCAGGTGGGCGCGCATGGTGGCCCGGGCCGTCTCCGGGTCGCGAGCCTCGAGCGCGGCGAAGACCTCGGCGTGCGCCTCGGTGGCGCGGCGCAGGCTGTCCGGGCTCGCCTGGTTGGTGACCCGGCGGCTCGCGGTGCCCAGCCAGCGGGCCGAGTACATGATCCGGTCGAGGATCCGGTTGTTCGCCGCCCGGCAGATCTCCATGTGGAACTCGTGGTCGACCTCGAGGTAGGCGTCCGGGTCGTCCTCGAGACCCGCCATCCGGTCGATCGCGGCGCGCAGCCGGGCCAGCGTCTCGTCGGTGATGGCGGCAGCCGCCATGGCGGCGAGCTCCGGCTCCAGCAGCACCCGCGCCTGGAGAAGCTCCTGCAGCAGTTCGTCGACGAGCTCCTCGGGCAGCCACTCGACCAGCAGCGGGCTCAGGTAGTCCCACTCGGCGCGCGGCCGGACGGTGACCCGCCTCCCCTGCGCGATGTCGACGATGTCGAGCGACGCGAGGATCTTGAGCGTCTCGCGCGCGACCACACGGGAGACGCCGAACTCGCGGGAGATGTCCAGCTCGGACGGCGCGCGCCCCTCGGCGATCTCGCCGTTGACGATGCGCCGGGTCAGGTGAGCGGCCACCTGCACCGGGAGAGTCCGGACCTTGACAGCGTCCGACGACTCTTGTCTCCTGTGCATGTCATCAGCTTATAGGACAAGCTGACATCCGCACCCCCGGCCTCGGAAAACCCCGCCGCCGGGACGCGACCCCCCGGGCGGTCGACCACCGCCTCCAGTCCCAGCGCCGGCGACCCGAGGAGGCGAGCACGCCCGTGGACCTGGACCCTGCCACCCCCGCCGTCGCCTTCCGCGCGCCCCACGTCGTGCGGGCCCACCTGGGCGAGATCCTCGACTTCTGGTCGGGCACGCAGGACCGCGGGGTGGGTGGCTTCGTCTCGCAGGTGCTCGCCGACGGCACGCCCGCAGGCGACGGCACCCGCCACCTCGTGGCGAGCGCCCGGTTCGTCGTGCAGTTCGCGTTCGGGGTGCTGCACGACGTGGGGACGCAGCCGGCGGAGTGCGCCGCCGAGGCGCTGGAGTTCCTCACCCGTGCCCACCGGGACCGCAAGCACGGCGGCTACCACTGGGTGCTGCGGGTGACGGGCCGCGACGTCGAGGTGGCCGACCCGCACAAGGAGGCCTACGGGCACGCGTTCGTGCTGCTCGCGGGCGCGATGGCCACCCGGGCCGGGGTGCCGGGTGGGAAGGATCTCCTCGACGAGGCCCGCGAGATCTGCGCGGGCCGGCTGCTGCGCGGCGGCGACCTGGCGATCAACTCGGCCTCGGTGGACTGGACGGCGGTGTCGCCCTACCGCGGCCAGAACGCCAACATGCACCTCTGCGAGGCCTACCTCGCCGCGTACGACGCCACCGGTGACCAGGACGACCTGCAGCGCGCCTACCGCATCGCGGACACCCTCGCCCACGAGATCCCGGCCGCGATCGGCGGTTTCGTCTGGGAGAACTACCGCGAGGACTGGTCCCCCGACTGGGACGACCGGCCGCGCGACCCGGCGAGCGTCGAGAGCGCGTTCGGGATCTCGCCCGGCCACCAGGTGGAGTGGGCGAAGCTGCTCGGGATCCTCGCCCGCCACCACCCCGCCGACTGGCTGTTGCCGCAGGCGGTGCACCTGCACCGGCTCGCCTGGGACCACGGCTGGCTCCCCGGGGAGGGCGGGTTCGCGAGCGGCCTGCGCCGCGACCTCACCACGAGCCACCCGGAACCGGCCTACTGGGCGCCCGCCGAGGCGATCGGGGCGGCGGCCGTGCTGCTCGAGCGCACGGGCGACGAGGGGTACCGGGTCTTCGCCGACCGCGCGTGGGAACACGCGCTGACCCACCTGGTGGACCACGAGCACGGCGGCTGGTTCGTCGCGCCCTCACCGCGCTCGGCCCGGCGCGACCACCGCAAGGGCGACCGGTTCGAGCCCGACTACCACCCGGCAGGCGCGTGCGCGGAGTTCCTGCGCTCGTGCGCCGTGCCGGGGCAGCTGCACGCACAACTGAAGGACCTCGGCCGGAAAGACCTCGACGAGGAGGTTCCCATGGGAGGTACGCACCATGTCCAGTGACCTGAGCAGGCGCCGGTTCCTCGGTGGCTCGATGGCGCTCGCCGCGGGAGCCGCGGCCGCGCCGCTCCTGGCGGCCTGCGGCGGCGGGGGCGGCGACGAGAACGAGATCAACGCGCTGCTGATCACGGGTGGCGACCGCTACCCCGCCTACTGGGAGAAGGTCACCTCGGCGTTCACGCAGCAGACGGGCATCACGGTCAAGTACGACCTGCTGCAGTTCACGCCGCTCACCTCGAAGGAGATCACGCTCGCGGCGGCGCGGAGCACGCAGTACGACGTCTACAGCACGCACACGGCGCAGATCGGCGCCTTCTTCCCCCACTTCGAACCGCTCAACAACCACTTCGACGCAGCCGACCTCGCCGACTTCTTCCCCGTCGCGATCCAGTACATGACCAACCCCGCCACCGGCGAGCTGGCCGCGATCCCGCGCAACATGGACGCGCGCACCCAGTACTACCGGCGCGACCGCTACGAGGCCGCGGGCCTGCAACCCGCGAAGACGTGGGACGAGCTGGTGGCCGTAGGTCAGCAGCTCACGGCGGGCGGGGAGTTCGGGCTGGTCCTGCCCGGCCAGGGCGACCCGGCCCAGCGCCAGTTCGCCGACTTCCTGTGGCAGGCGGGCGGCGAATGGCTCGACCAGAACAACAACGTCACGTTCAACTCGGCCGCGGGCGTCGAGGCGCTCACCTTCTACCGCGACCTCATCCAGCAGCACCGCATCACGCCCTCGGACGTGGTGACCTACCAGTGGAACGAGAACTCCGCGGGCTTCACCAACGGCACGTGCGCCGCGGTCTTCGACTGGCCGGGTGCGTTCGCGAGCTTCAGCGACCCGTCGCTGTCCACCGTGTCGGACGCTTTCGCCACCGCGCCGCTGCCGAGCCACAAGACCGGCACGTCCTGCGCCATCTCGCACGGCCTGGCGATCAACAAGTACTCGCGCAACAAGGATGCCGCTGCCCAGTTCCTGAAGTACACGGTCACCCCCGAGGCGCTGGTCGACCAGTACCAGGAGTTCAAGAACTACCCGAGCCGCATGTCCACGGCCGACCAGGTGATCGGCCAGGCCCAGGGCATGGAGCAGCAGTGGCTGTCCGACCTGCGCACCACGATCGAGAACGGCAAGGAGTGGCCCAAGGTCCCCGGGTTCGACAAGGTCTCCACGGTCGTGCAGACGGCGGTGCAGAACGCGCTGAGCGACCAGATGAGCCCGCAGGCCGCGCTCGACGCCGCCGCCGAGGAGAGCACGCGGATCCTGCAGCAGGCGGGGGCGCTGCGCTGACCATGGCGACCTCCCAGATGTCACGCCCGCGAGCGCCGGTGGCCCCGCACTCGCGGGTGACGCCGAAGTGGCTCACCGGCTACACGCTCGCCGCGCCGGCGATCCTGCTGATGCTGGTGATCTTCCTCTACCCGCTCGGCCACTCGTTCGTCATGAGCTTCTTCCGCTGGGACCTGAACTCCGCGGAGAGCCCGTTCCTCGGCCTGGGCAACTACACGGACCTGTTCACCGGCACCTCGTTCGGCCAGACGCTGCGCAACCAGGTGGTCTTCACCGTGGCGTCGCTCGTGATCGAGGTGGTGGGCGGCATGGCGATCGCCGTGCTGCTCAGCAGCAAGCTGCGCGGGCTGCGGCCGGCCCGCACCCTCCTGCTGATCCCGCCGATGGTGGCGCCCGCCGTGGTCGGCCTGAACTTCCGGTGGCTGTTCAACGAGCAGTACGGGCTGATCGACGCCGTGCTCGTGAAGCTGGGGCTCCCGGCCATCCCGTGGCTGTCCGACCCCGGGTGGGCGCTGATCTCGGTGATCATCGCCAGCGCGTGGCAGAACACGCCGCTGCTGGTGCTGCTGTTCCTCGCCGGGCTCCAGGCCATCCCGCGCGAGCCGCTCGAGGCGGCGGCGGTGGACGGCGCGTCCGCGTGGCGCACGTTCTGGGCGATCGTGCTGCCGCTGATGCGGCCGGTCGTCGTGATCGCGATGATGATCCGGATCATCGACCTGTTCCGGACGTTCGACGTGGTCTGGCTGATGACCCAGGGCGGGCCGGGCAACGCCTCGAACCTGCTCACGGTCGAGGCCTACAAGCTGGCGTTCCAGAGCGTCGACTTCGGTCACGCCGCGGCCGTTTCCTACGTGGCGCTCGTGCTGTCGCTGCTGGTGCTCGCGCTCCTGTACGGGCTCCCGCGGCTCACCGGACGGGGGTCGGCATGGCAGGCGTGACGCTCGAGGCCACCCGGCCGGCACCGGTGCGCACGCGCCGGACGGGCGCGACCGTGGGCCTGGCCGCCCGCTACGTCGTGCTCGTGCTGACCGTGCTGCTGTCGATCTTCCCGTTGGTGTGGTTGCTGATCACGTCGCTGCGCACCTCGGACGAGCTGTTCGCGGTGCCGGTGCAGCTGCTGCCGAGCTCGGTGACGCTCGACCAGTACGTCACGGTCTTCACCGAGTACGAGATGGCCGACTACGTCTGGAACTCGGTCGTGGTCTCGCTGTCGACGGTCGCGCTGGTGACCGTGCTCGCGCTGCCGTGCGCGTACGTCCTCGCGCGGTTCCGGCTGCCCGGGGTCAAGGTCGTGATCACGGTGCTGCTGATCATGCGGATGATCCCGGTGATCGCGCTGGCCATCCCGCTGTTCTCCGTGTTCTCCGGGATCGGCCTGCTCGACACGGTGCTCGGGCTCGTGCTCACCCACGCGGCCTCCAAGCTGCCGGTGGCGATCTGGCTGATGATGGCCTTCATCCAGGACCTGCCCAAGGAGATCGAGGAATCGGCGGAGATCGACGGAGCGGGCGTGCTGCGCAAGCTCGTGTTCGTCGTGGCACCGCTCATCGGGCCGGGCATCGCCGCCAGCGCCGTGCTCACCTTCCTGTTCACCTGGAACGACCTGCTCCTCGCGCTCACCCTCACCTCGAGCGAGGCCGCCCAGACCCTGCCGGTCGGCCTCACCAACTTCGTCACCCAGTTCGGGATCGACTGGGGACCGATGTCCGCCGCAGGCGTGCTGATGGTCGTCCCGACCCTGCTCTTCGTGTGGTTCGCGCAGGGCTACCTCGTCAAGGGCCTCGTCGCGGGCGCTGTCCGCGGCTGACCCGTACCGACCGGAAGGAGATCGAGACTCGTGGACCTCTCACTCGACGGCAAGGTCGTGATCGTGACGGGGGCTGCCTCCGGGTTCGCCCGCGCCGCCGCCACGATCTTCGCGTCCGAGGGCGCGCTGGTGGCGGGCGCCGACATCAACGAGGCGGGCGTCGTGGACGCCATGAAGGAGCTGACCGGCGCCCGCGGCTACCACCTCGACGTGAGCAGCCGCGACGGCTGGGCGCAGCTGCTGCGCAGCGTCGAGCAGGACCTCGGCCCCGTCGACGTCCTGTGCAACATCGCCGGCCCTGCGCCCGGCCCGGTGAGCGGGCACCTCGACACCGACGACGACGAGTGGCGGCGCCAGATCGACGGGCACCTCACCGGCGTCTTCCTCGGCTGCCAGACCGTGCTCCCGGGGATGATGGAGCGCCGCTACGGGAAGATCGTGAACATGTGCTCCTTCACGGCGCACGGCACGGTCGCGAACATCCCCGGCTACGACGCCGCGTTCGGCGGGATCCTCGCCTACACGAAGGACCTGGCGCGGTTCGCGGCACCGCACAACATCAACGTCAACTGTGTGTCGCCGGGCAACATCGAGACCCCGATGACCCAGGGATGGCTCTCCCAGCCGGGGGCCTACGACCGGATCCGCGACGCCACGCCGATCGGGCGCGTCGGCCAGCCCGACGACGTCGCCGCGTGGGTCGTCTTCCTCGCCTCCGACCGCGCCCGGCACGCCGTCGGCATCGAGATCAACGTGTCCGGCGGCCAGCTGATCGGCTAGGGCACGGGCAGTTCTGTTGGGGGAAGTTCCGTCAGAAGGAGCAGCATGAGAATCGTCAACATCACGACGGCCGTGGTCGCGTACCACGGTGAGGCCACGCTCGTGAAGATCGAAACCGACGAGGGCATCACCGGCTACGGCGAGGCGAACCCGGACTCGGGCGCCGGCGGCGTGGTGGGACTGATCGACAAGTTCAAGCACCTGCTGATCGGGGAGGACCCGCGCAACGTCGAGCGGTGCTGGGAGAAGCTGCGCCGCCGCGTCTTCGCGGGCCCGCAGGCGGGCGTGTTCGTGATCGCGATGTCCGGCATCGAGCTGGCGCTGTGGGACATCGCGGGCAAGGCGGCGGGTCAGCCGGTGCACCGGATGCTCGGCGGCAAGTTCCGCGACCGCATCCGCCTCTACGCCGACTGCGGCGACGGTGACGACCCCAACGGCTCGGTGTCCGGCTGCGTCGAGCGCGCCCAGCGGATGGTCTCCGAGGGCTTCACCGCGATCAAGTTCGACATCGACGACCTGCACCACCCGGCCAAGTACGACGAGTTCAACCACACCGTCAACGCCGCCGAGCTGCGCTCGATGGTGGAGCGGGTGGGGGCCGTGCGCGAGGCGATCGGCCCGGACGTCGACCTCGCCATCGACCTGCACGCCCGCTACGACGTGCCGAGCGCCTGCAAGATCGCGTGGGAGCTCGAGCCGTTCAACCTCATGTGGCTCGAGGAGCCGATCCCGGCCGAGAACATCGACGCGCTGGTGCGGGTGCGCGCGCAGACCCGCACCCCCATCTGCGTGGGCGAGAACCTCTACCTGCGGTGGGGCTTCCGGGAGCTGCTGGAGAAGGGCGCGGTCGACGTGATCGAGCCGGACGTGCCGAAGTGCGGTGGCCTCGCCGAGGCCAAGAAGATCGCCAACCTGGCGGAGATGCACTACGTGCCGTTCGCCCCGCACCTGGTGTCCACGCCGCTGGGCACGATGGCCACGGCGCACCAGTGCGGCGCCATCCCCAACTTCCTCGTGCAGGAGTGGCACGCGCTCGAGGAGCGCGAGGTCTGGGACAGCTATGTGTACGCCCCCGACGGCAGCGGCTCGATCGTCAAGGACGGCTACATCACCCTGCCCGACACCCCCGGCATCGGCGTCGAGCTCAACATGGACGGCGTCCGCAAGCACGCCGTGCCCGGGTTCGGGATCTTCGAGTGACCACCGCACACGCGGACGTGGCCAAACGGCTCACGTCGCTCTACACCGCGGTCGTCTACGACATCATGGACGAGATGGGGCTGCCCAACCAGTGCCTCGACCTGGGCATCGCCCCCCTCGACCGCTCGATGCAGGTGGCCGGGCCCGCCTACACCGTGATGGCGGGACCCGACATGCGCGAGCGCGACGAGCTGCCGCCGAACACCAAGCTCGCCGACTTCGGCGTGTTCACGCAGATGTACGACGGCTGCGTGGTGGTGGTGGGGGCCTCGGGTGAACGCCGGAGCGGGATCTGGGGCGAGCTCATGAGCAACGCGAGCCGCGCCCGCGGTGCCACCGGCGTCGTCATCGACGGCGGGATCCGCGACGGCAAGCTCGTCCGCGAGATCGACGGCCTCGGCGTGTTCGCCCGCTACACCTCGCCCATCGAGTCGCTGCGCCGCTCCCGGATCCACGACATCCAGGTCCCGATCTCCATGACCGGCTCGCTCACCAGCCAGGTGCGCGTCGAGCCGGGCGACTGGATCTTCGGCGACGAGGACGGCGTGCTCGTGATCCCGGCGGACGCGCTCGACGAGGTGCTCGCGAAGTCCGAGGAGGCCAAGGACATCGAGGACAAGGTCCGCGAGGAGGTGCAGGCCGGCGTCCCGGTGATCGACGTCTACAACAAGTACGGCCGGCTGTAGCCACGCGCGATCCGGACGAACGGCACCTTCGTACGATAGAGCGGTACGAAGGTGCCGTTCGTCCGACGGCGCGGGTCAGCCTGCCGCGGCCGCGGCCACCGCGGCCGTGCAGATTCGGGCCAGGTCCTCGTCGTCGGTGACGTAGGGCGGCATCGTGTAGACCAGGTCGCGGAACGGGCGCAGCCACACCCCCTCGCGCACGGCGGCGGCGGAGGCCGCGGCCACGTCCACCTCGTGGTCGAGCTGCACCACGCCGATGGCGCCCAGCGCCCGCACGTCGCGCACGCCGGGCAGCTCCCGCACCGGCTCCAGGCCCTCGCGCAGCCCCTTCTCGATCCGGGCGATGCCGGCGCGCCAGTCGCCGTCGAGCAGCAGGCCGATCGACGCGTTCGCCGCCGCGGCCGCGAGCGGGTTGCCCATGAAGGTGGGCCCGTGGGCCAGCACGGACAACTCCCCCTGCGAGATCCCGTCGGCCACCGCGGGCGTGCACAGGGTGGCGGCCATCGTGAGGTAGCCGCCGGTGAGGGCCTTGCCGACGCACATCACGTCGGGGCTCACGCCGGCGTGGTCGGCGCCGAAGAGCTCACCGGTGCGGCCGAAGCCGGTGGCGATCTCGTCGAACACCAGCAGCACGTCGTGGGCGTCCGCGAGCTCCCGCAGCGCCTGCAGGTAGCGGGGTGAGTGGAAGCGCATCCCGCCCGCGTTCTGCACAACCGGCTCGACGATCACGGCCGCGACCTCGTGGGCGTGCCGCGCGAGCACGTCCGCGAAGTGGTCGACGTAGGCCTGCTCGAACTCCCGGGGCGGGGCGTCGGCGAAGACCTGCTCCGGCAGCGCGCCCGCCCAGATGTGGTGCATCCCGCCCTCGGGGTCGCACACGGACATCGGGTGCCACGTGTCGCCGTGGTAGCCGCCGCGCCAGGTGAGGAGCCGCTGCCGCTCGGGCCGGCCGCGGGAGCGCCAGTACTGCAGGCACATCTTGATCGCGACCTCGACGGAGATCGAGCCCGAGTCGGCGAGGAAGACGTGCTGCAGCGGCTCGGGCGTGATCTCGACGAGCGTGGTGGCCAGCCGGATCGCGGGCTCGTGGGTGAGCCCGCCGAACATGACGTGGCTCATGCGCCCGAGCTGGTCGCGCACGGCCTCGTCCAGCACGGGGTGGGCGTAGCCGTGGATCGCAGACCACCACGACGCCATGCCGTCGACCAGCTCGTGCCTGCCGTCCACCGGCTCGGCGAGCCGCAGCCGCACCCCCTGCGCGGACTCCACCAGGTACGGCGGGCGCACACCGGGCATCGGCGCGTAGGGGTGCCAGACGTGCTTGCGGTCGAGCTCGAGCAGCTGGGTCGGGGTGAGCACGCCGTGACGATGCCACCCGCACCCGGCCTCCGCACGCACCCCCCGGCTAGAATGTGGAGCGAACGACCAAGTTTTTCCTCCCGGAGGTCCCCATGCCCTGGCTCTTCCTCGCCGGCGCGATCCTGTCCGAGGTGGTGGCCACCACCTCGCTGAAGCTCTCCGAGGGGTTCACCAGGCTCGTGCCCTCGCTGGTGGTCGTGATCGGCTACGTCGCCGCGTTCGGCCTGCTCTCGCAGGCACTCGCCCGCGGGATGCCGATCGGCGTGGCCTACGGCGTGTGGGCAGCGACGGGGGTCGCGCTCGTCGCCGTCGCCGGCGTGGTGTTCTTCGGCGAGGGCATGACACCGGTCCAGATCGGCGGCATCGCGCTGGTGATCGCGGGCGTGCTCGCCCTCGAGCTGGGAGCCGCGCGGTGACCACCACCACCGACGGGCGCAGGCGCAAGGGCGAGGCGCGCAGGCGGCTGCTCATCGACGCCACGATGCGGGTGATCGCGCGCGACGGCGTCGTGGCCGTGAGCCAGCGGGTGGTGGCCCGCGAGGCGGGGGTGCCCGCCAGCGCCGTCACCTACTACTTCCCCGCCGTGGACGACCTGCTGGTCGCGGCCCTCGCCGCCGCCAACGACACCTACCTGGCCCGGCTCGACGCCTGCGCCCGCGACGCCGACCCCGTCGCCGCGCTCGCCCGGCTGATCACCGACGGCACCGGGGCCGGTCGCGCGTACGTCGCCGCCGAGTACGAGCTGCTCCTGATGGCCGCCCGCCGTCCGGACCTGCGGGCCGAGGCCGACCGCTGGCCGGCCGCGGTGGACGCCTTCCTCACCCCGCACGCCCCCGACCCGGCCGTGCGCACCGGGGTGGCCGCCGCCGTGGACGGGCTGTTCCTGCGCTGCTTCGCCTCGGCCGATCCGCCCGGCACCGAGGAGGTGCGCGCCGTGCTCGCCCGCCTCCTCGACCCGTGATCAGGGCAGGACCCGCTCCACCAGCTCGGCGACCAGGTCGTGGTCGCCGTCCTCGGGGAAGACGGCCGGGAGCGTGAGCCGTTCCAGGATCAGCCAGTTCAGCGCCAGGTAGAGCAGCACCACCGTGGTGGCGTCGCCGGGCAGGCCCGCTTCCTCGTGGTAGCGGATGTTGGTGTCGACGTCGGCGCGGATCCGCTCGCTGAGCAGCTCCCGCAGGGCGGGCCTGCGGGTGCTCTCCAGGCGCAGCTCCAGCAGCGCTAGGTACCCGGAGCGGAACGCGGTGACGCGGTCGACGATGCCGTGCATCAGCTCGGTGACCCGCGCGCGGTCGCGGGGACCGGCGAGCGCGGCGGTGAGGGTGGCCGCGTCGGGTTCCAGCCGCTCGTAGAAGCGCGACCCGACCTGGGTCAACAGTTCGTCGCGACTCTTGAAGTAGTTGGACGCGGTGCCGATCGGCACCTGCGCCTCGCTGTCGACCGCGCGGAACGTCAGCCCACGGGCGCCCTCACGGGCGAGCACCTCGATGGCCGCGTCCAGGAGCGCGGCCCGCCGCGCCGGGTTCTGCCGCATCCGCCGACCCCTCCTCGCGTTGACACCACTTCGACTGTAGTACTACGGTCAAACCACTACATACATAGTGGAAGGTCGAACCGTGCGAAAGCTCGTCTACTACGTCGGCATGTCGATCGACGGGTACATCGCCGCCCCCGACGGGAGCGCCGACTTCTACCCCGTCACCCCGGACGTGATCGACTTCATCACCACCGACTACCCGGACACCCTGCCCACCCACGTGCGCACACAGCTCGGGGTGGACGTCCCGAACCCGAACTTCGACGTCGGGATCCAGGGCCGCACCACGTTCCAGCCCGCGCTCGACATCGGCGTGACCAGCCCGTACGCGCACCTGCAACAGCTGCTCGTGTCCACCACGGCGACGAGCGCCGACCCGGCCGTCGAGGTCGTCCCCACCGGCGTCGTCGACCGGATCCGGGAGCTGAAGGCGCAGGACGGCAAGGACATCTGGCTCATCGGCGGGTCCCGGCTCGCCGGGTCGCTGCTCGCGGAGATCGACGCGCTCGTCCTCAAGGTCTACCCGGTGGTGGCCGGCGCAGGCGTCCCGCTGTTCACCGCCGGGTTCAGCCCCACCAGCTTCACGCTCACCAGCACGCGCAGCCTCGAGAGCGGGACCGTGGTGCTCCACTACGACCGGGCGTGAACCGCCCCAACCGATCCGCACCTCCCGTGGTCGTCCCCGTCATCAGCCCGGTGACACCGAGGGAGAACGACCATGGGGCCCATCCGTTCCACGATCACCCGAGCGGCCGTCGTCACGCTGCTCACCGCCGGCGCCTCGATCATGGGGGCCACCCCGGCGAGCGCCGCGCCCGGCACGTGGGCCGCGATCGCGGTGTCTGTGCAGACCGGCAACGTGGGCTGGTCCTACGAGCAGCCGAGCGGTGGCGCCGCGGCGAGCGCGGCCGTGGACGGCTGCGACGCGCGCGACTGCCAGGAGGTGGTCCGGGTGACGAACGGCTGCGCCGCCGTGGCCCAGGCCTCGAACCGCGCGTGGGGCTGGGCCTACGCCGCGTCCCGCGCCGAGGCGGAGCGCGAGGCCAAGCGCTCGGCTCCCGGCAAGGGCGCGCGGGTGATCGCCTACACGTGCACGGGCGCGTACCGCTGAGCTACCGGTCACCCGCCCGCGCCCGCACCCAGGCGACGACGCGGCGCGCGGTATCGGCCAGCCCCACCGCGGTCGTGTCGACCAGCTCGACCGGGGGCTCCAGACCCGGCCCCTCCCGGCGCAGCCACTCGTTGAACTCCACCGTCTCGGCGATCCGCGCCTCGTCCCACCCCCGCCACGCCGGCCGGGCGCGCAACCGGGCCCGCAGCGCGTCGGCGTCGGCCACCAGGCCCAGGTAATGGATCTCGCCGACGAAGGTGCGCTCCGGGCGCCGCTCGAACTGCTCCGGCACGACCGTGCCCACCAGCACCACGGGCCGGCCGCTCTGGTGGATCATCGCCGCCATCCGCAGCCAGGTCCGGCGGAAGTCCGCGAAGTCGCCGGCCGGGTCCTGCAGGCCCGCGGTCCACAGCACGTCCTGCTCGACCACGACGGCGACGTCCCCGAGCTCCTGCGGCAGCAGGCGGGCCACCGTGGACTTGCCGGCCCCGCTCGGCCCGGTGAGCGCGAACAGCGGCAGCCTGTGGAACGGCTGCCGGTGCCCGCAGGAGCAGATCAGCACGGGGGCGTCGGGGGCGACCACCGGCTCGGTGAACCGGGTGCCGCACCCGAGGCAGATCTGCAGGTCGACCGGGAGCTGCTCCGGGTGGCTCGGCAACCCCGGCTCAGCCGAACAGCTCGTCGAGGAACCCCTTGCGGCGCTTGTGGCCCCCGTGGTGGCCGTAGGGCGGCGGCGAGTCGTTGTAGCGGCCGCGCTGGTACGGGGGCGGCGAGTCGCTGTAGTGACCGCCTCCGTGGCGCTGGTAGGGCGGGGGCGAGTCGGCGTAGCCGGGCACACCCCCGTGGCCCCCGTAGAAGCTCCGCTCGGCGTTGGCGATCTGCTCGAGCTCGCCACGGTCGAGGAAGATCCCCCGGCAGCCCTGGCACTGCTCGATGTGCACGCCATGGCGGTCGACGGTATGCATCCGTTGCTGACACTTCGGACAGATCACCCAACCGAGCGTAGCGGCATGATCGCCGCCCGCGCACCCGTCCGCCGACCGTCAGCGGCCGCTGATCCGTTCCGTGAGGCGCACGGTGACCGTCTCGCCCGGGCCCTTGCCGATCGCCCGCTGCAGCTCCCCCTTCACCGGGAGCTTGTGGGTACCGTCCCCGAGAGCCATGAACGAGCTGCGGAAGGGCTGCCCGTCCACGGTGCCGCAGACCTTCACCAGGCCACGGGTGCCGAAGAACTCCGCGGAGCCGGGCATCACCACGTAGGTCCAGCCACCCGGGCTCGCGCTCTTCTGCAGCACGGCGCTGAACTCGTGGTCGAGCGCCTGGTTCCCGGTCATCTGGTTCTCGGTCATCTGGTTCTCGGTCATCTGGTTCTCGGTCATCGTTCCTCCTCCGGCGGACGGCCGCGATGGCCGCTCACACCCGGGACGTCGAGACGGGCGGGCCGTCCTCGACATGGTCACCGAAAAAATGTCGCCGAAAAATGTCGCCGAGACCTCGGGAACGGACGGCGGCGACGTCACCGGTGCTCGGAGAACCAGCCGATCCAGCGCCGCTGACCGGGCGTCTCCACCGCCCGCGGCCGGTAGTGGCTTCGCGTCCACGCCACCGCGTCACCGGCCGGGTGGCCAGCGAGCACGGCCATGCAGGCGATCACGGTGCCCGTGCGGCCCGTGCCGCCGGTGCAGGCGACCTCGACGCGCTCCCCCGATCGCGCCCGCCCGTACGCCTCCGCGATCCGGGCCGCCGCCTCGCCCGGGTGGCGCGGCGTGCGGAAGTCGGGCCAGTCGATCCAGGCCGCAGGCCACTCGGGTCGCCACTCCTCGCGGCGGCCGGCGAGCAGGCGCGGGCGGCCGGGCGGACGCCCGAGGTAGAGGCCGAACTCGGGTGACGGGCCGGGCGGCAGCGGCTCCCGGCGGCCCCTCCCCCGCACGAGCGTGCCGTCGGGCAGCGCGATCGCCCCGGTGAGCGGGCCGGTCACGCCGCCTCCTGCGCCATCGCCCCGACGAGGCGCAGCAGCTCGGCGCTCGCCTCGACCGATCCGACGACGATCACCTTGAGCCGGTCGCGTTCCGGCTCGTGCACGACGTCCACGTGGGGCGCCCCCGCCGGCGCGGGCAGCCCGGTGATGAAGCCGGCCAGCCGCTGCGCCGTGGCGGCGTCGATGCCGTCGACGTCGACGACACTCGTGACCGCGACCTGCCGCGGCCGGGCCGGGCCGCCGGTGAGGGCCTGCAGGTCGGCGTGGGAGACCCGGTACTGCTTGCCGATGCGCACCGCACCCAGCCGGCCGTCGCGCACGTAGCCGCGCACGGTGCGGACGTGCAGGCCGAGCCGGTCGGCGACGTCCTCCAGGGTGTACCACTCACTCATGTTCCGCATCATTCCCTATCACGAGCGAATAGGGAGTGATGGGTAACGATGCCGCGATAGCAGGCCGCTGACCTGCGAATTTCACGAGCGCGGCAGAGCTGCCGACAAAGCGGTGCCCACCATCAGCCACATGACCCGCACAACCACCACCGGCGGACTGCGCGCCGCCCGCGACACGATCCCGGTCGCGCTGAGCATCGCGCCGTTCGCCCTCGTGGTCGGCGCGACCGGAACCCAGCTCGGCGTGCCGCCTCTCGCCGACATGGCCGCGGCGGCCACCGTGTTCGCCGGCGCCGCCCACTTCGCCCCGCTGACGATGTTCGCGGCGGGCGCGGGTGTGCTCGCCGCGCTGGGCGCGGCCGTGCTGATCAACGCCCGCCTGCTGCTGTACTCCACGGCGCTGGAGCCGCGGTTCCGCGGCCAGCCGCGCTGGTTCCGCTGGCTCGGCCCCGCCCTGCTGATCGACCAGACGTACCTGATGGTCCTGGCCCGCGACGACCTCGACGACCCGGCGCGGTTCCGCCGCTACTGGCTGGTGGGCGGCGGGCTGCTGCTCTCCTCCTGGGTCGCGCTGGTCGGGCTCGGCGGGGTGCTCGGCCCCTTCCTCCCGGCCGGCTCCCCGCTGGACGCCGCCGGGGTCGTGGTGCTGGCCGGGATGCTCGGGCCACGGCTCACCGCCGTGCGCCCGCTCCTCGTCGCGCTCACCGCGCTGCTCGTCGCCACCGCGGCAGCGCCACTGCCCGGTGGCGTCGGGCTGATCGCCGGCATCGCCGCCGGGATCGCCGCGGGCGCCCTGCTCGACCGGGTGCCGTCATGAACGCCCTCGCGATCGTCGCGACCCTGGTGGCGGCGGGCGCCGTGTCCTGGCTCCTGCGCGTCATCCCGATCACGCTGCTGCCCGCGGCCCGGCTCCCGGCCCCGGCGCGGCGGCTGCTCGACCACGCGGCGCCCGCGGCCATCGCGGCGATGGTGGGCGCCGGGATCGCGGGCGGCAACGCCCTGCCCGAGCTCGCGGCCCGGCTACCGGTGCTGCTCGGCGCGCTCGTCGCCGGCGTGATCGCGTGGCGGCGCCGGGGCCTCGTCCTCCCGGTCGTCGCCGGGCTGGCGGTGGCCGGCGCGCTCACCGCCCTCTGAGCGCACAGCGGCAACTCGTTCGGGGTCGGGGCCAACCACCACCGAACCGCAGGCGTCTTCAGGAACGGAGGTACTGCCATGACCACCATGACGCTCACCCTCACCGGCCGCGACCGGGCGCTGCTGCGCGCCGTGGCCGCAGGCCGGTGCGACATCGCCCCCGCGGGCACCCCCGACCTGCGCGTCGACGGCCGCTGGTTCTGCGACCAGCCCCGCGCGCACGCCCTCATCGCCGCCGGGTTGCTGGCCCGGGCCGCCGGGGCATCGGCGAGAGCCCTGCTCACCGGCGCGGGCCGGGCCGCGCTCGAACGCGGGGACGAGCGCGCTGCCGCCTGACGGGCGCTTCTCCCGCGGGCCGCCGCGGCGCAGACTTGAGTCGGCGGTGGCGCGATGACGATGGAGTTCCGGCTGCTCGGCGGCGTCGAGGCGTACCTCGACGGGAGCCCGGTCGACACCGGGCACACCCGTCAGCGCACCGTGCTCGCGGCCCTGCTGGTCGACGTGGGCCGCCCCGTGCCGACCGACCGGCTCATCGACCGCGTGTGGGCGGACCGGCCGCCCTACCGCGCCCGCAACGCCCTGTCGGCCTACGTCTCGCGGCTGCGCGGCCTGCTCACCGGCCTCGACGGCGTGCGGATCACCCGTGGACCGGGCGGCTACCTCCTCAGCACCGACCCGCTGACCGTCGACCTGCACCTGTTCCGCCACCTGGTCGCCCGCGCACGATCGGCCGAGCACCCCGCCACGGCGGCCGCCCTGTTCACCCAGGCGCTGGACCTGTGGCGCGGCGAACCGTTCCCGGCCGTCGACGCGCCGTGGTTCGCCGACCTCCGCACGGCGTTGGAGGCGGAGCGGCTCGCCGCCGTGCTCGACCGCAACGACGCGGCGCTGGCTGCCGGCCGCCACACCGAGCTCCTCCCCGAGATCGAGACCGCGGCCGCGGCGCACCCGCTCGACGAACGCCTGGCGGGGCAGCTCATGCTCGCCCAGTACCGCAGCGGGCGGCAGCCCGACGCGCTCGCGACCTACCGGCGGATCCGCGACCGCCTCGTCGAGGAGCTGGGCAGCGAACCGGGCCCCGAGCTGCGCCGCGTCCACCAGCGGATCCTCGAGGCCGACCCGGGCGCGCCGCCCGCGGGGCCCGCGGCCGGGCGGGCTCGGAGCACTCTCGAGCGGCGCCCCACCCGGTTCCTCGGGCGCGCCGAGGACGTCCGGCGCGTCGACGCGGCCGGGCGGGAGGGCCCGCTGGTGACCCTCACCGGGGTCGGTGGGGTCGGTAAGACCCGCCTCGCCGTCGAGGCCGCCCACCGGATCGGCGACCGGTTCCCCGACGGCGTGCGGCTCTGCGAGCTGGCGGCGTTGTCCGACGGCGCCGCCGTGGGGCACGCCGTGGCCCGTGCCCTCGGCGTGCAGCAGCAACAGGGGCTCGGCATCGAACAGACCGTCACCGACTACCTCGAGGGTCGCGCGCTGCTCCTCGTACTGGACAACTGCGAGCACGTCCTCGACGCCGCGGCGCGGGTCGTCGACCGGATCGTGCACCACTGCCCGGCGGTGGTGGTGCTCGCCACGAGCCGGGAGCCGCTCGGCGTCGAGGGCGAGCAGGTCCTCCCGGTGCACCCGCTCCCCGAGGCCGACGCGGCCGCGCTGTTCGCCGACCGGGCCAAGGCGCACCGTCCGGGGTTCGGCCTGGACCACGACGTCGAGGAGGCGGTCGGCGAGATCTGCAGGCGGCTCGACGGCCTGCCCCTCGCCATCGAGCTCGCGGCGGCCCGGATCCGGGCGATGTCGGCCACCGAGCTCGCGCAGCGGCTCGACACCTCGCGGCTGGTGCGCACCGCCCGCGGCGCGGACCCGCGCCACCAGAGCCTCGTCGCCGCGATCGACTGGTCCTACCGGCTGCTCTCCGCGCCGGAGCGCGCGCTGTTCGCCCGGCTGTCGCTGTTCGCGGGCGGTTTCGACCTCGACGCCGCGCACGGCGTGTGCGCCGACCCGGGGACCACCGAGGACGACACCCTCGACCTGCTGGTCGGGCTCGTCGACAAGTCCATGGTCATTCCGCGCGACGGGCCGGGCCGCTCCCGTTACCTCGTGCTGGAGACGCTGCGCGCGTACGGGCGCGAGCGCCTCGCGGAGGTCGGGCCGGCCGACCGGTTCGCCCGGCGGCACGCCGAGTACTTCACCGCGCTCGCCGAGCGGGGCGCCCGGGCCGTGCAGGGGCCGGACGAACGGATCTGGGTGGAGCGGGTGCTGCCCGACATCGACAACCTGCGCGCCGCGTTCGAGCGCACCGTGGCCGACGCGGACGCCGACCTCGCCCTGCGGCTGGTCACCGCGCTCCCCGAGCTCGCGCACCTGCGCCTGGGCTACGAGTCCGCGCGGTGGGCCGAGCGCGCGCTCGACCTCGCCGACCCCGGACACCCGCTGTTCGCGGCAGCAGCAGGCGCGGCGGCGCGCGGCGCGTGGAACCGCGGAGACTTCGCGCGCGCCCGCTCGCTCGCCGGCCGGGCGCACGGACGGGTGCCGGGGCGCGGCACGGGCCGGGTGGCCTACCCCGCCGACATCCTCGCCGACGTGGCCCTCTACGAGGGCGACGCCACCACGGCCCTGCAGCACTACCGCGCCGAGGTGGAGCGGGCCCGCCGCGACGACGACCCGATCCGGCTGGTCTGGACCCTCTACTACGTCGCGGTGTGCCAGGCCGTCCTGCGCACACCCGAGGCCGGGCTGGCGGCCGCACAGGAAGCGGTGCGGGTGGCGGAGCCGACCGCCAACCCCACCGCCAGGTCGATGGCCCGCTACGCGCTCGGCCTCGTGCTGAAGAAGTCCGACCCGGACCGCGCCCTGGCGCTGTTCGAGGAGGCGGGAGAGCTCGCGTCCTCGGTGCGCAACTTCTGGTGGCACGGCATCGCGCTGATGGAGGCCGCCGCCACCCGGGCCGTGCACGCCGATCCGCACCGCGCGTGCCAGGACTTCCTCGGCGTCCTCGACCACTGGGAACGTGTCGGCGACTGGAGCCAACAGTGGATCGCCCTGCGGTACGTCGTGCGCCTGCTGGCCCGCGTCGGCACCGCGGCGGACGCCGTCGCGCTGCACGCCGCGCTCCTCGCCGCGGGGAGGCCGTCCCCGCTCGACGCGGCCCGGCTCGCCGACCTCGCCCGCGCGCTGGGCGAGGAGCGGTACGCGGCCGCGACGGCGGCGGGGGCGCTGCTGTCCGGATCGATGGTCGTGTCGCATGCCCGCGCCGCGCTCGCCCAGCCTGACCAGCGGATTTCACGGCAGCCGAAACAGCGCCGATGCGGGGACGCGCAGGCTTGCGGCACCCAGGAAATCCCGTCTCTGTGAGGACGACATGACCGAGACCGTGCAGAACACCGACCGCGAGCTCAAGGCCAAGCACCGGGCGCTGTGGGCGTCCGGCGACTACGCGACCGTGGCGGCGGAGCTCATCCCCGAGCTCGGCCAGGTGCTGGTGGAGGCCACCGGCGTGCGCGCGGGCCGGCGGGTGCTCGACGTCGCCGCGGGATCCGGCAACGCGGCCATCCCGGCCGCAGCCACGGGAGCCGACGTCGTCGCGTCGGACCTGACGCCCGAGCTCTTCGACGCGGGCAGGCGGATCGCCGCCGAGCGGGGCGTCGAGCTCACGTGGACCGAGGCCGACGCGGAGGCCATGCCCTTCGGCGACGACGAGTTCGACGTGGTGCTGTCCTGCGTCGGGGCCATGTTCGCCCCGCGGCACCAGAAGGTGGCCGACGAGCTGGTCCGGGTGACGCGCCCGGGCGGGACGATCGGCTTGATCAACTGGACGCCGCAGGGGTTCATCGGGCAGTTGTTCGCGACGATGGGCCCCTACGCGCCGCCACCGCCGCCCGGCGCCACCCCGCCGCCGAAGTGGGGCGACGAGGAGCACGTCCGCGGGCTGTTCGACGACCGGGTCGCGGACCTGGAGATGCAGCGCCGCACCGTGCGGATGAAGCGCCACACCGATCCGCTCGAGTTCCGCGAGTACTGGAAGCGCAACTACGGCCCGACGATCGCCGTGTACAAGTTCAACGCCGACCGGCCGGACCGGATCGCAGCGCTCGACCGCGACTTCCTCGAGTTCCTCACGTCCACGAGCACCGGCGCCGGTTGGGACGCCGAGTACCTGCTCGTCACCGCCCGGAAGCGGTGAGATGACCGCGACGGCACCCGCGCCGCTCGCCGCCCTCGAGCTGCTCGTGCCGCGCATCGAGCAGACCAGGGCGGCGAGCGCGGCGCAGCGGCGGCTCCCCGACGAGCTCGCCCGCTCCATGGCCGAGGCCGGGCTGTTCGCCCTGCTCGTCCCGCGCGCGCTCGGCGGGCTCGAGCTGGACCCGCTCGCCGCCGCCGACGTGGTGGAGGCCGCGTCCCGGGTGGACGGCTCGGCCGGGTGGGCGATCATGATCGGCGCCCAGTCCGCGTGGTTCGCGGCGTTCCTGCCACCGCAGGTCGCCGCGCAGGTCGTCGGCAGGCCGGCGGCCACGCTGGCCGGCGTGCTGCGCCCCGGCGGCCGCGCCGTCCGGGTCGACGGCGGTTACCGGGTGAGCGGGCGGTGGGGCTTCGCGAGCGGCTGCACCTACGCCGACCACCTGTACGGCACGTGCGTGGTGGAGCAGGCCCGCGCCCTGCGGCTCGTCTACGTGCCCGCCGGCGCGGCCACGGTGCACGACACCTGGCGTTCCGTCGGGTTGCGCGCCACGGGCAGCCACGACTTCTCGCTCCACGACGTCACCGTCGCCGACGACTGGACCCTGCCGATGCCGGCACCGGGCACGGCACCGCACGACGGGCCGCTGTACCGCGACGGCTACCAGAACCTCGTCTTCGTGCTGCAGGCCGCGCAGGCGCTCGGGGTGGCCCGCGGAGCGCTCGGCGCGTTCATCGAGGTCGCGGAGGGCACCACCCGCTGGCTGAGCGGGGCGGTACTGCGCGACCGGCCGATGGTGCAGATCACGGCGGCGCGGGCCGAGGCGAAGGTCGCCTCCGCCCGGGCGTGGCTGCGGGAGGCGGTGGCGCAGGTGTGGGCGACCATCCTGGCCGGCGACCCGCCCAGCCGGGAGCAGCGGATCCGGGTGCGCCTCGCGATCACGCACGCGATCTCGGCCGCCGTGGGGGTCGCCGACGTCCTGCAGCAGGTGGCGGGCGCGACCGCGGTGGCGGAGGACCACCCGCTGCAACGGCGCTTCCAGGACCTGCGCACCGCCGCGGCGCACGTCCAGGCGGCGCCGAGCATCTTCGAGCTGGCCGGAGGCCTGCTCCTCGGCGCCGACGTGCCCGAGTCCGTGCTCCTGTGACCAGGAGATCTCCGTCTCACGAGCTGGGAGATCGTTCGATATGACCGGACATTGTGGTGCAGACTGGCGGTGATGAGCAGTCCGGTGGCGTCCCGTCGCTTCCCTCGCTGGGTGTTCGGCGAGGGCAGCGAACCCGACCCGCGATTCACGCTCGCCAACGAGCGCACGTTCCTCGCGTGGATCCGCACCGCGCTCGCCCTGATCGCCTGCGGCGTCGCGCTCGAGGCCGTCGCCCCACCCATGCAGCCCCAGCTCCGGCTCACCGCCGCGGTGCTGCTGATCGTCCTGGGCCTGCTCACGCCGGTGCAGGCCTGGTTCGCCTGGAGCCGGGACGAGCGGGCGATGCGGCACGGCAGGCCGCTCACCGCGCCGTCGCTGATGGTCCCGCTGGCCGTCGGCACGGCGATCACGGGCGCGCTCCTCCTGGCGGCCCTGCTCCTGCGATGACCGGCGGGGCGCAGGTCTTCGACCCCGGGCTGCAGCCCGAGCGCACCGCGCTGGCCTGGCGGCGCACCGGCCTGGCCGTGGCCGTCGGGGCGATCGCCGGCACCCGCCTGCTGGTCCCGACGCTGGGCGCGGGCGCCGTGGTCATCGGGCTGCTCGGGCTGGGCCTGGCCGGGGCACTCGTCCTCGGGTCCACCCGCCGGGCCCGCCGGGCGCAGGCCTGCCTGCTCCAGGACGGCGACCTCGCCTCCGGGCCGGGCGGGAGGCTCGTGGCGGCCGTCTGCATCGCCTGCACCCTGACCGGTGTGGCCGCGCTCGTGGTGGTGGTGCTGGCGCACCTGGCACGGTGATCAGCTGCGCTGCCAGCGGGCGGCGTACGCGTCGGGGTCCGGCGGGCGACCCGGCAACGGATCGGTGTTGTGGGACCGCAGGCCGTCCAGCGCGATCGCCAGCAGGCGGCTGCGGTTGTTGTCGTCGTCGGCGGGCAGCGCGCCGCTCCCCCGCCGGCTGAACTGCTCGATCAGCAGGGCGATGTCGAGCGGTGTGACCCCGGCACGCAGCGCGCCGGCGCCGCGGGCGCGTGCGACGAGGGCGTTGATCACCCGGTCGCCGCGCTCGCTCGTCTCCCACATCTCCGGTGTCGTCTCGATCCGCCCGGCGATCGGAGCCAGGGCTCCCGAGCCGAAGGCGACGCAGTCGACGACGTACTGCCGCAATCCCGTCCACGGGTCCGCGCAGCGCAGCCCGGCCTCCGCGGCCTCGACGGCCTGCTCCATCGCGAGGACGCACAACCGCTGCAGCAGCGCCTCCTTCGTCGGGTACCGGCGGTAGAGGCTCCCCACCCCGCACCCGGCGCGCTCGGCGACGGCGGACACCGGTGCGTCGAATCCCTCGGTGGTGAACACCTCGCGCGCGGCCTCGAGCACGGCGCGATCGTTGCGCGCCGCCTCGTTGTACCTCCCCCGCTTGCGGGCGACCTCCGGTGTTCCGGTCATGGCACGACGCTACCCGCTTGTCGGATCGCAACGCTCCGATATAACTTGTCGGAGTGAATCACTCCGACAAGTTGCGGGTGGGCGTCATCCTCAACGACCTGGCAGTGGCCACCGGCCGCGAGATCGGTGACGCCGCGCGGTTCGCCGAGGAGCTCGGCATGGAAGCGGTGTTCATGGGCGATCACCTCGTGCCCGCGGTCCCGTACCCGGACAGCGTCACGGTGCTGGCCACCGCGGCCGCCGCCACGGAGCGGATCCGCGTCGGTTTCGGCGTGATGGTGCTCGCGCTGCGCCCCGTCGCGTGGGCGGCGAAGCAGGTCGCGGCCCTCCAGCAGATGAGCGCCGACCGGGTCGTCCTCGGCATCGGGTCCAGCGGTGAGATGCACGGTCGCGCCGCGTGGGACGCGGTCGGCGTGCCCTTCGACGAGCGCGGACGCCGCACGGACGAGTCGCTCGCGCTGCTCCCCGGGCTGATCGCGGGCAAGCCCACTCGGGTCGGGGGTGCGGAGATCACGATCGCCCCGTCGGCGTCGGTCCCGCCGATCTGGATCGGCGGGAACAGCACGGTGGCCATCCGCAGGGCCGCGCGGCACGGCGACGCCTGGTACCCCTCGATGATCACGCCCGAGAAGGTCGCCGCGAGTGCCCGACGGCTGGCCGAGCTCGCCGCCGAGGCCGGTCGACCGACGCCGGGCGTCGCCGTCGGCGGCACCGTCGCGCTCGGTCCGGACGCGTCCTCCGGGGTCGACGAGCTGGTGCGCGGCCTCCACGAGGGCTACGGCCTCCCGCTCGACGAGGCCCGGCGCGTGCCGATCACCGGCAGCCCGCAGCAGGTCGCCGATCGGTTGGCCGAGTACGCCGGAGCGGGCGTCCGGCACGTCGTCCTGGGCACCGCCGCCGGCGACTGGCGCCGGCAGTGGGAGCTCGTCGCGCAGGCGAGGGAGCTGCTGTGAGGGCCGCCGCGTTGACCTCGTTCGGGCCACCGGACGTCCTGCGCACGATGGAGGTGCCCGAGCCGCAGGCCGGACCGGGGCAGGTGCGCGTACGGGTCCGCGCCGCGGGCGTGCAGCCGTTCGACTGCCGGGTGCGGGCAGGTGGGTTCCCGCCCGGCCGGACGTTCGACATGCCGGTGATCCCCGGCAACGAGTTCGCCGGGGTGGTCGACCAGCTCGGCGACGGCGTCGACGGCGTCACCACCGGGACCGCGGTCGTCGGGTTCAGCACGCTCGGCAGCTACGCCGAGCACGTCGTGGTCGGCGCCGACCAGATCGCACCCAAGCCGGACGGCATGCCGTGGGAGGTCGCCGGAGCGTTCTCCGGCTCCGCGCAGGGCGCGCACATGGCGGTGGAGCAGATGGGCATCCGCCCCGGCGACACCGTCCTCGTCAACGGCGCAGCCGGCGCCCTGGGCACGATGGCGGTGCAGTTGGCGCGGCTGCGGGGCGCAGGCACCGTGATCGGCACCGCCCGGCCGGAGAACCACGACCACCTGCGCTCACTCGACGTCGTCCCGGTGACCTACGGCCCCGGCCTCGCCGACCGGATCAGGGCCGTCGCGCCCGGCGGCGTGGACGCGGCGCTCGGCTGGGAGGCCGACGGCCTGCGGGCGACCCTCGAGGTCACCGCGGACCCCGACCGCGTGGTCTCCATGGTGTTCTCCGACGAGGTCGCACAGCTCGGGATCCGCGAGTGGGCCGGCGTGCGGTCCACGGCCCGCCTCACCGAGATGCTCGCGTTCCACGAGGCGGGCGAGCTGCAGGTCCACGTCCGGCAGGCCTACCCGCTCGATCGCGCCGCCGATGCCCACCGTGACGTCGGGAGCGGCCACGGCCGCGGCAAGGTCGTGCTCGTCGTCGCGTCCTGAGAGCCGCCTCATATCGGGCGATGTTGAAACCTTTGATCATCCTCGGCTATCGTGCACACCCGCTGACAGCCGTCTCGCGCGCCGCGGGGCCTGAGGCCATCCGGAGCGCCGCCACGTGATCTACCTGCTGCTGACGAGCCAGTTCGTCACGGCCGGAGTGTTCGCGATGTCGGCCTACGGCAAGCTGCGGGAGCAGCAGGCGTTCGTGCTGTCGCTGGCCGGCTTCCACGTGCCGCCGCGGGTCCGTGTTCCGGTCGCGGCGGCGGTGACCGCCGCCGAGGTCGCCGTCGTCCCGCTCGCGCTGGTGCCGGCCACCGCGGTGGCCGGTCTGGCGCTCGGCGCGGTGTTGCTGTTCGGGTTCGCCGCCGTCATCGGCCTGACCCTGCGGCGCGGCAGCCGTCCACGCTGCCGCTGCTTCGGTGCGGTCGGGGCGCCGTTGCGGGGCGCGCACGTCGCCCGCAACCTCGTGCTCGCGGCGGTCGCCACCGCAGGCGCGATCCTCGCGGCGGCCCAGGCAGCGCCACCCACGATCGGCGCGTTCGTGGTCACCGGTGTGCTCGCCGCCGCCCTGCTCGCCGCCGTCGCCGGCTTCGACGACCTGGTCGAGGTCGTCGCTCCGCGTGCCGGCTGAGGCCGCGCGGCCGATGCCGCTGCCCTTGACTCGTTGAAGGAGTGTTCCCGTGGAACTCGTCGTGGTCGCCCTGGTGGTGCTGGGGGTCCTGGTGGTCGCCAACCTGCTGTTGACGGGCGCGATGGTGCGGCGGCTCGCCGCGCACGAGCGGAAGTTCGCCACGCTCGGGCCGGTCTTCGCCGGGCCAGGCGGCTTGCCCGCAGGCGCGAAGGTGCCGGCGTTCACCGGGGAGACGGTGGACGGCCGGACCGTGGACGAAGGCTTCCTCGGCGACAAGCCTGGCGTGATCGGGTTCTTCTCGACCACGTGCCCCGGGTGCCTGGAGCAGGCGCCCGACTTCGCCGCCGCGGTGGCGTCCGGGACGTCGGGGTTCGCCGTGGTGTCCGGTGACGGCGGCGACGAGCTGCTCCGCATGCTCGAGTCGGTGCCCGTGGTGCGGGAGCCGGACTCCGGTGGCCCGATCGCGTCCGCATTTGAAGTCGACACCTTCCCGTCGTTCTTCGTCGTCGAGGGCGACATGGTGATGTCGGCGGTCCTCTCGGTGGAAGAGACCCGCGAGTTGGTTGCGAAGTAGCCGGAAATCGGTCGCCGGTGCCCGGCTTGCAGCCGGCCGTCCATGATCGCTAGGGTGCATTCGCACCATTCACCACTAGAGGAGGTGACATCGAGTGAGTATGTTGTACCGAATCGCCGACCGCGTGCTCGCGAAGATCGCGCCGGAGATTCCGGCCGCCGCGTGCAGTGAGCGCAGCGTCTGCACCCGTTACAGCGATGGCTGCCACGTCCGGACCTGCTACTACGGCTGTGGGCGCCCCACCTTCTGCCGCAAGGGCATCGGCTGCGGGCCGCACTGCTAGCTGGTAGTTCGGCGGTAGTCGGACCCACTGATCCGTGGATTCGACTACCGCCGGTTCTGTGTGCGGACTACCGCCTCGGCCGGACGACCCGGATCGGTACCGTGGCCGGCTGGACGGCTCGGATCAGTTCCGTCGCCGCGTCGGCGTCGGCGTCATCGACCAGGTCGCCGTAGCCCGCGGCCTGCATCCGGAACAGCCCGGCGTAGATCCCGCCGCACGCCATGAGATCATCGTGTTTTCCCTGCTCAGCCAGCATGCCCTCGTCGAGGACGAGGATGTGTTGGGCGTCGCGGATGGTGCTCATCCGGTGCGAGATCAGCAGGCTCGTGCGACCCGCGCGGTGCCGCCGGATCTGCTCGTGGACGCGGGCCTCGGCCTCGGCGTCCAGCCCGGAGCTGGGTTCGTCCAGGATCATGAGATCCGGCTGGTCGCGGAAGAGCGCGCGGGCCAGTGCAAGCCGTTGCCACTGGCCGCCGGAAACGACGACGCCGGTCTCGGCATCCTCTTTGTCCGCCTCGCTCATGAACAGCCGCGAGAGCAGGGTCTGGTAACCGCGCGGCAGTTTCACCAGCTTGTCGTGGATTCCGGCCCGGCGGGCCGCGGTGACGATCCGATTGCGGTCGGTGAGACCGTCGAGGTCGCCGATCCCGATGTTCTCGGCAGCGGTCAGATCATATTCCATGTAGTCCTGGAACACACCCGCGAGCCTGCGCCGCAAGGTGTCCGGATCGAGCTCCCGAAGATCGATACCGTCCCAGTAGATGGCCCCCTTCGTGGGGTCGTAGAACCGGCAGAGCAATTTGACAAGAGTGGATTTTCCCGCGCCGTTGCGGCCGACGAGTCCGACGGCCCGGCCGTGCGGGATGTGCACGGAGATCCCGCGTAGCGCCCACGGGTGGTCGTCGCTGTAGCGGAACCACACGTCCCGCAGCTCGATGCCCCGCTGCATCGGCGGCGTGGGCCGCGGCCGGGCCGGCAACGGGAGGTCGGGTTCGGCCTCGACGATCCGCCGGTAGTGGTCGAACAGCAGCACCTGGTGGTGCGCTTCCGCGGAACCCGAGATCAGCCCGCCGACCGCACCCTGCACCGCCATGACACCGCCGACGAAGAGCGACACGTCGCCCACGGAGATCTCGCCCTGCGCGGCGGCGCGGATCGCCCAGATCAGCCCACCGCCGACGACCACGGCGCCCAGCAGCGACAGCCCGCCCTGGGTCCACGTCTCCCTGACGTCCATCGCGCGGCGCGCCGCGTCCGAGGCACGGCGTTCGGTCAGCATCCGCCCGCGCAGGAAGTCCGACAGCCCGTACAGCCGGACCTCCTTGGCGGCGTTCACCTCGGTCAGCAGGCTGCTGTAGAAGAATTCCCTGCGCTCGGCCGGGCCGAGCTGCCACTCCATCGCCCCGCGCTTGCGCGACAACCCGAGCTCGGCGAGCAGGACCGGGATCGACGAGGCGAGGACGATGGCTGTCATCACCGGGCTGACCACGACCAGCGTCCCGACGAACCCGGTGACGGTCATCGCGCCGCCGACCACCTGCAGGCCGGAGTTCACGACCGCGGCCGGGGCCCGGGTGCTGTTGTCCGCCAGGCGCAGCCGGTCGAGCGACTCCGGGTCCTCGAAACGGCCCAGCCCGATGAACCGCCCGACCGCCCGGTACAGCCGCTCGGTCGAGTAGAGGGAGGACGTCCGCTCGAGCTGGCCGGTCAGGTACCGGCTCACCTGCGGGACCACCGCCACCACGGCGCCCGCGACCGCGAGCGTGACCGCCCCCGCGACGAGATCGCCGAATGCCATCCCGGCGGCCACCCCGTCGAGGACGGTCTTGGTCAACCAGGCGACCAGGACCGGAGCTGCGGCCGCGGCCGCGGTCGCCAGGAGGTAGCCGAGCAGGGCGCCCGGTGCGGCCGACCACACGTGGGTGAACGCCAACCTGGCGTTGACCAGCATCTCCCGCCCGTTCGGCCGGGGAACGGCGCTATCCGCCACGAGGCGTCACATCCCGGAGGAGACTCCCGAGCAGGCGCGATCGGGGCGGCCGCGCATGGATGGTCATGCGAGGACGATAGATCGCGCCTGCGTCGGGAGAATGCGTCACCGAGCAGGCGCCCCGCAGGTCAGCCGGCCTTCCGGTAGACGAAGTCCTCGAGCGTGGTGAGGGTCTCGCCGCGGTTGTCGCGGTGCCGCAGGCAGTACTTGGTGGGGTACCAGCCGGAGCGCTGCCACGCCTGGGGAGCCTTGATGTCGGTGCAGGAGTCCTCGATCTCCCCGCTCCGCAGGCCGTTGTACTGCTCGAGGTTCACCATCGGCTCGTAGAAGGTGATCTTGCCGTTCCAGCTGCCGTAGATGAAGGTGCTGGTGAACTCGCCCCCGTTGAGCTCCGGGGTCTTCGTGTCCAGGAGGTGGTTGCCCATGGCCGGCTCGACGGCGTCCAGGTCGGCGTAGTCGGGGTGGCGGTACTTCTCCTCCGGGAGGATCTTGCCCAGCTTGTAGTCGTCGCAGTTGGTGAGCTGCGGGCACGGCCCGGGCCGGATCGCGGTCCGCTCCCGGTTGGGGTTCATGTAGAAGTGGACGTCGAAGTGCGCGGTGTCCCAGACACCCGGCGGGATGTGCCCCATGGGGTTCCAGTTCGCCAGCACGTAGGTGAAGGTGGTGTCCACCGCAGTGGTGAAGATCGGGTTCAGCGGGAGGGCCCGCTCGTGCCCGCCGGCGCACTCCATCTCACCGATCGTGCCGTCCTGGTCCTTGTCGTAGCACCACAGCTGGCTGGACATCGGGTGGTAGGGCAGCCCGTCGAAGGTGCTGTCCTCCGCAAGGAGCCCGATCACCTTCGGCTCGAGGCCCACGCTCTGCGAGAACGCCGTGACCTTGCCGTTCCCGAGCGACTCGCTCTTCCCGTACAGGGCGCACGGGCCCTCGTACGAGTCGGTGTCGGTCAGCAACTTGTCGGCCACCTGCCGCGGCACGCTGACCGTGAGCTCCACCGGGGTGCCCTTGAGCACCTTGCACATCGTGACCAACGGCCCGCGGGACGCGGCCTCACCGAACGCGGGCTGCGCGGTGGCCGGGATGGCCACACCTCCCAGCAGCAGGAACGTGACCACGCCGGCCGCGACTCTGCCGCGCCGGAGTGCACCTCCCAGCATTCGACCGACTCGAGTTCTCATTGCATCCTCCGGTGTTCGTCGTCATCGACCGGGCGAAATCGGGGTCGCCGGGCGATCAGTGGGTCATCACGGGCGTCCAGGAAGGACGCGAGTTGAGGGCCGCCACCTCGGAGCTCGTCGTGCGCCGGTAGGCCGCGGCGATCTCCTCGAGCTCCGGCACGGACAGGACGTCCTCGACGCGCGCGAACCCGTCCGGGGCCCGCTCGGCCACCGTGCGCAGGATCCGTTCGGGGCCGAGGGCGCGGTTGGCCAGGACGATCGCCGCGGTGGGTTCGCGCCGGTCGGCCTCGTAGCGCGCCAGCGCGGTGGGCGCGTCCGGCGCTGAGGCCAGGTGGTAGGCCAGCACCCGGGCGTCCATCACGGCCTGCGAGCCGCCGTTGGAGCCGATCGGGTACATGGGGTGCGCCGCGTCGCCGAGGAGGGTGATCCGGGAGGTGCCCCACCGGTCCAGCGGATCCCGGTCGACCATCGGGTACTCGAGGATGGGCTCGCTCGCCCGGATCAGCTCCGGCACGTCCAGCCAGCCGAGGTCCCAGTCCGCGTAGTGCGGGAGAACGTCGTCGAGGCGCCCGGCCGCGGTCCAGTCGGCGGGACGCGCATCCTCAGGGGCGGAGACCTCAGCGACCCAGTTGACGGTCACGGTGCCGTCGACCGTCGGCGAGATCGGGTAGACGACGAACTTCGCCACGGAGTTGCAGCCCGCCATGATCATGGTGCGTCCCGTGAGGAACGGGGCTCGTCGTGCGGTGCCCCGCCACATCCGGATGCCGCTGCGGACCGGAGGGCCCTCGTCCGGGTGCAGGTGCGCGCGGACGGCGGAGTGCAGGCCGTCCGCCCCGATCACGATGCTCGCGGGCTCCCGCCGCACCTCGCCGGTGACGCGGTCGCGCAGCGTCGCGATCACCGCATCCGCCGCCTCGTCCTCCCGGAGGCTCTCCAGTGCCGTACCGGCCCTGACCACGTGCGGTCCCAGCCGTTCCCGGACCGCACGCAGCAGCAGCATCTGCAGCTCGCCGCGGTGCACCGAGTACTGCGGCCACCGGTAGCCCGCGGCGAGGCCACGTGGTTCTCCCCAGATGCGGTTCCCGTGACGGTCGTAGTGGATCAGCTCCGCGGTCGCCACGCCGATCGCCGCGAGGTCGTCCCCCAGGCCGAGCTCGGTGAGCTCGCGTACGGCGTGCGGCTGCAGGTTGATGCCGACGCCCAGCGGGGCCAGCTCGTTCGCCCGGTCCACCAGGGTGCACCGGATTCCCGCGTGGTGGAGGCTGAGCGCGGTGGTCAACCCACCGATCCCCGCGCCGACGACCAGGACGTCGGTCACGGCTGCACCTCGGGCGCCGCGGAGTGGACGGCGTCCTCCATGTACTTCTCGTGCACCATGGCGACGGGGATCCCACCCACGTCCATGCGGGCCGTGACCTCGAAGAGCACCTCGGTCTCCTGGCCGCCCGCCCACGCCCGCCGGATCACCCTGAGCGTGTGCCGGCGCACCTGCAGCCGGGCCAGGATCAGCCCGAGCGGGGTGTCGGTCTCGCACAGCTCGGAGGCCTCCGCACGAGGCAGGCGGCTGAGCACGACGACCGACGTCGCCGCGGAGAGCACGGTGCCGCGCGAGTCCAGCAGGCACACCTCGCGGCGCTGCACCGGCGCGGCGCTCCACAGGTCGAGATCCGCGAACTCGGAATCGGCGAGCATCCCGTCCCGGCGGCTCACCACGCGGAGGTTGATCGGGCTGCCGGTCCAGCCCGAGAGCGTCTTCGTGGCGGAATCGGAGTCGCGCAGCAGCCTGATCAACCGGTCCTGATCCCGGCGGAGGCCTGTGCTGGATGCGGGGTGAGACATGCGAGTCCTTGGATTCAGTGGTCGGCCCACTCCGACGTCGGACACACAACTCGTCCCTGCGGAGCGAAAACGTCACCTCGAGTCGAGTTCCGTCATTGCGGAACGATTCCGATCGAGTTGATCAACGAGGCTACGACACGTCGGCAACGGCGATCTGAGCGTTCGGTCGTGATCTACAGCACATTTTTCCGCTGCCCCTGCTTTAATTCGCACATGCCGAGATCGCCGAGTGGCGACGAGCCTCCACCGGCGTGCTGACCTGCATAGATGCAGATTTAGGTGAGCATTAAGTTGTGCTTTGGAATGACCACCTCCGAGTGCTCGATGAATCCGCGGTGGCGGTCAGTTCCGCGCCGGCACACCCCGCTGCGCGGCGATCCGGGAACGGATCACCTCCGCGAATGCCGCGGCGCCGCACACGGGCACGACCAGCTCGCCGTCCCGGTGCCGGATCTCGAGAACGTCGCCGTCGCCCGCGAAGTACTGCCCGCCGCTGTCGAGCCGGATCCACGGGCCCTCATCCGGCCGGCCCGGGCGTACCGCCACGTCCCTCACGTCGTCGAGCCGGACAACGATCCCGATCGCGGTCCCCGGGCCGGGGCTCAGCACCACGACGATCTCCTGGCCGTTCAGTCGGACCTCGTCCGGCAACGCCCACGCGGGCACGCCCACCTGGTGGCGCGACCGGACCTTCTCGACCACCTCGACGGCCATCTCGCCGAGCTCCGGCCCCACCGGGTACCTCAGCGCTCGGGCGGCCAGCACCACGCAGGCCACCTGCGTCACGGCGAGGCCCACCGCCGGCAGCACCTGCGCCGATCCGCCGACGGCTGCACCGCTCACCAGCCCGAACGCCGCGGCGGTCGGCACGACCACGCCCAGCGCCCTCCGCAGCCAGCGGGCCGGCCGATGGCACACCGCATCACGGCGCTCCAGCCAGACGCCCGCGATCGGCGCCCCGATCACCAGCGCCACGGCGCACGTCGCCTCGACCGGTGCGACGCGGCCCCGGACGACCAACGTCAGCACCGCGACCACCGTCGCCACGTGCATGACCACGGCCGACCCAAGCCAGAACCATTGGCGACGAATGCGGTCCACGATCAGCATTTCCTGGGAATTGCTCACTCCGAACACCTCCACGATTTCGGGTTCCTGCCGGCCGATGGATGGACGGCAGGACCGGGAGGTCCTCGGTTCCTCGTCCGCATCCCCGCGCGCGTCATGGCACGTCCCCGGCGGAGCTGCTCCCGGATCCGGAGTCCCGCACCGCGGCCTCGATGGCGGAGATCAGCTCCGCGGAGTGCCGGCCGTGCTCCTCGGCCGGCCAGGCCGGTGCCTCGAAGTGGTGGGTCTCGTGGTCCCGGACCGCGGGCCACCACCCGGACGCGCGCACCGCGGGCACCCCGTCCGCGACCACCACGAACACCCGGCCGCCGCGCCCGTCACGCAGGCCGGCCGCCCACACCCGGCCCGCCACCACGTCGGCGACCTGCGCGTCCATGCCGTCACGGCGCAGCCACCGCGCCAGCCGGGCCCGCGACGGCGTCCACAGCCGTTCCCCCCGGCCCACGGCGAGCGGGGGTCCCCGCACCCGCAGGACTCCGGCGACCCACCGGGCCACCCGCAGCCGGTGCGCCTGCCGGACCAGCACGCCGTGCACCCGTGCTTCGACCGCCGGGCTCAGGCCGTCGGCGAGCAGACCACCGCCTGCCCCGCCGCTGCTGTAGGTCGCCCCGCCGTCCCACTCGGACGGGTCGGCATCCCACAGCGGCACCGGCCACGCCGCCCGGGACCGGGCAGCCAGGTGCACCTCGGCGGGTGCGGTCCGGTCGAACCGCACCCCGGTGACCGGCGCCCGGTGGTCGGCGGCGAAGAGCGTCACGTACGCGGTGCCGTGGCCTGCCGGGACCCGCACCTCGCCCCCGGTCCGGCGCACCTGGCCGTCGCGCATCGTCACCCGGCGCAGCACGAGCTCGTAATCGGCACGCACGCGCGTGGTGTCGACGGTGCCGTTCTCGTAGAGCGTGGTCTCCCGGCGCAGACCACCGGCCCCGGCGATCCGGCGCGAGCCCTGCTCCCCGTGCGAGGTGCCGACGGTGACACCGAGACCGGCCGGCGTGACCCCGACGCCGCGGCCGACCGGGCGCAGCTGCCCGGTCGTCTCGCCGGCGCCCGCGGTGCCCTGCTCGCGGAACACCGTGCGGATCTCGACCCCCGCCCGGCCGGCGACCACGTCGTGCTCCTCGTGCAGCACGGCCCGCAGCCGCACCTCGACGTACCGGGTGGGCCGGCCGGGCACCGGGAACCGCCCGACGAGATGACCGTCGCCGCGGACCATGCGGGGCAGGAACACCGACAACGCCACCGGGGACAGTGCGGCGTGCAGCTCGGCGCGGTTCTCGTGCACCCCGAGCGGGCCGAGCAGCCGCGGATGCGCCAGCGCGGTCCGCAGCCGCGAACCCAGCGCGCTGCTGCCACGCGCGTCGACGCGCCCCTGCTCGGGCATCCGGAACGGCCGCGCCGGCGTGACGGTGCCGCCCGGCGGGGCGCGGCCGGCCACCCGACCGGCGGCGGCGACCAGCCCGTTGGGCACCAGCCGGACCATCGTCCCGGACACCGTCACCGGCGCCGTCGACCCGGACGCGATCGGGTCCGCGGCGGCGGGCGTGCGCCGGAACCGGTCGGGGCGCAGCCCGGGCAACGCCGGGCTGCGCTCGACGGTGATCTCGAACGCGATGCCGTGCCGGATGCGGTCCGCCCCGTCGAACGAACCCTGCCCGCGCAGCGTCGTGACCTGGTCCCCCGCGTCGCCGGTGCTGGTGCGGGACCGGTCCGTGGACACGCTGCCCGAGACGCCCTGCCCGGCCGCGTCGCCCGCGACGGAGAGCCCGCCGCCGATGCGGCGGCCCGCCGAGCGGCCGAGCCCGCGCTGCGCGTACGCGTAGTCCTGGAGCAGCATCACGACGGTGTCCGCGCGCCCCACCCGGACCGCGTCGTCGGCGAAGCTCGCCCGGATCCGCACGTCGACCCACTCGACACCACTCGACCCGACGCCCGGACGCACCCGGACCGGGAGCCGGGTACCGAAGCCGTCCGGGCCGAGCATCGCGTCGACGTGCCCGCGCCAGCGGGTCCCGGCCAGGTTGACGGCCAGCCAGTTCCCGGCCACGGCGTCGCGGCCGAAGGCGCCGGGCACGACGTCCTCGATCACCCGGTGGACCTCGTCGAACAGCGTGGTGGGACGCCCGCCCCGGACGAGCTCGGCGTCCTCGAACAGGCTCTCGGCCATGCCGGTCGAGAAGGTCTCGGGCAGGACGACGCGCTCCGCGTCGCGGTGGCGGCGGCGCCCGGCCGCGAGCACCTCGTGCAGCGGCGGCACCTCGCCGGTGTGCGTGCCGGCCGGGTCGACGAGCCGGGCCGCGACGGCAGCCGGCGCATGGCCCGCCGCCGGCACGCCGTCCCGGCGGGCGGCACGCAGGTCGCGGAGGTAGACCGGCACGAGCCGGTGCGCGAGCAGGTCATCGAGCGCCAGGTCGCGCTGCAGCCAGCGCTGCACCGCGTCGGACACCTGCTCCAGCGGGATCGTCCGCTCGCCGGTCTCGGCGTAGACCTGCAACGCGTCGCGCTCCGGCAGGGCGTAGAGCACCGTGCCGTCCACCGGTGCGGACCGCTGCCCGCCGACCTCCACCTCGATCGACAGGCCCATCCGGTGGACGTGCTGCTTGCCGACCTCGATCAGCAGCCGCTCCCGGCCCCAGATCGACAGCCACGACCACGACCGGCCTCGCGAGCCCGAATACGACCCGGAGGCGCCCTGCAGCACACCGCTGAACCCGTGATCGCGGGAGCCGCCCGACTCGGCGCCATTGCTGCCCAGCGTGAGGTTGATGTCCCCGAGGACCAGGTCGGCGGCCGTGACGAAGCGGGACTCGCCCGCGTGCCCGCGCAGCACCACCGGCACCCAGCGGCTGGCGCCGGTGGCCGCGTGCACCGCCCGCACCCGCGTCCGCAGGTCCGCCTCCAGCAGCTCCAGAAGCGACGAACGCAGGCTCAGCGCCGTCGTGAACTCCCGGAGCTGGTGCACCGCGGACGGGTCGAGCCTCCAGTCGCTGGGCAGCCGGGCCTGGGTCGCGGCCACGACCTGGTCGAGCAGCCCGTCGGCGTCCAGCGCCAGCGTGGTCATCCGGCGCAGCGTCCGGGCCGGCGTCGGGTGGCTCTCGATCCCGCGGTACGGCGTCGCGTCGGGCAGCAGGTCGTGCGGGAACAGCAGGTCGGCCGCCACGTCGCCGCGGCCGGCCTCGACGACCTGCCCGCCCGGGCGCTGCAGCTCGACCACCAGCACGTGCCCCATCCGGAACACCGCGGTCGGGCCGGTGCCCTCCACCAGCGTCACCGCGTTGCCGGTGGCGCCACCGTTGCGCGCGGAGCTGCGGCCCCCGCCGGCGTTCAGCCCGCCGGTCGCCGCCGCACCCTCCTGGCCCTGCGCGGTCGCGGCCACGGCACCGGAACCGCCGACGGACTGACCGCCGGACTGGCCCACCGTGCTGGACTTGATGTCGAGGCCGACCATCGTCCACGCCGTCGTGTGCCCCTGGTAGGCGACGGTTTCCCACCGCTGCTCGAGCCGGGTCCGCAGCACCGAGCCGTCCGACAGCGTGAGCGCGAGCTCCGAGGTGACGGCCTGGCTGTACCCGGTCTCCAGGCTCAACGCGGAGACGTGTTCGAGCACCGCGCGCTGGTCGGCCAGCTGCGCACCGAGCACCCGCCGGTCGCTCGACCACCCGGCCGGGTCCTCGGGCGGGACGAGCTGCTGCTCCCGCAACAGGTCGAGCACCTGGTCCCGCACGGCGCGCACCCCGGTCATGTCGCGGACCAGGGCGTGGCCCGGGTCGCGGACGCCACGCGGGCCGAACCAGTCCGGGAGCTCGGCCCGGCGGCCCGCCGGCGCCTCCGGAACCAGGTCACCGCGCAGGACGGTCGAGCCGGCAGTGGTTGTCCCCGCAGCGGTCGTCCCGGCAGCGGTCGTCACCGCGTCGGCCGCCACGGGGAGGCCGTAGCGGTAGGCCGCCGCCTCCGGCATCCGCAGCAGGGCGTGCCCGTCGGCCGCCACCCGGGTCGGCGGGTGGCCCGGCTCGTCGAGGCGCCGCACGTCCACCGTGAACGTCAGTCCGAGCCGGTAGCTCTGGGTGTGCCCCGAGTACCGGTGCACACCCGGGTGGATCGTGACCTCGCCCGCGCTCGACCCGACCGAACGCGACCACGACCGGCTGCCCTCACCACCCGCATCCCCGCCGGCCGCGAGCCAGTCGGCCACCCCGGCCACGAGCTGGGCGCCCTTGGCGCCGAACAGGGCGACCGCCACGGCCGTCGCCGCAGCCAGCACGAACGCGAGCGACGCCGTGAGCGCTCGCGATCGGCCCGCCGACTGCGCCCCGCCGACCGAGCTGAACCAGACGTGCAGGTCCTCCAGGAACTCCTTCGGCGTCGGCAGACCCACCAGCAGGCCGGAACTCCCGTCCCGGTCGGTCGGGACGACCTGCACCCCGGCCCGGGCGGTCAGGTGTGCGAGCGGGCGGCCCGCGCCGTCGGTGACGGTGCGCTGCAGCCCGGCCGGGTCGTTCACCGGCGTGGCCAGCCGACCCGGCAGCTCGTCGACCAGGAACGCCTGGACCTGCGCTCGCGTCAGATCGTCGCCGCCACCGATCGCGGCGACGGTCCGGTCCGCCAGCACCTGCCGTCCGTCCACGCTGATCGGGGCGTGGTGGGGCAGCTCGGTCTGCTGCCGCTGCCCGGCCGGCAGCTGCGTGGTCGAGGGCGGCGCGCGCGCCTGGTGGGCGTGCGACACCCACAGCGCCAGCAGATCCGTCGCCACCGCCCGGGCCGGATCCGCACGGTCAGCGTCCCGCCCGGGCACCCGGTCCACGACCACCCAGCCCGCTCCCGGGTCGTCGCCGCGCACGCCGACGAACCACCTCGCGCGCGCCTCGAACAGCAGGGAGTCACCCCGGTTGTCGGTGACGCCACCGCCGAGCGCGTACCCGCTCGCCGAGCCCGTGGACGACTCCGTGCGGCCACGGCTCCCGGTCACCCCGGCGGCGCCCACGGTGACGCCGAAGCTGCGCGCGGACGTCCCCGCACCGGAGAGCAGGCCCTGGACGAGCGCGCCCAGCATGACCTCCGACCCCCGGCGGCCGTGATCCGAGACGGGATCCGCCACCTCCACGAGCCCGTCGGCACGCAGTTCGATCCGCACTTCCGCCACAGCCGGGCGCGCGCCGGGCGGCACCCGCCCGAGCAGCGGACGCCGGACCACCGGCTCCCGGAGCACCAGGCCCTCCGCCGAGGCCACGTCGCGGAAGCTCGCGCGCAACGTCGCGTCCAGCTCCTCCGCGGTGTAGCGGCGGCGCGCACCCTGCGCCACCAGCTGCGCGTTCACCGTCTCGGTCAGGTCGGACAGGCTCGGCAGCCGCCCGGTCGGCACTCCGGCCGCGATCACGTCCCGCGACGGCCGCGCCGCCTCCCACGACTCCCGGTACGCCTGCGCCGCACCCGCCGCCGACCGCACCAGCCGGGCGAGATCGCGGACGTCGTCGCCGTCCGGCGCCCCGGCCACCCGCGCCGACCGGGCGGCCAGCCGCTCGTAGGCCCGCGCGGCCTCGTCCGCCGCCGTCCACGCCTCCAGGTAGGCGTCCCGGGCGTGGGTGGCCCGCTCCCGGGCCTCCGCCGCGACGGCCGCGTCCACGGCGGCCTTCCGGCTCCGCTCGGCCACTCCCCGGTCCGACCCGCGGGCCGACGCCTGCGCAACCGGCGCCGTGGCCTGCGCCTCCTTGGCCGTGGCCAGCTCGTCGAGCGCGGAAGCGGCGTGCGCGAACACGGTCTGCAGCTCGGCCACCGCACCGTCCAGCCGCTGCAGCGCGACCGCCCGTGCCCTCGCCGGCGGCACACCCAGGTCCGCCACCGCGCGGTCGATCTCCGCGACGCGCGGCGACAGGTCCTCGTGCAACGCGGTGCGCCGCCGATCCGCCTCCTCGACCTGCGCCGCCACCTCGTCGACCAGCCGCGTGCCGGCCGCCGTCAACCGCCCCGCCCGCGCCGCGGCCAGACCGCCGTGGTGCGCCAGCACGTCCTCGGCCACCACCCGCGCCAGGTCCCGCTCCGCGCCGGTCGCCACCGCGAGCGCGTCGATCGCCCCCGTGAGCGCGGGCTCACCGCGCGCCTGCGCGACCTGACCGGCCACCCAGGCCGTCGCCTCCAGCGCGATCCGCTCGTCCGGAAAGCCCCGGTCGATCTGCTCGGTCAGCGCCAGCTGCGCCACGTCCACCTGCGACGGAGGCAGCCGCACCGGCCGGCCGCCCGCCGCCCACACCCGGGCGCCGCCGTCGGCCCGCCACTCCAGGCGCTCCGCAGCCGCCGTCCAGGCCTGCAGACCCGGCCAGGTGCCGCGCACCAGCGCGTCCAGCTCCGCGAGCAGGGCCTGCGCCCGAGCGACCTGCGCCCGAGCCGCCCGCCCCGCCCGTAGGTCATCGACCAGCGACGTCAGCTCCTCGAGGACCCCATCCGCCGCCCGGGCGGCCGGAGCACCGGCCGGCTGCGCGGCGAACCGCTCCCGCCCCCGCACGAGCGCTGCTGCCGCCCGCACCTCGACGGCCCGCCACCGGACCCGGTGCACGATCCGCCGCGCGACGCGAGCGGTGATCCAGCGGCGCCCACCACCGATCAGCAACACCCCCGCCCCGAACGCGAGCAGCGCGGCACCCAGCGCCGGCAGCGCCCGGGTCCAGCGGTCACCCCCGCTCGGTGGGGCCCGCGGTTCCGCTGAACCGTCCGGAGTCTGCGTCGCCCCGCCGCCGTCCGGCCCGGCCGGTGTCCCGCCCTCGCCCGGCTGCGGGCTCGGCGACCCCGACGGCGCGGGCTGGGCCGGTCCCGGCCGGGGCGCGGGGAACTCGAAGACCTCGTCCGGCCGGATGCGGTCCCGGCTCCTCCCCGCGAACCGCTCGCCCTGCGCGTCCGCGAGCACGTCCGGCTCGGTGCCGAGGGCCGTCGCGATCCGGGTCAGGTGGTCGCCCGGCTGCACGGTCCACGTACCGTCCCAGCCCGCGGGAAGCCGCAGCCGCCACCCGGCCTCGATGTGGTCGGGGTCCGCACCCGGCGGCAAGCGGTCCGGGTTGGCCGCAGCCAGCGCATCGACGGAGACGCCGAGCGCGCTCGCGAGCCGGGACAGCGAGTCGCCGGGCTGGACCAGCACCTGTGCCGGGCGTTCGCGCCCGTCCGCGCCCAGGCGCGTCGACGCGGCGTTCGCGGCCCCCGCCTCCAGGAACAACACCGCCACGAGCATCGCGACCACCACCGCAGCGCGCCGGATCCCCGGCGCCTCCCACGCACGTCGGACAGCGTTCTTCAGCCGGCCGGGCAGGCGCGGGCCGTAGCCGTGCAGCACCCCGTAGGTGAGGACGGCGCCGACCAGGACGCCCGTCACGGTGCCGCTCCACCCGAACGCCTCGTACACCCGCTCGCTGACGCCCGTGGCACCCGCGTAGACGAGCGCCTTGACCAGACCCCCGAGGAACAGCAGCTCGGCCTTGTCCCGGTGGCTCAGCTCCCGGGACTTCTCGAGGAGCGCGAACAGGCCCACCAGCATCCCGGTGGTGGAAGCCTCCAGGAGCAGCAGCGCGAACGCCGCACCGTCCGTCGGGACGCCCAGGAGGTGCGCGCCCGTCATGATCGTCGCGCCCGCGAGGATCCCGACGGCGAACGCCCAGCCGAAGCGCCCCGGATTCGTGCTCAGGACCTCACCGGCGGGCGCGCGCCCCAGCCGGTGCAGCACCCAGCGCTTCGCCGCCTGCACGACGAACCAGCCGAGGACGACGAACCCGCCGATGACGAACGCCTGGTTCGCCAGCAGGGTCTGCCACGACGACGGGGACAGGGTCTCGCCGAAGAACGCCCGCCACACCGGGTCGGGGAACGCGAGCGTGGCCGCGTAGAACCCCAGGCCGCCGATGAAGGCGACCGCGTCGGGGCTGCGCCGCAGGGTGCCGGGGAGCCTGCGCATCGCCGGGAGGAACCGGACCCGCTCGGCCGCCGCCGCGTCCGCACGCCGGGGCGGGGTGACGAACCACGACAGCACCAGCAGCACGCCGTACGCCGTCGCCACCACGATGTCGGCCCGCACCACGGACGACACGACCAGCACGCCGACCAGCGCCAGCACCGGACCCGCCACCGCACCGAGGACGGCCTCCAGCACACCGGCGTGCGCCTCGCCCACGACGATCCGGTCCCCGTTGCGCCTGCGCTGCTCGGTGGCCCACAGCACCTGCATCTCCGCCGCGTTCAGGTGTCCGTAGTTCATCGACCCGACGACGCCTCCGAGCAGGCCGACGACCACCCACCCCGGCGCCCACGTGCCCACGAACGCCATCGCCGTGAACACCAGGACACCGCCGAGCAACGACCCCACCGTCATCGCGCGCGGGGAGAAGCGCTTCCACAACGGGGTCAGCGTGAACATCCCGACGGCCTGGCCGATCGTCCCCGCGAGTGCCAGCGAGATCAGCAGGGAGACGTCCTCGAGGACCGGCGCCTCCTGGAACACCGCCATCAGGTACATCCCGATCAGCAGCATCGCGTTGGACGCGCCCGCGGTGAGCGTGAACAGCCAGCGGTGCGCGAAGCTCGTGCCGCCGCGCCACCGGGCGTTCCACCCCGAGGTCCGGGCCACCGCGATGTGCCGGTCCAGCGCGGCGAGATGCGTCCGAGCCGTCCGGAGGTACCAGAGCTGGTCGCCGTCGAGCCCGGCACCGATCCGGCCCGCGAGCGTGTCCAGCCGCTTCAGCAGCGCACCGACCTGACCCGATCCGAGGTCCAGCTCGCCGCCCGTCGTCAGAGGCAGCTGCGCGTCGGTCCACCGGTCCGCCGGGACGGCGGTGATCGCGGCCCGCCGCTGGTCGATCGCCGCCCGCAGTTCCTCCCCGGACCGCACGTCCACGTTCGGTTCCGCGGAAGCAGGTGGGCCCTGCGGCCAGATCGCGTGCCGCAGCCGGGCCAGGGCCCGACGCACCGCCGAACGGGTGGTGGCGGCGGCCGACGGCCCGGCGTGCACCGGGTTCGCCGGATCGGCAGCCGCGAGCTCCCACAGTTCGTCCGGGGTGCGGCGGGTCCCCGGCAGCCGGGCGACGTCCGGGCCTGCGGCGAGCACGGCCATCGTCAGCGCGGCGCGCTTCGCCGGAGTCGCGCCGAGCAGGTAGTCGTGCATCCACGGGGCGCCACCGCGGGCGGGGTCCGCCGCGACCCACGCGGGTCTGCCTGCATCGAACACCTCGAGCCACCCGCGCTCGCCGGACACGACGTCGGAGCCGCGACGCAACCGCGGCACCAGCTCGGCCAGCCGGGCCACCACCGCGCGCTCCTCCGGGCCCCGAGCCGACGAGGGGATGCGCGCCAGGCGAACGAGGACCGCCTCCAGCGCCGCCGTCTGCCCGGTGGTCAGCGGCCGCAGGCCGGTGGGGTCGCCCCAGAGCGGTTCCGACCCCGGCATCCGGACCGACGGGGGCGCGACCGGCCGCGGGGATCTCGCACGAATCCACGCCACCACCTGGTGCCGGGCGAGCCAGCCGCCGAGCAGGAGATCCCCGACCAGCACGGCGTGCAGCGTCCCGGTCGCCCAGCCCACCAACATCCCCGAGAGAACGGCCATGCCGGCCAGCACCGGGCCCAGGGACGGCTCACCCTCGGCGCCGATCCCACCCACCTGCCGCAACCGCAACGGCCACGCCCGCACGACCGGGATCACGCCGGTGCCACCGGCCAACCGGTGCAGGCCCCACAGCACGGCAGCCGCACCGAGCCCGGAGACCACCGTGATCGCGACCGGCGGACTCGGCACCGACGCCACGACCACGGCGCCGAGCACCGCCACCGCCGCGAGCGGGACCACCGTCTCGAGCAGGGATCGGAGCACCGCAGGCGGGCTGTGGACCAACCGGGCGCGCCACTGCGCGAACCGCGACACCCCGAGCACCGCGACCACCCCGAGGACCACGACCAGCCCCATGACGACCAGCGGCCCCCAGTGCCCGGGCCACATGGCCAGCGCCCCCCAGTAGAGGAGGCTCACGGAGCCCGCGCCGCCCATCACGGCCAGGTAGCGGGGCGCGATCCGGCCCGGGCGGAGCGCGTCCACGATGCCCAGCACGCTCACGTAGCCGAACGCGACCGCCAGCGCCGCCGTCACCGACAGCAGGACGGGGTCGAAGGCCACCCAACCGACCTGGTGGATGTAGAGCAGGTTCCCGAGGTTCGACGTCACCGGGTACGCCACCCACGTCACCAACCCGTCGACGACCCGGTGCACCTCGGCCCCGCGGTGACGCAGGTCGTTGTAGGCCAGGTTCGCCGCGGACAGGCCGAACAGCGACACCGTCACCGCGTACAGACCGAAGATCCAGGCTTCCGTACCGGAGGCCGTGAACGCGGAGAAGGCCGTCCACGCCACGTTCACCACGAACGTGCCCAGCAACACCACCGTCCGCACCGCGCCCGCCGGGCCCGGCCGGTGCGGGATCAGGTTCAACCCGCCCCGCACCATGAACGCCGCGCTGCTGATGGCTGCCGCGAACAGGGCCGTGAGCGTCATCGGCAGCGCCACCACCAGCACAGCCGCCGCGACCACCAGCCGCGCCCGGCCGGGCGTGCGCGGCGTGCTCGCCGCCGGGCCGGCTCCACCGCCACCGGTCCCGGAACGACCGGCCAGGAGCGCACGCACCCGCTTCCACTGCGCGCCCAGCCCTGCCCGAGCGCGCCCGTTCCGCAGCGCCAGCAACAACCCGACCGCGGCCGCGTGGACACCGACGACCACGAACGGCATGTACGTCACCCAGCCACCGGCCGGCTGGCCGACCCCGCCGTCGGGCACCGACGGGCCGACCGCGGACGACGGATCCACCGGTCTCACCGGCCGCACCGGCATCACCGGCATCACCGGCTCCGACGACGGAGCAGCCACCGACGGGGACCGCTGGACCGCGGCACCACCCCACCCGCTCGGCAGCGCGAGCCGCCACCCCGGCTCGATGTGATCCGGGTTCCACGCCAGCGACGGGTACCGCCCGACGTTCACGTCAGCCAGCTGCGGCCATGCTCCGCCGAAGACCTCCGCGATCCCGCTCAGCGAGTCGCCCGGCCGCACCACCACCTCGTCGGACGCCCGCGTGATCGGGGCCGGAGCCGCGACGGCCGTCGACACGGCCCGCTCACCCGGCTCCACACCGTGTGCAGGCGCCGCCCCGACACCCCAACCCGCCACCACCACCGGCACCGCGAACGCCGCCGCCAACACCGCACGCACCACGACCGACCGCGACCTCGCCGGCGGTCCGCGCGCGCTCCACCCCTTCGCCCGCCCGGCCTGCACCGCCTCCACGAGCCGCTTCCCACCGAACGCGACCGCGAGCCACACCACCGCGACCCCCACGGCAACCGGGACCGCCCAGGGGGTCAGCAGCACCGCCGCCACCACGGATCCGAGCACGACCGACCCGGACGCGACGTGCAGGACCGCCAACGGTTCGGCGGCACCCCGCTCCCCGCGGCGGGCGCCGTCGTCGACCGGGCCCTCGCGGAACGGCGTATCGGGGGCGGCCTGCTCGTGGTCGGCGAGGAACAGGTCCACCTGCTCGCCGGTGAGCCCGGCGGCGATCTCGAAGATGAGCTGCGGCGACACGCCGTCGGTGCGCGCGCGCCGGATCGCCGGGGCCAGCTTCCAGTGCCAGTTCTCGAGCGCCTCCTCCGCCGCCCGGGCGTGGGCCAGGGCCAGCTCGGCGTCGGCCAGGCGTTCCTGGGCCACCTGCAGGTTCGCCTGCGCCTCCGCACCGCGGGCGAGGAACGCGCCACCCGGACCGAAGGCGAGATCGCGCTGCCGCCGGGCCTCGGCAACGGCGTCCTCCCGGGCGGGGACCGCCGATGCCCGTTCCTCCAACGTGGCGATCTCCGTGCCCACCTCCTGCACCGCGTCCCGCAGGTCGGCCACGGCCTGCGGCTCCGCGGCCGACACATCGGCAACGGCCGGCTGGACGCCCTGCGGAGCGCCAGCGCTGTCGGTGACCGGGACGAACGGGTTGCGCCAGCCCGACCTCGGCCGCTCGGCCTTCCTCGCGTAGGACCGCGCCCGGCGCAGCTCCGCGACCCGCTGCTGCGCCATCTCGGTCCGGGCCCGCCACCCACGCAGCTGACCCACCCAGCCGTCACGCGCGGCCGGCACCCGGTGCCTGCGCTCGAAGGAGATCAGCAGATCCCGGTGGTTCCGGGGCAGGAACCCGCGCGCCGTCAGGTCGGCGATCTCCTCCACCGCCTCGGTGAACAGCACGATCACCCGCTCCCCGCGCTGCTCCAGCGTGTAGGCCAGCAGGTGACGCGCGCCGGGGAGCCCCTCCTTCGGCACCGTCACCACCCGGACGCCACCGACCCACTCGGCCGACGCCCACGCGGCGTCCAACCGCTGCCGCAACTCGCTGCCCGGGGCCTCCAGGGCCATCCGGACCCGCCGCCCGACCTGACCCGTCCGGGTCGTGGCGAGCGACCCGCCGTGCCACCGGTCCCGGCCGATCCGCTCGGCCGACTCCACCCCGTGCGAAGCCGGGCGGATGGACTCCGCCTGCCGCACCCGGGCCGCCAGCTCCCGGCGCCGGTTCTCGAGGTCGGCGACGTCGCCGGTCGGCCGGACCCGGTACTCGTCCTCGTAGGCCAGGACGTCCGCGAGCAGGTCGGCGTCGAGGTGCCGCAGCCGCTCGTCGGTGAGGTGGACGGTGCCGTCGACCGTGTACGCGCCGACCTTGCCGATCGTCGTCCAGCCGCCGGCGGCGACGGGTTGGAGGGTGGAGAACGCCGCCAGCGCGTCGGCAAGGGCCTCGGCCGACACGACGGCGACGTGGGCCGGAGGTGGACCGCGGCCCGACCACCCCGACGCGAGCGGATCCAGCTTCGCCAGCCGCGGCAGCACCGCGACGAGCGCCGCCTCTTCCGCCCGGTCCAGCGGCTCGAGGGCCAGCGCACCGTCCACCGGTGCGGAGCCCGGCCCGTCACCGGTCCGCGTGGTCCCCGCGGCCTTCCCGGATCCGGCCGCGACACGCCGCGCGACCCCGGCCACCGAGGCGAGGGTGATCGCCGCGGCGGCGAAGGTGACGGTTGCCGCGAGCCCCCAGCCACCGACGTTGAACAGCGCGGCCCCGCTGATGCCCCCGAGCCCGTAGAAGACGGCCCTGGTCTGGCCCAGCGCACGCTCGATCGCTCCCTGATGCCCGGGCGCCACCCACTCGGGGTTCTTGAAGACGCGGTTCAGCGTCACGAGGATGCCGGTGGAGCCCGACTCCGCAAGGTAGAGACCGATGGCCACCCCGAGCGGGGTCGGGACGAACAACATCAGGCCCGCACCGACGACCATCGCCACCGCGAAGACCGCCGCCAGCGCGTACGGCCGCCTCTCCATCATGCCGCCGCCCCTGGCCCGGTCACCGATCTCCAGGATCACCAGCGAGACGATCCCGCCGCCGAGGAACGCGAAGTTCGACACGGTGAAGACCCAGGCCGCGGCGCCGACCTCCTCGAGGTGGTCGCGCCACACCGAGTCCGGGATCGCCAGCGCGAACGGGTAGGCCGCATAGGCGGCGACGAGCAACAGCGCGAGACCGCTGGTCAGCACGGTGCGCCACGCCTTCACCGCAGGCATGGCCTGCTGCTGGTCCCACCACCGGTCCGGCGGTGTGGTCCACCACGCCCCGATCACCGCGATCAGGGCGATCAACGCCGGGACACCCGCGGCGAGCGTCAGCGAGACCGGCACCAGCAGGTGGCTGACGTTCAGCACCACCCCGAGCGTGGTGACGACGACGACGTTCGCGACACCCGTGGCACGGCCCCGGTGCCCCGCGAACGCGGGCATGGCGGCGATCTCGTCACCGAGCTTGCCGAACAGCGGGGAGTTGGCGCTCATGACGAACCCGACCAGCAGGGCGGCCACGTAGTACAGCGGCAGGAACGAGGTACCCGACGCGAACAGCGCGACGGCGACCGCCCCGAGCAGCAGCACCCCCATGATCACCTTGCGGTCCTGCACCCGGTCGAACAACAGCCCCAGCGTGAAGGACCCGACGGCGTAACCGGCGGCGCCGGTCGCGAACAGCGACCCACCGGGGACGTGCTCGAACACCGCGTCATGACCGAACACGTTCATCAGGTGGAGCACGGAGATCGTGATCCCGATCAGGACCGAGCTCACCACCAGGTGCGCCCACGAATGCGACCTCGACGTGCCGCCGCGCCACCGCGCGTTCCACCCGGCCGTCCGCGCCGACTCGATGTGCCGGTCCAGCTCGGCCAGCACTTCGGCGTCCTGCGCGGGCGACTCCGCGGGCGTCCGGTCGAGGCGCGACAGCAACCCGCCGACCAGGCCACCGCTCAGGTCGAGCGCACCGTCCTCGGTCAGCGGGAGCTGCTCGTCGGTCCACCGGTCCTCGCGGATCGCCTGGATCGCCCGCACCCGCGCGTCGATCTGGGCACGCAGGTCGCCGTCGGCCGGCGCCGGTGGGCTGTGCGCAGAGCCCGCCCCGGACAGCCGGCTGCGGAGCGCACCCGTGAACGCAGCCGGCCAGGCCCGAACCAGCCGTCGGATCGGCGCCCGCCACCGGACGTCTGCGACGACCGCCGTCACGGCCGCGAGCCACCCGAGGGGCGGCACTGCCGCCGCGACGGTCGCGACCCCGTACGCGAGGGCGTAGCCCAGGAACGCCACGGCCACCACCCCCGCGCCGAAGAAGATCACGGCATCGCCGATGCGACGCCGGGTCGAGATCTCCGCGGGCGCCCGCTTCCACGCGAGCGCCAACACCACGGCCGCCATGCCGACGCTGTAGATCAGATCCCAGATGTCCGGCACGGTGTCCGACCGGAAACCGAGCACCTGATGTCCCATGAATTCGAGACCCCACCTGGTCTCGGCCATGAGGTTGGCCGCCAGCACCAGGACGACCACGGCCGGGGCGACGACCAAGCGGAAGTAGCGCACCTGATCGCGGGTGGCACCCGTCAGACCCGTTCGCAGGCGATGAACGAACCCGGTACCGAACTTCACCAGCACGGCGAACGCGAACGAGACGACCATCGACCCCGCCGGCTCCGCCAGATTTCTGGCGTGCGAGAACAGGTCGAACGGCAGGGGCACCACGGTCCGAAGACCGGGGAACGCCGGAACAACGACGTGCGACAGCAGGATCGCGCTGACCGCGATCGCCCCGAGGAGACCGACACGAAGGCGGTAGGCCGGGCGGTAGTCGACACCACCCGGCGGCGCCCGAGACGCCCACCCGTGGACCACCGACCTCAGTCGGCGCCACCCGGCCGTCACGGCCGCCGACGCACCGAGCACGAGCGCCGAGCTCACCGCTGCGAAGAGGACCACTCCGACCGTGGCCCACCACGATCCCGCGGCGAGCCCGGCGACCACCCCGACTCCGACCACCAGCGCTGCCACACCGAGCCGGTGCACCGAGGCGTGCTCGGCCTGGGCGCCCCGGAAGATCAGCGTCAGCCGGTGCAGAACCCATGGCAAGACGGACCTTGCCGTGCCGGCCTCAGCTGCGCGCAGCCGCCGGTGCGCGGCCCGCACCAGAGCCTTCAGCCGCGTCACACCGCCGACCAGCTCACGTGAGGCCGGCGGGCCCCGCGCCCGCACGTCCGCCGGCGCGTTCGCCGCGCCGCTGCGTGCTCCTCCGAACGTGTGCCCCGTCGCCGCCGAGCCGTCCCGGCCCTCGTCGGGCACATCCGCGGCCGGGCCGCCCGGCCCACCGCCGCTGGTGGTGTCATCCGCTGCGGCCACCGTCGCCCGAGCGGCAGCCGCCCGGGTCTGCGCGAGCCGCCGCTCGGTCGTGGCGATGTGCGCCTCGTACCGCGCCACGAGGTCGGCGAGCCGCGCGTCGAAGCTCTCCGGGGCGGCCGTGGCGTCCGCGGGCACCCCGTACCGGGCCAGAATCCCCTCGACCTCGGCCGCCGTGATCCCGAACGCCTCGGCGACCGCCCGGACCTGCCGCTCCCGCAACGGCTCCGCGGGTCCACCTCGCTTCGCGGCGCCCGCCGGCCCGGCCGGCCGGCCACGTACCCACCGAGCCACGAGCGCCGCCACGGCGGCCGCGAACGCACCAGCCATCCACACCGCCGGTGCGGCGTCAACCGCGTCCGCGCCGCCGAGCCAGGCCGCAACGGCCACCAGCGCGGGGCCGGCCACCGCCGGGTGGTTGTCGGGCCGGGCCTGCAGCAGCGCCTCACCAGTCGTCGACCGCGCACCCCGGTGGTGCAGGCCTGCGCGCACCACCCGGGTCAGCAGGACCGCGATCAACCCGCCGATCGCGAGGGCCTGACCGCGTGGGCCGAGCCGTGCGGGCACCGTCAGCGCACCCCGCCGGACCGGGTGGTGCACGCGCGTCCCGGACGCGAAGACGGCACCGGGCTCGGACGGCCCGCGAGCTGACCGCAGGGTCACCGTCGCGGACGGACCGACGAACTCCCACCGCACCTCGCCCTCGCCCCTTCGGGCGACCGGGCGGCGGATCGGGTTCGCCACCGCTTCCCGCAACGCGGCCATGTCGCGGGACAGCGCGGCCGGCACCGTGACGGGGTCGACGGACCGCGGACGGACGAGCGCCTGCGCCCCCTTCCCGGCGATCACCAGCCCGATGGATCCCCGGGCTTCCGAGTACACGCGGAAGTAGCTGCTGTGGGTGTCCATGGGACGCCTCCAGCTCCCGGTCCCCGCGTCGATCACCGTGGCGCCGAACGCCGGGTGCAGCGGGTCCGCGCCCAACCGGAACGGCGCCACCGCCGAGACGGGGTCGCGGGCCGCAGCGGTCACGAACACGTGGTCGGTCTCGAACGGCTCGCCGGGCACCCGCTGCAGCTCGGAGACGCGGTCGACGGCCAGCCCGACCGTGCCGACGGCGACGAGATCGTCGACGGGGAGGCCCAGGGTCCGCGCGGTGTACCCGGCCACCAGTGCGCCGTAGCTGTGCGCGACCACCGTGAGGTGAGCCTCCGGACGCACGTCCCGCAGCTCGGTGAGGAACGCGTGCAGGCGTGGCGCCGCATCCACAGCGGGAGCCAGCCGTGCCGCTGCGGCGAGGTGCCGCGGCATGTCGTCGTCCTGCCAGATGACGTACGCGGTGTCGGCCCGATCGACGGAGCTGAGGACCATGCGGGCGTACTCGATCTCGGTGCCGATCCTGGGCAGCCGCTGGCCCATCCCGGAGAGCCCGACCACCACGTTCTGTGCGGTGGCGACGTCCCCGATCGCGATGACGGTGTGCCCCCGGCCGACGGTGTCGAGCTTGAGCAGCCGCACGCCGCGACGGCGCAGCAGGATCTGGATCGCGTGCGCGCCCGCTCGCATCCCCGGGCTCAGCGGCCCACGCAACGCGCGCGTCAGCGCCGGCGTGGCCGTTGCGGACAGCCCGTCGAGCCAGGCCCGCGCCCGCGCACCGGCGGGGTCGGCCGGATCCGAGGGCGGGGAACGAGCACCCCGGCCCCCGATCCACCCGCGTCGGGCCGGCCACGCCACGGCGCCCGCCACCCCGGCCGCCAGCAGCGTCGCCACGGCAGCTGCTGACGGCCCGGCCGACCAGAACGCTCCGGCCGCGATGGTCGCGATGCCCAGAACCGCAACGAGCACATCCGGACGAGCACGGCCGGCCTCGTCACGAGGCCCTCGGGTGTCGGCCGAACCGTCGGGCGTGTCCACGACGAACGCCAGGTCGACCCGGCCGCGATCGACCTCGGGGAGGACGATCCGGTCGAGGACCTCGTACCCGTCGATCGTGATCTCGTCCAGCGGGACGCCATTCACGAGCGTGCGGGTGGTCACCAGGCCCCGCCCGTCCTCGACCCACCGGAACACGCCCGCACCGAGCTCACGACCGCGATGCCGGAAGATCGGCTCGACGCGACCCGACGGGTCGGTCGTGGCGGCGGGGCCGGCCAGGGCCCGGCGGACGAAATCGGCCACCGACCGCACGTGTACGGCGTGGCCGAAGCTGCCTCCGTCCTCGATGCGGGCGACCAGGCTGGCCAGGGCGCCGCTCGGCGCGAACAGCGGTGTTCCGAGCCTGGCCGGGCCGCGCAACCGGGCCCGGAAGAATCCGTCCTTCGCGTGGGAGGACTCCGTCCAGGCCGTGACCGGATCCGGCCCGGCCAGCACCAGCCGGTGCGGAACCTTCGCCCGCGCCCCGTGCACCACGCGTGCCACTGGATTCCTCAGTCCCCGCACCTCGACGACCGCAAGACCGAACTCGGACATGTCGGACTCCGCCACCCAGCGATCGACCGGTCTCCCGTCGATCCGCAACCGCTCGAGGTCGACCGCGTCGAGGAGGTCTCGGATCGTCAGCACGTACGCACGATCCAGCTGCCGCCCGACGACCACGCCTGCGCCCACGACCCGACCGCCCGACGTCACGACGACCGCGGACTCGCGCGCCGCCTCGAGCTCCGCTTCGGAGCCCTGCGACGCGTGCTGCCTCGGCGCCAGTACCGCCGAACCGAGGGTGAGCCGGCCCGCCGCCTCCAACCGGGCGAGGACGCGACCCGCGTCCTCGTCGTGCCCTGCGACCGCAACCCCGGTCCGCCCGGGAACGACGTGGTGCTCGCGGCCGTGCCGCAGCACCCGACGGAGCAGCTCCAGCTCTTCCAGATCCGCCAGGCGCTCCCGGGTGATCGCATGCACCCCGACCTCGTCGGCCTCGTCCCAGAACGAGTACTCGACCAGCCCCAGAGCGATCTTGCGCGCCGACAGCTCCGGGCGCCGCATCCGCCGCAGGTCCCGGTACACGTCCCACGCGGTCGGGAGGAAGAGCTCCTCTCTCCTGTGCAGCAGCCCTCGCTCCTGCAGCCTCTGCGTGGTGGCGTCCATCTCCGCCACGACCTTCCGCTGTGCGCGGCCGTTGCGGATCCGGTGCCGGTGCGCCCGCAACACCGACTCCAGGTCGGCCCGCTCGTCCGGCGTCAGCCCGTCGGCCGTCGGCGCCCGGCCCGCTTCGCCGTTCGACGACCACCGTCGGACCGGATCGCCCCCTGAGGCGACGAGCCCGGAGGCAGCCCGAGCCGAGATCTCCGGGGCGGGCGCGAGGGTGACCTCCCAGAGGTCGTTCCTCAACCGGCCGTGCACCCACACGCGCCGGGACGCCCGCACCAGGTCGGCGAGTTCCTCCCGAGTGACGTCCTGCTGCTCCCCGACCGGGCGGGCGTCGGCCATGACGGCCTCCGGGTCCCGCACCGGCGGGAGGCGGTAGGAGCCGGCGGGAACGGTCGGGTCCGGCCGGGTGAGCGCGCGGATCTCCTCGGCCCACCCGAAGGCCGAGTCGAGGTCCGAGGGCAGGTGCCCTGCCTCGAGCACGTCGGCGAACCAGTCCAGCCGCTCCGCGACGCGCGCCGCCAGGTCCTCGCTGGGCAGCACCGACAGGAGGGCCTCGTGCTCGGCCACGAGATCCGCGAACTGGGCCAGGACGTCCTCCGTCGTGAGCCGGTGGAAGATCACGCTGTCGACGGGCCGCGGCGTGGCGAACCGGTTCGTCTTGCGCAACGCCACGTCGAAGTCGATACGGCGGGCGACCGCCGCCTCCGGCTGCTGGGTGACCAGGTTGCGCGGCCTGGTCCCGTCGAAATCGGCCATGAGGGCGGTGATCCCGTACTCCGCGGCCAGCGCGTCCCGGATCGGAACGTCCGCGGCGGCGTCGAAGTCGGGTGCCGGACCGTCGAGGTACGGCTCGACGGTGACGATCTCGCCCACCTCGGCCACCGTCCTGCCCGCCGCATCCCGGAGGGGATCGAGGACCACCGCGAGCCGGACGTCCACGGGCGCGACCACGTCCCCGCCGACCATCCGGTAGACGGTCGCCGCCGTCACGGCGGGCACCGCGATCTCGCCGAGGCGCTTGACCACCTCCCGCGTCCCGTTCCCGTCGACCACCAGCAGGACCTTCGACCGGCCGTGCTCGTCGACCACCTCCGTCAGGACGCGCTCCGCGGTGTAGCGCCCCCCGTGCAGCGGGTGCACCGCCACCCCGGCGACCTGTTCCGGTCCGGCGTACGCGCGGTACTCGGCGACGATCGCCCGGTGGATCCGGCTGATCAACCGCAGTACGTCGGCACGGTGTGCATCGCCGCCCGCGTCGGTGTCGCGCAGCTCGTGGTCGAGGACCTCCTCCCACATCCCGATCCGCCGCAGCACCGCCAACCGTCGCTCCGACACCGCCACCACGACCGTGCCGTCGCCCGCGCGCCACCGGAACGCCCACAGCCCCACGATCCGGCGTACCTGCTCCGGCGTGGCGTCGCGCCGCCGGAGCTCGTGCGCGACCTCCGCCAGGTCCGGCGTCCACACCTCCGCCGGCGGCGCCCGAGCGCGCCGCTCCTGCGGCCGGTGCACCGCCGGCCGCCCGCTCGCGGCCCACACCGCGCCGAACGCCGCCGCGGCCAGTGCGACGTCCTCGGCCGGGAGGTCGCCCAGCGGGTGTGCCTGCGCGCCGTCCCCGAACGGGCCGTCGGGGAAGGTCGCGTCGAACACCGCCCACTCGTAGTCGGCGATCCCGGCGGCCACCCGGCCCCGCAGAACGGGATCCGCCAGCTTCGTCCTCAGCGCGGACAGCACCCGGTGCCGCTGGCGCACCCCGAGCAGGAGCAGCTCACGGGTGACCGCCGGTTCCGGAGGAGTCCTCGCGTACGCGGCGGCGATCTCCCACCTGACCCGTGCCACCCTCCGGCGGTGCAGGTGGACGGCCAGGTTCTCGGCGAGGAGCTTCTCGTCGACACCGTCCTCCACCGCGTGCTGCGCCTCGTCCATCGTCGACCGCAGCTCGTCGATCTTCGCCGGAAGGCGCTCCGGGTTCTGCCGCTGGACCTCGTCGATCTCTTGCAGCGTGTCGACGTACTCGCCGAGCCGCCACAGCCGCTCGAGGTCGGCGTCCACCGTGGCCCGCGCGAGCGGCTCTTCGGTGCCCAGCAGACTGTCCGCGAACCCCACCTGGCTGTCCGACACCAGCTGGGAGAGGTGTTCCTGGAGCGGCGCCAACGACTGTCGGTTCGCCAGCGCGACCTCGGCGACGTCGTCGCGCTCGAGACCGCGTGGTAGCGCGCTGCCGATCCGGGAGTCCAGCCGCGCCGCCGCGGTCAGGGTGCGCCGGAGCGCACGTTCGGGCTTGCTGCGCCAGACGGCCTGGACACGTGCGCGCGCCCAGCTCGTGACGCCCGCAAGACGCGCGCGGACCTCCGCGCGGTGTCGCCAGAGCACGACGCCAGCCACCGCCGCGATGATCAGCATCCCGATCACCCGCTCGGGGACCAGGACGTCCGTCATCGGGGTCTGCGCGCCGAAGTGGGCGGCGCCCAGCGACAACGGCAACAGGACCGCGGCGTTCGGGTTGTTCTCCTGGTGGCTCGACCGGGCCTCGTCGGCCGAACGCCCACCCGGCGGACCCCGACGCGAGATCGCGTTCCGCAGGCCCGGCAGTGCACGACGGATCCACGACCGCTGCCCATCGGCCGTCGATCGCTGCGGCAGGACCGCGACGACCAGGCCGATCGCCGCGATGGCGGCCAGCCCGATCATCGTCCGCTCCCCGCTCGCGGTCGCGTTCGACACCGAGGTGTGCGCGACCAGAAGAGCGGCGGGCCCGACCACGCCGAGGTACCGCGCGCGCTCGGCGGCGGTCTCGGCGATCGCGGTGACCTCGACGGGGTCGAGGCCCGTCCGGCGGGCGACGACGTCGACCGAGAGGCCGCCGCGCAGCGCGCTGCGCGCGTAGCCGTGCGGGTCGGCCCGGATCAGGTGCCTGCCGGCCGCTGCGGCGCGCGCCTTGTGGAACCCGCGGCGTGCCACGGCCAGCACCACGAGCGCCACCGGCAGCACGACGACCAGCGTGATCGCCGTGGCCCAGGACACGCCCGGCCCGATGGGCACGGTCTGCACGACGAGCAGTGCCACGAGGAGGAGGCGCAGAGCGCCCCCGGCGATGCGACGGTCGAGCAGCGAGCGGAGCGCGCCGGCCCAGCCACGGCTCACGTCGGGCCGGCCCTGGCGCACCAGGTTCACCATCACCACCATCGCCGCAGTGATCAGCAGCGGCATGAGCGCCCCGAACGACGGGATGAGCGGGATCGGCGCGGTCATCAGCCCGAGCAGGACGAGGGTGAGGCCGAAGTAGGCGGTCGCGGAAGGGATGTGGTTGCTGGGCTTCGCGCCCAGCCCCAGCTCGGTCTGCCAGGCGAGGTGGGTCAGGTAGCCGGTGGAGCCGGTGAGGACGAACGCGGCCACCACCTTCGCCGAGATCACCGCGCCGACCGCGGCGAGGAGACCCGCGGTGAACGCAGGCGCGTCGAGCCCGCTGCCGACGAAGATCGCGGTCAGGCCGAGGTTGGCCACCGTCACCACGGGATAGGCGAACAGGTTGGTCAGCGTCCGCGCCCACGGCCACGCCCCCGAGTTGAACTTGAACCTGCCCGAGCGAAGCGAGGCCCGCGCGGGCAGCAGCAGGAGCACGTCGGCCACCGCGTACAGGCCGAAGGTCGCTACGGCCAGCAGCAACCCACCGGCGAGGGTGCTGTCGGCGTGGTAGGCGATGTGCACGACGTAGGTGACGGTGATGATCGCGTTGATCACCCGGCCGAGCGGGGTCTGCGCGGCGGTGGACAGCAGCGAGGTGAACGTCGGTCCGAGCGCCCGGGTGCCCTCGTCCGCGGTGGTCGAGTACTCCGCCACCAGCTGCCCGTTCCGGTCGTGCCGGGTCTCCCCCGGCCCGAGCGGCCGGTTCGCCAGCCCGTGAACGGGGTGGAAGGCATTCACGAGGAACCGGTCGACGATGGCGCGGAACATCTCGATCCGCCACTCGTCGATCCCGAACCAGCGGGCGTTGCGCAGCACCATGTCGCGCAGGCGTGCGATCTTCCACGGGGCGACGTCGGCGCGTTCGATCATGCTTTCGTGCGTCACGCGGACCTCGGACTGGTCCCAGACCCGCCACAGGGTCACCAGCCCTCGCACGACGAACGCCATCGCGGCAGCCCACGCCAGCGCCACAGCGGGCACCCACACCACGGCCACGACGACGATCACGGTGATGGCCACCGCGTCCACGACCACCAGCCGCTTCATGGCGCGCCTGGTGGCGGCCGACCGCCCTGCGATCGTCTCGCGAACGTCCTCGATCTTCGCGTCCCGCTCCGACACCAGCTCGAGCACCGTCGCCTGCCACCTCGGCGCCTGCTCGGGCTCGACGACCCGGGCCACGTGGTGCGCGGCGAGCAGCGCGGGTAGCGACGTGGAGCCGCCGGGCAGCGCCTCACCGGCCGGCCTGGCCTCCCGGATCGGGGTGCGCAGCGCCGCCGCACGCCGCAACTTGCGCCGCTCGCTGAGCGAGTCCTGGATGCCGCGCCGCCACAGCCGCAGCGTGTTGCGCCCGACCATGGTCCGGTCGTTGATCACCTTGCGCCAGCCCAACATGTCCGCGAGCTGCCGGCCGTCGTCCCCGGCGAAGGGGGTGGCGGGGAGAGCGGAGGCGTCGGCGTCCCGGGCCTGCGACTCGGGCAGCCGCACAGCCTGGCGGTACCGGTAGCCCTGCAACCACCGCAGGTGCACCTCGTCGCGCACCCGGTCGCGGTACTCCCGGGGGAACTCGTCGATGACGCCGTCCCAGAGCCCGGAGCGCACGTTGCGCAACCGCCAGGCCCGCACGTCGTCCTTGGCGGCCGACAGCAACCGGATGAGGTTGCCGTACAGGATGGCGTCCCGCGCGCCCGGCGCCACGGCCTCGATCTCGGCGAGCAGGTCCGTCATGTCCCGCACGTGCCGCATGTGGTGGTGGGTGGTCGGGGACTTGATGCTGTCGGTCCCGAAGATCAGCATCCCGGCGTTCCGCGCCGCCATCTCGACCCACCGCTGCCGGATGCCCGGGTCCCGCTTGATGTGCTGGGCGAGGTCGTTCCAGGACACGTCGACGTGCAGGTTCGGGAAGCGCTCCGCACGCACCGCGAACACCTCGCGGTCCAGGAACTCCAGGTACGCCGGCGAGAGCGTGGTGAACTTGCCGACGCCGACGTGCGCCATGATCACGCGCACCCGGGGGTGCTCGCGCAGCGCTGCGAGGAACGCCATCAGGTACCGCATGTCCGGCTCGCCCGCGACGAGGAACCCGTTCTCGTCCAGCCTCGGCTTGCCCGCGTCGTTGTGGATCACCCCGGCCGCCCCGGACTCCTCCAGCGCCTGCAGGTACTCCTCCAGCCCGCGCCCGTAGGTCCGGCCGATGAGGTAGCGGTCGACGTGCGCCGGCTCGACGAGCTCCTGCTCGATCAGCATGTTCCGCAGCTGCCGGATCGTCTCCGGGTCCGCCCGCTCCGGATCGGCCAGCTCGTGCAGGCGCAGCACCACGTCGGCGGGATCGGCGGCGAAGAGGTCGTCCACGGCGACCGCGAGCTGCGGGTACGCCACCCGGTACGAGCCGGCCGCCAGCTGCTCCCGCAGGTGGGTGGCGATCACCCGGAGCCGGTCCAGCGTCCGGATGTACTCCGGGTCGAGCACACCGGCGGACTGCAGCGCGAGCTGCGGGGCGACGTTCTCCTTGTTGAGGGTCTGCTCCCCGAAGAAGAACGCGTCGTCGCCCTCCATGACCAGCATCGCCAGCATGTACCGGCGCAGGCCGGGCACGTCGAACCGCCCACCCGTGATCCCGGCGACGACCCGCCGGCGCTGCTGCGCGGGCAGGTCCCTGAGCTGCCGGAACAGGTGCGCGTCGGTGAGCTTCCCGCGCATGTCCAGCATGTTCACGCCGAACAGGTTCGTCGCCTGGAGGGCGTCGACGTCGCCGTAGTAGGCCAGCCCCCTGATCCGCTGCGGGATCGGGTGGTAGGTGATCACCACGTCGCGGCCCTCGTGCAGGTGCTGCCGGACGAGCGTGCCCATCCGGACTTCCCGCTGGTACGGGTAGCCGTGCAGGTGGTAGTGCCCGTCGGCGAACCGCGTGACGCCCAGTACGGTGCGCAGCACGCGCTCGTCGACCTCGGTGCCTTCAGGCTGCTGCAGGACGATGCTCCTGCCCCGGAAGGTCACCCGCTGCCCCAGCCGCCGCAGCACCTCGAGCGTCGGCAGGATCAGCCAGTCGGTCAGCGCGGGGACCTCCTCCCCGGCGATCTCGCCGACCGCCGGCGCCGCGGGCTCCTCCGCCATCGTGCGGAGCTTCTGCGCGAACTCGTCCGGGTCGTCGGGGTACAGCCGCTGCGCCAGCTCGTCGAGCGCGGCCAGCACACCGGCCCGGCGCCGCCCCACCTCGGCGGTGATCTCCTCGAGGTACTCCCGGCCCGTCAACGCGAACCACCTGAGGTCCGGCGCCGCCATCCGCAGGTCGTGCCACACCTCGTCGGCCTCGACCAGCGCGACCACGTCGCGACGGGTGATCCCCAGCGCGTCCGCCGCGAGCTGGTGCCGGTCCTGACCGATGAACTCGAACACCGTCAGCTCGTCGACCAGCCGGGCCGCCCACGAGTAGCGCTGCCCGTACTCGTCACGGGCCCGCGCGAACACCCGCTCCGCCTGGAAGATCTCCTCGGCGGTCTCCTCGGTGACGGCGGTGGTGCCGGCTGCCGGCGGAGCGCGGCCGAGCCGGATCCGGTTCATCCGGCGCGCCACCATCGGACGCACCCAGATCCACCCGGTGACGACCGCTGCGACGACGAAGCCCACGACCACGGCGGGCGGGGTCGACGACAGCTGCGCCATCAACTCCTGACCACCGACCGTCATCGCAACGAGCGGTGCCACCAGTGCCGCGAGTCCCGATCCCCGGTCGGTGTCGTTCGTGCCAGGAGGTAGGTCGTCGTGCGACGGTGTCTCCCGCCGGTGGGCCGACCCGACCGTCCCGCCCGCCAGCTGGGCGTCCATCTTCTCGATCGCGGTCGCGAGGAACGCGTTGATGAGCGCCGGACCGACCGCGGTGGAGGAACCCGGGCTCCCCTGCGACTGGATGCCGACCAGGTTCCCGTCCCGGTCCACGTACGGGCCTCCGGACGAGCCGGGGCCGGTGATGTTGCGGAGTAGAACGTTTCCGGCGAACTTCCCGGCGACCCGGCTCGGGACCGAGATCCGTTCCCCCATGGGATACCCCATGAGCATCCACCAGTCACCACGCGCGGGAGTGCGCCCCGAGCCCCACTGAACAGCCGGCCGATCCTCGAGCCCATCGACGGCCCACAACACCAGATCGACCGTCCGGCGGCCGAACCTGATCCCGTACCGCAGACTGTTGAGTCGCGCCATCGAGGAAAGCGGCCCGAATGCGCGCACGGGCAACGTCACGGAGGCCACCACAGCCGCCCCATCCACCCGCAGGCCGGCACTCCCGACGTGCCCGGCCGACAACACCAGGGTCGGCGCACCGTTCCCGCCCCGCCGCACGATCACACCAGTCGCCTGGTGTTCGACATCGACCGTGGCATCGTTCGCCGCCATCAGGTCCGCTCCGTCGAACGGCATCACGTCCGCTGGATCAGCCGGCGCCAGCCCCGCCAGCCGCCACCTGCCATCACCGATCTCCCACATCGAGACGTCGAGAAGACCGCTCGCACCGCGGCGCAAGCCCAGCTCGGCCGCACGATCCCGGAGGTCCACCCGGCGGACCAGTGATCTCCGGTGCCGCACCTCGCCGACGGGGTCCGCGGCCGCGGCCGCGTCGATGAGCCGCACCAACCAATCCACCCGGCCCTGCCCCGGAACGACCAGGGACCAGGGGCGCCATGCAGCCACCTGCTCCAACAGCCCGAACACCGCCTCGGACAACGGTCGCAGGTTCGGGCGCCCTCCGCTCTGAGCTGCGTCGAGCACCAGTACCTCTGCACCAGGCATCTGCCACTCCGGCGCACCCGGACGGTTCGACGACCTGGCGCGGACCAGCAGCGTCACGACCGTCGGAAGGAGGACGGCCGGAGGAGCGATGTAGAGGGACGCCCCACCGAACTGGATCGAAACGGCAGCGCCGAGCAGCACCGTTACCGGCAATTCGGTCGAGAGAGCGTGCAGGAGCAACTCCCGGCCCACACCGGCCGTCGGCACGTCCATGCCCTCGGCCCGTTTCGCCGCCTCCGCGGAATCCGTCGCACCATCGACGACCAGCACCGACCAGTGCAAGAGCTTGAGATCGTCTGCCCGCGGGTAGTGGCGGAACCCGTCGTACCCGGCCATCGCCGCCCACAGCTCGAAACCCGAGTAGTCGGTTCGATCCCCGACGGCGATCAGTAGATCCGCCAACTCGGGTGCCCGCTTGCCCAAGCGCCGCAGGTCCCGGTTGAAGCGGCGCACGGCCCGCTCGCGCGCGTTGTCCGCCACACGGGCGTTCTTGCTCAGATATCCGAGCACCAGTTCCTGGTCAGCCGGTGGGTGCTCTGACCGGAAGCGCCGGGCTTCGCCCAGATCGGCCTGCAAGGTGACGACCGGACCGCCCGCGACCACCGGCTCACCACGGCGGATCTGCTCGGCACGCTCGCGCGCCCCATCCCCCTGCGGGATGAACAGCACCGGCCGGTTCCCGGCCGCCACCAGCTCGGCCGCCGACTCCCCGGACACCACGACCGGTGCCCCGACCATCCCCTGCGCCTCGAGCACCTCTCGCATCGGATCGTCCGACTCCGCGATCTCCTGGAGCTCCGCCACGGACCAGGCCGACAAGCTCCGCCGCCGACCCGCCGCCGACGTCCGCGGCCTCGGCAGGGCGGTCACCATCCGAATGATCGTCCGGCGGAACCACGACGTGACGATCTCCAGCGTTCCGCGGAACGCCCGCGCCCGGAGCGGGGACTGGTGGTCGGAGAGCCCCCGATCACCGGCGTCGGCGAGCAACTCGTCGAAGTTCGCCATCACGAACGCGTACTCGTTCGGGAACCGCTCGAAGGCCGTGTGCTCGAGGGCCTCGACCGCACGCTTCGCGTCGAGGATCTCCGCTCGACTCAGCCCAGGATCGGCGAGATGCCACGGGGAGGCCGCGAACGGGTGCCGTTCGAAGGTGTGCGTGTGATCGATGCCGACGAACGTCCAGGAGCGTCCCCCGTCCCGGACGATCAGGTTGGAGAAGGACCGGTCCACGTTCCCGACCACCCGGTCGAGCAGGATCAGGCGCTGACCCTGTCGGCTCTCCAGAGCCCGGGAGTGGATCTCCCGGTAGGACAGGTTCAGTTCCGTCGCCGTACGCCCCGCCACCTTCGGCATGACGACGGCGTTCGCGTTCAACCTCGTCACGGGGGCCACCGGCGCCCGGATCGCCGAGGCGACGGCGTGCACCAGCACCTCGTAGTCGATCTTGTGCGGATCAGACCACTTGTACACGAACTCCCGGGCTCGATCCTCGACGATCAGCACGGAGGAGTCGCGACCTTCGGCGGGAACGGAGACCGAGCGGTAGCGGGGGTGCCGCTCCTCGATCAGCGAACCCATCAGCTCCCACGCACGCGTGGTGGCCACGCCGTCGGCAGCGGGTGGGGCCCGGTCCGCCCGGCCGCGCGCCATCGGCCGCAACCAGATCCACGCGGCGACAGCTGCCACCACCACCGCGACCGCGGCACCCACCAGCGGTCCGGCCGACCAGAACGCCCCACCCACGCCGAAGCCACCGGCGAGGGCACCGGCCACGTCGGCACGCGCGGATCCCACCTCGTCGCCGCCAGGGCGTCCCTCGAGCCGCCTCCGCTCGAGCTCCGCCAACCTCCTGCGGATGTCGGCGGTGGACTCAGGCCGCGGACCGGACATCGTCTCCGAGAGTTCGAGAAGCCCCGCGGCCGACCTCAGGTAGTCCTGCATCCAGGCCTCGACCGGACCGTCGGTGCGCTGCGCCATGAACTGCTCGATGTTGAACAGCAGGTCGTCGGCGATGCCGATGATCTGCTCCCGGTCACCGCCTTCCAGCAGCACAGTGCCGCCCAGCGCGTAGACGGCGACCGCGGCCTGCCGCCCAGCCGGCGTCAGGGTGCCTGCTGACGAGGACGGCAACAGCACCGTCGGAGCGTCGGATCGGGCCAGCGCACGGTTCAAGGCGTCCGCTGCCTTCGGCCCGAGGCCCAGGACGGCCCACGAGACCCATCGCCGGACGTAGTCGGCGTGCGAGTCCCCGATCACCGGCAGCACCCGCACCAACTCCCCGGCCCACCAGTCGGCGAAGTCGGCCCGCTCGGACTCCATGGTCTCGATCAGGGCCGTCAGCCAGGTGGCCTCGGCGTGCGCCGCCCATTTCAGAGTGCCGCGTCCGGCCTGCACTTCCACGAGCCGGACGATGAACTCGACGTGGCTCCCGTGCCCCGCGCGACGCGTTCCGGCCGGAACGAAGTGGTACAGCCGCGCGTGCGTCACGATCTCGTCGAGCGCGTGCTGCCCCAGCGATTCGGCTCTCTCCTCCGTCATGAGGATCGTGTCGTAGCCGGTGTGTTCGTCACGCCACGCGAAGTCGATCAGGCGATCGGCGAGCTTCCGGTCGTTGCGTTGCCTGTGGTCCTCGGTCGGGAGGCGCGTTTCCGCCAGTGCATCCACGAGTTCCGCGCGGCTCGGCACCAGCAACCGCTCCCGTTCCCGGAGCTCCGCGCGGGCCCCCAGCTCGGCGGCACGGCGCGCGGCCACGTCGTCCGCGGCCGGGCGGCCGTTCGAGGCGATCCGCCGCGCCGCCCGGAGCAGCCACGCCCGCTCCGCCTCCGTGAACTCGCGGCCGTAGGCAGCCTCACCAGCCGCGTCGATCGGGCCGTCATCGTCACCGCCTCGCCGAGAGGGCAGACGCGTCTGCGCGTTGATCTCCGCCAGCTCGTCGCGAACCTTCGCGCACGCGACGCACCCGTCCAGGTGATCGGCTGCCTTCTTCTGGTCCCGCTCCGACAGGGAGCCGCGCAGCAATCCCGGGACGAGGACCAGGCAGTTCTCGCATTCCACGAGGTCAGCAGGCTTTCGCAGGTGCCCCAGGAACGCCTGCGCGAGCCCTTCCCTCGCCCGGTAGGCCAACGCCGACACCGCGTTGGGGGTCTTCCCCAGCTCGGGAACGAGATCGGCGGCGTTCCGCCCTTCCTCCTCCGTCGCCCGGAGCACCTTCTGCCAGCGCTCCGGCAGCGACTCGAGCGCCGCCCCGGCCGCCACCTTGCGCTCCTCCTCGAGGACGAGCTCATCAGCACCGGGTAGCGGTCTGTCGTAGTTCGGCGACATCGCCAGCGGATCGACGAGGTGCAGGTTCCTCGTCGCCCGCATCTGGTCGATGTGGAGACGCCTCATCGAGGTGAGGAAGTACGCCCGGAAGGAGGTGATCGACGTTCCGCCGTTCAGGAGCGCTGTCCAGACCTTCACGAACGTCGCCTGGACCAGGTCATCGACGTCGGCGAGCTGGACGAGCTGCCGGGCCAGCCTGCGGCCGCTCTCGACGTGGCGCTGGTAGAGCGCCCCCACAGCCTCCTGATCGCCCCCGCGAACCGCCGCTACCAGCTCAGTGTCCGTGCGCGGGTCCACGATGTCCTCGTCGCGGGCGCCGACGTACTCGGGCAGGTCCAGGATCGGGCGCTGGTCGCGGCGCATGCCGGCCACCACGGCTGCCCGTGTGTTCGCAGGCGCCTCGGTGAGCACCTGGTTGCGGTCGTGGTAGCGCATCCCACCGGGGGTCCGCTCCCCGTAGATCAGGTGCGACAGACCGCCGTGATCGTCGTCCCAGGTCCAGACGACGACCTTCATGCCGACTTCGCCGTTGGGCAGGTGCTCGTCCAGCACGGCCTTCGACGCCCGCTGGAACGTGCCGTTGAACATCCCTTCGAGCCGGTCGCGCACCGCGTAGGACTGCTGGTCCTCCGGCTTCGCGCGCGGAAGGGCGTTCAGGTCGACCGCGTCCTGGTCGGTCGCGGTGAATCGCGCCTCGACCTCGCAGACGCAGTTGTCGTTCTCGGTGAGCGGCGACGGTGGGCCGTGCGCCCTCGCCTCGATCTCGGCTGCCGAGCCCTTCGCCGACGGTTCCGCCCGAACGGCGTCAGCGGGCCCGCTGGCGGCGACGGGAGACGCGTCGGGGGATTCCGAGTCCGGGCCCGCGCTGCCGCCACCCGTGGTGCCGGCACCGCCACCGGTTCCGGCGGCGCCGGTCGGCACGACGGGGTCGGTGAACAGCGCGGCGATGCCCGGGTCGCGGACCTCGGAATCCGCCTCGTCCTTCGCCTCGTCGGCCAGGCTCTCGTCCGCTTCCTGGTGCGCCGCGCGCAGCGCTTCGGGCTGCTCCTCCGCGACGGCGTCGGCGGTCAGCTCGTCGATGATCTCGGTGATGGGCGTGTCGTGCACGCGCTGCTGCTCGGCCAGCGCCATCCGGACGTCGTCGTCGGCCCCGTCCAGCACCCGGCCCAGGAGCGCGAAGCGCTCGGCGAACTCGTCGGGTCCATCGCCGAGCTCGGGGACAGCGCCGATCCGGCCGTTCTGGACGATCCGCGTCACGTCGGAGAACGTCATCCCGAACGCGTCGGCGACCTGGCGGACCGCGGCGTGCCACCCCGTCGCGACGGGCTTCTTGAACAGCCACCGGACCCCGCGGGCGCGCACGTCGTCGCGCCGCTCCTGTGCGGCGTCGACCGCGCGCTGCGCGTCCTCGCCCCGCGCCTCCCGGATCTGCTCGGCGAGCAACCGGTCGGGCGATGCCACGCCGGTCGCACCCTCGGGGAGGGTGCTCATCAGGGACGACAGGCGCTGGAACGCCCGGTCGGTGGCCTCCGGCCCGCCGGCCGCGGAGCTCTGGGCGGCGGCCGCGGCGTGTCCGGCCGCGACCTCCGCGTCCGGTGCGGCGTCCCACCGGGACGCCTCGGACATCCCGATCGAGCGGATGCCCCCGGCGAGCCTCAGCAACGCGGCGGCCGCACCCGCGTGCTCATCCCGTTCGAGCTGCTCCTCGATCGCGGCCACTGCCTCGTGGGTGACACCGAGGTCGGCGGCGGTGCGCTCGTGTTCGTGCACCGCACGGGCCTCGCCGGCGCCGACGAGGGCCCGGTAGTCGGCCAGTGCGGCGGCGACGGCGCCCTCCGCGTCGGCGAGCGCGGCAGCGGCGGCCTCGAGCTCACCCCGGGTGCTCGCCGTGACGAGATGCGAGCGCGCAGTCGCCGCGTCGCGCGCCGTCGCGTGGACCCGGTCCGCGGCGACGGCGACATCCGCATCCCGCAGGACCACGGCGCTGCGGGTGATCGAGTCCCCGTGGCCACCCCGGCCCCTCAGCCCCGCGTCCGCCTGCCGCAGGTTGGCACGGTCGGCCGCCTCGACCACCCGGCCGACCAGCGCGGCCGCCTCGCCCGCGGGCAGTTCGCCCATCTCGCCGTACCTGTCGAGGAACGTCGTGCGCTCCTCCTCGGTCAGCACGGACCGGACCATGTCGTCGTGGAGGTGGATCTCCAGCCCCGCCGAGCCGGGCTTGCCGTTGCGGGCGGTGCGCCCGAAGTTCTGCTCGATCCCGCGGCTGGAGTTGTGCACGTTGGAGACGGTGACCCGGACGCCGCCGACGTGGTTCACGGCCGGGGCGGCCTTGATGTCGGTGGCGCGAGCCGCGAGGTTCGTCGCGATCGTGACCGTGCCCGGTTGTCCCGCGGACCTCGTGATCGCCTCTTCGAACGCGATGTGCTCGTCCTGCGCGGTGAGCACCCGGTGCGCGACCTCGAGCCGTTCCAGTTCGCGGGCGAACAGCACCGCGTCCGCCGGGTCCTTGAAGTTGATCAGCTCCGCGGCCTCGGAAGTGGTCCGCGTCCGCTGCGCCACCTCGACCGCGCGGGTCCGCAGCCACGCCTCCCGGGTGACGAACACCCGGTGCGGCCGCTCGTCCAGCAGGGACAGCTCGTGCCTCGGGACCTGCACCACACGCATGCGGTAGTGCCTGCGGAACAACGACTCCACCGCCTGCGCGGTGCCGGTCATGCCGGCCACCTTCTTCTTCGGGAACAGCCGCAGGTACTTCCTGATGGTGGTGGAGCGCACGGTCTGCTGCTCCGCCGAGATCGGCAGACCCTCCTTCGCCTCGACCGCCTGCTGAAGCCCGCGGTCCCACTTCTGGCCGTACAGGCCGCGGCCCTTCAGGCTGTCGAGGAGCACCACCTGCAGGCCGTCCTCGGTGACCGCCCCGTCCGCCGTCTGCGCGGTCGACCGCCTGCCCCGCTCGACCGGCACCCGGCCGCGGTCAACCTTGCTGAGGATGTAGTCCCGATCGCGCTCCATCCACCGGGCGTCGAACGCGTTCTGCAGGTCGCGCACCGCCTGCTCGGACATCGTGCCCAGCCCGAGGTGCTCCGCGATCGCGGCACGCTGCAGCTGGGTGAGCCGCATCCTGAGGCCGGCGGTGGCTTCCACGACGCCGTCCGCGGTGAGCTTCTCGACGTGGGCGCGGGCCAGGTGCACGGCCCTGTCCCGGACGGCACCCGTCGTGTCCGCGATGCGGATCGACGTGCGGCCGTCGTCGATCATCAGCTCGTCGGCCTCGTCGACCAGCGCGAACTCGTGCCTCGTCTGGATCTTCTCGTCGGCGGCGCGAACCATGTCGTAGAGGTGGTCGAACGCGAACTCCTTGGCCTCACCGATCGTGATGTCGGCCTCGTAGGCGGCGCGGCGGGCCTCGACGCCCTTGCCCGACCGCACGAGCCGCCCGCCCTCGTAGACGAGGGCCTCGCTGCCGCGCAACACGCCGACGGACTTGCCGAGCTGCCCGAACACGGGCACGTAGGCGTCGACCGCCGACCAGGTGTCCGCGATGTCCCGGGTGAGCAGCTGCACCCCGCCGCCGGGGGTGTCGTGCGCGGCCTTGGCCATCGGCGCGATCCCGGTCAGCGTCTTGCCCTCACCGGTCGCCATCTCGAGGACCACCTGCCGCAGCCGCGTGTTCTTCAGCGCGAAGCGCAGCGGGCGGACACCGGAGATCAGCAGGCCGGCCGCCGCCTGCACCGGCCGCAGCTCCTTGCCATCCGTGATCCGGATGACCTCGCTGACCAGTGCGAACAGCTCGACGGTCCCGAGCTCACCGGCTTTCGCGCGCTCGAGCTGGGCGCTGAAGACGACCTCCCCGCCGTCCCGGATCCTGTTGACCTCGCGGACGAACTTCGTGACGGGCCTGCGCAATCCGGTTCGCGTGATCCAGCCCCACTTCGCCACCGCCTCGTGCGCCGCCTCGTTCGCCGTCAGCGCGGTGCGGAGCCGCGCCCGCTCCGCCTCGAGCTGACCGCGCCGGCCCATCTCCCCCTCGGCCGCGATCTCGTCCTCCAGCGCGCGAGCGCGAGCATCCAGATCGGCGGGGACGTTCTCCTCGAGCCGACCCCGTTCGGCTGTCAGCTCCGCCTTGCGCCCGTCGTCCGTGGTGCTGGCGAGCTCGTCGTCGAGCTCGGCGAGCGCGCGCTTCCGGTCCCGCTCGGCGTTCTCGACCTCCCGCCGAAGGCTTCTCGTCGTCGGCGCGGCCATCGGATCCGCACCCTCGTACGCGGGCAGCGCCTCGACGCCGGACCGGACCGGACGCACCCACCGGGTGCCCCGCCCGTCCTTCGTGATCTCCAGCAACGGCAGCTCGCCGTTCCCGGCCAGGTCCGCCGTCTGCTCGGCGATGGCGGCCTCGATCCGCTGCTTCTTCTTCCCGGTCTCCCGGGACAGGGCCGCGAGCGTGACACCGCGGTCGCCGGCTGCCCGGACGCGGGTCCCGACGGTGTCGGCGAGGATGCTCAGCGCCGGGTCGTCCGGCAACAGCGTGCTCCCGAGCCGACCCACCATCGGGTTGCCGTCACGGTCGAAGCCCAGCTCGACCCGCGGCCGCACGCCGCTGTCCTTGCTCTGCTTCCGGTACTGCGCGAGCCGATCGGCCAGCTCGCCCACGGTGACCTCGCGCGCTGCGGCCATCGCGGCAACGGACATCGGCGTGCCGTCGACCGGGAGCGTGGCGTCGACCTCCTCGGCGAACGCCCGCACCGGGTCCGACTCCCCGCGGAGCACCTTGCCGCCGATCACCTGCAGGCGTGGGCCGTCGCCGCGCGCACCGTCCAGGATCTCGCGGACCAGCGCCTCGGCGACGGCCCTCGCACCGACCCCCAGTTCGGCAGCCAGCGCCTCGGGCGAGCGAGCGACGCCGGGCCTGGTGGCCAGCACGATCCGGCCGGCGAGTTCGCGCTCGGCCACAGCCTTTTTGCCGGCCTGCAGCTTCGCTGTCGCGCCGGCTCGCTGCTGCGTGATCGCCGCGTGGGAGCGCTCCGTGCGCACGAGCCGGGCCGCGGCCACCGCCTCCGCCGTGGCCGGTCCACGCAGCGCGGTGGTCTGCTCCGCGTACCGGGCGGCGACGGTGCCGTCGGTGGCTCGGCGCAACGCCGTGTCCCCCAGGTCCCGGTAGGCCGCGTTCAGGTTCCCCGGGAGGCCCAGGCCGTTGCGCCCGAGGGCCTGACCCGCGACCGCGACCTTCCCGAGCGCGGCACCTGCCACGCCCAACGCCTTCACGCCTCCGGTCGTGCGGACACCGGGGACGGCCGCGAAGGACCGGGTGTGCGCCGTCTGGCTCAACCGGTTCGCCAGCGGGCCCGCGGCCTCCCCGAGCAGACCCGCCGCCCGGACCGGGGCACCCAGCACCTTGAACGGCGCCGTCACGACCTTCCCCGGGATGCTCAGCGCGCCGGCCGCGGTGTCGAGGTGCCTCGCCTTGCGCAGCGCCGCGTCGCGCTGGGAATGGAGCGCCCGGATCGTGCGCAGGTTGTCCGCGGAGTGCACCTTGCCGTGCATCGACCGCAGCGCGGACTCGGCCAGGGAAGCCTCGGCGACCGCGCCCCGGGATCCCGCCCGCAGCCCGCCGCCGGCCGGGCCGGTCACCAGCAGGACCGGCATCACGTCCGTGAGCAGCGACGACAACGGGCGATCACCGTAGTCGCGGCGCACCCGGCTCCAGTCCCCGTCGGTGACGACGGGCGACCAGCGCTGGTGGATGTCGGTGACAGGCGCGCGGACGAAGCTGCCGGTCAGCGGGTAGACCCGTTCGTAGAACTCCGCGTCCGACTCGCCCGCCCGCCGCTGGTGCGACGACCGGCTCGGGTCGATCATCGTCGCGCAGCCCGGGCAGGCCAGGCCGAGCACATCGGTCTTGCTGTCGACCCCGATACCCGCGCCGAACATCTCGTGGAGGCGGTCCTCGGCCTGGTTCACGGCCTCGATGCCGCCGCCGCCGAGCGCGAGCCAGGGCATCGACGCGGCCCCGGCCAACACCGTGACGGCGTCGCGGCCCTTCGGGTTGATGAACTCCGCCCACTCGGAGCCGTCGGCGGCGAGCCGGTCGTTCTCGTCGCCGATCGTGTCGTCGTAGACCTGGACGGCCTTGGCGGGGATCCAGTGGGCGAAGTCGAGCTGGCTGCGCAGGATCGCCATCGGACCGTGATCGTTCTTCTTGATCATCCTGTCGAGCTCGTCCTGCTGAGCCTGGGACAGGTGCCCGGCGGAGCTCTTCAGCAGGCCGTCGAAAGCCCGGAACCGGGAGCCGTTGGACTGCTTCAGGGTCTCGTCGCGGGCCTCCGCCGCCGACATGCCCTGGAACTGCCTGTACCAGCCGGTGAACGCGCTGACCTGCTGCTCCGCCGTCTTCGGGGTGGCCCGCAGGCCCGCGATGTCGTGCCAGCTGCGGCTCTTGCCGTAGCTCCAGGTCGCTGCGGCCTCGACGAGCTGGTCGTCGGTGAGGTTCGCGAGCGGACCGGTCGCACCCTTGGCGACCTTCTTGAACCAGGCGCTGTCCCCGACCTCGTTCGCCCGCATCGCCAGCGCCAGGTCGGCCGACCCCGTGGACGGCAGCCGCATGTCACCCAGGTTCGAGACCCGCCCGCCGAGCAACACGTTGTGCAGCTTCCGCGGCGCCTCGCTCACGGCCCGGTAGCCCTGCCGGGCGACGTTCACGAAGCCCGCGATCACGGCGACGTCGTCGATGTAGGACCGCGCCGCCTTCTTGCCTGCGGACCGGCCGACGTCGGGCAGCATGCCGACCAGGCCGCGCACCGCGGCGAGGTTGGCCCGCTCCCGCGCGAGGCCCGCGATCAAGGCACGGTCGGCGGTCGTCCTGGCGACCACGGCGTCGATCTGCCGCAACACGCTGCCTGCCTGCTGCGCCTTGTCATCGGCGCGCGCCCCGGCCTGCACGCCCGCCAGCACCTTTTCCGCGTGCTCGAGGTAGGTGTCCACGCGGTGCGCGCCGCGCTGCGCCCCCAGCGCCGCGTAGATCGCGAGCTGCTGCGTCCGGGCCTCGTGCTGCGCGCCGAGCAGCCCGTGCCTGGCCTGGGAGAGCGACACGTCCTTGCCGTGTGCGCCCGACCGCGCGCCGATGAGCGCCTGGATCCCGGTCTTCGGGGCGCAGAGCGGCGCGCACTGCGTCGGCGCCAGGATCTCGTTGCGCAGCGCCTGGCCGGCGGCGAAGTTCTTCTCAACGACGGAGTCGGCCCGGGGGCCGGACAGCTCCGCGAACGTCTCCGCGTCCGCAAGTGCCCCGTCGCCACGCAGGTACCGCGACCACAGCACCGGGTTGATCTTCTCGATCCGGTCGGCGAGCCGACCGACTTCGGCCCGGGTCAGCGTGCCGCTGGGCCGGGCGCCCGCCCGCTTCCGGAGCTTCCCAGCCAGATCCAGCACCGGTTGGAGGGCCCTGGCGCCCTTGCCGGCGCGCCATTCCACGTAAGCGGCCCCGTTCAGGTTCCGCAGCACGGCCTCGCCACGGTCGCGCAAGGTCTGCGAACCCGGGCGCAGCTTCGCGGGCACCGCCGGACCGATCGCCGGCCGACCGGCCGAGACCAGCCCGAGCGCCTTGGTGACGTCCGCGGTGGGCTCGACCCACTTCACCCGCTCGCCTGCCGGAGCCGACCCGGCGCTGCGACCACCTTCGCCCGCGACCCGGGACTGGAGGCCGCCGTAGCCGTCGGCCTCGGTGTACATCAGCGCCGAACGACCACCCTTGCCGGAGGTGCTCACCCACCCGTCGTAGGCGTCCTGGCCCCGGGCCGAGCCCTTGCCGTTCAGGAAGGCGATCGCGCCGCCCCCGCTGCCGTCGGCGCGGCGGGTGAACTGGACGAACGCGTTCTCCTCGCTCTCGCCCTCGCCGGTCGTGACCGTCTGGACGTCGGACCCGCCGTTCTTCTCCCAGACGTCGGACGCGGTGCAGGAGCCCCCGGCGTGGGCGGTGCAGGTGTTGACGGCCCGGCCGCCGCGCTGGGTCGGAGCCTTGTGGGTGGCCGCGCAGTCGCCGCACTCGATCGTGATCCCGCCCGGGGCGTGGATCGCGCCGACGCCGTCGAGGCTGACCGACCCGCCGAGACCCTTCCTGTTCGCGGTGACGATGTCGACGGCACCCACGGCCATCGGGGTCCGGTACAGCTCGGGGAGGGTCTTGGTCTGGTTCCGGCTGGTGACTTCGAGGCCCTCGGCGGTGCGGCCGTGCCCCATGCCGTTCCAACTGATCTTCGACGGGCTGAGCAGCTTGTCGCGACCGGTGAACGTCACCTTCGGAGCCCGGATCGTGAAGGTGTCCCGGCCGAACTTGCTCCCCGGCACCTTGCGGCCGGTGATCTTGATCAGGCCCTTGCCGTCCCCGAGGCCCGTCTTCCACACTCCCGGCCGGCCGTGCGCGTCGACCGACCGCACCGGGGAGCCCTTGGGGCCCGTCAGCGCCGCGTAGTTCGTGACGCCGGGGGCCACCGCCTTGAACACGACCTTCGAGCCGCTCGCACCGTCGATCACCGACCCGCGGCCGCGGACCGTCGCCCGGCCGTCGCCCGCGGCGGGGCGGCTGATCCCGGCGAACGACTCGCTCGACACCCGATCGCGGCCCCTGCTGTTCGGTGCCGCGGCGGGACTGGAGACCTGGAAGGTCTTCGACCCGTTGTTCGGCGTGTAGGAGGCCCGCGGGCCCCCCTTCCCGCCCGCCGAGCACGCCGTCCCCGTGGTGCAGGCACGGACCCCCGTCGACTTCGCGGGATCCGCCGAGCTGACCTCGACGCCGGGGCGGGCGTCCGCGGGGACCGTCTGGCCGTCGCGCACGAACTCGTACCGGTCGGAGTCGAACGCGGCGCAGATCGCACACCGCGGACGCGCCTTCACCGTCCAGCCGGCCCGCGCCCCGGACTCCTCGTCCTCGACCGTGCCCGGAGCAGCCTTGCCTGCGGGCCCGCCACCGGCGGTCCGAGCCTTGCGCTGCTCGATGGCCCGCTGCCGCGCCGCGTACTCCTGCCGCCCGGACAGGCCGATGTTCACATAGGTGGCGGGGCCGACCACCACGGACAGCCGCGAGCAGTCTCCGGAGCAGCCGACGTCGTTGCCGCTGCGGTGGACGCCGCAGCCGGTGGAGCTGGTGCAGGTGCCCGACTTGTGCTGGCTCCACTGGCGGAACGGGTCGAGCCAGGTCTTCGGCGTGGTCCAGTGCGCGGTGAACTCGATGTGCGCCGTGGCGCTCTTGCTGCAGTGCGCGGGGTTCGAGCACGACACGTTCGCCTGGGCGTACCCCGGGCCGGCGTCGGCCTGCGCGGCGACCCAGCCGCCGCCGGAACCCATCCCGCCGCCACCGGAGTCGTGCGCGTACGCCGACGCCCACGAGCCCGGCGCGGAGGCGTGATCGGACGCGGTCACCGACCAGGAGTGCGAGCAGGAGGTGCCCGCGCTGCCGGTGCACGAGGCCCCGGCCTGCGCGAAGCCGCCGGTGGCCTGCGCGGTGGCGCTCACCGCGACCCAGCCGCTGCCCCTGCGCCCGCCGCCGTGACCGGACGCGCTCGCGGACGCGGCCCCGTTCGCGGCACCTGCCGAGACCCCAGCGCGGTAGTGGTGGCGGCAGTGGGTGCCCTTGCTGCCTTGACAGGAGGCCGCTGCCATCGCCTGGCCCGCGCCGACCTTCACCTGGGCGGAGACGGCGACCTCACCGTGTCCGCGCCGGCCCCCACCGTGGCCACGCGCTGTGGCGTGGGCGGCGCTCCCGGGCGAGCCGGCGGTGGCCCGCGCCCGGTAGGAGTAGCGGCACTTCTGGCTGCCGGTGCACGAGGCGGCCGCCTGCGCGGCGCCGTGCGTGACACCGACCTGGCCCGCGATCCGGCAGGTTCCGGTCGCCGCTGCCCGGCAGCCCGCCGCGGTGCGAGCGGACGCGCCGCCCTGCCGGGCGAAGCCGCGCAGCGTCGCGCGGCATCCCTTACCGGTGCACTCGGCGTCGACCTGCGCGGCGTTCTTCTGCGCGAGGCCGCCGGTCCCGGTGGTGCAGGAGGTGCGGTTGCCGCAGGTGGCGGTCGCCCGGACGGTGGCCGGGTGGTTCCGGGCGCCCCTGGCGACGGTGTGCGACCAGGTGCGGGTGGCGCAGCCCGCCGTCGCGCCGCCCGAGCAGGACGCGGTGATCGACGCGCTCGTGGAGCGGAGGTGGTCGCCCGCGGTGCGACTGGTGCTCACCGTCATCTGCGCGGTGCACCCGGTGCAGCGGGTGACGCCGTGCGCGGTGGTGCTGCTGTGCCGCGCGGGCGGACCTGCCCTGACGGCGGCGTCGCCGGTGACCGCGGTGCGGCAGCCGGTACCGGGGCAGGAGACCTGAGCGGTGGTCTCGCCGGTGGTGCTGCGCTTCGCGTCGCCGGACGCGGTGGCCTGGACGCCGGCCTGGCAACCGTCGGCGCCTGCGATGCAGGTCGCGGTCTCACGGGCGTGGCCGGGGGCCTGTGCGGTGAGTGTGAGCCGGCAGTCGGGGCCTGCACACTCGCCGGAGGACGAGGAGATCGACCAGAGCGCCGGGGCGTTCTTCACCGGCTTGCTCGTCTTGCGCTGCTCCTTGATGACGTCGGCCACGACCTGGCCGGTCCCCGCCGCGGAGCTACCGGTCACCCGGCACGCGTCGGCCGAGGAGACACAGGTGGCGGAGGTCAGGGACTTGGCTGGTGGGCCGCGCGAGCTCCCGGCGCCGTTCCCGTCGAGGGGGGTGTGGCTGCCCCAGGCCGCGTGCGTGGCGCGGCCCGTGCAGCGGATGCCCGCGGCGCAGTCCAGGGTGGCGTCGGCCATCGCCCAGCTCGACGCGCCCGACACGGTCGGTGCGCCACCGCTGGCCGACGAACCCGGCGCGGTGGGGGCGATCGGCGTGGCGCTGTGCGAGCCCGGCTCGGTGGGCACCTGCGTCGTGCCCTCGGCGACCGTGGCGTTCGCCGTGGACGTCCCGGTCATGATCGGAGCGATCTCGCTCGCGTTCGGCGCCGTCGAGGAGCCCGAGTTGATCACCGCGCTGCAGGTGCCGCCGGAAACCCGGTCGCACCCACCGACCGCGTAGGAGCCGTGCTCGGCCGGCGACACCGCGGGTCTGACGGCGGTGGCCGCGGTGCGCGCCACGCTGGTGCCGCACTCGGCGCCGGTGCAGGTCAGCTGCGCCCCCGCAGCCGACGCCGCCGACGGACCGTGCCCGAGCCGTGCCGGGTTGACCGAGCCGTCCCGGGCCAGCATCGCGGTGGCGCCCGGACCCGAGAGGGCGGTGGACGTGGACCGCGCCTCGCACTGAGCGGTGCCCGAGCAGGAGGCCTGGTCGGTCGAGGTCACCGGAACGCCGTTGTGCACCGCGCCGTCGAAGGCCTGCGAGGTGGTGCGGACGTGCCCGCCGCAGGCCGCGCCGCCGACGCACTCCAGGTAGCCGTCGGAGGTGGAGACCGTGGAGGCACCACGCTGGCCGGACACCGCGTAGTCGTTCGCGGACGAGCCGAGCGAGGTGCTGTGCCCGCCGCATGTGCCTGCGCCCACCACCGTGCACTCGGCGCTGACCCGCGAACCGCGGTAGTGCAGCGAGTAGGTGGCGTTGCGGGCGGCCACCCCGGTGGCCGTCTGGACGGTGCAGCGGACGTCGCCGTTCGCACAGGTGCCGGACGTGTCGCCGGTGGCCTTGACGACCGTGGTGCGCTTCGCGCTGTAGCCGGCGGTGGTGTTCACGTCGCCGCCGCAGGTGGCACCGGAGCTCTGCGCGATGCAGCTCGACGTGGCGATACCGGACTTGACGCGGACGTCGCCCTTGGCGGTTCCGCTCGTGGTGCCGCGCAGGGCGGACAGGCAACCAGCGGTGGCGCAGTCGATGTCGGCGTGCGCGGCCACGTTCGTGGTGAACTTCGGGCGCAGCTTCCCGGCCGCGGTGCTCACGGCCTCGCGGTGCAGCGCGACCTCGGACCCCGCCTCGCAGGAGCCACCCGCCACCGAACACTTCTGCGTGGCCGCGGTGGAACGCACCACCTTCTTGCCGTTCTTGTAGATCGGGGCGGCCTCCGCGGTGCCGGTCGAACGCACCTCGCCGATGCCGTGGCACCCCGCGGTGGCGCAGTCGACGTCGAGCCCGGCCCGCACGGTGGTGTCGCTCTTCCCGCTCTTGCCGACCTCCACCCAGGAGTCGACGCCGCAGCCGGTGGTGGCGGAACACGCGGTGCGCGCGCTCGACGTGCCGTGCGCGGCGCTGCGCAGGTCCAGCCGGGCGGCGGAGTCGGTGCGCCCGGTGCTGTCGCTCGCGCAGCGGCCGTTGCCGATCGCGCACGCCGACTCGGTGCGCTTGGCGGTGGCCGTCACGCGCTGGGTGCACCCGCTCGTGTCGCCGGAGCAGGCGGCGGTCGAGACGAGCTTGCCGCGCTGCGCCCGGGACGAGCAGCCCTCGAGATCGCAGCCCGCGCCGGCCTTCGACCCGCCCAGCTTCGCGGTGACCCGGAAGCCCTTCGTCAACCCGTTGATGCCGATCCAGGACTGCTCCGCGGTGTCGCCGTCTGCGGACCGCGCCGCGGCACCGCACGCCACGAACGCACCTCCGGCGGCGCACCCCGCGGTGGCGCCCTCGTCCTCGAGATCGGTGGGCACGTCGAGATCGCGGTCGGTCGCGTCCAGGAGGTCTGCGGTGTCGTCCGCGACATCGGCGCGCAACGACCGGTACTGCGAGGCGTGGGTCCGGTAGGCGCTCCGGGTCAGGGTGCCCGCGCCCACCTTCTTCTTCTCCCGCGCGAGCCTGGTCTCCCAGCGGGCGAGCTGTCCGTGCCCGGCGACGACCTCCTCGACCGCCTCGGCGTCGTCCTCGTGGACGCCCTGCCGGGCCTTCGCGGCGGCGAGCTCGAGGGAGCGGTGCTTCGCGGCGAGCTTGCGCAGCTTCGCCTTGCCCGCCTTCGTGGTGGCCTTCTTCTCGGCGGCGGCCACGGCCGTCTCGCTCCGGGAGAGCCGCACCTGCGCGGTGAGGTACCTCTCGGTGGCGTTGCCGGCATCCGCCGACGACTCCTTCGACGGCCGCTCGCGATCCGTCCGCGACGAGATCACCTCGTTCACGACGTTGGTCAGGCGCGCCACCTCGTCGGCTTCGATGCCGCGTGCTGCCGCCTTGCGCGCGACCTCGCGGACGACGCCCTTGCCCTTCGCGGCGGGTCGCTTCTTCACCACGTCGTCGATCGCTTCGCGGATCGTGGGGGCCGACGGCTTCGTCTTGCGAGCGGAGGCGGGCTTGGTCGCCTTCGCCGGCCGCGAGCGCTGGTCCTCCCGGGCGACGGCACCCTTCCCGCCGCGGGCCCGCTCGATGGCCGCCTTGACGTTCTTCGCCGCCTTCTTGACGGCTTCCTTCTTCTTGCTCGTCTTGCCGGCCTTCTCACCGGACTTGTCGCCGGCCTTCTTGCCCGGCTTCTTGCCGGCGCCCTTCTTGCCCTTGTCCTTCTCGCCGGCGTTCTTCTTGCCGGCGTTCGCCTTACCCTTGGCCTTCTTGCCGGCGTTCTTCTTGCCCTTGCCCTTGCCGGCGTTCTGCTTGCCCTTGCCCTTCTTGCCCGCGTTCTTCTTCCCGGCGTTCTTCTTCCCGGCGTTCTTCTTCCCGGCGTTCTTCTTGCCCTTGTTCTTCTTGCCCTTGTTCTTCTTGCCGGGGGTCTTCTTGCCCGCGTTCGTGCTGCCACCTCCCTTCAGCACGAAGCCCTGAGCCATCGCAGGAGCCGCCGCCACCGCTGCCGAAGCGGGCGTGGCGAGGAACGCCGACCCGCACCACAGCACGACGACCGCGCCGGCCACCGTGAGCGTCCACCGCACCACGAGCCACGCCCGGTCGCGCGCCGAGAGCTGCAGCCGCACGGGGGCAGCAGCGCACGCGGGGAGGCCGGTGGCCTCACCCTCGTGAGCGATCTGCCCAGACATGCGACGACTCCAAGCTGCCGGAAGGACGAGCGGACGGAACTGCGGGGATACCGCGAGAAAAAGGAAGGCCGCGGACCACGCGCGTCGCGCCCGAGGCAGCGACCCACCTCCGGATGGACCAGGTCGACATCCGGACGTCCCGCGCCGGGCCGGAACGTGCCCGATGCGCGTCGTCAGCATCCGGTCGATCTGGCCCAACCCTCCGCATGTGGCGAAGTGCGGGTCAGGCTACCAGATGATCGCCGGGCTCAGGGAAGATCGTGACCGTATCCGCGAGACGCGCGTCACACGGGCTGGTCGGTCCGCATCGCCCCGGACGGACGATGACGCGCCCGGCCGAGCAGTCGGTTCAGGCCGGCGGTCGATGCGTGCCGAGGAATTCCGCGACGATGATCGCCGCGAAATCGTGGAGCGACGAGCGGCGGGACCCGAGCGCGGGGAAAGGCGGCGTCCCGATCTCCCACATCCTGGGATTCCGTGTCGCCGTCGGGTCCCATCCACTAGAGATGAACCAGATCCCGCGGGCGCCGCGGGCCCGGCAGCGGAGGTCCCTCGTGTTCCAGGTAACCGTTCTGTACAACCACCCCGAAGACCCGGCGAAGTTCGACGCGCATTACGACGAGGTCCACGCGCCGCTCGCCACCACGATCCCCGGTTTGCAGCGCTACACGGTGAGCCGGCCGGGACCGGGCCCCGACGGCGCGAAGCCGCCGTACTACCTCGTGGCCGTGCTGGAGTTCGAGTCCGAGGCGGCGTACGGCGCGGGCATGTCGGGACCGGAGGGGAAGGCGGCGGTTGCGGACCTGGCCAACTTCGCCACCGCCGGCGCCGCGGTGATGGCGGGATCAGCCGTGTCCGTGGTCTGACGCGAGAACGTCACAGGCCGCCGCGGATGGTCCCGCGGCGGCCTGTGACTGGCGTGGTGCGCCCGAAGGGATTCGAACCCCTAACCTTCTGATCCGTAGTCAGATGCTCTATCCGTTGAGCTACGGGCGCGTGCTGTTCAGTTGTACACCATGCCATGACCGACCTCGCAGTCGGCCATGCAAGCGCGGAGGCTCCGGGATTTGAACCCGGGATGGGGGGTGACCCCAAACCGCATTAGCAGTGCGGCGCCATAGACCAGACTAGGCGAAGCCTCCCGGGGCCTCTCGGCCTCCAGCACGCACCAGAGTACATGGGCCCGTCCAGGGCGTTCACGACCCCCCGGCTGCGAGGGCGAGGAAGGGGGCGAGGGCGTCCGGGTTCTGGAGGGCGCCGCGGCTCACCGCCCGCTCCGGCGGGGTGCCCGCGAGGATCTTCTTGACCGGCACCTCGCACTTCTTGCCGTTCAGGGTGCGGGGGATCGCCTGGACCGCCACGAACCGGTCGGGCACGTGGCGGGGCGAGAGCTCCGTGCGCAGGGCCCGGCGCAGCGCGGGCTCCACGTCCTCGAGCGTGGTGCCCTCGGCGAGGACGAGGAAGCAGAGCAGGGCCCCCTCGTCGCGGGCGCCGAGCTCGGTGGTGTCGATCACGAGCGAGTCGAGGACCTGCTCGAAGCCCTCGACCACGGCGTAGAAGTCGGCGGTGCCCATCCGCACGCCGCCGCGGTTGAGCGTGGAGTCGCTACGGCCGTAGATGACGTAGGAGCCGCGGTGCGTGCGGCGGACCCAGTCGCCGTGCCGCCAGACACCGGGGAACTCGTCGAAGTACGCCTCCCGCAGGCGGGTGCCGTCCGGGTCGTTCCAGAACGCCACCGGCATCGACGGCATCGGCCGGGTGATCACGAGCTCACCGACCTCGTCGACGAGCTCCTCACCCTTCTCGTCGTAGGACACGACCGCCGCGCCGAGCGAGGCGCAGCTGATCTCGCCGAGCCACACGGGCACGTCCGGGGCCGAGCCCACGAACGCGGCGCACACGTCCGTGCCGCCCGACACCGAGCAGATCTGCACGTGCTCGCCGACCGCGTCCCCGACCCAGCGGAAACCCTCGGCCGACAGCGGGGCGCCCGTGGAGCCGAGCGCGCGCAGCGCACCGAGGTCGAACTCGTCGCGGGGCCGCAGCCCCGCCTTGAGGCCCGCCTGGACGAACGGCGCGGACGTGCCGAAGTAGGTGACCCGGTGCCGCTCGGCGAGCCGCCACAGCGCACCCAGGTCGGGGTGGCCGGGGTTGCCGTCGAACAGGATCACCGTCGTCTCGACGAGAAGGCCGCCGATGAGGAAGTTCCACATCATCCAGCCGGTGGTCGTGAACCAGAAGAAGCGCTCGCCCGGCCCGAGCTCCATCTGCAGCCCGAGCGCCTTGACGTGCTCCAGCACGATCCCGCCGTGGCCGTGCACGATGCCCTTCGGCAGGCCCGTGGTGCCGGACGAGTAGAGCACCCAGAGCGGGTGGTCGAACGGCACCGGCTCGAACGCCAGCTCGCCGGGGGTGCCGGTGAACTCGGCCCACGGGATCGCACCGTCGAGGCCCGCGGACTCGTCCAGGTACGGCACGAGCACGGTGGCGGCGAGGGTGGGCAGCTTCTCGCGCAGCTCCTGCACCGTGCCGCGGACGTCGAACCGCTTGCCGCCGTAGACGTAGCCGTCGACGGCCAGCAGGACGGTGGGCTCGATCTGGGAGAACCGGTCGTGCACGGCCCGGGCGCCGAAGTCCGGGGAGCACGACGACCAGATCGCCCCGAGGCTCGCCGCGGCGAGGAAGGTGACCAGCGTCTCGATGCTGTTGGGCGCCAGCGCGACGACGCGATCGCCCCGGCCGACGCCTGCCCGGACGAGCCCGGCGCGGGCCCGGCCGACGAGGTCGCGCAGCTCCCCGCGGGTGAGCTCGCGCTCGAGGCCGTCCTCCCGCACGAAGACCACCGCGAGGTCGTCGTCGGCGCCGGGCACGAGGGCGTGCTCGGCGTAGTTCAGCGTGGCGCCGGGGAACCACTCGGCGCCGGGCATCGCGATGCTCCCCAGCACCGCGGTGGGCTGGTCGTGGAACCGCACGCCCATGAACTCCGCCACCGCGGACCAGAAGCCCTCGAGGTCACCGACCGACCAGTCGTGCAGCGCCGCGTAGTCACCGAACTCGAGCCCGCGGTGCGCGCGCACCCAGTCGGTGAACTCGGCCAACCGGCCCCGGTGGTCGGGGTCGGGGGTCCACAGAACCTCAGGGGAGTCGGGGGCCTCGGCGCCGGTCATACGCGCAGCATGCAGTCCGGCGACCCGACGCGCCAGAGCCCGTCCCAGCGGGAATGGCGCGTATCACCGCAGGTGGGAGTCGAACCAGTTGAGGGTGCGCTGCCAGGCCTCGGCGGCCACGTCGGGGTCGTCGTCGAAGCGGTGACCCCGCTGCGGGTAGACCACCACGTCGGTGGCCACCCGGGACGACGCCGCGGCGTCGCGCAGCCTGCTGACCTCGGGGTCGGGCTCGCCGGGGTCGGCCTCGCCGTAGATGCCGAGCCAGGGGCAGGTCAGGCCGGGGGCGGCGTCGACCAGCGCCGGCAACCCGCTCGCCGGGGCCGACGCGACCCGGTCGCCCGCCACCGTGACGGCGGCGCCGAGCGTGCGTTTGGCGGCCACGAGCAGGGCGACCGAGCCGCCGAGGTCGAAGCCGATCACTCCCATCCGGTCGGGGGCGACGTCGTGGTCGGCGAGCCAGCCGAACGCGGTGTCCGTGTCGGCCATCACCTGCTCGCCCTCGAGCCGGTCGACCTGTTGCTGGACCTCGTCGTCGGCGCCGTCGAGCTCGTCGGCGCCGTCGCGGTGGTAGAGGTGTGGTGCGACGGCCAGCCAGCCGTCCGCAGCGAGGCCGTGCACGATGCCGCGTACCGAGTCGGTGACACCCCGTGCCTCGTGCAGCACCACGATCCCCCCGCGGATCGCGCTGACCGGTTCTGCGACGGTGAGACGCAGCGCACTGCCGTCGACCAACGGGACGGTCTCGGTGCGGATGTCGGTCATGGAGCCAGGGTGTCACGGCTGGGTGAAGTCGGCGGCCCCGGGCACGGATACCGTGACCCTCATGACGCTGATCCGCCCGGACCTCGACACCCTTCCGGCATACGTGCCCGGGAAGACCATCCCGGGCGCGATCAAGCTGGCGAGCAACGAGGTGTCGCTGCCGCCGACGCCGCACGTGCTCGAGGCGATCGCGGAGGCGGCCGCCACCGGCAACCGGTACCCCGACCTCGCCGTCACCGGGCTCACCGCGCGGCTGGCGCAGGCGAAGGGGGTGGCGGCCGAGCGGATCGCGGTGGGCTGCGGGTCGGTGAGCCTGTGCCAGCAGCTGGTGCAGGCCACGTGCCGGGAGCCCGAGGACGAGGTCGTGTTCGCGTGGCGCTCGTTCGAGGCCTACCCCATCGTCACCCAGATCGGCGGGGCCACGATCCGGACCGTCCCGCTGGACGCCGAGTTCCGCCACGACGTCGACGCGCTGGCCGCCGCGGTCGGGCCGCGCACCCGGCTCGTCTTCGTCTGCAGCCCGAACAACCCGACGGGCACGGTGGTCACGCGCGCCGAGCTGGAGCGCCTGCTCGCCGCCGTGCCGCGGGACGTGCTCGTGGCGCTGGACGAGGCGTACCACGAGTACGTCACCGAGCCGGACACCGTCGACGGCATGGACCTGGTGGACGCCCACCCCAACCTCGTGGTGCTCCGCACGTTCTCGAAGGCCTACCGGCTGGCCGCACTGCGCGTCGGGTACGCGATCGCGTCCCCCGAGGTGGCCACCGCGCTGCGCAAGGTCTGCTCGCCGTTCAGCGTGAGCACCGTGGCCCAGGCAGCGGCCATCGCCGCGCTGGACGACGAGGAGGCGCTGCTCGCCGCGTGCGCCGGGGTGGTCGAGGAACGGGTGCGGGTGCGCGACGCGCTGCTCGACGCGGGCTTCACCGTGCCGCCCACCCAGGCCAACTTCGTGTGGCTCGCCCTCGGTGAGCGCACCACCGCGTTCGCGGCGCACTGCCTCGACCACAAGGTCGTGGTGCGCCCGTTCCACCCCGACGGCGTCCGCGTCACCATCTCCTCACCGGAGGAGAACGACGCGTTCCTCGCCGCCGCGCGCGCGTTCGGGCGCTAGCAGGACGCGGACGACAACGGCCCGGCCCCGAACTGCTCGGAACCGGGCCGGTGACCGGAGGGCGTCAGCGCGTGACGCCGCGCTTGCTGTAGATGCCCGCGACGACGGTGACGCCGATCGCGGCCACGACGATCTGCATGATCAGCTCGATCCAGTCGATGCCGCCCGTGTCGGCGACGCCGAACAGACCGGCGATCCAGGTGCCGATGAAGGCCGCCACGATCCCGACCAGGATGGTGAGCCAGATCGGGATGTTCTGCTTCCCTGGCGCCACGAGGCGACCGACGAACCCGATGATCGCTCCGATGATGATGGCGGTGATGATCCCGGTAATGGTCATTCGAGCTCCCGAGTCTCGTCCGGGCCGCTCCCCTCGCGGCACGTGTACGCATTGGGTAGCACGGTGTGACCAGGGTCGCACTATGCAGCCGGATAAGCCACCCGGTCGGGCCGACTTCCGCAACGATTACGGTCTCGATCAGGCCTCGAGGACGTAACCCTCACCACGGACGGTGCGGATGCGCTCCGCGCCGATCTTGCGCCGCAGGTAGGAGATGTAGACCTGCACCAGGTTGGACGAGGCGGGCTCCGACCACACCTCGCGGGCCAAGCGGTGCGGCGGCACCACCTCCCCCGGCTCCGCGAGCAGGGACATCAGCAGCGCGTACTCGGTGGGCGAGAGCGACACCGGCTGGCCGTCGACGCTCACGTCGCCGAACTCCGTGTCGACGACGAGCTCGCCGTGGCGCAGCACGGTGTTCTCGACGGCCGGCCCGAGCCGCAGGCGCAGCCGGATCCGGGCCGCCAGCTCGTCGACGGCGAACGGGCGCACGAGGAAGTCGTCGCGGTCGCCGCGCAACAGGCCGAGCAGGCCGACCCTGCGTTCGCGGGGCGTGACGGCGATGACCGGCACGTTCGGCGCCTCGCTGTGCACGGCCGCCAGAACGGCTGCCTGGTCGGGGCCCGGGAGCTCGACGTCGAGCACGATCAGGGCGGGGTCCCGGTTGCGCACGGCGTCGAGCACGCCGATGCCGTCGGTCACGGGGCTGACCGACACACCCTCCGAGCGGAGGCTGCGCAGCACCGAGGCCGACGCCGCCGTGGGGGGCAGTGCGAGCAGGACGTGGTTGGTGGTCAGGGGCATCGTGTTCGGGGGCACGGACACACGCGCCGACGCTGCGGTCGACGTGTACGAGGACGCACCCCCCGGGGGAGCAGCGGGGAGCATCGCCAGACACCTTGGCCCAACTGGCGGCGAGTAACAATCGGCTAACGGAGCGACATCACCCTCACGCGTACGGCGCAGGGGTGGCGGCTGAGAGGGTGATTACTCCAATAGGAGTACAGATTCCTCAGGAGATCACCGATCTGGTGCGTTCCGGCGCGCACAACCTACCCCTTGGCGCGTGCGAGCAACCCCGACTCTCAGGTTTCCGATCACAGGTCGTCATCGTCCCTATGGTTCGACCCCATGCGAAGGACCACCTCCGCACGGGGCGGTCGCCCGGGCTCAGCCACCAGCGGCAGTGACGCCGTCACGGGCACGGGCCGGCACCGGATCCCGTCCCGCCACGCGGAGGCCGTCGTCACCACCGACGCGCCCCGCCCGAACTCGATGGCCAAGCGGCTCGCGCCCCTCGCGGTCGGCGGCGTCGTCATGCTCGTCGCCACGCTGGTCGCCACGCTCGCGCAGCCGCCCGACGACCCGTCGCTCGCGGCCCAGGAACTCAGCACCTCCGTGGCCGCCACGGAGCCGGCCCAGTCGCCACCCCCGCCGCCCGAGCCCACCCCGGAACCCACGCCGGAGCCGAGCGCCGCACCGCAGGCGGCGGCCGAGCCCAGCGCCGAACCCGAGCCGGCGAACAAGCCGTCCGCCACCCAGCGCAAGTCGGCGGGCGGCGAGAAGAAGGCCGCCGCGGCTTCCGGCAAGGGCGAAGGCAAGTCGGCCGCAGCCGCCAAGGGTTGGACGCGCGTGGGCGGCGACGAGTTCAACGGCGGGATGAGCCCGCAGTGGAGCCCCTACGACAGCGAGGGCCACGCCGGGAACGGCCGCCGCACCCCGGACGCCATCAGCGTCGAGAACGGCATGCTCGTGATCCGCGGTGACTCCAAGGGCAACACCGGCGGCATGTCCTGGAAGGAGGACCAGCGCTTCGGGCGCTGGGAGATGCGCGCCCGGTTCCCCAAGGGCGACGACCAGTACCACCCGGTGCTGATCCTCTGGCGGGAGAGCGGCGGCAAGGAGAACGGCGAGGTCGACTTCGCCGAGACCACGAGCGCGTCCGACGACGTGTCGTTCTTCCTGCACTACGGCAGCGAGCAGGAGTACGCCAAGAAGGTCCTCGACATCACCCAGTGGCACAACTACGCCGTGGAGTGGGTGGACGGCCGCATCACCGGCTACATCGACGGCGTCAAGTGGTTCGAGAGCACGGACGAGAAGACCCTTCCGCCCGGCAAGATGCACCCCACGATCCAGCTCGACTACTTCCCCGAGGGCGGCTCGCCGAAGCCCACCGAGATGCACGTCGACTACATGCGGGTCTACCGCTAGCTCGCTCCCGCTTCTCGGACCACCGCGGATACCCCGTCCCGCCCGGCGCTCCCCACCGGGCGGGACGGGATGTTTCAGGGGGTGGCGAGCAGCCGCGCCAGGCGGGCGTCGGACTCGCGCAGCGCCGCCAGGTCGTACGTGGAGGTCGAGGCGAGCAGCTCGTCGGCCCCGGTGCGGTCGAACAGGTCAGCGAGCTCGGCGGCCACCGCGGCCTCGTCGCCGTGCACGGTGTGGCCGATCGCGTCCTCCACGACCGTGCGCTGCCGCGGCGACAGCGCGCGGTCCGGGTCGACCGGCTCCAGCGCCGGGAACCGGCCCGTGGTGCGCGCCGCGGCCAGCGCCCACGCCTCCGGGAGGGCGAGCTCGCGGGCTGCCGCCGGGGAGTCGGCGATGAGCACGTCCAGCGACACCACCACGTACGGGCGGGCGCCCGCGGCCCGGGCCCGCGCCCGGTAGTCGTCGATTGCCGAGCCGATGTCGGGGCTGTCCAGCACCGGCCCGCCGAGCACGACCGGCAGGCCCGCGTCGCCCGCGACTTCGAGCCCGCGGCCCGTCGCGAGCACGTACACCGGCACCGGGCGCTCCAGCCGGGGCCGGGCGGTGACCGGTGCGCTGCCGTCGAGGTAGGAGCGCAGCTCCTCGAGATCGGAGGCGAAGGTGTCCGGTGCGTCGGCCTCGCGGCGCAGGGCCGCACGGACCGGCGCGGTGAACCCCAGCGAGCGCCCCACCCCGAGGTCGATCCGACCCGGGAAGAGCGCGTCGAGCATCGCGAACTGCTCGGCGACGACGAGCGGCTGGTGGTTGGGCAGCATCACGCCGCCCGAGCCGACGCGGATGCGTGCGGTGCGCGCCGCGACCGCGGCGATCAGCACCGGCGGGCTCCCGCTCGCGATGCCCGGCACCGCGTGGTGCTCGGCCACCCAGAACCGGTGGTAGCCGAGCTGCTCGGCGTGCCGCGCCCGTTCGACCGTGTGGCGGAGCGCGGCCGCGTCGGGCTCGCCTGCGCGCGTGCGCGAGCGGTCCAGCAACGAGAGCGCGACCTCCGGAACCACACCGGGGGCAACCGGTGAACGCCATCCGCCATTCCGGGGGCCGGCTGTTGCGCATCTCGCCCGCGCAAACGCGGGACTCGCCCGGTGGTGCGGGGGACTCGCGCACACTGGGGGGTCGCGAGTCCCCCGTCTCAGCGGGCGAGTTGCGCGTTTCGGAGGGCGCCGGGGACGGTCAGCGCGGGCGCTTCGAGTGGGGGCGGCCGCCGCGGACCCGGGCGGCCTGGTCGGCGCGCGGGCCGACGTGGGTGGGCTCGGCCTTCTTGGCCTTGGCCCTGCGGGCGGCGCGGTTGAGCGGGGCGGGCTCCTCCTCCGGCGCGGTGGCCGGATCGACCTCCACGACGGGTTCGGGCTGCTCGGACGCGGGCGGAACGGGCTGGGACACGGAGAACCTCCGAGATCGTGGGACGGGACGGGCGGCGCTCAGAGGATCACCGGCACAGCCTAGTTCCCGGCGGCCTGCGTGGCCCGGACTTTCCGCGCGTCCGTTCAGCGGGTTCGCGGCGACCGGATCAACAGGCTCGCCAGCACGTCGTCCCCGCCGACGGCCGCGTACGCGTGGGGTACGTCCGCGGGCCACTCGACGTGCACTCCCGGCCCCGCGCGCATCGGGGCGTCCACCGGGCCGCCCTCGAGCACGCCGGTGAACACCGTGAGGTGCTCGGTGACGCCCGCGTGGTGCGCGGGAGAGCGCTGCGCGAGCCCCGCCGGGATGCGCAGGTGGCACAGCTCGTAGGTGACCGGGCCGTCGTCGAACACCCGGAGGACCTCGACCTGCACCGCGGTGCCGCGCAGGGCGGCGGGCGTGCTCAGCAGGGCGGTCAGCGGCAGGTCGAGGGCGGTGGCCACCGCGTGCAGGGTGTCGAGGGTGGGGTTGCGCGTGCCGGCCTCCAGGCCGGAGAGCGTGGCCTTGCCCACCGCCGCGCGGCGGGCGAGCTCCGACAGCGACATCCCGCGCCGTTCCCGCAGCTCCCGCACCCGGCGCCCGACCTCGGCCGCCCCTTCCGCGAGGGCCGGCCGCGCAACACCGTCGCTCGCTGCGGTCACGTCGGATATCGTCTCACCGTTCCGTAAACGGAACGGGTCTGAGGCACGGGTGCGACTCCAACCCGTACTGGCCGGCGTGGTGACGGCCCTGGTCGGCTTCGCGGGCGCGTTCGCCGTGGTGCTCGCGGGGCTGCGCGCCGCGGGCGCCGACGAGCGCGAGGCGGCGTCCGGCCTGCTGGTGCCGTGCCTGGCCTGCGGGCTGGTGTCGCTCGTGCTGGGCCTGCGCCACCGGATCCCGATCAGCATCGCCTGGTCCACGCCGGGCGCGGCGCTGCTGATCACGGCGGGCACCCCGCCCGGGGGCTTCCCGGCCGCGGTCGGCGCGTTCCCGGTCTGCGGCGTACTCATCCTGTTGGCCGGGCTGGTGCCCGCCGTCGGGCGACTGATCGAGCTGATCCCGGTGCCCCTCGCGAGCGCGATGCTGGCCGGCGTGCTCGTCGAACTCTGCCTCGCCCCGGTCCGGGCGCTGGCGGAGGTCCCGCTGCTCGCCGCCCCGGTGATCGCGGCCTGGGCGCTCGTCGGCCGGTTCTCCCGCACGTGGGCGGTGCCCGCCGCGCTCGCGGTAGCGGTCGTCGCGATCGCGCTGACCGGCCCCGGCACCGGCGCCGTGGCGCTCGCCCCCGCACTCGTCTGGACCACGCCCGTGTTCGACCCCGCCACCCTCGCCGGGCTCGGGTTCCCGCTCTTCCTCGTGACGATGGCCTCGCAGAACGTGCCGGGCGGCGCCGCCAGGAGGCCACGCAAAGTGGGCATGATCGTTGATCTGGCGCAAAATCCGACGCAAGGTGTCGGAAAACGCGCCAGACCGGCGATCATGGCCGCGCTCAGCGCGTGAGCCCCCGGCGCACCAGGAGCGGCCCCAGCTCCGGGTCGCGCCCGCGGAACGCCCGGTAGGCCTCCATCGGGTCCACGGCACCGCCCCGGGAGAGCAGCTCCCGGCGGAAGACGTCGCCGTTCTCCCGCCGCAGGCCACCGTTCTCGGCGAACCATTCGACGGTGTCGGCGTCGAGCACCTCGCTCCAGATGTAGGAGTAGTAGGCGGCGCTGTACCCACCGCCGAAGATGTGGTTGAAGTAGGTGGTGCGGTAGCGGGGCGGCGCGGTCGGCTCCGCGATCCCGGCGGCGGCGAGCGCGTCGGCCTCGAACCGCTCGACGTCGGTGACGGTGTCGCCGGGCCCGAGCCGGTGCCACGCCTGGTCCAGGAGGGTGGCGGCGAGGTACTCGGTGGTGGCGAACCCCTCGCCGAACCGCCGCGACGCCGCCAGCCGCTCGACCACCTCCGCGGGGAGCGGTTCGCCGGTCTCGTGGTGGCGCGCGTAGTTCGCGAGCACCTCCGGGTCCTCCAGCCACATCTCGTTGACCTGCGACGGGAACTCCACGAAGTCGCGGGGCACCGACGTACCGGAGAACGTCGGGTACCGCACGTCGGAGAGCAGGCCGTGCAGGGCGTGGCCGAACTCGTGGAAGAGGGTGCGCACGTTGTCGACGGTGAGCAGGGTGGGCTCGCCGTCGGCGGGCTTGACGATGTTGAGGGTGTTCAGCACCACCGGCTCGGTGCCCAGCAGGTGGGACTGGTCGACGAAGGAGTTCATCCAGGCGCCGCCGCGCTTGGAGTCGCGGGCGTAGAAGTCGGCGACGAACAGGCCGAGTTGCTCGTCGCCGTCGAACACGTCGAAGACGCGCACGTCGGGGTGGTAGCGCGGCAGGTCGTCGCGCTCGGCGAAACGCAGCCCGTAGAGCCGGTTCGCGGCGTGGAAGACACCGTCGTGCAGCACGCGCTCCAGCTCGAAGTACGGGCGCAGCGCGTCGGTGTCGATGTCGAAGCGCTCCTTGCGTACGCGCTCCGCGTAGAAGGCGCGGTCCCACGCCTCGATCGGGAACCCGGCGGCCTCCGACAGCTCGGCGGCCTCGGCCCGCGCGTTGGCCGCCGCGATCGGCGCCAGCTTGCCGAGCATCGCGTCGATCGCCTCGACGGTGCCCGCGGTGCCGACCTCCACCGCCCAGGATGCGTGGTGGGGGTGCCCGAGCAGCGCCGCCCGCTCGGCGCGCAACGCGACCATGCGCAGCACGATGTCGCGCGTGTCGTGCTCGCCACCCAGCCCGCGCTCGGTACTCGCCCGGTGCAGCCGCTCGCGCAGGCCCCGGTCGGTGAGCGAGGCGAGCGCGGGCTGTCCCGTGGGCAGCACGAGCGTGAGCAGGAACGAACCCTCGTGCCCGCGTTCGGCCGCGGCCCGGGCCGCCGCCGACACCGCGTCCGCGGGCAGGCCGGCGAGCTGCGCCTCGTCCTCGACGAGCACGGCCGCCGCGTTGGCCCCCGCGAGCAACCGGGTGCCGAACTCCGTGGACAGCGCCGAGAGCTCCGCGTTCAGCTCCTTGAGCCGCTCCTGCTCGGCCGGCGCGAGGCGGGCGCCCGCGCGGACGGCGTCGCGGTGCATCCGTTCCAGCAGCCGCAGCGACTCCGGGTCGAGGTCCAGGTCGTGGCGCGCCGCGAACAGTGCCTCGATGCGGGTGAACAGCACCGGGTCGAGCGTGATCGCGTCGGCGTGTGCGGCGAGCTGCGGCGCCACCTGCGCCTCGATCTCCCGGATCCCCGGCGTGCTGCACGAACCGACCAGCGTGAAGAACACGTCGGCCACCCGGCGCAAGGTGGCCCCGGACCGCTCCAGCGCGACGACCGTGTTCTCGAACGTCGCGGGCCCCGGGTCGGCCGTGATCGCCTCGACCTCCGCCCGCTGCTCGGCCATCCCGGCGGTGAACGCCGGGAGGAAGTGCTCCTCGCGGATCGCGTCGAAGTCGGGGAACCCGAACGGCAGGGGGCTGGGGGTGAGGAACGGGTTGCCGGTCACCCGCGCGAGCATAGGTCCGTGGCACAGGTTCGGGTCGGGGTCGGAGCGGTGGTGCGCGACGGCGCACGGGTCCTCGTGATGCGCCGGGCGGGCGCCCACGGCGCCGGGACGTGGGGGCTGCCGGGCGGGCACCAGGAGTACGGCGAGTCGCCCGAGGGGGCGGCCGCGCGCGAGACGTTGGAGGAGACCGGGCTCGTCGTCCGGCCGACCGCGCGGCTGGGTTTCACCGACGACCCCATGCTCGAGATCGGCCGGCACTACGTGACGTTGTTCATCGGCTGCACCGTCGTCGCGGGTGAACCGGAGGTGCGCGAGCCGGAGAAGGCCACGGCGCTGGCCTGGCTCACGGCCGATGAGCTGCGCGCGCGGCGCGCCGACCTCTTCGCACCGCTCGGCCGTTGCCTCGACGGGGGCCTGCTGGACGCGAAACCTGCTTGACCTGAACCCCTGTTCAGGTCGCAGGCTTCGACCATGGACGTCGCCGCCTACCTGTCGCGGATCGGAGCATCGCAGCCGGCCGCCCCCACGAGCGCCTCGCTCACCGCTCTGCACCGGGCGCACGTCCGGTCCGTGCCCTTCGAGGACTACGACGTCCACACGGGGGTCGCGATCTCGCTGGACCCCGCCGCGCTGGAACGCAAGATCGTCCGGCGGCGGCGCGGCGGGTACTGCTACGAGCTGAACGGGCTGTTCGGGCTGCTGCTGCGGGAGCTGGGTTTCGCGGTGACGTTCGTCGCGGCGTTCTCCCTCGACGACGACGGCACCCGGGGGCCGGAGGGCGACCACCTGCGGCTGCTCGTGGACGCCGTGGACGGCAGCTGGATCGTCGACGTCGGCAACGGTGCGCGGTGGCCCGAGCCGGTGCCGCGGCGGCCGGGGGTGCACGGCCCCGTGCAGGTGCGCCGCGACGGCGACGTCTGGTGGACCGCGGAGCGGCGTGGCAACGGTGAGTGGGAGCGGGGCTGGGCGTGGACCGCGCAGCCGCGGGTGCTCGCCGACTTCACCGAGCGCAACCGCTACCAGCAGTACGACCCGTGCTCGGACTTCGTGGGGCGCCGCCTGGCCGCGATCGCGACGCCCACCGGGCGGATCTCGCTGGTCAACGGCGTCTTCGCGGAGCTGGCGGACGGGCAGCGCACCGAGCGGGAGGTGGCCCCCGACGAGGAGTGGGCCCTGCTCGCCGACCGCTTCGGCATCGTGCTGGACCGCCAGTGGGCCGAGCGGGTGCCCCAGCTCGCCGGCTGCTGACCAGAGCAGGCCCAGGCTCCCTCGTGAGTGGATACGAGTGCTGGAGTACTCGTATCCACTCACAGCATGAGTTGGGCGGCCTTCTCCCCGATCGCGACGGCGGTGGCCGCGGTGCCGCGCCGCGGCACGGCGGGCAGCACCGAGGTGTCGGCCACGCGCAGCCCGGCGATCCCGTGCACCCGCAGCTGCGGGTCGACCACCGGCCCGATCGCGGCGCTCCCGGACAGGTGCACGGCCGTGCTCAGGTGGGCTCCGATCCAGGCGTCGAGCTCGCGGTCGCTGCCCAGGACGTCACCGCCGGGGGCCACGCGGGTGCCGACGCCTGCGCGCAGCAGGTCGGCAGCGGTGCGGATCGCGTGGCGCAGGAGCCTGCGGTCGTGCTCGGTGCGCAGGTACCGGTAGTGGATCTCGGGCCGCTCGCGCGGGTCGGGCGAGGCGGGCACGATCGCACCGCGGCTCACGGGGGCGGCCACCATGCACATCAGGTGCAGCTCGCCTGCGGGCGTGAAGGGCCGGACGAACGCGAGCACCTCGACGTCGCCCCCGGGATCGGAGCCGGCGTCCCAGTCGAGCGCGGCCTGGCTGCCCGGGCCCTGCGGGTGGACCGGCGGGTCGGTGGTGGTGAACGGCACGAACACCGCGGGGTGGTCGGACCACCCCTGCCCCACCGGCAGGTCGCGCACGACCGGCAGGCCGGCGGCGTGCAGCACGTCGGCCGGGCCGATCCCGGAGAGCATCAGCAGGTGCGGGGTGGCCACGGCGCCCGCGGTGAGCACCACCTCCCCGGCCTCCACGCTCGTGCCGTCGAGTAGCTCGACCCCGCGCGCCCGGTGGCCGTGGAGGAGCACCCGGGCGGCAGGCGCCCCGGTCCGCACGGTCAGGTTCGGGCGCTCGCCCGCGAGGTAGGCGTCCACCGCGCTGGTGCGGGTGCCGCGCGGCGCGTTGCCCGGCACGAGCCCCGCGCCGGGCGGGCCACCCGCGTTCTTGTCGGCCTCCAGGCGGTGACCGAGCCGCTGCGCGGCCTCCAGGAACCGTTCGGCCACCGGGTGCAGGAGCGGCCCGGCCGGGCGCCCGACGGCGACGGGCCCGCGGTCGCCGTGGCCCGGCGCGTCCGGCAGGTCCAGATCGTGCTCGGCGCGCACGTAGTGCGGGAGCAGGTCCGCCCACGCCCATCCCGGCACGCCCCAGCCCGCGGCGTCGGCAGGGGTGGCGCGCAGCCAGGTGGCACCGTTGATCACGCTCGACCCGCCGAGGACCCGTCCGCGGGGCACCGCGACGGTGTGGCCCGGACGCAGCTCGGCGGCGTAGGACCAGTTCAGCGGGTGACCGGGGCGCGCCCCGTCGAGCCAGTCCGGGGCCACGGCGACGGGCCCGGCCTCGAGCAGCAGCACCCGCCGGGCCGGGTTCTCGGCGAGCCGCCCCGCGAGCGCGCAGCCCGCGGAACCGGCGCCCACCACGACCACGTCGTACACATCAGGGAGGATGCCCGGTGATGAGCGATCTCGCGCAGGACCTCGCCGACTTCCTCACGGCGGCGCCCACCCCGTACCACACCGTGGCCGAAGGCGTGCGCCGCCTCAGCGCCGCAGGCTTCACCGAGCAGCCGGAAGCCGGCCCCTGGGACGACGGCCCCGGCGGCCGCTACCTGGTGCGCGACGGCACCCTGCTGGCCTGGTTCGTGCCCGAGGGCGCCCCGCCCGGCACTCCCCTGCGGATCTTCGCCGCCCACACCGACTCGCCCACGCTCAAGGTCAAGCCGCGCCCGGATACCGGGTCCGCCGGCTGGCGGCAGGTGGCGGTGGAGGTCTACGGCGGGGCGTTGTGGAACTCCTGGCTCGACCGCGACCTCGGGCTCGCCGGGCGCCTCGCGCTCTTCGACGGCTCCACGGTGCTGGTGGACGTGCGCCGCCCGCTGCTGCGGGTGCCGCAGCTGGCCATCCACCTCGACCGCCAGGTCAACCAGGGCCTCAAGCTCGACCCGCAGGACCACCTGCTCCCTGTGTGGGGGCTGGGCTCGCCCGCGGAGGGCGACCTGATCGGGTTCCTGGCCGCGGAGGCAGGCGTCGACCCGGCGGAGGTGGCCGCCCACGACCTCGTGGTGCACGAGCTCACCCCGCCCACCCGGCTCGGCGAGCACGAGGAGCTGCTGGCCGGGCCACGGCTGGACAACCTCGCGTCCGTCCACTCGGGGCTCTGCGCCCTGCTCGCCGTGGCCGACGACGCCGCAGGCATCATCCCGGTGTTCGTCGCGTTCGACCACGAGGAGATCGGCAGCGCCTCGGCCACCGGGGCGGCCGGGCCGCTCCTGGAAACCGTGCTCACGCGCCTCGCAGGCGGGTTCGACGCCCGTGGCGTGGCGTTCGCCACCTCGCGCTGCCTGTCGGTGGACGTCACGCACGCCGCACACCCGAACTACCTGGGCCACCACGACCCGAACCACCGCTCGGTGCCCAACGGCGGCCCGGCGATCAAGGTCAACGCCAACCAGCGCTACGCCACCGACGCGCCGGGCGCCGCGGCCTGGCACCGCGCCTGCCGCGAGTCCGGGGTGCCCACCCAGGTGTTCGTCAGCAAGAACACCGTGCCGTGCGGCAGCACCGTCGGCCCGATCCTGTCCACCCGTCTGGGCATCCGCACTGTCGACGTCGGCATCCCGGTGCTGTCCATGCACTCCGCCCGCGAGCTGTGCGGCGTGCGCGACCCGGGCCACCTCGCAGCGGCGGCCACGACGTTCCTCACCGACCCGGCCTGATCCCTCGACGCCCGTTCCGCGCACCCCTGACGGATGCGCTGCCGGGCCGTACCGTGTTCGGCGTGCATCCGGAGCCCGTCGCCCACCGCCGTTGAGGAGATCGCGTGAGCGAGGACGACACCCTTGCCGACGGCCCAGACGTCTACTGGTACGTCGGCGGTCCGCTCGACGGCCGCGTCGACACCCGCGATCAGTCGGAGCCGGCTCCCGGCACCGTCCGCTACGTCCACCTCCACGGCGGCCCCAAGATCGTGCACCACTACGACCTGCACGAGGTGGCGGGCCACGGGGGTGAGTACCGGCTGCGTGAGTCGGAAGCAGGCGACGACGACGTGACGTGACGCTGCTCACGAATCACGACGGGTGGAAATGATCTCTACCCATCGGTGGGTAGCGGCAATACCGGGGGCGCCGCTACCCGCCACCCCGACGCCTCACCGCAGCAGCCTCGGCAGCGCCGCCGCGATCACCACGCCTGCCACCACGAGCCAGGACACGCCGCCCGCCGCCCACGCGGCGTACGCGCCGAACGTCGCGATCTCGGTGCCCAGCCCGGCCACGGAGGTCACGGTCGCACGCGACCGGCTCGCGATCCGCTCCTGCAATCGCGCGTCCACCGCCACCAGCACGGCCCGGTAGCCGCCGTAGAACACGGCCACGGCGATCACCCCGGCCGGATGAGCAGCCTCCGCGGCCACCGCCAGGAAGGCCGTCGCCACCCCGAGCAGGACACCGAGTCCCCACCGCGGGAGCAGCCGCGCCGCTCCCCCGAGCGCCGCGCCGGCCGTTCCACCGAGGACGATCGGCAGGGTGGCCAGCGGCACGGCGGCGGCCGCAACACCCCAGTCGGACACGAGCAGCGGGAAGTACTCCTCGATCGCATCGAACGCGGCGAGCAGTGCCGCAGCCGCGGCCACGGCCCCCACTCCCGGGCTCCGGAAGACCTCCGCGACACCGGACCGGAGGGTCGCGAGGTACCCGATGTCCTCGTCGCCGCCGTAGCGGGGCGGTTCGGGCAGCGCGGCGGCCACCACCCCCGCGGCGGCGCAGGTGCCGACGCTCACCCATCCGACCAGCCCGAATCCGCCGGCGGAGAACAGCCAGGTGGCCGCTGCCGCCACGGGGATCTGGGCCACGAGCTCCATGGCCGCGACCCGGCCCGCCACCCGCGCGTAGTGCTCCTGCGCGCCTGCCGCGGCCAGCCCGTCGTAGAGCAGCGCCTCCTTCGCCCCCGAGGCCAGCGAGCCGCCGAACCCCCAGAGCACGAAGCCGAGCGCGAAACCGGGGAAGCCGGGCATGAGCACCCAGGCGGTGTAGGCCGCCGCCTGCAGGAACCCGGCCGCCGCGAGGCACGACCGCCGGGAGAACCGGTCGGCGAGCGCCCCGGAGGGCACCTCGGTGAGCACGGCGACCGCCGACCAGATCGCGAACAGGGCGGAGATCTCCGCGACCGACAACCCGGTGGCCGTGAACAGCAGCGCGTAGAGCGGGTACAGCGGGACGGCGTCGGCGAGCAGCGCCCACACCACCATGTGACGGGCGAGGGGCCGAGCGGAAGGCGGCAACGGGCGTCAACCGGGCACGGGGCGAGGGTAGCGGCGCCGCAAAACCGCTCGCACCCGATTTCGCCCGTTGACAAGATCCGGAACGTGGGGACGTCATCGGTGCACCTGGTCACGGGGATCCAGGCCGCGGGCAAGTCGACCGTGGCGCAGGCCCTGGCCGAGCGGTTGCCAGGCCACACGGTGCACGTCCACGGCGACCAGTTCCGCCGCTGGATCGTGGGCGGGCGAGCGGAGATGACCCCGGACGCCGACCCGGAGGCGCTGCGCCAGCTGCGGTTGCGCTACCGGCTCACGGCGCAGACGTGCGACACCTACGCCGACGCGGGCTTCTCCGTGGTGGCGCAGGACGTCGTGCTCGGCCCCGAGCTCCCGGCCCTGATCGCCGAGATCCGCACCCGCCCGTTGCACGTGGTGGTGCTCGCCCCGCGCCCGGGCGCGGTGGCCGCCCGCGAGGCCGGGCGGGCGAAGCGGGCGTACGGCCCCGCATGGAGCGTCGAGGCGCTCGACGAGGTGCTGCGGAGCGGGACGCCGCGCGTGGGCCTGTGGCTGGACACCTCCGAGCTGTCCGTCGCCGAGACCGTGGAGGAGATCCTGCTCCGGCTCGACGAGTCCCGGGTGGCATGACGGGTCCTGACGGGCGCTGTCGCGAACGTCCAATGGCCGGCGGGCGGCCGCGTGCGAGGCTGCCCGCGTGTACGGCTACATCGGAAGCATGCGGACCCGTCCCGGCAAGCGCGCCGAGGTCATCGCCCTCCTGTCGGGCAGCCTCGAGGACCTCCCGGCCGCCGGGTGCCTGTCCTACGTCGTGAGCGAATGCGCGGACGACGAGGACCGGATCTGGGTCACCGAGGTCTGGGAGAGCGCCGAGCACCACAGCGCGTCCCTGCAGCTCCCCGCCACGCGGGCGGCAATCACGGCGGTGATGCCGCTGCTCACCGGCGAGTTCACCCGGCAGGAGACGCGCGTGACGGGCGGTGTGGGGCTCCCGGTCAACAGGTGACAGGAACTGACCTCAATCCCTCCTAGCGTCGGGGCAGACCCACGGAGGAGGACGGGATGATCCACGAAGCAGCGGTGTTCCAGCTCGCCGACGAGGCGGCTGTCCGCGCGTTCACGCTGGTCGGGGCGAGGGACATGGACAGCGTGCTGGCGCCGCTGTTCGACATGCCGGGAGCGGACCAGCCCCTCCCGCTGCGCCGGGTGCTCGCCCACTTCGCCTACGACGAGGCATGGGTCCCGGACATGCTCGCCGGGCGCACGATGGACGAGGTGGGGCGGGACGCCTACGACGGTGACCTGCTCGGCGACGACGTCCACGGCGGCATCACCCGCATCAGCGAGCGCGCCCGCGCCGCCGCGGCAGGCGTCACCGACCGCGACGCCGTCGTCCACTGCGGGTACGGCGACGTCCCGGCGTGGGACTACTTCTGGCAGCTCAACGTCGCGCGCACGCTCGGGGCACACGACGTCGCACGCCACCTCGGCGTTGAGTCACCGGTGTCCGAAGAGCTGGCGCGGGCGATGTGGGAGGGCACGGAGCCGGCGGCGGACATGTGGCGCGAGTTCGGCGTCTACCGCAAGGAGGTGCCGGTCGCCGAGGATGCGTCGTGGCGGGCGCGCTACCTCGCACTCACCGGCCGGGAGGACCTGTGACGGTCAGCCCTCGCCCTCCGGCTGCCGCCGCGCCTCCCGGATCGCCTGCTGCATCGCCTCGTCCGCGGCCTCCTCGGAGTCGGCGAAGCCGTACAGCTCCGTGGAGGTGGCGGCGAGCCAGGCGTTCCACCACCAGCGCTGCTGACGCTGGATGAACACCACTCGCGTGTCCCAGCTGAGTTCGGAAGACCGGCGCAGGCTCATCGGACGGCGCGGCGTGCCTGGTGACCGCGCACGCGCCTCCTCCTTCCCCGACGGGACGAAGATCCCTCAGCGCTGCCCGCCCGCCGGGTACCGGGCCCGGCGCGTCGCGCAGTTCCGCCCGTCGGGGTGAGCCCTGACGGTCAGCGCCGCACCGTGAAGTGCAGGTGCAGCACCCGGTCGCCCTGCACCACCTGGTCCGGGTCGTCGAGGAGCACCGTGCCGGTGTGGCTGCCGAAGAAGCGCACCCCCTCCCCGAGAACCACCGGCACCACGTCCATCCCGACCTCGTCGACGAGCCCCGCCGAGAACGCCTGCCCACCGATGTCACCGGCCGTCACGTCGACGAGGCCGTCGCCCGCGAGCTCCTTCGCCAGCGCGATGCCCTCCTCCACGGAACCGGCGGTGTGGAACGGCGCGTCCGGGTGGGCGGCCAGCCACTCGTCCGGCAGCGGGCGGTGCGTGATCACCACGAGCTCGTCCCCGGCGGCCGGTTTGCCGTCCCAGCCGTTGGTGGTGTCGAACAGGTGGCGGCCGATGACGGTCACCTTGACGGCGTCCCAGAACGGCTGGACGTACGCGGCGGAGGTCTGCGACACCGGGAACGTCCACCCGCTCGCGGTGGCCCTCAGCTCGGTGTCGCCGTTGAAGTACCAGTCGAACAGCGGTCCCACCGAGTCGTCGGGGTAGGCGATGAAGCCGTCCACCGACACCACCGCCTGCATGATCACCCGAGCCATCAGCCCTCCTCAGCCGAACGTCGGGACGATCACGTGCGTCGGTTCGACGAGAAACGCCTCGCGCTCCTCGCCGCGCGGGTACCTGCCGCCACCGGTGTACTTGCCGAAGATGCGGTCGACGAGCTCCCACCCCGCATCCCCGCCGACCCGCTTCACCACGCGGCCGCGGACGACCGCGCAGCGGACCAGGTCGTCCCGGTCGGCCACGGAGATCGCGACGCGGTCGTCGCGCTCGAGGTTGCGGGCCTTGCGCGAGCCGGGCGAGGTGAAGAACACGAGGTACCCGCCCTCGACGTCGATCATCACGGGCACCGAGTGGGGCGCGCCGTCGGGCAGCACCGTGGCGAGGTGGGCGATCTGCGTTCCTGCGAACAGGTCGCGCGCCGCGTCGAGCGTGGTCATGCCGGTCCCTCCGCGAGTACGGGCTGGTGGTCGTGCGCGCGCAGCCAGGCGGCGTAGTCCCGCACGGCGCTCTCGACGTCGTACTCCGGCCGGAAGCCCGTGTCGGCCTGCAGCCGGGTGATGTCGAGGTAGGGGTCCAGTGGCCGGTCGGGGTTGCGCCCCTCCGGCAGCGTGATGCCCGCGCCCGGGACCTCCGCGTTGATCGCGTCGACGACCTCGCGGTAGCCCACCAGCCGCCCGCTGGACACGTTGTAGGTGCGGTGGTTCAGCCGCTCGGCCAGCATGAGCAGGGCGATGGCCCGCCCGCAGTCCTTCACGTAGCAGAGGTCGGTGGCGTCCTCGGCGAAGGCGGGCGGCCGCGGCGGCGTGAGGGCCGGGTCCTCCCCGCGCACCGCCGCGCTGATCAGCCGCGGCAGCGGCGTGAACGGGTTGTCCGACACCCCGAGCGGCCCCCAGATGGTGCCGATCCGCAGGCTCACCGGTTCGAACCCGCCCGCATCGGCGGCCAGCGCGGTGTAGAGCTCCGCGGTGCGCTTGAACACGGGGATCTGGTGCGCCGCCACCACCGGCAGCGCGGCCTCCTCACGCAGCGGGACGTCGTCCACGCCCAGGTACACCGCGATCGTGCTGGCCACGGCGAACCGCCGCACCCCCCACACCGTGGCCGCCCGCAGCGCGTTGAGCAGGCCGATCGTGTCGGCGCGCAGGTACTCGACCGGGTCGGGCAGGTCGTAGCGGGCCGCCGCGAGGTGCACGACGCCGCTGATCTCGTGCCGCTCCCCGATCGCGAGGAAGGCCGCCTCGTCCGCCGTGTCCAGCGGCTCGACGACCACCCGTCCGTCGGGCTCGTCGGCGAGGAACTCGGGCAACCGGGTGGACCGGTGGGCGGTGAGCACGACGGATTCGCCCAGGTCGAGCAGCGCACGCGCGGTGTGCGACCCGATGGACCCCAGGCCACCGGTCACGAGGATCATGCCGGCCCCCCGACGGTGGGGGCGGGCCGGCCGGAGCGGGGAAGACGCATGGTCGGGACGCTAGGCCGGGACCGGCCGACGGTTCTTGAACGAAACGGCCGTCCGCGCGCCGCTGAACCGCGCTACGCGTTGCCACGCCCGTTGCCTCGCGCGCACGGTCCGGGCGTGGCAGGACGTCGCGAGTGGCGGTGTCGTGGAGAAGACACGGTCGACGTCCCGATGATCAGCAGGATCGTGACATGAATTGCACGGGATGCGGCTCATGTCACGAATCCAGTGATCATGATTGTTGAGGAGAAACGCCTCGGCCAGTGACCCGACCGGAGGGGTCCATGATCGGCCGTTGCATCGATATCGATCGGATCGTAAGGCGGGCGGCCCGGGCGATCTCCCACTAGCCGGATCAACGACGGAACGTCCCTCTACATCTCGGCTCACAACGCAGCAGCCCTCCGGGAGCAGCTTGCGGCTGACCGGCGCGACACGGCCTGTCGCAGAGCAAGCCGAACGAGTGACCCACATGCGTTGGAGCACTCTGCTGCTCAAGACCGCACCGTCGGCGCACCGCGCCGCTCCCGGACTTCATCGGATCGACGCCGCCGGAACATCGCCAGGCGTCCACCGGACGGCTCCGCACGTCGGACGCAGCCGCTACAAGACCCTGTCCCGACGCGCCTTCACCGACCGATAGATACCGATTGCAATCGCAATCAGGATCAGAATCGCGACCACGATCGACGTTATCAAGTCGCCGAGCAGGCCAGCCGATCGAAGGATGATCGCGGCCCCTGCAATCACCATCAGAATGAGGGGAGAGAGCTTCAGTAGCACCGGTGTCACCCTTCTGCCGATCAGCGCGCCGTATACACGAGCAATAAGACGGGCACCACCGGTGATCTACGGGCGATGCAGCAATGGATCTTGCACTATGCGTGGCCAGCGACCCGGCACTACCTGCCCAAACTCCGGTGATCACTGAGGACGAGCCCTCATGATCACACCGTTAGCGTCGATGAACTCAACGCCCTGCCCAGGCCGGGCAGCATTCCTCACATGGACTTGATTGTTCCAGGCCCAGGCAAAGAAGACGGCGCTAGCAGAGCCTACAGGTCACCACCTAGCACCCAGCAGGGCAGCCAAACCAGCAGCATCCTTCACATCCCCGTAAGCATCCAGAAGCTCATCCAGTGAACGTCACTGACATCCGTCCACCCTGTCATTCACCTCGCGACATTCCGCTGGTGCAGTTGCCGGAGCGACCACCCCGACACAGCCAGCAACCATTACAAATGTAAGAACAAGTGCACTCAACCGAACACTGATGTTGTCGGCGTCCGACAACATCACAGCTGAACGCCCCGAACTGACCTTCGGCGCGGTGAAGGTAGCCATAATACGCCCCCTCTTCCGACGAATGGTGCTTCACATCCGACTCAAGGCATCCCCCGGCGCGAGAGGTTGATTCATCCTGGAGTCAGAGTTCTCCCTTGAAGACGCCGCTTCGACCAACCTCAGTCGCGGCGGTCCTGCCACACACAACACGTGGGGCGGAGCGTTAGCCGCGGACCCGGAGTGCCCGTGGAGGACGCGATGCAGTGGACCACTTCGTCTGCCCCCTCGCGCGAGACCTGCTCGGAGCCGGCCGAAGCGCCTTCGCCCGTGCCGAACACCACGGACACGACATCGAGCGGCACCTCGTCGACAGAGCGCGCCTCGAAGTCCTGACCGCCGACGTCGCCCCCGTGGTCGAGGCGGTCCGATCCCAGCGAGCTCCCGGGCAAGGCAGGACGTCGCGGCGGCGTCGAGAGAAGACACGGTCGTCGTACCGAAGATCGGCAGGATCGTGACATGAGCTGCACGGGTGCGGCTCATGTCACGAATCCCCTGATCACCCGTCAGTGGGTCGCGGCCACAGCCGCCCTGCGGCCGCCACACCAGCCACAAGGCGCGCAGAGACTTCTGTACCGATCGGAATATAAGGACGCGAGGCCCGGTTGACCCGCTGGCATACCACAACGAGACACCGGGAGCCTCAATGTCCGCCACCGACCTGCGCGACTTCTACGAGCGCTACATCGAGGCGCTCAACGCGCACGAGTTCGCCCGCATGGACGAGTTCGTCCACGAGTCCATCGTCCTGCACAGCGAGCCGAGCTCCCGCGCCGCCGTTGTCGCACAGCTGGAGAGCATCGTCGACGCGGTCCCCGACTTCCACTGGGAGACGCAGGAGATCGCCGTCAACGGCGACAGCCTCGCCGTCCGCCTGATCAACACGGGCACGCCGGCCAAGGAGTGGCTCGGGGTCGCCCCCACCGGCAGGTCGATCGAGATCGTCGAGTACGCCATCTACCGCGTGCGCGACGGGAAGTTCCTCCACATGTCGGCCGTCCACGACGCGGCGGCCCTCCAGGAGCAGCTCGCGGCCTGACGGGCAGGGAGTCGGCCACGGAGCCACCCGTGGAGCTGGGCGCGGGCGACCGCTGAGTCCGGGGCGCCGCACACACCGAGTAGGGACGGCACACAGCGCAGGCAACGTGTGCGGCCCCGACTGGACGTGTGCGGTGCTCTGTCACGAGCTGCATCGGTCCCCGCCGCCGGGACCGTGCCCGGTCAGTCCACGTTCGGGCGGAGCTGCCGCAGCTGCTCGATCACGTCGTCGAGCCTCCAGCGCGCGTGCCCGCCGGTGGTGACGAACACCGGGGTCAGCAACCCGCTGGTGCCGCTGGATGGTCTGCCGGGACAGGCCGACGGCGCGGGCGACCTCGCCCGTGCTGATCAGTCGACCCTCGTCCACGGCGCGACATACTATTCGGCTCGCGGACGCTTCGAGGCGCTTTCCCGGGGAGGCACTGATCGGGCCCGAGGCGTATCTCGGGTTGTTCAGCCGGGATGGCTGACCGGAAGCCGATCGTGCGTCCGGCTACTCGGGCCGGGCTCGTAGAAGCTGCTCGCGCAGGTCGCTGACCAGCCACCTGTACTGACCCGGGCGCTTGTCGCCGCCCGGGGTCACCAGTGCGGGGGTGACCCGCCCCTCCTTGGCCCACCTCGCCAGCGAGCTCGCGGACACGCCCAACGCACGGGCTGCCTCACCCGTGCTGACCAGACGCTCTGCGCTCCCCACGGGCCGACGTTATGTCGGGCCGGATGCGCTGGTCACACCTGTTGGTCCCGTTGTGGTCGATACCGCAAATGAGCCCGTTAGGTTAGTTTGAACCGATGGCGTTCTGGTGGACGGAGATCCCGGGAGGCGGTTGCGCGATGGGTGAGGCGAGCGACGAGGCGGAGGCACGGCTGGAAATCGCTCGCGCGCAGGAGCGTGCGTCGGTGAACTTCCACGAGCGGAGCGGCCGGTACCGCTGGACCGTCGTGCTGGACGAGGGGAAGACCTCGCACGGCTGGGCCGAGACGGAGTCGGAGGCCTGGTGGTACTGCAAGGAGGCCGTGAACCGGCCGTTCCACGGGACGCACCACCGGGCACCCCGCGGACTGTTCAGCCTGGGCCCGTGACCGGGAGCCGCCCCGGCTGCTGCTGGCGGAAGCGGAGGGATTCGGCCCCACGGACGGCAGGCTCACCCCATCCTCCGCCGGTGTTGCAAAAATCTGCTTGCAGTGCAAACCTGCTGCCATGACAGACGGGTCGGCTGCTTCTGCCGATATCGCCCGACAGGCGCTCTCGACCACCCGACAACTCACCCGACACGTGCGCCACGCGCAGCGCGGTACCTGGTTCCCGCTCGTACTGCTCGGCCTGGTGGCCGTCGCGTCGGCGCCCTTCTACCGCTTGGGACGACACGTCGTCACGTGCGACCCAGCCTTGGGCGCCCGCGGCGGCGTGCAGATCGTCGAGAAGGGGACCTGCGTCCAGGTGGTCGGCTGGCCCGCCGGGGTCTACTGGATCCTCGCCTTCGTCCTGTCGTACGCGGCGATCGCAGCCTTTTACGCGCACCGGGCCCGCAAGCGCGGGGTCGGTGCGCGGGTCCTGCCGTACGTAGGCTCGGGGGTCGCCGCAGGGCTGGTCTTCGGCATCGCCTCGGCATGGGCCCAGCAACTCGACCTGGAGGACTACTTCCCGAGCGGTCCGGTCGCTGTCGGCCTGGTCCCGCTGATCTCCATCGGCCTGGCGTTGTTCGTGCTGGCCCGCGTGGAACGCAACTGGCCTCTACTGGCGTTCGCTACCGGCTATCTGGTGGTCGCGCTCCTGGCGTGCCGGATGGGTACGCGAAGCCTGGGTCTGAGCGTCGGCACGAACCTCCCCCCGACGTGGGGCTTCCTGCCGGCCCTGGTCGTCGCCGGCGGCGTGCTGCTCCTCGGCGGCATGGGCTTCGCCCTGACGGAACGGCGCGGGGTATGACGCATCCGACGAATGGACTCGACGACGTGGTTCACCAGCGTGTCCGGCTGGGCATCCTCGCCGTCGCCCACGAGGCCCGGCGAGTGGAGTTCGGCTTTCTGCGGACCGCGTTGGATCTGACCACCGGCAACCTCTCTCAGCACCTGACCGTGTTGGAGAAGGCCGGGCTGGTGGAGATCGAGAAAGGCTACGAGGGCAAGCGCGGCCGTACGTGGGTCCACCTGACCGCAGCCGGCAAGAGAGCGCTGCAGGACGAGATCTCCCAACTCAAACGACTCATCCGGCAGGTGGAGGAGACCCGTGCGGCGGACCCGGCGGCCACCGAGCCCTCGTGAGAGCGAGGTCTCCGTTGGCACACGTCTGGCGCAAGGCCCTGCGCCAGCATGCAGGCCGGCTACCGGCCGGGGACCGACGACCGACTGTCACGGTGGCCTGATCCATCCCGGACGGACCGCACGCACCAGAGGCAGCTACTCGAGCGTGGCGGCGTCCCCGACCGTCGCCTGCACGACGCGTGCCACACAGCGGCGACCGTCTGCAACCGGTACGAGAACGCCCGGCTGAGGATCAGCTCACCCGGCGTTCCGGGCCGAAAGGCGGAAGCGGAGGGATTCGAACCCCCGGACGGTTGCCCGTCTCTCGCTTTCAAGGCGAGTGCATTCGGCCGCTCTGCCACGCTTCCGCGGATCAGGGTAGCCACAGGTCCGCCCGTGTCGTGTGGTGGCCGGAACGCGCGGTGCGGCCTGGCGGTCACCCTCTCAGGCGAGCGCGGACGAGCGGTGCCGGCGCATGTGGTGGGATCTGCCCGGGAGGTCACCATGCGGTTCGACGAGAACGCCCGGCTGGACACGTCTCAGATCGACGACCTGCGCGGCAGCGGCGGTGGAGGTGGCGGGCTCGGGGGCCGGGTGGCTGTCGGCGGCGGCGGGCTCGGCGTCGTCGGCCTGATCCTGTACTTCCTGCTCAGCCAGCTCGGGGGCGGGGCGGGCGTCGACCTGTCCGGCTTGAGCGGGATGGAGCCGGGGCAGACGACCGACACCTCGCAGGCCGCCTCGAACTGCCGCACCGGCGGGCAGGCCAACACCGAGCTGGACTGCGAGGTCGTGGCGGTCGTCAACTCGCTCGACGGCTACTGGAGCGACGCGTTCGCGCGGTCCGGGATCACCTACCAGGCGCCGCGCACCAACTTCTTCAGCGGTGGTGTGAACACGGCCTGCGGCAGCGCGACGTCGGCCGTGGGGCCGTTCTACTGCCCGGCCGACAACGAGGTCTACATCGACCTCGGCTTCTTCCGGGAGCTCGAGACCCGCTTCGGGGCGGAGGGCGGGCCGTTCGCCCGCGCGTACGTCATCGCGCACGAGTACGGGCACCACATCCAGGCGCTGCTCGGCACCAGCGAGCGTGTGCGCCCCGGTGAGACGGGGCCGACGTCGGGTTCGGTGCGCCTCGAGCTGCAGGCCGACTGCTACGCGGGCGTGTGGGCCAACCACGCCGAGTCGGTGCCGACCGCGTCCGGCGAACCCCTCATCGTCGACGTCACGCGCGAGGACGTGGCGGCCGCGCTCGACACCGCGGCCCGGATCGGCGATGACTACATCCAGAGCCAACTGGGTGGCGGCCGGGTGGACGAGAGCCAGTTCAGCCACGGCAGCTCGGCGCAGCGCGAGCGCTGGTACACCACGGGCTACGAGACCGGTGACCCGACGCGGTGCGACACGTTCTCCCGGGGCGTGGACCTCGGCTGATCAGTCGGCCGCGAGCAGGCCGCGGCAGGCGTCGAGGCCCTCGACCTCCAGCTTCCACTCCGGCCGCACGAAGCCGGAGGCGTCGAGCACCAGGCGCACGTCCTCCGCGGGTTCGCCGCGGCGGGCCACCCACGTGGAGCCGTCGGGCCGGTAGCCCAGGCGCGCCGAGACCCGGTGCGAGGCGAGGTTGTCGGTGAAGGCGGCCGAGCGGGCCCGCACGGCGCCGAGGTGGTCGAACGCGAAGGCGAGCACCGCGGCGCGCATCTCCGTGCCGAACCCGCGGCCCTGGTGGCGCATCCCGAGCCAGGACCCGGTCTCGACCTCGCGCACGACCCGGAAGTCGGTCGCCGACAGCTCCTGCTCCCCGATGACGCGGCCCTCGTGGCGCACCAGGAAGTTGATCGACCAGCGCTCGGGGGTGAGGCGGGACCGCACGGCCCAGAAGTGCTGCAGCATCCGGCGCCCCAGCTCGCGGGGGTCGGTGTCGGTCCACGGCACGAGGAAGGGCATCCGCTCGGGCGGGTGCACCCCGCGGTAGGCCTCGTCGACCAGTTCGAGCAGGCCCGCGTCGTCGTCGGGGCGCAGCTCCAGCCGCGGGGTGCGCAGCACGAGGTGGCGCAGCGGCCACGACTCCGGGTGGTTCATGCAGACACCCTGCCGGAACGGCGCATCGGCGCTCGACCGAATAGCGTCACGGGCATGCGTGCGATCACGGTGCGGGAGCCGGGTGGGCCGGAGGTGCTCGAGTGGACCGAGGTCCCGGATCCGGTCGCGGGTCCGGGCGAGGTCGTCGTCGACGTCGTCGCGAGCGCGGTGAACCGCGCCGACCTGCTGCAACGCCAGGGCTTCTACCCGCCGCCGCCCGGGGCGTCGGACATCATCGGCCTCGAGTGCTCCGGCCGGATCGCGGCGCTCGGCGAGGGCGTCGAGGGGTGGCAGGTCGGCGACGAGGTGTGCGCGCTGCTCGCGGGCGGCGGGTACGCGGAGAAGGTGGCCGTGCCCGCGGCCCAGCTGCTGCCGATCCCGCAGGGCGTCGACCTCGTGACGGCGGGCGGCCTGCCGGAGGTGCTGTGCACGATCTGGTCGAACGTCGTGCACACCGGGCGCCTCGCCGCCGGGGAGACCTTCCTCGTGCACGGCGGCACCAGCGGCATCGGCTCCCACGCGATCCAGGTGGCCAAGGCGCTCGGCGCCCGCGTCGCCGCCACGGCGGGCGCACCCGAGCGTCTGGAGCGCTGCCGCGAGCTCGGCGCCGACATCGCGATCGACTACCACGACGACGTCCCGGCACGGCTGAAGGAGGCCACCGACGGACACGGGGCCGACGTCATCCTCGACAACATGGGGGCGAAAGGCCTCGCCGCCAACCTCAGCGCGCTCGCGTCCGACGGCCGGCTGCTGATCATCGGGTTCCAGGGCGGCACGAAGGCGGAGATCAACCTCGGGAAGCTGCTGGCCAAGCGCGGCAGCGTCACGGCGATGGGGTTGCGCGGCCGCCCCGTGGACGGGCCCAACGGGAAGGGGGCCGTGGTGGCGGGCGTGCGGGAGCAGCTGTGGCCGATGATCGCGGACGGCCGGGTCCGGCCCGTCGTGCACGACACGGTGCCGCTCCCGGAGGTCGCCGCGGCGCACGCCCAGCTCGAACGAGGCGGCGTGATCGGGAAGATCCTGCTGCCCCTGCCCTGACCGAACCTCAGTACCGTGGTGGGCGTGAGCCAGCCAACGGAGCAGAACAACGGGGAGAACGGCGACCAGCAGGTCATGGTCATCGGCCCTGACGGGCGACCGGTGGGCGTGGCGCGGGTCCCGCAGCAGGGCGAGGACGCCGAGGAACAGGGAGTCGGGTCCATGGTCGAGCAACCGGCCAAGGTCATGCGGATCGGCACCATGATCAAGCAGCTCCTCGAGGAGGTGCGTGCCGCGCCGCTGGACGAAGCCTCCCGCAACCGGCTGCGCGAAATCCACGAGAACTCGATAAAGGAGCTGGAGGACGGTCTCGCGCCGGAGCTGCGCGAGGAGCTGGAGCGGCTCAGCCTCCCGTTCACCGACGACTCCACACCGTCGGACGCGGAGCTGCGGATCGCCCAGGCGCAGCTGGTGGGCTGGCTGGAGGGCCTGTTCCACGGCATCCAGACGGCGCTCTTCGCCCAGCAGATGGCCGCCCGCCAGCAGCTGGAGCAGATGCGCCGCGGCCTGCCTCCCGGTGCCGTCCCGCAGCAGCCCGGCCAGGAGGGCGGGCTCGGCCGGGGCACGGGCCAGTACCTGTAGCGGCCTGCCCGTGGCCCCTACCTCCGACGGTCCCGACCGCACCGCCCGGGACGCCCTCGCAACCCGCCGGTACCCTCGCCTGGTGGCTCAGACCATGACCACCGGCGACGACCGGGCCGAGGACGCCACGCCGTCCCGGCCCGTGGTGGTCGACGTCCCCGGCTCACGCAGCTGGCAGCGCGCGTTCGGCGACCTCGGGCAGGGCTGGAAGCAGCGCCCGCTCTGGGGCTACCTGGGCTGGCAGGACATCAAGCAGCGCTACCGGCGCTCGGTGCTCGGACCGCTGTGGGTCAGCATCAGCATGGCGGTCATCGCCACCGCCATGGGCATCCTGTACGGCGCCCTGTTCCAGATGAACCTCCCCGAGTTCCTGCCCTACGTGGCCACGGGGTTGCTCATCTGGAACTTCGTCAACGGGTGCATCCTCGAGGGCAGCGAGGTGTTCATCGCCAACGAGGGACTCATCAAGTTCCTGCCCGCGCCGCTGTCGCTGCACGTGTACCGGCTGGTGTGGCGGCAGAGCCTGTTCTTCCTGCACAACCTGGTGGTGTGGGCCGTCCTGATGGTGATCTTCCCGCACCCGCTGGGCCCCACGCTGCTGCTAGCGGTGCCCGCGTTCGCGTTCCTGGTGATCAACGGGGCGTGGATCGCGGTGCTCACCGGCATCGTCGCCACCCGCTTCCGCGACATCCCGCCGATCATCGCGAGCCTCACGCAGCTGCTGTTCTTCATGACACCGATCGTCTGGCAGTACGACACGCTGCTGCGCAACCCGGCGGTGGCCGAGCGGGCGCGCCTCGCCGAGCTCAACCCGGTGCTGCACTTCGTGGAGATCATGCGTCAGCCGCTGCTGGGCCAGCCGATCGTCTGGCGGCACTGGTACGTGGTCGGCGCGATCACCGTCGTGGGATGCGTCGCCGCGCTCGTCTTCCTCCGCAACTACCGCTCCCGCGTGGCGTACTGGGTCTGAGGGCGCATGGTCAGCATCGACATCGAGGGCGCCGCCGTCGATTTCCCGATCTTCGACGCGAAGACGCGTTCCCTGAAGAAGGCCGTCCTGGGCAGGGCGGGCGGGCGCATCGGTACCGAGTCGAAGGTGCCGATCATCGAGGCGCTGCGCGACGTCACGGTGTCGCTGCGCCGCGGCGACCGGGTCGCGCTCGTGGGCCACAACGGTGCAGGCAAATCCACGCTGCTGCGGCTCATGTCGGGCATCTACGAGCCCACCCGCGGGCGGGCGAACGTGGTCGGCAAGGTGGCGCCGGTCTTCGACCTTGCCGTGGGGATGGACCCGGAGATCTCCGGCTTCGAGAACATCCTGATCCGCGGCCTGTTCCTGGGCATGACCCGCAAGCAGATGGAGTCGCGGATCGACGACATCGCCGAGTTCACCGAGCTCGGCGACTACCTGTCGATGCCGCTGCGGACGTACTCCACGGGCATGCGTGTGCGCCTCGCCCTCGGCGTGGTCACGAGCATCGACCCGGAGATCCTGCTGCTCGACGAGGGGATCGGCGCGGTCGACGCCGAGTTCCTCGCCAAGGCGAGGGACCGCCTCAACGAGCTCGTCGAGCGGTCCGGCATCCTGGTGTTCGCCTCACACTCCGACGAGTTCCTCGCCGACCTGTGCGACACCGCGATCTGGATGGACCAGGGCACCATCCGTGAGCACGGGCCGCTGCGCGAGGTGCTCCACCACTACAAGGGACGTGACGTGCTGGCCGAGATCGACGCCCGGTGAGCTCCGCTCCGCTCCCGGCAGGATCTGTCGTCGCGGTGGTGGTCACCCGCCACCGCACCGAACTGCTCGCGGAGTCGCTCGCCGCGCTCTCGAAGCAGACCCGCCCCATCGCCCACCTGATCGTCGTGGACAACGGTCCCGACCGGTCGGCGCAGGACGTGGTCGCCAGTTGTGAGCTGCCGTCCACCTGGATCCCGTCCTGGACGAACCTCGGCGGTGCCGGCGGGTTCGCCCTCGGGATGCTGCAGGCACTGGCGATGGGCGCCGACTGGATCTGGCTGGGTGACGACGACGGCCTGCCCGCCGACGAGTCGACGCTGGCCACGCTCGTCGACCTGGCGGAGCGGCGCGGACTCGCCGCCGTCTCCCCCACCGTGGCCGACAAGTCCCACCCCGACCGCCTCGCCTTCCCGGTGCGCCGCGGGCTCACCTGGCACAGGTCCCGCGCCGAGCTCGCGGCCGACGTCAAGCACGGGGCGGACGACGAGCTGCTCCCGGGTATCGCGGCCCTCATGAACGGGGCGCTGTTCCGGGCGTCCACGCTCGGCGTGGTCGGCGTGCCCGACCTGCGGCTGTTCGTGCGCGGGGACGAGGTGGAGGTGCACCGGCGGCTCGTGCGCTCGGGCCTGCCGTTCGGTACGTCGCTGCGCGCGGCGTACCTGCACCCGGCGGGCGGCGACGACGACAAGCCGATGCTCGGGGGCCGGCTGCACGCCCGCGACCCCGACGACCCGGTGAAGCGCTACTACACCTACCGCAACCGCGGCTACCTGGTGTCCCAGCCGGGGATGCGCCGCGTCGGGGTGTTGGAGGTGCCGCGGTTCGCCTGGTACTTCCTGGTGACGAAGCGCAGCCCCCGTGAGTTCCTGCAGTGGGTGCGGCTGGTGCGCCAGGGCCGGGCGGAGCGCTTCCGCAGGCCATAACGGCTGGTCGACGTCGTGAGTGGCTACGAGTGCTCCAGCACTCGTTTCCGCTCACGGGTCAGCGGCGGAAGACCACCGTGCGGAGCATGACGAAGTTGATGGCCGTGGCCGTGCCCTGCGCGATCACCCAGGCCAGGCTCGTGCGGAACGGCATCTGCGGCAGCACCGCGAGCATCAACGCGTTCATGCCGATGTTGATGGCGAACGTGGTGCCGTACAGCAGCACGAAGCCGGCGAAGCGCCCGCTGCCACCCGCGCTCGCGGTGAAGGTGAACCGGCGGTTGAGCAGGTATGCGGTGGTGGTGCCGAGGATGAAGCTGATGGCCTTGGCCAGGTGCACCCAGGTGCCCAGGCCGAGGAGTGCGTGGTAGACGCCGAAGTCGACGAGCGCGGAGAACGCGCCGACGGCGACGAACCGGCCCAGCTGCGCAGCGAGGCCGGGCCGGGCCGGTGCGGGCTGGGTCGCGGTCACGGGTCAAGGGTATCGAGTGTCGGCGGACCGGGCTGCGTGTACCGCCACCAGGCAGGATGGGCCGGTGACGACCACCGACCCCACCGTTCGTTCCCTCGCCGACGACTACGTCCGCCGGCTCGCCGACCTCGATACCCGCGTGGCGACGTCACTCGGCACGCACCCGGGCGACGACCGGGTACCCGACCTCTCCCCCGCCGGTCAGGAGGCCGTCGACGAGCTGGCCCGCACCACGCTCGCCGCCCTGGCCTCCGCCCGCGTCACCGATGACGACGACCGCCGCTGCGCGCGGCTGCTGCGCGAGCGGCTCGAGGCCCAGCTGGCGGTGAGCGAGGCGGGCGAGCACCTGCGCACCGTCCGCAACATCTTCGGCCCGCCCGCCCAGGTTCGGCAGCTGTTCGAGCTGATGCCGACCACCACCCCGGACGACTGGGCGGTGGTGGCGCGCCGGATGGCCCGGGTGCCCGAGGCCTACCGCGGCTACAGCGCCTCCCTCACCGAGGGGTCGCGCCGAGGGCTGCACGCGGCACCGCGCCAGGTGCAGACGGTGGTGGGCCAGCTCGACGAGTGGCTCGCGGGCGAGGGCGGCTCGTGGTTCCACTCGTTCGCGGCGATGGCGCCGGACGGCGTCGCGGAGGCGGTGCGCCACGACCTGGCGCGTGCGGCCGACGCGGCGGCCGCGGCCACCCGGGACCTGCGCGACCACCTCGCCGGCACCTACCTGCCGGCTGCGGCGGGCACACCGGACGCCGTCGGGCCCGACCGCTACCGGCTCGGTGCCCGCCTCTCCACGGGCGCGGACCTCGACCTGACGGAGGCGTACGAGTGGGCGTGGGCCGAGCACCGGCGGCTCGACGACGAGCTGCGGCGCGAGGCGGAGACCGTGCTGCCCGGCGCCGACGTGCGCACGGCGATGCGTCACCTCGACGAGAACGGCCCGGCCGTGGACGACGTCGACGAGGTGCGGGCCTGGCTGCAGCAGATGATGGACACGGCGATCACCGAGCTGGACGGCACGCACTTCGACATCGCACCGCCGGTGCGCGCGGTCGAGGCGATGATCGCGCCGCCCGGCAGTGCCGCCGCCCCGTACTACACCCGGCCGTCGCTGGACTTCGCCCGCCCGGGCCGCACGTGGCTGCCGACGCTGGGCGAGACGCGCTTCCCGCTGTGGCAGCTGATCAGCACCTGGTACCACGAGGGGGTGCCGGGCCACCACCTGCAGCTGGCCCAGTGGACCCACCTCGCCGACCGGCTCTCGACGTACCAGACCTCGGTGGGCGCGATGTCCGGCAACATCGAGGGGTGGGCGCTCTACGCCGAGCGCCTGATGGACGAGCTGGGGTACCTGACGCTCCCCGGGGCCCGGCTCGGCTACCTCGACGCGCAGCAGATGCGCGCGGTGCGCGTTGTGATCGACATCGGCATGCACCTGCAGCTGCGGGTGCCCGCCGACTCCCCGTTGCACGCGGGCGAGACCTGGACGCCGGAGATCGCCAGGGAGTTCTTCGGGGCGCACTCGGGGCGCCCGGGGCCGTTCCTGGACAGCGAGATCGTGCGCTACCTCGGCTGGCCGGGCCAGGCGATCAGCTACAAGCTCGGGGAACGCGCGTGGCTCGCGGGCCGGGACGCGGCGCGGGCGGCCCGCGGCAGCGAGTTCGACCTCAAGGCGTGGCACGCCGCCGCCCTGTCGCAGGGCAGCCTCGGCCTCGACGACCTCACCGACGAGCTGGCGAAGCTCTAGCGATCTGCGCCTCGAGCCCGTCCAGGAGGAGGTCGAGCCCGAACCGCCACCCGTTGTCCGGCGACCGGCCGGCACGGGTGGCGGCGAGGACGGCGGCGTACTCCGCGTCGCGCCGCGCGAGCTGATCGCGCAGCGAGCCCGCGCCCTGGCCGGGCGTCCACGGCTGGGTGCCCGACGCGGTGCCCGTGAGCGTGTTGCGGACGTGGGCGCACAACAACAGGACCGCGTCCATCTGCTGGGGGCCGGTGAGACCGACCTCGGCGAGCACCGCGACGGGGCGCTCGATCCAGCCCACCTCGCGCGGACCCATCACGCGGTCGCCCACGGTGACGGTGGGCAGCCACGGGTGCTGCAGCCAGGTCTCGCGCAGCCGGGTGACCCACTCCTCGAGCAGCGGGCGCCACCCGCTGCCGTGCAGCTCCGGCGGCTCGCCGACCGCGGCCTCGATCGTGACGGCGAGCAGCTGCGCTTTGCCGGACACGTACCGGTACAGCGCCATCTTGGTGACGCCGAGCGATTCGGCCACCCGCTGCATCGACACGGCCGCCACCCCGTCGGCGTCGGCGATCCGGACCGTGGCCTCGGCGATCGCGGCGATGGACAGCGACGGCCGCGGCCCGCGGCTGGGCCGGTTCGGCTCACCCCAGAGCAGCTCGACGATCCCGTCCGGATCCGCGACGGCCTGTTCCTCTGCGATCCCGCTCACGCTCCTCCACCGGTGCCGTCGAACCGTTTCCGTCGTACACGGTATCTGCGGCGCGGATCGCAGCCGCGAGCCCGTCCAGCACGACCTGCACGCCGAACCCGGACGCCCGCTCACCGTCAGGGCGCGGCACGGTCGTCGCCGCGAGCAGCAGCACGGCGTCGAGCCTCTGCCCACCGTCCAGACCCGTGGTTTCCAGTACTGCCGTGGCCCGGTCGATCCAGCCGAGCTCGTTCGGGCCGAGGACCCGATCGCCCGGCACCGCCGCGGGCAGCCACGGGTGGCGCCGCCACACCTCGTGCCGGCACCGCGCCCACCACTCCAGCCGCGGCCGCCACCCCTCACCCGCGCCCGTGAGGTCGGGTGGGTCCGCTTGCGCGGCGTCCACCGCCACGGCGAGCAGGTCCGCCTTGGCCCTGACGTACCGGTAGAGCGCCATCTTGCTGACGCCGAGCCCCTCCGCGACGCGCGGCATGGAGACCGCCGCCGGCCCCTCGGCGTCGGCGATCTCGACCGTGACCGCCGCGATCCGGTCGAGCGCGAGGGAGGGCCGTCTGCCGCGCCGCATCGCCCGCCTCCGATCGACTCTTGCGCCGCTTTCGCGTCTGCGGTACACAGTGTCCGCCAGATACTGTTTCTGGCAGCCACAGTAGCTCGCACCGATGAATTCCGCACGTCGCCGTGGTCTGCACCTCGAACCCGCACCGGAGGAGAACCAGCATGGGATCCATCAAGTCAGGCCTGTTCATCTCGCTCGACGGCGTCATCGAGGCCCCCGACACCTGGCACTTCGACTACTTCAACGACGAGATGGGGGCGGCTGTCGGCGCGCTGATGGAGGGCGACGCCATGCTGCTCGGCCGGACGACCTACGAGGGCTTCGCCGAGTACTGGCCGACTGCCGACCCGGACGACCCCTTCACCCAGCAGATGAACGGCGCGCGCAAGTACGTCGTGTCCACCACGCTCACCGAGGCCACCTGGGAGAACTCCACGGTCGTCAGCGGCGACGTCAAGGCCGAACTCACCCGGCTCAAGCAGGACGCGCACCTGGGCGTCACCGGCAGCGCCGTGCTGGTGAAGTGGCTGCTCGAGCAGGGGCTGCTCGACGAGCTCCACCTGTTCGTGCACCCGGTGGTGATCGGGAAGGGCCAGAAGCTGTTCGACGACGGTGCGAAGGTGCCGCTCACGCTGCTGTCGTCCACCACCTTCACCACCGGCGTCGTGCACCTCGTCTACGGGCCGGCCTGACCAGGAGGGAGACCGCCATGTCGCTCGTCCGCATCCACAACTTCGCCATCTCGCTCGACGGGTTCGGCACCGGCGAAGGGCAGAGCCGCGACGCGCACTTCGGGCACGCAGGCGACCGGCTGCACGAATGGATGTTCACCACGCGGTGGTGGACGCCGGGCGGCAGCAGCGGCGTCGACGACGCCTTCGTCCAGCAGCACGACCCCGGGATCGGCGCCGAGATCATGGGCGCGGGCAAGTGGGGCCACCCCGGGTGGCACGAGGACCCGGACTGGAAGGGCGCGTGGGGGCCCAACCCGCCCTTCCACACGCCGGTCTTCGTGCTCACCCACCACCCGCGCCCTCCGATCGAGATGGAGGGCGGCACCACGTTCCACTTCCTCGACGCCCCGCCCGCGGCGGCCCTCGAGGTGGCCCGCGAGGCCGCGGGGGGCAAGGACGTCCGCATCGGCGGGGGCCCCACCGTGGTCCGGGACTTCCTCGCGGCCCGGCTGATCGACCACATGCACGTGGCGGTGGTGCCGATCCTGCTCGGCCGGGGCGTGCGGCTCTGGGACGGGCTGGAGGGCGTCGAGCAGGACTACCGGGTGGAGACCACCTCGTCGCCCAGCGGGGTCACGCACGTGACGTTCACACGAGCCGTTCAGAAGTAGTGGCCGGCGATCCGGTAGCGCCGCCGCACCGTGACCGACCCCATCCCGGCCCGGCCGTGCACCACGAAATGGGGCACCCCGGGCCGGGGAACAGACGGGACGCTGCTCTTGACGGTGCCCATGCTCGCCACGACGTCGTCGACGTTGGCGGTGGAGTCGTCGGGCACCAGTAGCTTGGCCGACCCCGCGCCGAGATCGACCTCGATGTCCACCACCGGGTGCGGGATCACCGTGTCGCAGAAGTCGAGCACCACCGAGCCCATCGCACTCTGCAGGCGCAGCCGCGGCGGCACGTCCCACATCCCGCTGCGCTTGATGGTCGACATGCCCGCCCGCAGCACCACCGGTGGCGCGTCGGCAGGCACGGCGGGAGCGGGCCGCGCGACCACGGCGTCGGGATCGGGGAGGTCGGCGAACGGCGGGCGCAGGTCCGCCTCGTAGCGCGCCGCGTAGACCACCGCGAGCCGCTCCTCCAGCTCGGTGAGGGTGATCCGGCCTTCGGCGAGGGCCTGGTGCAGCCGCTGCGCAGCCCGTTCGCGGTCGGCGTCGGAGATGCGGAACCCGCGGGACTCGGACGGCGGCTCGCTCACGACCCGAGCCTAAGCCGTGACCCGTCCCGATGCGGCGCGGCCGCCTGCCGCCCGACCGCTACCCTGGCCCGCGATGCCCGAATCCACGAGCCTGCGCGGTTGGGGACGTACCGCGCCCACCACCGCGAAGGTGCTGGTCCCCCGATCCCCCGAGGACGTCTCCGCCGCCGTCCGGGCCGCAGGCCCGCGCGGCGTCATCGCCCGCGGTCTGGGCCGTTCCTACGGTGACCCCGCCCAGAACGCCGGGGGCACCGTCCTCGACATGACCGGGCTCGCCACGATCCACTCCATCGACGCCGGCAGCGGCATCGTGGACCTGGACGCCGGCGTCAGCCTCGACACGCTCATGCGCGCCGCGCTGCCGCACGGGCTGTGGGTGCCGGTGCTGCCGGGCACCCGGCAGGTCACGATCGGCGGCGCGATCGGCGCCGACGTGCACGGCAAGAACCACCACACCAAGGGCAGCTTCGGCAACCACGTCCGCTCGATCGACCTGGTCACCGCCGACGGCTCCGTCCGCAGCCTCACACCGGACGGACCCGACGCCGACCTGTTCTGGGCCACCGTCGGCGGGATGGGCCTCACCGGCGTGGTCGTGCGCGCCACCGTGCAGCTGCACCGCACCGAGTCGGCGTACTTCGTGGTGGACACCGACCGCACGGCCGACCTCGACGAGCTGATGGGCCTGCTCACCGACGGCTCGGACGACACGTACGGCTACTCGGCCGCCTGGTTCGACACCACCACCACCGGCGCCCAGCTCGGGCGGGCGGTGCTCACCCGCGGCTCGCTCGCCACCGTCGACCAGCTGCCACCGAAGCTGCGCAGCGACCCGCTGAAGTTCGACGCGCCGCAGCTGCTGTCGTTCCCCGACGTGTTCCCCAACGGCCTGGCCAACCGGTACACGCTGCGGGCGTTCAGCGAGCTCTGGTACCGCAAGGCCCCCAAGCGCCAGCGCGGCTCGATCCAGAACATCACCGCCTTCTACCAGGTGCTCGACCTGTTCGGCGACTGGAACCGCGTGTACGGCAAGCGCGGCTTCCTGCAGTACCAGTTCCTCGTGCCGTTCGGCGAGGAGACGGCGTTCCGCCGGATCGTCGAGAAGATCGCCGCGTCGCCGCACGCGTCCGGGCTCAACGTGCTCAAGCGGTTCGGCGACGCCAACCCGGCGCCGCTGTCGTTCCCCCGGCCGGGCTGGACGATCACCGTGGACTTCCCGATCGCGCGCGGGCTGCACCGCCTCTGCGAGGAGCTGGACGATCTGGTGCTCGGCGCGGGCGGCCGGTTCTACCTGGCGAAGGAGTCCCGGGTGAGCGCCGCGAAGTTCCGCGCCGGCTACCCGCGCTTCGACGAGTGGCGCAAGGTGCGCGACGCCGTCGACCCCGAGGGGGTCTTCGCCTCCGACATGTCCCGCAGACTGGAGCTGACGAAGTGATCGACGCCGTGGGCAACCCCCAGAGCATCCTGCTGCTCGGCGGCACCTCCGAGATCGGCCTCGCGGTGGTCGAGGCGTTCGCGAACGACCGGCCCCTGCGGGTGGTGCTCGCCGCCCGCCCGTCCGAGCGGCTCGACGCCGCCCGCGCCCGGCTGGAGGCCCGCGGCTGCGCGGTGGAGCTGCTGCCGTTCGACGCGGAGGCCCTCGACACGCACGCCGACGTCGTCCGCAAGGCCTTCACCGGCGGCGACATCGACGTGGCCGTCGTGGCGTTCGGCCTGCTCGGCGACAACGAGCGGGCCTGGACCGACGTGTCGTACGCCGCGCAGCTCGCCCAGGTGAACTACACCGCGGCCGTGACGGTGGGCGTCGCGCTCGCCGAGCGGATGCGCGAGCAGGGCCACGGCGCGATCGTGGCCTACTCGTCGGTGGCGGGCGAGCGCGCCCGCCGGTCGAACTTCGTCTACGGCTCCACCAAGGCCGGGCTCGACGTCTTCTACTCCGGCCTCACCGAGGCGCTGCGCCCCCACGGTGTCACCGTCACGGTGGTGCGCCCCGGCTTCGTGCACACCCGCATGACCGAGGGCAGGACGCCGGCGCCGCTGTCCACCACCCCCGCGGTCGTGGCCGCGATCACGGTCGACGCGGTGCGCAAGCGGCGCGAGCTGGTGTGGGCGCCCGCGCCGGTGCGCGTCCTGATGAGCGTGCTGCGGCACCTGCCGCGCGCGGTGTTCCGCCGGCTCCCCGGCTGAGCCGCGTCGGCGGGGTTCCCCGTCAGAAACCGGCGTGCAGGTAGCCGCCGCGGATGTACTCGGCACGTTCGTAGTCGGCCCACAGGTCCAACTCCTTGCGGTGCGCCGCGCGCCGGTGCTGGGCCTTGGCCAGCGCGGTGGCGAGCGTGGCGGGCCGCAGCGGCGACGCGGCGTGGCGCGGCTGCGACAGCGCCCCGGCGTCCGCGCCCGCCAGCCGGGCGTGGGCCTCGCGCTTGGCGGCGAACCGGGCGGCCGCGGTGGCCAGCGCGCCGTCGGAGGAGGCGGCGACGTCTGGTAGGGCGATCGGGCGGGCGCGCAGGAGCTGCAGCGCGATGGCGAGGCGCAGCGGCAGCCGCTCGACGGCCGGGGCCAGCGCGCGCAGCCGGCGCCGGCTCGGCTCCTCCACGAGGTGGTAGGTCCACGCCGCCACGGCCGGCGTGGACAGCAGCACCACCACGCCGACGGCGTGGGCACCGATGGTCGGGGCGGCGAGCCACGGGGTGCGTTCGAGGGCGAACCAGTACACCTCGAAGAGCGGGATGTGCACGAGGTAGAGGCCGTAGGACAGCCGCCCGCCGTAGCCGAACACGCGCGTGGACAGCAGCATCGCCGGGCCCCGGTCGGCCACCGCGAGCGCTGCCACCAGCACCGGGAAGAGCACGATCACGGCGCCGCCCCGGCCGGGCCCGGCGAGCTCGCCGAGCAGGAGGCCGGCCGCGACGACGACGGGCACCACCGCCGCGACGACCGACGCGACCCGGCGCACCGCCTGCGTGCGGCGCAGCCCGCGGACCACGAGGTAGGCCAGCGCACCCGCCCCGAAACCGCACAGGATGCGCACCAGCCAGCTCCACGGGAAGTACGGGCTGCCGAGCGCCAGGTAGGACCAGGCCATCGGGACCATCAGCAGCACCGAGCCGCCAGCGAGCACCGCGAGGGGCAGCCGGCGCATCCGGAACAGCACGAGCGCGGCCACGGGGAAGAGCAGGTAGGCGAGCCACTCGGCGCTGATCGACCAGGTGGACCCCACCCAGGACGCGCCGTCGAAGTACGGGTCGTCCCACAGCTGCACCAGCACGAGCTGCTGCAGGTACTGCCCCACGTCGAGCACCGGCTGCACGGCCTGGAACGCGATCGGCCCAGCGGGATCGAGCGTGGCGCGGAGGATCAACCACGCCCCGAACACGTGCAGCACCAGCAGGTACACCGGCCACAGCCGGCAGGCGCGCGCCCACAGGAACCGGACGGTGCCCCGGACGCGCAGGCCGGGACCGAGCTCGTCGAGGTAGGTGTGGGCGATCACGAACCCGCTCAGCACGAAGAACAGGTCCACGCCCAGCGCCCCGGAGGTGACCAGCGGCCCCAGGACGCCCGCCACCTCGGCCACCCCGGGCAGCGGGGTGAAGTGGAAGTGGAACAGCACGACCCACACCGCCGCGACCGCCCGCAGCCCCGTCAGGCCCCGGATCTCACCGGAGGATGCCGTTCGAGTACCGGATGGGGTGGCCGCCGGGCGTGGGATCGTCACGTTCGGGAAAACGAACCCCGTCTGACCAGCGGTGCGAGTGACACCCAGAACGTACCGACTTGGCCGTAGCGCTCACGGACCGTTTCTGCCCGCCTGGGCCGATCGAGTGCAGTTCACCCGGTCTCCCCGGCGTGTCTATCCCCATCCACGAGCACTCTGTGCTACCAGTCGTTCACCACGTGTCGAGGTGCAGCACGGTGTCGAGGGGCTCGCGCGGCGCCGGCTTGAACGTCTCGCCGGTGTAGTACGCCGTCGGCAGGAGCACGCCCTGGCGCACGTGCGGCGGAATCCCCAGCGCCTCGCCGACCTCCTTCTCGTACGCCAGGTGCAGCGTGGTCCACGCGGAGCCGAGGCCGCGCGCCCGCGCCGCGAGCTGGTAGCTCCAGGCCGCCGGGAGCAGCGACCCCCACAGGCCCGCCTGGTTGCCCGGCGGGAAGTCCTCCCCGACCGTGATGCACGCGAGGACGAGGACGGGCACGTCACCCATGTGCTCCGCCAGGTGGTCGGCGGAGGTCGCGACCCGCGCGCCCACGGCCTGCCGCTCGGCCGACAGCGCCGCGTTGCGGGCGGCCCGCTGGTCGCTGTAGGCGTCGTAGGAGCGCTTGTAGTAGTCGCCCACGGTGCGGCGCAGGCCCGCGTCGGTGATCACCACCCAGTGCCAGTTCTGCGAGTTGCTCCCGGTGGGTGCCTGCAGGGCCACCTCCAGGCATTCCCGGACCAGTTCGATCGGCACCGGACGCTCGAGGTCGAGGCGCTTGCGCACGGAGCGGGTGGTGGTGAGCAGCTCGTCGGGGCTGAGTGGGAGCGTCATGCCCCGATCATGCCTCCTCCCGCCCTCGCCCGGTCGTGCTCAGTAGGGCGTGGGGATGAACCGGCGCGGGCCGGTGGGGGGCGAGTCGTCGGCGGGCACGTGCCGGTCGGGCAGGGTGACCTTCTTCTGGTGGATCGGCTCGTAGGGCACCTGCTGGAGCAGGTGCGTGATGATGTTGAGCCGCGTCCGCTTCTTGTCGTCGGAATGCGCGAGGTACCACGGCGCCCAGCCCGTGTCGGTGGCCGTGAGCATGTCGTCGCGCGCTTGCGAGTACTCGTCCCACCGGCTGTAGGACAGCAGGTCGAGCTCCGAGAGCTTCCAGACCTTCCGCGGGTCGTCGATCCGGCTCTCGAGCCGTCGGGTCTGCTCCTCGCTGCCGACCTCGAGCCAGTACTTCAGGAGGATGATCCCCGAGTCGACCATGGCCTGCTCGAGGGCGGGTGCCATCTCGAGGAAGCGCTTCGCCTGCTCCTCGGTGCAGAAGCCCATCACCCGCTCGACGCCTGCGCGGTTGTACCAACTCCGGTCGAAGATCACGACCTCACCGCCTGCGGGGAAGTGGGTGACGTAGCGCTGCATGTACATCTCCGACTTCTCGCGCTCCGTCGGCGTCGGGAGCGCGACGACCCGGAACACGCGCGGGCTGACCCGCTCGGTGATCGCCTTGATGGTGCCGCCCTTGCCGGCCGTGTCCCGACCCTCGAACACGATGCAGACCTTCGCGCCGGTGGCCTTCACCCACTGCTGCAGCGCCACGAGCTCGCCGTGCAGGGGACGCAGCGCCCGCCGGTACTCCTTCATCTTCATCCTCGGCCGCGGTCCGGTGGCCTCCGGAGCGGCCGGGGACGGCGTCGGCACCTTCTTGTGCTTCTTCTTCTCCTTGGCCACGGGTGATCCCTCCTCTACCCGGCCGCGACCGCGGGCCCCGGCGCCTGCTCCACCCGCCTCCCGACGAGCTTGCCCAGCTCCCACAGCAGCAGGAGGCCGATCGCGGGCACGACCGCCCAGAGGAACTGCACCGCGTTGATCTGGACCGTGTTCAGGAGGCGGTTGAAAACGTCCATCTGGGTCACCAGGACGGCGAGCGCGAGCTCGATCGCGGCAGCGCGGTTCATCTGCTTGCTGTCGAAGGTGTCGAGCGTGAACACGCTCTCGGTCGCGCTGCGGCACTCGAAGGCGGCGACGATCAGGCACAGGGCGAAGGACGTGAACGCGATCGACTGCCCGATCGCGGGATCACCGAACACCTGCTCCCCGAGCACGATCAGCGCCAGCAGCGCGGCGCTGACGTACAGCCCGGCGAGTCCGACGGTGACCATCAGCCCGGTGGTCAGCACCGACTCCCCGCGGGGCCGGGGGTGCAGCTGCATGAGCCCGGGGGTCTCGCGGTCGAAACCGAGGGCGATGCCGAAGGCCGCGTTCACGAAGAAGTGGATCCACAGCACCTGCGCGGGCGTGAACGGTTCACCCGCCGCGATGTCGAACACGGCCGCGCCGAGGAAGGTGAGGACGAACACCACCAGCAGGAGCAGCACGAACCGGATGTACTTGGTGAGGTTGTCGTAGATCTTCCGGCCCTGCTCGACGGCGAACACGATCGTCGCGAAGTCGTCGTCGGAGAGGATCATCCGGCCCGCGTTCTGGGCCACGTCGGTGCCCGAACCCATGGCGATCCCGATGTCCGCGGCCTTGATGGCCGGCGCGTCGTTCACGCCGTCGCCGGTCATGGCCACGACGTCGCCCTTCTTCTTCAGCGTGTCGACCAGCAGCACCTTGTGCTCCGGGGCGACCCGGCCGACCACGCCGATCTCGTCGATGCGGGCGAGCCGCACGTGCTCGGGCAGCGCGGCGAAGTCGGCACCGAGGATCGCGGTGCCCGGGATGCCGAGCTGCTCGGCGATCGCGGCGCCGGTGGTCACGTCGTCCCCGGTGACCATCCGGACCCGGATGTTGGCCGCCTGCGCCTCGGCCACCGCCCGCTTCGACTCGGCGCGCGGCGGATCGACCATCCCGACCAGGCTCGTCACCTCGAGTTCCCGGACGTGCGCGAGCAGGTCCCCGGCGGGGTCGAAGCCGGCCGGGTCGATGTCGCGCACGGCGGCCGCCATGACCCGCATCCCCGCGCGCTCCATCCGCACCATGTGCTCGGTGGCCCGGGACTTGAGGTCGGCGTCCCACCGGACCGGCCCGTCGGCGGACAGGGCCGAGGACGCCTGGTCCATCACCGCGGGCGCCGCGCCCTTCACGAAGCACCGCACCACCGGGCGCCCGTCCGCATCGGTGGTGGAGTGGAAGGTCGCCATCATCTTGTAGGTCGGGTCGAACGGCAGCGTGGCCAGGCGGGGCAGCGCGGCGCGCGTCGCGTCGATGTCCAGTCCGGCCTTGTGCCCCAGGACGAGCAGGGCGCCCTCGGTGGGGTCGCCGACCACCCGCCCGTCGACGAGGTGGGCGTCGCTCGCGACGACGTACGGGAGGATCGCCGCCTCGATCGACCGCGACCTGCCCGCCGCGTGGTGGATCTTGCCCTCGAGCTCGTAGCCGCTCCCCGACACGGTGTACCGGTCGCCGACGTCGACCACCTCGACGGCGGTCATCTGGTTCATCGTCAATGTGCCGGTCTTGTCCGAGTTGATCGCCGACGTGAACGCGAGCGTCTCGACCGACGACAGCTCCTTGACGATCGCGTTGCGGTCCGCGAGCTCGACGCCGCCCACCGAGAGGATCCACTGGGTGACCGTCGGGAGCGCCTCGGGCACCGCCGCGATCGCGAGCGCGACGGCGCTGACGAACAGCACGTCCCACGCCTCGCCACGGCTGCGGCCGAGGACGAACATCAGGATCATCGTCAGGCCCGCCGCGCCGGCGATCCACAGGGTGAGCCGGTCGAGCTCCTTCGTGAGCGGGCTCTTCTCCTTCGCGGTCGCCGCGAGCATGGACGAGATCCGCCCCAGCTCGGTCTGCGCCCCGGTGCCGGTGACGATCAGCGTGCCGCTGCCGTGCGTCACCGGCGTGTTCATGAACGCCATGTTCGTCTGGTCCCCGGGACCGAGCGCACGGGCGCCGTCGAGGGTGGCCGCGTCCTTCGACGCCGGGGTGCTCTCGCCGGTCAGTGCCGACTCGTCGATCTGCAGTGCGCTGGCCTCGACGATCCGCCCGTCCGCAGGCACCTGGTCGCCCGCGGAGATGAGCACGACGTCGCCCGCCACCACCTCCTCGGCGGGGATCTCGCTCGCCACGCCGTCGCGCCGGACCCGCGCCGTCGCCTTCATCATCGACCGCAGCGCGTTCATCGCGCTCTCGGCCTTCCCCTTCTGGCGCAGCCCGATCACGGCGTTGAGCACGGTGAGGAACAGCAGGAGCACCGCGGTGCCCCACTCCTGCACGAACAGCGACACCGCCGCCGCGGCGAGCAGGATGATCTGCATGTAGCTGCGGTACTCCTCGAGGAACCGCAGCCATCCCGGCTTCGGCGCCTCCTCCGGCAGCGCGTTGGGGCCATTGGAGCGCAGGCGGTCCGCGGCGGCCGCCGCCGACAGCCCGCGGCCGGGGTCGACGCCGAGCGCCTCCGCCACCGATGCGGGCGGGCGCGCGTACCAGTCCTCGGACGTGCGCGACTCCCTGCCTTCCGGAAGGTCGGTCCGCATGGCCCATCTCCTCCGCATGCGCCGGTCGTGGGAGGGCCGGTGGACGGTCAGGTGGCCCGCACAGGCCACCACGCGCCGCGACCGGCCTCCCACACCCGCGGAGGGTGACCGCGCCCGCCGGCCCGACGGGCCGTCCCGCGGCGGGAGCCCGTGGCCCCGTCTGGTCTGCGCCGTTCCGGGCGGCGGCGCGGGCACCGGGGCCGGGTCGCTCACCCTCGCCGGGCGATGCTCCACACCGGTCCGGGGCGGACCCTCGCTCCCGAGCAGCACCGACCGACCGCCGAGAGACGGGGCCTGGCATGCGAATCGTGGTCGCCCTCGGCGGGAACGCCCTCCGCCGCCCCTCGGACCCGCCGACGACGGTGGTGCAGCGGTACTGCTCGCGGGCCGTGGCGGAGGCGATCGCCCCTCTCGTCCACGACCACGAGGTGATCGTGCTGCACGGCAACGGGCCGCAGGTGGGCGTGCCGGCCCTGCACGTCGGCTCGAACGACGGCACGGGGCCGTACCCGCTGGACGTCCTCGACGCGGGGACCCAGGGCATGGTCGGCTACCTGATCCAGCAGGAGCTCCGGTCGATCCTGTCCCCGGACCTTTCGGTCGTGACCGTCCTGACCATGATCACCGTCGATCCCGAGGACCCGGCGTTCGCCGCCCCGGCCACGTTCGTCGGCCCTGGCTGCTCCTGGGACGAGGCCGACGTGCTGGCCCGGGAGCACGGGTGGACGTTCCGGCAGGACGGCGCCCGCTGGCGCCGGGTCGTGCCGTCCCCGGAGCCGCAGAAGATCGTCGAGCTCGCGCCGATCTCGTGGCTCGTGGAACTCGGCGCGGTGGTGGTCTGCGCGGGGGGCGGCGCCATCCCCGTCGTGCGATCCGCCTCCGGCGACCTGACCGGCGTCGAAGCCGTCATCGACAAGGACGTGGCCGGTGAGCTGCTTGCAGAAGACGTGGGCGCCGATCTCTACGTCATGGCCACCGACGTGGACGGCGTCTACGTCGATTGGGGAATGCCCACCCAGTGGCGGCTCGGCGAGGTGACCCCGGCGGACCTGGCCGGGCACGAATTCGCCGCCGGGTCGATGAGCCCCAAGGTCGACGCCGCGGCCCGCTTCGTCGCGAAGACCGGCAGGCGGGCGGCGATCGGCGCTCTCGACGATGTCGGCGGGATCGTCGCAGGCCGCGCGGGCACGAGCGTCGTGCCGGCATCACCTCACAACGCGAGGAGGCCGTGATGACTGCACGACACGCAGCCGCGGCAGCCGTATTCGTCGCCGCGGTGCTGGCGGGCTGCTCCGCGCAGCCCGCGCCCCCGCCGCCAGCCCCGCCCGCGGTACCGGCGCCGACCACGGCGCCCGCACCGACCGGGTTCACACCCGAGACGTGCGCGGCCGCGGTGGAGTTCCAGAACGCGGCCAACGCGATCGTGGAGCTGGACGCGACGAAGGTCGGCACGGAGGGGGTGAAGGCGGCCCTCCAGGACCTGGCGACGGCGGGGAAGGAACTCGGCGACGCCGCGAGCGCGCAGTTCGGACCCCAGGTCGCCGAGGTCGAGCAGGCGCTCACCTCGCTGGAGACGACCATCGCCCAGATCGGCGACGAGGCGTCGCTCTCGGCGAAGCTGGGAGCCCTTGCCGGGTCCGTCGCGCAGGTCGAGGCGGCCGCGAAACCGATCATCGACAGCGTCCGGGCCGGCTGCCCCGACGTGCCGCAGCCCGCGACGCCCGAACCGGCCTGAGGCCGGAGTTCACGCGCGAATTAGGCTTCGCGCGTGCTTCCGCCCGCGCGGCCGGCGCTCGATCCCCGCCGGGCCGCCGGCGTGTTCGGCCTGCTCGCGGTGCTCGCCGCGGTGGTGTTCCCCTTCGCCCCGGTCGAGCAGCCCGAGGCCACCTACTCCTGGACGGCTGCCGACGGCGCCGCCGCCATCCCGCTGCTGCCCTACCAGCCCGTTCAACTCAGCGCCCGCACGAGCTGCGCGACGGCCCGCGACGCGCCGCCCGAGCAGGTCCTGCTGTCCACGGTGCCGGTGCAGACCGCACAGGGCGCACCGGCACTGCATGGTCTGCTGCTCACCGGGACGGGCGGGGCGGTGCGGGTCGAGAGCGCGGGCGTGGACCTCGGCACGGTGGACCTCCCGGCGGGCGACTGCACGCTCGCGGTCGTCTCCGACCCGCAGCGCACGTCGGTGCTCATCGACGGCGAGCAGGTGCTCGCCCGGAACGGCGACGTGCGACCCGAGGTGGCGGGGGCCTTCTCCGACGTCCGGTCGGGGGTGGAACTGCAGCTGTCCACCGACACCCGCTTCGAGACCGCGATCTCGCCGTGGAAGGCCGCGATCGGCGCCGTCGGAGTGCTCGCGCTGCTCGGCGCGCTCGCCGCCCTGCACCGGATCGACCGGGAGGCCGGGCGGCACGTCCGGCTGCTCCCCCGGCGCTGGTGGCGGCCACGGGCGGTGGACGCGGCGGTCACCGCGCTGCTCGGCGTCTGGTGGGTGATCGGGGCGATCACCGTGGACGACGGCTACATCGCGGGCATCGTGCGCAGCATCGGCGGCAACGGGTTCGTCGGCAACGCCTACCGCTGGCTGAACGCCCCCGAGGCGCCGTTCAGCTGGTTCTACGACCTCTACCACCTGTGGTCGCTCGTCTCGCCGTCGACGCCGTGGATGCGCCTGCCCTCCACCCTGCTCGGCCTGCTGCTCTGGTGGCTGCTGTCGCGGCTGGTGCTGCCCCGGCTCGGGCGGTTCGCGCACCGGCGGTGGGTGCCGTGGTGCGCCGCGCTGGCGTTCGCCACCTGGTGGGTCCCGTTCGGCCTCGGGCTGCGGCCCGAACCCTGGGTGGCCGTGGGCACGCTCGCCGTGTTCCTGGCCGTCGAGCGGACGCTGGCGACCGGGCGGCTCCTGCCGCTCGCGATCGGGCTCGTGCTCGCGGGCGCCACCACGGCCCTGACGCCCGCCGGCCTGATGGCGGTGGCCCCGTTCCTCGCCGCCGGGCTCCCGCTGCTGTCCCGGCTGCGCGGGCGCCGTGACCTGCACCCGGCGGCGCTGGTGGCGGTGCTGGTGGCCGCGGCGGCGTCGGCGGTGTACCTGATGGTGCCCGACCAGAGCCTCGCCGGGATGCTCGAGGCGGTGCGGGTGCGCACCGCCGTGGGCGGTGGCCAGCCGCTGTTCGAGGAGACCGACCGGTACCGGCGCCTGCTCGAGTGGACGTTCCAGGGCGCGATCGGGAGAAGGGCCGCCGTGCTGGTCACGCTGCTCGCCGCGGCCGGCGTGCTGTGGTCGCTGCGGCGCACGCGGGTGGGGATCGCGCCGGGCCCGGCCCGGCGCCTCGTCGTGGGGCTGCTGATCAGCATGGCGGCGCTGTCCCTGTCGCCGACGAAGTGGACCCAGCACTTCGGCGACCTCGCGGGATACGGCGCAGCCGTGCTCGTGCTGGGGGCGGTGGCCTGGTCGGCGGCGCCACTGCGGCCCCACCCGCGCGCGTTCGTCGCGGGACTGGCCGCCACCACCGTGGTCGGCGCGATCGTGCTGGCCGGCTACAACCTCTGGCCCTACCAGGGCGCGTGGTTCACCCCGACGTTCAGCACCCTCTCCCCCCGCGTCGCGGACATCCCGGTGGCGACGATCGTGCTGGTGGTCGGCGGGGCGGTGGTGGCCGTGCTGCTCGCCCGGTGGACGTGGCAGGACGCGGGCGGCTCGCCGCGCAGCCCGCTCCCCCGGTGGCTGCCCGCCCCCGCCCCCGTCCTCGCCGTGGTGCTGGTTGCCGTGCTGGCGCTGCAGGTGCTCACCGTGGTGCGGGTGGCGGTGACCCACCGCGACAGCTACACACTCGCCTCGGACACCCTCTCCACCCTCGCCGGCAACCCCTGCGGCCTGCAGGAACGCCTCGCGGTGGAGACCGACCCCGCGGCCGGGGTGCTACCGGCCCTGGACGGTGCCCCCGTCGGCACGCTGCTGGTCGACGTGGGCGGGCGCCCCGTGCCCGGGGTGGCGGTGGCCGGCCGGACCACCACCCCGTGGGCGGCGCTCGACCCGCGGCAGCGCAACGGGGAGCTCCCCGTGGTGGTCACGACCTCCGGCACGCTGCAGCCCGGCGACGGGCTGTTCCTCGAGTTCGGCGACGGCGCCGGGGTCGTGGAACGCAGGCCGATCGCCCCGAGGCTGCCGGTCGAGGACGACATCCGGGAGCTCGCCCCGCCTGCCGCCTCGACCGTGCGCCTGGCCGTGGACGCCCCGGAGGGCGGCCGCGCGCTGGCGTCGCTCCCGCGGGCGCCGCGGCTGACCCCGATGTTGGAACTCCTGCCGCCGGGCACCAGCGCGCTGCTGGACTGGCCGGTGGCGTTCCTGTTCCCCTGCCTCACCCCGGAGCCGCTGCCGTTGGGCACCGCGGCGCTCCCGGACTGGCGCGTCGCGCCGCCCCTGGACAGCACGGAGACGCACATCACGTACGGGCCGAAGTACGGCGGCCCCTTCGTCGCACCACGGATGCTGATCGCCGAACGGCGGATGCCCACCTACCTGGCCGGAGACCCGCTCCGCGACCCCGGGCAGCTCTACCGCTGGCTGCCGATCACCCCGTTGGCACGCCCCGAACCCACCGTCACCTGGCACACCGTGGCCGGCTGGCACGCCGACGGCCGGGCTCGGGTGCCGGAAATCGATCCGATCGGGTAACCCCCGGACCACGGCCCGTGCCACCCGGCCCCCACAATGGCCGCACAGGCAAGGACCCCGTGACAACGGCACCGACGACCGGAGGACGGCCGCGCGCATGCTTCGCACATCCGACAGCACGGATCGGGCCACCACGCCCGCCACGGAGGAGCCGCGGACCGGCTCGGCGCCGGCCCGGCTGCTGGCCCAGCGGGGGCTGTTCTTCGGGCCGTCCGCCCTCGTCCCCGAGGACCTCTACTCGCGGGTCGAGCAGGGCACCGCGCGGCGCGAGCGGAACCGGGTGACGCTCGCGCCCGGCTCCCTGGTGAGCACCAACACCTACTTCGGACGGTTCCACGCCACCTACTGGCAGCGCTGGACCGACGTCGGCGAGGTCGAGGTCACGGCCGTGGCCACCGGCACCGGCCGGCTGCGGCTCATGGCCTCCGACACCAACAAGGTGTGGCGGATCGTCGCCTCCGTCGACGTGGAGGACGGCAAGGACACCGCGGTGCGCCTCGTCGGCCCCGTCGACCGGTTCGTCGACGGCGGCGGCATGTGGGTCGAGATCAGGACGGAGACCGGCGAGCTCACCGTCTCCGACGTGCGGTGGACCGTGGCGAGCGCGCGCCCGGTGCCGCCCACGGACATCGCGATCACCACCCACAACCGCGTCGACGACTGCCTCAACACCCTGCAGGCGCTCGCGCGCGACCCCGAGGCCCTCGAGCACATCCGCACCGTCCACGTGGCCGACCAGGGCAGCGACCCCATCGAGTCGCGCGAGCGGTTCGCCGAGATCTCCGCGGCGCTCGGCGAGCGGCTCGTCTACGTCCGCCAGCCCAACCTCGGCGGGGCGGGTGGCTTCGCCCGCGGCATGATCCACGCCACCGACGGTTCCCTGGACCAGCACGCCGACGTCCTGCTCATGGACGACGACGTGCACCTCGAACCGGAGCTGCTGATCCGGCTCACCGCCTTCTTGGCGAGCACCCGCCACCCGATGATCGTCGGCGCGCAGATGCTCAACCTGCTGCACCCGGGCCACCTGCACATCTCGGCGGAGTACGCCGACCCCGAGGTGCTGGCGATGGGGCTGAAGATGCCCGGCGCCCTCCGCGAGGCCTACCTGCTGGGCCTGGACGACCGGAACCTGCCGATCAACCAGGAACGCCGCGTCGACACCGAGTACAACGGCTGGTGGTCCTGCCTGATCCCGGCCGCGGTCGTCCGGGAGATCGGATACCCGCTGCCGCTCTTCCTGCAGTGGGACGACATCGAGTACGGCTACCGGGCCCGCGCCCACGGCTTCCCCACCGTCTCCCTCCCCGGCGCCGGCGTGTGGCACGCCGACTTCGGGTGGAAGGACGGCGACGAGTGGCAGCGGTACTTCACGATCCGCAACGGGCTGATCATGGCCGCACTGCACTCCGGGTTCTCCATCCGCCGGATCACCGGCCGGCTCGCCCAGCTCGTCTCCCACCAGCTGGTGGCGATGCAGTACGGCATGACGGCCACGCTGCTGCAGGCCGTGGAGGACTTCCTGAACGGCCCCGAGATCCTCTGGGACGGCTCGGCGGGTGCCCTCGCGCGTGTCCGCGAGATCCGCAAGGCCTACCCGGAGACCGTGATGCACCCGATGTCGGAGGCGGGTGGCGAGTTCCACGACCGCCCGGTCGTCCGCGCGGCGAACGAGCCCGGCTCCGAGACCCTCACGTTCCTGAAGCGGGTGGCGTATCACGCGGCGGACCGGGCGGCGTACCGCACCGGCGCCGTGCCCGCGGGTGACGCGCACTGGTGGCATGTCTCCCTGTTCGAGCGCGCCATCGTGACCGACATGTCCGAGCAGGGCTACCGGGTGCGCACGCGCGACCGGCAGGAGGCGATCCAGCTCGCCCGCCGGGCCGCCCACCTGCTGCGCCGCTTCGTGCGCGAGGCCCCCGCCGTGGCGGGCCGCTTCCGCGCGGAGGCGGGGCGCCTGTCCAGCCGCGAGAACTGGGCGCGGCTCTACGGGCTGGACGACTGACCGGACTCCCTGTTCCTGCCGGCCGAGTGCCGGTGATGTGCCGACGCTGTTCCTGTTCCGGCCGGCCGGCTCCCGGTTGAGTGATCGTCACCGGAGCCGCCGGTGGCGAGTTCACTCTCGCGCGACCAGCAGGAACAGGAGTTCGAGATGCTCAACCTCGCACGTCGGGCAGGCCGCACCGTGATCGTCTCGCTGGCGGCGGGCGGCGCGGTGCTCGGCCTGGCCGCGCCGGCCGTGGCCGCACCCGAACCCGCGCCCCCGGCCGCGTCCGAGTCGCACTGCAGCGATCCCTTCAGCGCCGTCGGTGTCTGCTACGAGTTCACGAAGGGTGAGACGCCGGAGGAGTCCACCGTCACCGCCAGGGTGATCAGCACGGACCTCAGGCTGGACGGCGCCCTCGTGGTGCTCGAGGCGTGCGACGGCCCGGACAGCTGCAAGCCGGTGGGGGTCGCGACCGGCAAGGACACCTTCGAGGTCAGCGTCACGCGGCCCTACGGGCGCGGGGTCGGCTTCTACCGGGCCAACGGCAGCTGGGTGGACGCGAACCAGGGCTTCCACACGGGGATCACGTCGCCTACCTGATGCCCGCCGATCGGCCGTCCGCGGTTGCTCCGGACGGCCGATCACGGCGCGGGGATGCAACCCGGCGCCGCCTCCCACGTCGTTCTTGGTACAGGGACGGACACGACTGGGGGGTCGATGTGACTGTCTTCGGGGACCAACTCCGCAATCACCGGTTGCGAGCCGCGCTCACGCAGGAGGAGCTCGCCGAGCGGACCGGCCTGAGCGTGCGAGCACTTGGCAAGCTCGAATCGGGGGAGACGAGCAGGCCGCGGCCGACCACCGTGCGGCTGCTGACCGACGGGCTCGGGCTCGCCGAGCCCGAGCGCGTGTCGTTCACCGCCGCGGCGTTCGGCGTCCGACCGCTCCGCCCTGCCCCGCCGCGCCGCAGCGGGCTGCTCGGCCGGTTCCTCGCGGCGGCCAGGTCGGACCCGGACGCCCGCGAGGCCACCGCGTAGGGCGCGACGTTCAGCTCTTGCGGTCGAACACCTCGCGGGCCCACGCGTCGCGGCTGGTGAGCTCCGGAAGTGCGGCCCGGTAGCGGCGCTGCAGGTCGGGCCAGGCCTTCGCGAGGTGCCGGTACTCCGACACCGCGGTCCGGAGCATGGTGCGGAACAGGGCCGGGTCGCGACGGCGGAACGTGACCCCGCGCCCGTCCGGGGTGGCCACGGTGGCGGAGTCGAGCCGCGACAGCACGAACCACTGCGCGTGCCGCGCCGGGACGTTGCGCTGCGGCACCACCTGGTGGGTGGGGTCGGGGGAACGCAGGTTGTGCAGCACACCCCGCGCCAGCCCCTTCACCGCCCCGACCTTGCCCGACGGCGGCTCCGGGAACAGCTGGGCCGACATCGCGTCGAGCTCGGACAGTGGCACCTGGGTGGCCGAGTCCAGCGGCCTGCCGTCGTCGAACTCGGCGCGCTTCGCGCGGATGTCGCCGAGCACCGTGGGCAACGTGGGGAACAGGTGCTCCGGGCCGGTGAGGAAGTCGCGCACGGCCATCTGCTGCAGCGCGACCGCGGAGTACTCCAGCAGCAGCAGGTGGCGCAGCGTGCGCTTGAACGTGTCGCGCAGCAGCGCCGTGGGGTTGTCCGGCCCGTGCAACGCGGCCGCCACGAACCGGTTGCGGTAGTGGAAGTAGGCCTGCCAGTCGCTGGTGTCGTCCTTCTCGAGGAACGACATGTGCCAGATCCCGATGCCCGGCACCGTGGCCGTGCGGTAGCCCTTGGCGCGGGCGCGCAGCCCGTACTCCGCGTCGTCCCACTTGATGAACAGCGGCAGCGGCATGCCGACGTCCTCCGCGACGGCGCGCGGGATCAGGCAGGTCCACCAGGCGTTGTAGTCGACGTCGACGCGCCGGTGCAGCCACGGCGTCTGGCGCAGCGGCCCGGCGGCCAGGTCGTGGTGGGGCTCCGTGCCGGGCGCGTTGCGCCACAGGAACGTGCCCCGGTCGACGACCTCGCCCATCGTGGAGAGCTGCGAGCGGGCCTGCAGCGACAGCATCTGCCCGCCGACGAGCATCGGCGAGCGGGAGTAGCGGGAGAAGGCGACGGCCCGCAGCACCGAGTCCGGCTCGAGCAGGATGTCGTCGTCCATGAAGAGGATCTGCTCGCAGTCGGTGTGCTCGAGCGCCTCGTACATGATCCGCGCGTAGCCCCCGGACCCGCCGAGGTTGGGCTGGTCGACGATCTTGAGCTTGTCGCCCAGCACGGCGGCGGCTTGCTCGAAGCCCGGCTCGTCGCGCACCTTCTCGGAGCCCTGGTCGGACACGATCACCGCGGTGAGCGCCTCGCGCACCAGCGGGTCCTCGCCGAGCGCTGCGAGCGTGGCCACGCAGTCGGCGGGGCGGTTGAACGTGGGCGTGCCCACCGCCACCGCGGCCCGGCCCGACGGCTCGTCGGCGGCGTACCAGCCGCCCCCGAGCAGGGTGAGCTCGCCCTCGTCGGTGGTGAGGTCGAACCAGTACCAGCCGCCGTCCTCGAACGGCCGCAGGTCGAGCGGCAGGTCGAGGTCCTGGCGGCCCGTCACCACGACGCCCCGCTCGAAGATGGTGGAGCCGTCGGACTTGGTGCGGTAGACGTCGACCCGGCCGGCCCCGTCCAGCGACAGCTTGAGGTGCACCTCGGTGAGCCGGCTCCAGCGCCGCCAGTACCCGGCCGCGAACCCGTTGAAGTAGGCGGCGAAGGACACCTCGCTCTGCTCCGGCACCACGGCCGAGGTGCGGGAGGTGGCGCGCAGCCTGCGGGTGCTCACCGCCGTGCCCGCGAAGCTGATCTTCTTCGGTTCCGCGCCGCCGGCGACGTCCGGCACCGCTGTGAGCCGCAGCCCCGTGCGTTCGTCGAGGTAGAGGGCGCGAACGCTCATCGGGTCGCCCGTGCGCGGCAGGATCACCCGCTGCAACAGGTGGCCGTCGGCGGCAGGCGGGGTGGAGCCGCGGCGGCCCGCCGGCTTCGGGCGGGGCGGCGTCTCGGAGATCGTCATCGAGGATGGGTCCTCTGTCGTCGATGGCCGGGGCTGCTGAGCGCGTGCGCGCCCGGCTCCCGAGCGTAGCGACGCCGGTTGCGGCTGCTCGCCCGCGGGGTGTGGGGCAGGTCATGGCGTGGCGCCGCGCGCGTCCGGGAGGATCGGCGCATGTCCCAGGCCGCGACGCTCCGGGCGCGCCGCCACGTCGACCTGCGCAGGCAGGCGAGCGCGCTCTGTGCCGCCCCCGCCGCACGGGGCTGACGCACCAGACACCCGCGCGGCCCGCCGCCCGTACCTCGGAACGACGGCAGGGACGTCCATGCCCAGCACCCTCCTCCCCACCCCCGACGACGGTCCGGGTCGCCCGCTCGACGCGGGCGACGGCAGGCGCGGCCAGAACGCCGCGGCCGTGCTGCGCGCGGTGCTCGATCACGGGCCGGTCGCCCGCAGCACCGTCGGGCGGCTCACCGGGTTGAGCACGGCGGCCGTGAGCCGCCGGATCGCCGACCTGTCCGACCTCGGCCTCGTGCGCGAGCGGCCCGTGCCCGCGGCGCGGCCCGCGGTCGGACGCCCGCACGTGCCGGTCGACCTCGACGTGCGCCACCACGTCGCCGTCGGCGCGCACATCGCGGTGCTGCACACCACGCTCGTGCTCATGGACCTGCGCGGGCGGGTGCTGGTCGAGGAGCGCGTGCCCCACGGGTCAGACCGCTCGGCGTCGGCCGTGCTCGACGACCTGGCCATGCGCACGGCCGCGTTCCTCGACGCGCACCGGGCGGGCCGCCGTCCGCTGGGGGTCGGCGTGGCGACCGGGGGGTGGGTGGACCCGGCCCGCGGGGTGGTGGTCCGCCACCGCGATCTGGGCTGGCACGACGTCCCGGTGGGTGACCTGCTCGCCGAGCGACTGGGGCTGCCGGTGGCGGTGGACGGCCACGCGCGTGCGCTCGCCCGGGCCGAACAGCTCTTCGGGCGGGTGCGCGAGCGGGCGCGGTCGAGCCTGGTGCACCTGTTCGTCGGCAACGTCGTCGACGCCGCCATCGCGACCGGCGGCGCGGTGCACGAGGGCCCGGACGCGGCAGCCGGGCACGTCAGCCACCTCCCCGTGGGTGGCGACACGCCGTGCGTCTGCGGGCGCCGCGGTTGCCTCGCCGCCACGGCGGCCGAGCGGGCCGTCGCCGGGCGGGCCGTGGCCGAGGGCCACCTGCGCGCTCCCCTGTTCGCCGACGTGCTCGCGGCGGTGGAGGCGGACGAGCCGTGGGCGATGGGCCTCCTGCGCGACCGTGTGCGGGCCATCGGCCGCGCCGCGGCGCTGCTGCTCGACGTGATCAACCCGGACGTGCTGGTGGTGTGCGAAGCCGGGACGTCCCGCAGGCCCGAACTGCTCACCGACCTGCGCGCGGAGGTGGCCCGCCACTCCCACCGCGGACCGGACGTGGCGCGCACGGTGGTGGCCGGGTCGTTCGGTGTGCGGGCGCTCGGGGTGGCGGCCGGATCCGTGGTGCTCCGGGAAACGTACGAGCGCCCCCTCGATTCACCTGCACGGATTTAATTGCTGTCGTCCGAAAATTGACTTCCGGACGCCCTCCTGCACACGATGGATACATGAGCGCACCGCTTCTGAACAGGGCATGTCTCCCCTGTTGCGCTCGCTGTCGCTGATCGCGACCACGTCCTGAGAATCTCTCCCGGACCTGTCCGAACAATTCTGCCGGGCAATGGTCCGGGCATTTTCCCGGCAGTTCTCGAACCACCGAGAGAGGATCGTCATGACCATCGCACCCGAGCAGACCGGGCTGACCGTCCGGCCCGTCGCGGGCCACATCGGCGCCGACGTCACCGGCATCGACCTCGCCGGCCCCCTCGACACCACCACGGTGGAGCAGCTCACCGCCGCGCTGCACCGCTACAAGGTGATCTTCTTCCGCGGGCAGGAGCTCGACCACGCCGCCCAGATCCGGTTCGGCCGCACCTTCGGCGAGCTGACCTACGCCCACCCGCACGACGAGGCGCCGCCGGAGGGCCACCCGGAGATCTTCACGATCGACCCCGAGCGCTACAAGCAGCGCTACGGCGACGAGGCCGTCAATGCCCAGCGCCGCCGCAAGTACAGCTACGTGGCGGGCTGGCACACCGACGTCACGGCCGCGGTGAACCCGCCCGCCGTGTCCGTCCTGCGCGCCGAGGTCGTGCCCGAGATCGGCGGCGACACCACCTGGACGAACCTCGTGGCCGCCTACGAGGGGCTCTCCGCCCCGATCCGGTCGTTCGTCGACGGGCTGCGCGCCGAGCACCGCTACGGCGGCGACGAGGCCCCCAAGGGGGACACGGCCTACGCGCGCCGCATCAACGACAACCTGCTCGTCTCCGTCCACCCGGTGGTGCGGGTGCACCCGGTCACCGGCCAGCGGGCCCTGTTCGTCAACCCCGGCTTCACCAGCCACATCGTCGACGTCGAACCGAGGGAGAGCCGCGCGATCCTCGACCTGCTGTACGCCGAGATCACGCGGCCGGAGTACACGGTGCGGTTCCGCTGGGAGCCCGGCAGCGTCGCGGTGTGGGACAACCGGGCCACCGCCCACCTCGCCCCCGGCGACCTCGCCCACCTCGACGTCCGCCGCACCCTGCACCGCGTCACGGTGATCGGGGACCGGCCCGTCGGCCCGGACGGCTTCTCGTCCGAGATCGTCGCCGGGCGCCCCTTCACGGCCGACCACGCCGTGGTCGTCGACTGACCGCCCGAACCGTCGAAAGGGACGACCGTGTCTGGTCGACTCACCCGCAGATCCCTTCTGCTCTCCACGCTGTTCGCCGCCGCGGGGACCGGCCTGGCCGCCTGTGCGGGCGGCGCGGCGGCGGGTCCGACGCTGGCCCCGGACGCCGCGCTGCCCACGTCGGTGCCACCTGGCACCGTGCTGCGGATCGCCTCCAACCAGCGCGTCCAGGACCTGGCCCTCGAGCTGTCGGGGCTTCTCGACGACCTGCCGTTCACCGTGGCCGAGTGGGTCAACCTGGGCGCGGGCCCGGACATCATCAACGCCTTCCGCGCCGAGTCGCTCGACGTGGGGCTGAACGCGGGCATCCCGCCCATCCAGGCCCACTACCAGGGGTTCGACGCCAAGATCGTCGGCGTCCGGCACACCCGGGAGCCGAAGTACCTGCTCGCCACGCGCCCGGGCTCCCCCATCGGGGACGTCGCGGACTTCCGGGGCGCCCGGCTGGCCTTCTCCCAGGGGCAGGCGCAGGGCGTGGTGCTGCTGCGCGCGCTGCAGCAGGCCGGGATCCACCCGGACGAGGTCCAGCTGGTGCCGCTCGCGAGCACCCAGTTCCTCACCGCCCTGCAGTCCGGGCAGGTCGACGTCGCCCCACTGGGCCTCGCGCAGGTGCCGAAGTACCTGCAGCAGTACGGCGGCGACGGGGCCCGGGCGCTGCGCACGGACGTGGTGGACCTGCTCACGGTGCTGTGGGCGCCGGACCAGGTGCTCCGCGACCCGGCCAAGGCCGCGGCGATCGCAGCCTTCGTGCCGCTGTGGGCTGCGTCCACCACCTGGACGTGGGAGAACCCGGAGCCGTGGGCGCAGGCCTACTACGTCGACACGCAGAACCTCACCCTCGAGGCGGCCCGGGAGATCATCGCGCTCGGCGACAAGCCCTACTTCCCGCCCAGCTGGGACGAGGCGATCGCCTGGGAGCAGGAGACGGCGGACCTGCTGGCGCAGGGCGGGTTCGTCGACCCGTTCGACGTCACGGGTCTCTTCGACCGCCGCTTCGAGCCCCTGGCAGCGGCGGCCGTCTCCGACGAGTACCGGAAGTAGTGACGATGACCGACACCGTGCAGACCGACACCGTGCAGATCGCCGCGCCCGCCCCGGTCGCGAGCTCACCGCCGCGCCGGGCCCGCACCCGGCGGCTCGCACCGGGCCGCAGGCTCCCGTTCGCCCGGGTCCTGGGCCCGGTGCTGGTCCTGGCCCTGTGGGCACTCGTGTCCGTGCTCGGGCTCACCGACCAGCGGGCCCTCCCGGCACCGTGGACCGTGTTGGTGTCCCTCTGGGACGTCTGGACCACCGGCACGCTGCGCAGCGACATCCTCACCTCGCTGCAGCGGGCGAGCCTCGGCTTCGTCTTCGGCCTCGCGGGCGGCGTCGTGTTCGCGCTGCTGGCGGGCCTCACCCGGGTCGGGGAGGCCCTCATCGACGGCACCGTGCAGGTCAAGCGGGCCGTGCCCAACCTCGGGCTGATCCCACTGTTCATCCTCTGGCTCGGGATCGGCGAGGCCTTCAAGGTCGTCATCATCGCCCTCGGGGTCTTCGTCCCGATCTACATCAACCTCGTGTCGGCGCTGTCCGGCATCGACAACCGGTACGTGGAGCTGGCCCGGGTCGTCGGCCTCACCCGTGCCCAGTTCATCCGGCAGGTGGTGTTCCCGGGTGCGCTGCCGGGCTTCTTCGTGGGCCTGCGGCTGGCGGTCACCGGCTCGTGGCTCGCGCTAGTGGTGCTCGAGCAGATCAACGCCACGAGCGGGCTCGGCTACATGATGTACCAGGCCCAGAACTACGGGCAGACCGATCTGATCATCGTGGGCCTGCTCATCTACGGCGTGTTCGGCTTCGTCTCCGATTCGCTCGTCCGGATGCTCGAGAGGAGCGCGCTGTCATGGCGACGCGGCCTCAGCTCGTGACCCCGCAGGCGCTGCGCGTCACGGACCTCGTCCGTTCCTTCGACGGACGGGCCGTCCTCGACGGCGTCGACATCGAGATCCCGCCCGGCCAGTTCGTGGCGCTGCTCGGGCGCAGCGGCTCAGGCAAGTCCACGTTGTTGCGCGCCGTCGCCGGACTCGACGACGAGGTGGCCGGCAGCGGCGTGCTCGAGGTGCCCGAGCAGCTCTCGGTGGTCTTCCAGGACTCCCGGCTGCTGCCGTGGGCCCGCGTGCTGGACAACGTCGTCCTCGGCCTGGGCGGCACGGATCCCCGCGGACGCGGGCGCGCGGCGCTCGCCGAGGTGGGGCTGGCCGGGCGGGAGCGGGCGTGGCCGAACGAGCTGTCCGGCGGCGAGCAGCAGCGGGTGGCGCTCGCCCGGTCGCTCGTGCGCGAGCCGGCGCTGCTCCTGGCCGACGAGCCCTTCGGCGCGCTGGACGCGCTCACCCGGATCCGGATGCACCGACTCCTGCGCGACCTGTACGACCGGCACCGGCCCGCGGTGCTGCTGGTCACGCACGACGTGGAGGAGGCGGTGACGCTCGCCGACCGCGTGCTCGTGCTCGACGCGGGCCGCGTCGCCGTCGACCGGCCAATCCCCCTCGACCGCCCCCGCCACGCCGCCGACCCGCGGTTCGTGGCGCACCGCGAGTCCCTGCTCAGCGCACTCGGAGTGGACCGATGACCCGACAGCTCTCCCTCAACGCCTTCATCTACCCGGCCGGCCACCACGAGGCGGCGTGGCGGCACCCGGCCACCGCGGCCGAACGGATCTACGATGCCTCCTACTACCAGGAGATCGCCCGCACGGCCGAGGCCGGCACGCTCGACGCCGTGTTCTTCGCCGACGGGCCTGCCCTGCAGGGCGACGTCGCCCACAACGCCGTCGGCAGGCTGGAGCCGATCACGCTGCTGACCGCCATCGCCGCGGCCACCGAGCGGATCGGCCTGATCGCCACCGCCTCCACCACGTACTACGAGCCGTACAACCTGGCGCGGCTGTTCGGCTCGCTCGACCACATCTCGGGTGGGCGGGCCGGCTGGAACATCGTCACCACCGGCACCGACGCCGCGGCCGCGAACTTCGGGCTGGACGCGCACCCGCCGCACGCCGAGCGGTACGCCCGGGCGGCCGAGTTCGTGGACGCCGTGACGGCGCTGTGGGACAGCTGGGAGGACGACGCCGTCGTGCTGGACCGCGCGGCCGGGGTCTACGCCGACCGGTCGAAGATCCACGAGATCGGCCACACCGGGCGGTACGTGCGGGTGAAGGGGCCGTTCAACCAGCCGCGCCCGCCGCAGGGACACCCGGTGCTGGTGCAGGCAGGCGCGTCCAATGACGGGCGCGCGTTCGCGGGCCGGTACGCCGAGGCGATCTTCACCGCCCACCAGCGGCTCGCCGACGCGCAGGTGTTCTACGCCGACATCAAGCAGCGGGCCGCGCAGCTGGGGCGCAGGCCCGACCACGTGAAGGTCCTTCCCGGGATCAGCCCGTTCATCGCGGGCACCGAGGCGGCCGCCCACGCCCTCGAGCGGGAGTTCAACGAGCTCACGGTGCCGGAGTACGGCCTGCGCCAGCTCGAACGCATGACCGGCGCCACCCTCGGCCACCTCGACCTCGACGGCCCCGTGCCCGCGGAGCTGTTCGCGGACGCGGGGGACGTCACCGACAACCGCCGCAGCCGCCTGCAGGTGGTGGCCGGAATCGTGGAGCGCGAGCGCCCGACCGTGCGGCGGCTGCTGCACCGGCTGGCGGGGGCGCGCGGCCACCGGGTCTTCGCAGGCACCCCGGAGCAGGTGGCCGACACCATCGAGGAGTGGTTCACCTCCGGCGCGGCCGGCGGGTTCAACGTGATGCCGCCCCACTACCCGGGTGGGCTCGAGGTGTTCGTCGAGACGGTCGTGCCGATCCTGCGTGAGCGCGGGCTCTTCCGCTCGGAGTACACCGGGCGCACGTTGCGCGATCACTTCGGGCTGCCCCGGCCCGGGAACCGGTTCGCCGAGCAGGCCGCGGCGGCCGCCGGGTGAGGTAGCTTGCTTCTCGGCAAGCAATCACACCGGCGGGAGGAGCAGGGGTGACGTCCGAGGCGGGCACTCTGCGGCGGCTCGCCGTCCCGGTGTTCCTGCCCGCCGCGGTGTTCGGCGTCGGGCAGGGCGCGGCGGTGCCGGTGGTGGCGCTGCAGGCGATGGAGCTCGGGGCGTCGGCGGGCGGCGCGGGCCTGATCGTGGGGCTCCTCGGGCTCGGCATGGTGCTCGGCGACCTGCCCGCGGGCCGGATCGTCGCCCGCATCGGCGAACGCCCGGCCGTGCTGCTCGGGAGCGGGGTCGGGGCCGTCGGCGCCGCACTCTGCCTGCTGTCCTGGACGCCTGCCGTGCTCGCGGTCGGCGTCGGGCTGTACGGCGTGGCGGCTGCGGTGTGGGCGCTGGCCCGCCAGGCGTACATCATCGAATCGGTCCCCGTGGGGCTCCGGGCGCGGGCGCTGTCGGCGATGGCAGGCCTGAGCCGGCTGGGCACCCTGATCGGGCCGTTCCTCGGCGCAGGCGTCATCTACCTGCTCGGGCCGCGGGGCGGCTTCCTCGTGGAGCTGGTGGCCGTGGTCGTGGCAGGGGCCCTGATGGCGGGCATGCCCGCCGTCGGGTCCGACCGCGGCGGCGGGCGCCCCACCCAGCCCCTCCTGGCGGTGCTGGTGGCCCACCGGCGCGTGCTGCGCACGCTCGGCTTCAACGCACTCGTCATGGGCGCATCCCGGGCCTCCCGCACGGCCGTGCTGCCGCTGTGGGCCGACCACATCGGGCTCGACGCCACCACCACGAGCCTGCTGTTCGGCGTCGGCGCCGCGGTCGACGTGGCCATGTCCTACCCGGCGGGCCGGTGGATGGACCTGCGCGGCCGCCGCCCCGTGGCCGTCGCGTCGCTGGCCACCTTCGCGGCGGCGCACGTCGCGCTCCCGCTCACCGGCGGCGTGCTCACGCTCGGGCTCGTGGCCGTGCTCATGGGCCTCGCCAACGGGCTGAGCAACGGCCTGATGATGACCCTCGGCGCCGACGCCGCCCCCGAGGAGGGGCGGGCCGAGTTCCTCGGCGCCTTCCGCCTCTGCCACGACTCAGGCGCCCTCGCCGGCCCGCTGGTGCTCGCCGCCGTCACCGCGGTCGCCACGCTCGGCATCGGCTCCGTGGCCCTCGGCGCCCTCTCGGCGCTGGGGGCGGCCGGCATGGCGCGCTGGGTGCCGCGCCAGGCACCCCGTAACGCCCGAGATCAACCGAGCGAGCATCCCTCCGGTAAACGTGGAGGGTGATGCAGTGGAACTGCTCGTACTGATCGGGATCGGGTGCGTGTTCGGATTCTTCTTCGGGCGGTGGCGGACGGAGAATCGCCGCGCCCGCTACGACATGGTTCGGACCTGGGAGGGGCGGAGGGGTTACCGGGGCCGGTGAACCTCAGTCCTCCGCCGACTCCGTGCCCGACAGCGCCTTGCCCTCGGTGAAGTACGGGCGCAGGCGGTTGTCGAACATCGTGAGAGCCGACCCGATCGCCATGTGCATGTCGAGGTACTTGTACGTGCCGAGCCGGCCGCCGAACACCACGTTCGCGTTGGCGGTCTCCTTGCGGGCGAGCTCGCGGTAGCGCTGCAGCTTGGCCCGGTTGTCCGGGGTGTTGATCGGGTAGTAGGGCTCGTCGCCCGATTCCGCGAACCGCGAGTACTCCCGCACGATCACCGTCTTGTCGGTGCGGTAATCGCGCTCCGGGTGGAAGTGGCGGAACTCCAGGATGCGGGTGAACGGAACCTCGGCGTCGTTGTAGTTGATCACCGAGGTGCCCTGGAAGTCGCCGGTTTCGACGATTTCCTGCTCGAAGTCGAGGGTGCGCCACCCGAGCTCTCCCTCGGAGAACCCGAAATAGCGGTCCAGGGGGCCGGTGTAGACGACGGGCGTGCCGGCGGGGATCTGGTCGCGCACCTCGAAGTAGTCGACGTCGAGCCGCACGTCGATGTTCGGGTGGTCGGCCATCCGCTTCAGCCAGGCGGTGTAGCCGTCGACCGGGAGGCCCTCGTACTTGTCGTTGAAGTACCGGTTGTCGAACGTGTAGCGCACCGGCAGCCGCGTGATGATCGACGGGTCGAGCTGCGACGGGTCGGTCTGCCACTGCTTGGCGGTGTAGCCCTTGATGAACGCCTCGTACAGCGGGCGGCCGACCAGCGAGACCGCCTTCTCCTCGAGGTTCGTCGCGTCCTTGGTGTCGATCTCGCCCGCCTGCTCGGCGATCAGGGCGCGGGCCTCGTCGGGGGTGTGCGACCGGCCGAAGAACTGGTTGATCAGCGCCAGGTTCATCGGGAACGCGTAGACCTGGTCGCCCGCACGGGCGAACACGCGGTGCTGGTAGCCCGTGAACTTCGTGAAACGGTTCACGTACTCCCACACGCGCTCGTTGGACGTGTGGAAGAGGTGGGCGCCGTAGCGGTGGATCTCGATGCCGGTCTCCGGCTCGATCTCGGAGTAGGCGTTGCCGCCGATGTGCGAGCGGCGTTCGAGCACCAGGACCCGCTTGTCCAGCTCGGAGGCGGCCCGTTCGGCCACGGTGAGGCCGAAGAAGCCGGAGCCGACGACGACGAGGTCGTATCCCGAGTAGGTCACGCCCCCGGAGGGTAGTGGTCGGTGTGGCACGCGCCGACCCTGGCATCACCGAAGACCCGGTGACCGACGTGTAGGTTCGCGGCCGGTCGCCGCGTTCGGGCGACGCATCGACTGGGGGTTCGGCTGGTGAGCGCAGGCGCGCAGGTGGTGGCGCTCTACGCATTCACCCTCTGGGTGCCGGGTCTCGTGCTCGGCGCCCTCGTCGGCATGCGTGGCTGGACGCTGGCCGCGGCCGCCCCGCTGCTCACCTACTCCCTCGCCGGGCTCTTCGGCCCGGTCTTCGCCGCGCTCGACACGGCGTGGACCCCGACCAGTGCGGGCCTGCTCTTCGTGGTGCTCTGCGCGCTGGCGGTGCTCGGGCGCATCGCCGCGCAGCACCCGTCGCTCGCGCGCCGGTTCGGCGGCCGGCTCGCCCTCGGGGCGCAGACCGCCCCGGATCGCGTCTGGACGCCCTGGGCGCACGTCGTGGTGGCCGCTGCCCTCGGCGCGATCGTCGTCCTCGGCGGCACCGTGATCTGGGCGGGCCTGGGCCAGCTCTCCGCGATCCCCCAGGACTGGGACGCCGCCTTCCACGCCAACGGCATCCGGTGGATCGCCGAGACCGGCGACAGCAGCCTCACCGGGATGGCGAAGGTCAACTGGTACGAGGACGACGTCGAGGTCTTCTACCCCAACGCCTACCACCTGCTGGCCGCGATCGTGTTCCAGGTCGCGGGCACGGACATCCCCACCGTCCTCAACGCGCAGACCGTGCTGCTGCCCGGGATGGGTGCGCTGACCATCGTGGCGCTGGTGCACCGGTTCCGGGGCCGGGCCGTGCTCGCGGTGACCGCGGCCGGCTGCAGCGTCGCGGTGACCTCCTTCTACGACATGTTGTGGCGCGGGCCCCTGTTCCCGTTCGTCACCGGTGCGGTGCTGATGCCGCTGGCCGCGGTGCTCCTGCTGGACGTCCTCGACGCGCGGGGGCTGTGGCAGGTGGGCCGCGGCCTGCTGTTCGGGCTGGGGCTGCTCGGCATGATCGCGCTCAACCCGGCCACGCTCTTCACCGCTGCCGTCTTCGTCTTCCCCGCGATGGTGCAGCGCTGGGCCGGCCGGCCCCGGCTGCTGCTGCGCGAACCGCTGGTCGTGCTCGCCGCGGGCGCGGCGGCCGCGGCGCTCGCCCTGCCCCAGGTGCTCGGGTCCATCGGCAGCGCGTCGGGCGAGCCGGTGTACGACTGGCCCGCCGAGCTCACGCAGTCCGAGGCGCTCGGCGAGCTGCTCGCGCTCGGCCACGACGGCCTGCACCCGCAGTGGTGGCTCGTGCTCGTGGCCGCCATCGGGGTGGCGGGGCTGTCCCGGCTGGGCGGCCTGCGCTGGATCTTCGCGTCGGGCTTCATCTTCGGCACGATGTTCGTGCTCGCAGCCTCGTCCGACGAGCCGTGGGTCAACACGCTCACCCGGCCCTGGTGGAACGACCAGTGGCGGCTCATCGGCATGTGCGTCGTGCCCATCGCCGTGCTGGCCGGTCACGGCCTCGCCGAGTTGCAGCGGCACGCGGCCGGGGGGATCCGGGCGCTCGCCGCGAAGGTCGGCGCCGGGCCGCCCGCGGTGGCGCGCCACGCGTCGACGTTCGTCGCGGCCGGTCTCGTGGTGGGCCTTTTCCTCGTGGCCACCGAGGACATGTACCTGGGCCGGAACGTCACGCGGATGCGCCTCGCCGCGCCGGACGGGCCCGTCGTGTCCTCGCTGGAGGCCGACGCGATGCGCGTCCTCGCGAGGCTGGTGCCGCCCGACCAGCGCGTGATGAACGACCGCGGCGACGGCTCCGCGTGGATGTACGCGATCGCCGGCGTGCGCCCGGTGGCGGGGTTCTACAACTTCTCGCGGGTCGGGCCGGACGCGGACCTGCTCACCGCCCGCTTCAACAACTACCCGGTCGACCGCTCCGTGCGCGCCGCGGTGGCCCGGCTCGACGTCTCCTACGTGGTGCTCGGGCGCGGGTTCGTCCGCACGGACTGGCGGCGCGCCCCCGGCCTGCTCGGCCTCGACGACGCCCCCTGGCTGGAGACGGTCTACCGCAACCGGGACGCGGTCATCTACCGGATCAGGGCACGCCCGAGCTGAGCCATACGCTGTGCGCCGTGTCTGCGCGCACAGAGGCGGAGGCCGACGGGCTCGACCTGACGCCCACGGCCCCGGCACCCGACCGGCCGGGCAGGCTCGTGCGGGTCGCGGTCGCCGCGGGCGAGGTGCTCGCCTCGGCGGGTGCCGCGCTGCTCTCGGTGCAGCTGAGCTCGTCGGTGGACATCGACCCGCTGAACCGGGTCGGGCAGGTCAGCGGCCTCGCGGCGCTCGACCTGCGGTTCGTGCTGCTCGGCCTCGCGGTGCTCGCCGCCTGCGTCACCACGGCCCGCTTCCCGCGGGTGTTCGCGGTGGTCAGCCGTCTCGCGTGCGCCGCGGTCGCCGGGCTCGCCACCGGGCTCGTGGCGGGCGGTGTGGTGCTCGCGCTGCACGGCACGTCGTGGGGCCTGTTCGCGAACTGGGGCGACGCGGGCCAGCTCATCCGGTGGGCCGACGACATCGTCGCCGGCCGTGGGGTGCCCCCCGACTACCCGCCCGTCGCGCTGCACATGATCGCCCTGTGGTCCGAGATCACCGGCGACTCGACGGCCGGCGGGCTGCGCGCGTCGCAGGTGGTGGGCACCGCGCTGTTCGGCCCGCTGGCGTACCTGTCGTGGCGGCTGGTGCTGCCGGCCCCGTGGGCGCTGGCGGTGGCGCTGGTGGCGGCGATGCCGCTGCTGGAGCCGTACAAGCCCTACACCACGGTCGTGCTGGTGGCGCTGGTGCCGCTGCTGATCGCGTTCCTGCGGGTTCTCCACCGCGCCGCCACCACCGGCTGGACCCGCATCGTGGTCACGGGGGCCGTGGCCGGGCTGGCGCTCGGGGCGCTGTTCTGCGTCTACTCGGGATGGTTCCTCTGGTCGGCTCCGGGCGCGCTGGCCGCCGTGCTCGTCCGGTTCCCGTGGCGCGCCCCGCTGCGCGGCCTCGCGCTGCTCGGACCGGCAGCGGCCGGGTTGGTGGCGGTGGCGTGGCCGCACCTGTTCGGGCTGCTCGCCGCCGCGGGCACCGTGCAGGACCGCTACTTCTACTTCGACACCAACGTGGAGCCCGCCTACATCGCGATGTGGCGCAACGACCTGCCCGGCAACGTCGGCCCCTGGCCGCCCCCGGGGGAGCTGGCCGGCGTCGGCGTGTTCACGGCGCTGCTGGTGGTGGGGCTCGGTGTGGCCGTCGCGGTGGCAGGCCGGCGCACCGCCGTGATCGCCGTGGGAGCCCTGCTGGCGGGCGCGTGGGTGCTGCGGCTCGCGATCGCGTCGCAGATGTACGCCACCCAGACCGTGCAGCTCTACCCCCGCACCACCGCGGAGATCCTCTTCTGCCTGCTGCTCATGGCGGTGTTCGCCGCCCGCTACGGCGGCAAGCGGCTGCACGACGCGTGGCGGGCCCGCACCGCAGCAGGAAACGGCGGCGTTCCGCGGAACGCGACACCGGTCATCGGCGCCATCTGCGCGGCGCTGCTGCTCGGGCTCTCGATGGGCTCGGCCACCGCCGACCGGTACCTCCCCCGCCACGACAAGTCGGTGGGGCTGCTGGCCTACGTGGCGCAGCACGTGCGGCAGCCCGACGGCACGTGCCCGCGCTTCAGCGGGCCGAACGGCTGCGCGCCGGACCCGGGAGCGCTGCTGCGGGGCGAGTGGCGGCCCGGTGGTGACCCGGGTTCCCCAGGAGGTGGCTAGGGCGACGGCACGAGGAGGTCCCCGCAGGATGCCCGTGGTGAACGGCGGGCCGCCTCGTCGGCGACCAGCGCGGCGTCGGCACGCGCCCGGAGCGCGCTGAGGTCACCCGGGCCGAGCACGTCGCTACGCACCCAGTCGGTGACGCCGGCCGGGCTCGTCGCGATCCGGTCGTAACCCTCGAACATCCGGCGGTCGGTGAGCAGCTCGGTCATCCGGGCCCAGTCGGGGTTGAGGGTGATGAACGTCGGCCGCACCTCGGTGAGGAGGTGGGTGCGCAGGCCCTCGAGGTCGCCCGCGGCCCAGTACCGGGCGATCCGTTCGTCGGCGAGCCCGACGAGGTCCACCAGCCGCAGGTCGCTGACGAGGGCGGCACCCCCGAGGTCGGGCGCCGCGAGCACCGGGTCGGGGACGTCGACGACCTCGGCGTAGGAGTTGACGGCGCGCCCGGTGTTCTGGGCCACCAGGCACAGGGGCGCGGTCGGGGCGGCGCGGAAGGCGCGGGCACCGTCGACGAGCGCCAGCCCGGACACCGCAGCGGCCCCCACCGCGAGCAGAGCCACGACGACGCGGGCCCGAGCGGCGAGGAGCGGGGCGGCGATGTCGGCGGCGACGACACCGACGAGCGCACCGAGCGGCCACACCGGGGTGGCGAAGCGGAGCTGGCCCATCCAGTCCGGGGCCAGCACCCCGAAGGCCAGCACGGCGAGGGCGAGCGGCACGAGCAGGGCCACCAGCGCCCGCCGCGGGCCGGGCCGGGTGAGCGCGGCCCCGACTGCGGCGACGGCGAGCAGTGCGGCCGGCCAGCCGACGTAGGTCAGGAGCTCCCCGGGCCGGGTGGCGGCCGCGAGGCCGGGCAGGCCCTGTGCCTTGGCGATGGCCGTGTTCGGCACGAACTCCCCGAACACCGCGAGCCGCCAGGCCAGGTAGGCACCGGTTGGCACGGCCACGACCAGCAGGCTGAGCCCGGCGGCGCGGACCGCGCGCCCGAGGTCGGCACGCTGCAGCAACAGGAGCGCCGCGAGCGGGAACGCCCCCGCGTAGACCAGGCCGTCCGGGCGGGTGAGCGCGGCCAGCGCGGCGAGCAGGCCGCACCTCACCGCGGTGGCCGGTGTGAGCAACTGCCCGGCGACGACCGCGCGCACCAGCACCGCCGCGATCCCGGCCGCGGCGAGCGCGAGCAGCGCGTTCTCCAGCCCGGACACGGTCCAGATCACGAAGGACGGCACGGCGGCGGTGACGAGCCCGGCCGCGGTGGCGACCAGCACCGGTCGGCGGGACATGGCGGACGCCACCGCGTAGCAGCAGGCGAACACCCCGGCGACCAGCAGCAGCGCGAGCAGCTTCGGGAACGCGACGTAGTCGGGCACGCCGAACCACGCGCCCCGGTCGAACAGCCCGAGCCAGCGGCCCAGCACGAGCAGTCCGAGCCATGCGGGGTTCGAGAAGCCCTCCACGGGGTCGGCTCCCGGTTGCAGGACCGGGCCCGCCCCCGTGGCGACGGATCGGGCGTAGGCGAAGGTGATCCCGGCGTCGTCGATGATCCACCGGCCGTAGAGCAGGGCGTGGACGCCGAACGCCGCGGTGGGCACCCCGATCGCGACGGCCGGGCGCAGCCACCACGCCGTGGGGGCGCGGTCGTCGAGCGCGCCGGCCATCCGCCTCGCCGCCCCGAGTGGGCGCCGGACCGTCACGGTCATGCGCCGAAGGCGTGCCGGGCCAGCGTGCGGACCCCGCCGAGCCCGCCGTGCCGGGCGGCGGCCGGCAGCCGGGTGAGCGCGTTGAGCCGCGACGACAGGTGCCTGCGCGCGGCACGGGCGGCGCGCGGCCAGCCGCGGACAGCCATCCGGTCGGCGGTCTCCAGGAAGAACGCGCGCTCCTCCGCGAAGCGCCTGCCGTCGGCGGCGTGGGCGGAGGACACCGACGCCTCGTGACGCCGGTAGCGGAAACAGGTGGTGGGCTCGACGAGCAGCGACTCGCCCTCCAGCACGAGGTCGAGCACGAGGGCGAGGTCCTGCACCACGTCGACGCCCTCGCGGAAGCCGGTGCGCCGCAGCGGCTCGGACCGCCAGCAGATCGACGGGAAGTACAGCCAGTTGCCGCGCAGGAGGCTCACCGCAAGGTCCTCGCCGGAGAGCTCGGTGGCCTCGGTGAGCCGCGGCGCGTAGACCCACCGCTTGCTCAGGTCGACCAGGGATCGGGCCGGGGCGCCGTCGGCGCCGACCACCTCGACGCCCGGCTGGATGATCGCCGCCGCCGGGTGTGCCACGTGGGCCCGGCGCACGGTGCCGACGTAGCCGGGGAGGAGGAGGTCGTCGTTGCCGACGAGCACGGCGAGGTCGTGCTCCACCAGGTCGACGCACTGCTGGAAGTTGCGGTTGATGCCCAGGTTGCGCGGGTTGAGCCGGTAGCGCACGCGCTCGTCGCCGAGGTCGGCGCACCACTGCGCGAGCGCGCCGTCGGCCTTCTCGCCGCTGTCGTCCACCACCGTGAGGCGCCAGTTCGGATCGTCCTGGGCGAGCACGCTGCGCACGGTCTCCTGCACCAGGTCCAGGCGCCCGTAGTGCGGCAGCATGATGTCGACGGTGGGGCCGGCGGTGGTCACCGCTTGCCGTCCTCGGCCCCCACCGGCGCGCGGTCGCCGTCGCCGGTGGCCACGCTGACCACGTGCGCCGAGCGCAGCCCGCGCTCCTTGTTGACGAGCTCGGCCTCCCGGATGGCGACCGTGCGGGCCAGCTCCGTGTAGCGGCGGTCGACCACCCGGAACCGCTGGTACATGCTGAACATCCCGGCCATGAACGCCACGACCAGCGCGTACAGCACGAGGTCGGTGCCGCGGCCGACGCCGAGGAAGTGGGCGATCACCGAGAGGTCGTCCGGCCGCATCACGGCGTAGACGTTCGCCACGGCGAAGAGCACGAGCGCGATCCGCTTGCTCGCCTGCACGTAGATCGTGCCGGAACTCCGCACGAAGACGTACATGATCGTCAGGACGGCGAGCACGAGGATGAACTGGATGAGCACGGCCGGTCAGCCTCCCCGGTGGCGGACGGACAGGTCGAACAGGATGTTCACCCCGTTCAGCAACGACTGGCCCTTGCTGCGGGAGTACTCGGTGTAGCGGATCGAGACCGGGATCTCCCGCACCCGCCACTTCGAACGCCCGAGGTACGAGACGATCTCCGAGGCGTGAGCCATGCCGTTCATGGTGATCTGCAGGTCGTCGGCCACGGGGCGGGTGAGCACCCGCAGGCCGTTGTGCGCGTCGGTGAGGCGCAGCTTCCGCCCGGCCGGACTCAGCAGTACCGCCACCCGCAGCACGACCCGCTTGAGCAGGGGCACCGATTCGGCGTGGTCGGCGAACCGGGTGCCGAGCACGACGTCGGCGGCTCCGGAGCGCGCGACGTCGACCATCGCGGCGGCGTCCTCGAGCCGGTGCTGGCCGTCGGCGTCGTAGGTGACGAAGTACTGCGCGCCGGGCTGCACGCGCGCGTAGGTCAGCCCGGTCTGCAGCGCCGCGCCCTGCCCCAGGTTGACGGGGTGCCGCACGAGGTGCGCCCCGGTGCGCAGCACGGCCTCGGCGGAACCGTCGCTGCTGCCGTCGTCGACGCAGACGACGTTGGGGAAGACCGCCAGGACCTGCCGGACGACGGACTCCAGGACGGGCGCCTCGTTGAAGACCGGGATCACGACCCAGACGTCCTCGTTGCGCCTGCCGTCGACGGTGGTCACACCGGTCTCCTCCGGGTCGTTCTGTCCAGGCATGGCCGCGTCAACCTACCGGCGACCCTTGACAGGCGACGCACCCGTGCCCGCGGACGGCGCGTGCAACGCCCGGAGCACGCCGACCAGGAGTACGGCGAGCACCACGAGCGGGCCGACGAGCTGGGCCGTGAGCGCCGCGGCGATGGGCTCGGGCCCCATCACCAGTACCACGAGGAACACGATCGAACCGGCGATCCACCCGATCGTGACCGTACGTTGACGCGAGAGCGCCACCAGCGTGGGCTGCACGACCAGCGCCAGCATCATCACCAGCGTGGCAGTGCCGAGGAGCGCGAGGGTGGCCGTCGATGGGCGGTAGGCGGTGTTGAACAGCCGCTCCGCCGCCCAGGGGCCGAGCACGACGCAGCCGGCCACGCCGAGCGCGCCGAGGCCGGTGACCAGCGCGAGCACCTGGCGCAGGCGCCGCGTCAGCTCGTCGCGCCTGCCCGTGGCGGCCGCCCGCGTGACGTGGGGCAGCAGCACCGCCTGCACCGGCGCGAACAGGAACAGCGGCACGCGGGCGAGCACGAACGTCGACCCGAAGACGGCCGCCGCCACGAGGTCGCCCGGCGAGCGGTAGGTCACCACGACCGGGGCCAGGTTGGCCAGCAGCTGGCTGAGCGCGATGGCCCCGGCGAGGTAGAGCAGCGAGCGGCCCATGCCGTCGGGTGGCGTCGTGACGTCGGTGGCGGGCAGCCGCAGCGCCGGCACCACGCTCAGCGCGGCCAGGGCCGAGCCGATCGCGAACGCGAACCCGTACGCCGAGGGCACCTCCAGCGCGAACGCCAGCAGCACCAGGCAGGGCAGCAACCGGACCGCGCCCTCGACGTAGAGGGTGCGGGCGTACTCCCGGAAGCGCTGCTGGCCGCCGAGGAGGCCGCGCGCCCAGTAGACCGCCCCGGACCCGGCGATCGCCACGAGCAGCGCGGCGAACAGGCCCGGGCGCCATTCGAGGACCCGGCCCAGCACCAGCGGCCAGGCCACGAGCACGACCAGGACGAGCGCGGCGAACGACCACAACGCGAGCACGCCGGCGCGGCGGGCGACCGGGCGCAGGGGCTCCCCGCGGGCGGCCGCCGCGCTGACCGCGCGGCTGGTCTCCTGCTCGAGCGCCGCGAACACGCCGGGCCCGATGATGTTCACGAGCATGTACAGCGAGATGAGGGCGTTGAGCGCGCCCGCGTCGACCGGTCCGTGGAACACGTGGCCGACCACCGCTACGAACGCGTAGCCCGCCGCTCCGAGCACCCCGAGCCCCGCGGCGAGGTGCGCCGCGGTGCCGATCCGGCGTGCGGGGTTCACGTGACCACGGTAGTGGCCGCCGCCCGTCCGTCAGATCCGGGCGAGCGTGACGAACTCGTTGTACGGGAACGCCCGGCCGACCGGGCGCGGGAACGGGAAGGAGTACTGCCGCGCCACCGTGAGCCCGAGCGTCTCGCACAACGCGGCCACCTCGGCGAACCCGCAGAACCGCACGTGCGTGGCGTCGGTGGCGTAGCCCCGCTCCTGCGGGGTGATGAGCACGACCTTGCCGCCCTTGCGCACGAACGGCAGGTACGTGCGCAGCAGCCCGACGGCGTCCTCCTCGGACATGTGCTCGACGACGTGGGCGGCAAGCAGGCTCTCGAACGCCCCCTCCCGCGCGTGCGGGCCGGCGAGGAATTCCTCCGACGTGTAGGCCTCGAGCCCCCGGGCCCGCGCCAGCTCGATGGAGGCCGCGTTGTGGTCGACGCCGACGCCGTCGCCGCCGAGGTGGGCGAGGTTGCGCCCGAGCCCGCACCCCACGTCGAGGGTGCGCCCGAGCTCCAGCCTGCGGATGTTCCAGCGGTAGGGGGCCTGCACGTCCAGCCACCGCTTCCACCGCGCCTGCTCCAGGTTCTTCAGGCGTTCGGCGTAGTCGGGTGCGTCGGTGCGCGGTCGGCCTTCCGGAGCAGTCACGGGCCCAGTGTGACGGCCGCGGCGCCCCGCGCGGGCGACCACCCCCACATGGAGGAATGCGCGACGCGCACGGCACGAGTGCCGTTCGCGTGGTCCGGACGGGTCGGCCGCTACCATCCCGCCGTGCGTGCGGTAGTGACCGGCGGGGCCGGCTTCATCGGGTCCCACCTCGTCGATTCCCTCGTCGCCGACGGCGCCGACGTCCTGGTGCTCGACGACCTCAGCCACGGCTCACCCACCAACCTCGCAGGTTCCCCCGCGGCCGAGCTCGCCGAGGTGGACGTGCGGGACGAGGCGGGGGTGCGGCGCGCCGTCACGGCGTTCGCGCCGGAGCTGGTGTTCCACCTCGCGGCGCAGATCGACGTGCGGAAGTCGATGGCGGATCCGGCCACGGACACCGCGGTCAACGTGCTCGGCTCGGTCAACGTCTTCTCCGCGGCGCAGGCGGCGGGAGTGCGCCGGGTGGTCAACACCTCCACCGGCGGGGCGATCTACGGCGAGACCGACGTCGTTCCGACACCGGAGACCACGCCGACCGACCCGCTGTCGGCCTACGGGCTGGGCAAGCGCACCGTGGAGCGGTACGGCTGCTGGTTCCGGCGCAGCCACGGGCTCGACGTCGTGACCCTGCGCTACGGGAACGTGTACGGCCCGCGCCAGGACCCGCGCGGCGACGCGGGGGTGATCGCGATCCTCTGCGACCGGGTGCTCACGGGCAGGCGGCCCACGGTGTTCGGGGACGGCAGGCAGACGCGCGACTACGTGTTCGTCGGCGACATCGTGGCGGCCAACCGGGCGGCCGCCGCGGCGGCGGACCTCCCGCACGACGTCTACAACGTCGGCACCGGCACCGAGGTGGACGTGCTCGCGCTCGTCGGTGCGGTGGCCGCCGCCGCGGGCGTGGACGGGTTCGAGCCGGAGTTCGCGCCCGCGCGCCCGGGCGAGGTGCTGCGCAGCTGCCTCGACGTCTCCCGCGCCCGGGCCGAGCTGGGGCTCCCGGCCCCGACCGCGCTGACCGACGGGCTGCGCGCCACCCTCGACTGGGTCCGCACCCTCCCCCGGGAGCAGCAGGCATGAGCGAGCTGCGCGTCGCGGAGACCTCCATCCCCGGTCTGCTGCACGTCGACCTGGTGGTGCACCACGACGGGCGCGGCTGGTTCAAGGAGAGCTTCCAGCGCGCCAAGCTCGAGGCGCTCGGCTTCCCACCGTTCGAGATCGTGCAGAGCAACGTCTCCTACAACGCCGAGGTGGGGGTCACGCGCGGCATCCACGCGGAGCCGTGGGACAAGTTCATCTCGCTCTCGCACGGCCGGGCGTTCGCGGCGATCGTGGACCTGCGCGGCGGCGAGTCGTTCGGGCGCGTGGAGACGTTCGAGCTGCACCCCGGCAACGCGATCTTCGTGCCGCGCGGGTGCGGCAACTCGTACCAGACGCTCACCCCGGACGTCGTCTACTCGTACCTGGTGAACGAGCACTGGACGCCCGACGCCCGGTACACGCTGATCCAGGCGTTCGACCCCGCGCTGGGCATCGAGTGGCCCATCGGCGAGGACAAGGCGATCCGCTCCGACAAGGACCGCGGGCACCCGCCGCTCTCGGCCGTGGCCCCGACAGGAGTCTGACGTGCGGGTACTGGTTCTCGGGGCAGGCGGCCAGGTCGGGCGGGCGCTGGTGGCGGCGCTGCCGCGCGTCACCGCGTTGCGCCACTCCGACCTCGACATCGCCGACGCCGCCGCCGCGACGATCGACTGGGCGGCCTACGACACCGTGGTGAACGCCGCGGCGTTCACCGACGTGGACGGCGCCGAGACCGCCGAGGGCCGCCCCGCCGCGTGGCGGGTGAACGCCGACGGACCGGCCGCGCTCGCCGCGATCTGCCGGCGCAACGGCTCCACGCTGGTGCACCTGTCCACCGAGTACGTCTTCGACGGCCGGTCCGACCAGCCGTACGCGGAGGACGCGCCGGTGGCGCCGCTGTCGGTCTACGGCGCCTCCAAGGCCGCCGGGGACATCGCGGCGCGCAGCGTGGAACGCCACTACCTGGTGCGGCCGACGTGGGTGGTCGGCGAGGGCCGCAACTTCGTGCGCACGATGCTGCGGCTGGCCGAGAAGGGCGTCGAGCCCACCGTGGTGGCCGACCAGGTGGGGCGCCCGACGTTCGCCACCGACCTGGCGGCCGCGATCGTGCACCTCGTGGCGAGCGGCGCCCCCTACGGCACCTACCACGTCACCGGCTGCGGCGAACCCGCCTCGTGGGCCGACGTCGCCCGGGCCACGTTCGACCTGGCCGGGCACGGCGACCTGCAGGTCACCGGCACCACCACGGCCGAGTACTTCGCCGACAAGCCGCACGCCGCCCGCCGCCCGCTCAACAGCGTGCTCGACCTGTCCCGGGCCGCCGCGGCCGGCGTGGAGCTCCCGGACTGGCGGGAGCGGCTCGCCGACTACGTCAGGACGTCCGCTTCTTGAGGGGTTCCCACCAGGCGCGGTGCTCGGTGTACCAGCGGACGGTGGCCGCGAGCCCTTCGTCGAACGACACCGCGGGGGCGTAGCCGAGCTCGTCGGCGATCTTGGACCAGTCGACGCAGTACCGGCGGTCGTGGCCCAGCCGGTCGGGCACGTGCTCGATCATCGACTCGTCCGCGCCCACCGCGTCGAGCAGGCGCCGGGTGAGCTCGGCGTTGGTGAGCTCGGTGCCGCCGCCGATGTTGTAGACCTCGCCGTCGCGGCCCTTCTCCGCCACGAGCTGGATGCCGCGGCAGTGGTCGTCCACGTGCAGCCAGTCGCGGACGTTCTGGCCGTCGCCGTAGAGCGGCACCTTCTTCCCGTCGAGGAGGTTGGTGACGAACAGCGGGATGACCTTCTCCGGGAACTGGTGCGGCCCGTAGTTGTTGGAGCAGCGGGTGATGCAGACCGGCAGGCCGTGGGTGCGGTGGAACGACCGCACGAGCAGGTCGGAGCCCGCCTTCGACGCCGAGTACGGCGAGTTCGGTTCGAGGGGGTGCGTCTCGGGCCATGCGCCGTGCTCGATCGAGCCGTACACCTCGTCGGTGGAGACGTGCACGAACCGCGACACCCCGTGCTCCAGCGCCGCCTGCAGCAGCACCTGCGTGCCCACCACGTTCGTGGAGACGAAGTCGCCCGCTCCGGCGATCGAGCGGTCGACGTGCGACTCGGCCGCGAAGTGCACCACGACGTCGGTGCCCGCCATGACGCCCGCGACGGCCTCGGGGTCGCGGATGTCGCCACGCACGAAGCGCAGCCGCGGGTGGGCGACCCACTCACCGAGGTTGGTGAGGGTGCCCGCGTACGTGAGCAGGTCCAGCACCACGACGTCGGCGTCGGCGTACGCGGGGTACGCGCCGGCCAGCACCGACCGCACGTAGTGCGAGCCGATGAAGCCCGCTCCCCCGGTCACCAGGACCTGCACGACGCACTCCTAACCGGCGAAGGTCTTCGCCACGTCCATGACGTACTCGCCGTAGCCGGATTTTGCCTGGCGCTCGCCCAGGGCGTAGCAGGCGGCCGGGTCGATGAAGCCCATCCGCATGGCGATCTCCTCGATGCAGGCGATCCGCACACCCTGCCGGTTCTCCAGCACCCGCACGTACTCGCCCGCCTCGAGCAGCGACTCGTGGGTGCCGGTGTCCAGCCAGGCGAACCCCCGGCCGAGGTCCACCAGCTTCGCGTCGCCACGCTCCAGGTAGGCGCGGTTGACGTCGGTGATCTCCAGTTCGCCGCGCGCGGACGGCCTGAGCCCGGCCGCGATCCCGACCACGTCGTTGTCGTAGAAGTAGAGCCCGGTGACCGCGCGGTTCGACCGCGGGAGGGCGGGCTTCTCCTCGATCGACAGCAGCCTGCCGTCGGCATCCGCCTCGGCCACGCCGTAGCGCTGCGGGTCGCGCACCGCGTACCCGAACAGGATGCAGCCCGCGTCCCCCGCTTCGATCTCGGCGATCGAGCGCTGCAGCAGCCCGGAGAAGCCCGGGCCGTGGAAGATGTTGTCCCCGAGCACGAGCGCAGCCGGGTCGGACCCCACGTGCTCGGCCCCGATCACGAACGCCTCGGCCAGCCCGTTCGGCTCGAGCTGCACGGCGTAGCCGATCCGCAGGCCGAGCTCGCCGCCGTCACCGAGGAGCCGCTGGAACGCCGGCACGTCCTGCGGGGTGGAGATCACCAGGATGTCGCGGATCCCGGCCAGCATCAGCACCGACAGCGGGTAGTAGACCATCGGCTTGTCGTAGACGGGCAGCAGCTGCTTCGACACCGCCCGGGTGATCGGGTGCAGCCGCGTGCCCGACCCGCCGGCCAGGATGATGCCCTTCATCGGCACCGATCAGGAGTAGACGGCGAGCGTCAGCGTGGCGACCCACGCCAGAGCCAGGACCTGCAGCACCCGGTCGGCCAGCGCGATCTCCTCCGGCTCGCCGCCGTTGCCGGAGTCGACGTCGACGGAGTAGCGCAGCACGGCGATCACGAACGGCACGATCGAGATCACCGACCACATCTGGTTGTGCCGCACGACGCCGATGTCGAAGGCCCACAGGGAGTACGTGGTGATCAGGATCGTGGCCGACAGCGCCCACACGAACCGCAGGTAGGACGCCGAGTAGCTCTCCAGCGACTTGCGGATCTTCGCGCCGGTGCGCTCGGCGAGCATCATCTCGGCGTACCGCTTGCCGGCCACCATGAACAGCGAGCCGAAGCCCGCCACCAGCAGGAACCACTGGGACAGCACGATGTCGGTGGCGGCGCCGCCCGCGATGGCGCGCAGCAGGAAGCCCGACGCGACGATGCAGATGTCGAGCACCGCCTGGTGCTTGAGCCAGAAGCAGTAGGCCAGCTGCACCGCGATGTAGACGGCGAGCACGACGGCCAGCTGCACGCTGGCCAGGAAGCTCAGCGCGAGCGCGCCCAGCAGCAGCACGACCGCGACGCCCATGGCTAGCCCGGCGGGAACGATGCCCGCGGCGATCGGCCGGTTGCGTTTGGTGGGGTGTGCCCGGTCGGCGGCGACGTCGTTGGCGTCGTTGATCAGGTAGATGCCGGACGCGGCGATCGAGAACGCCACGAACGCCACGGCGAGTTCGAGGGCGATGCCCTCGCGCAACAGGTCGCCGCTCGCGAACGGCGCGGCCAGCACCAGGACGTTCTTGACCCACTGCCGGGGGCGCATCGTGCGCAGGACACCGCGCACCACCCGCACCGGTGTGCGTGGCGGGGTGGCCTGCTCGGCCGGCACGTCGGTGCTGGTCATCGCTCTTCCTTCCGGGCGACCTTGCGGGCCGCGAACGCGACGGCGGCGCCGAGCGCGGAGCCCGCCAGGACGTCTGTGGGGTAGTGGACGCCGAGCACCATCCGCGAGAGCGCCATCGTGGGCACGAGCGCGGCGGCGAGCGGCTTGCGCAGCAGCGCGCCGAACAGCACCGCTGCTGCCGTGGTGGACGTGGCGTGCGCCGACGGGAAGCTCAGCCGGCTCGGGGTGCCGACGTGGACCTGCACGCGCGGGTCCTGCGGTCGCGGCCTGCGCACCACACGCTTGACCCCGATCGACGCACCGTGGGCGATGGCCACGGCGGCCGTGGCGGTGACCCAGTCACGACGCCGCCTGCGATCGACCAGCGCGCCGACCGCGCCCATCACGAGCCAGCCCGCTGCGTGCTCGCCGAAGAAGGACATCCCGCGCGCGACCCGCACCACGGGTGGTGTGGCCAGCGCGCCCTGAACGGCCTCCAGGACCCGCACCTCGCCCCCCGCGGGCGGCACGTCGACCGTGCCGTCCGGCTCGAAGATCGGAACGGCGTGCGGGCCGGGGCGGTCGAGGAGCTCGGCCACAGGTGGGGCCTCCAGTACGGCGTGGCGGGCCGGACGCCCGCGTGGTCGGTGCGGCGTGCGGCCGCACGGAGTGCGCTGTCGTCGCCCGATGCTACGCCCGGTCACCGTGCGTAGCCGGGCGTGGGCGGAACCGTGTCAGAACCAGCGCTCCAGAACGAGCGCGAAGCCCTCCTCCGCGTTGCTGGCGGTGACCTCGTCGGCCACCTCGAGCAGCGCCGGGTGGGCGTTGCCCATCGCCACCCCGTGGCCGGCCCAGCGCAACATCTCCAGGTCGTTGGGCATGTCGCCGAAGGCGACGACGTCACCGGCATGCACGCCGTGCCGCCGGGCCACCTCGGCGAGGCCCGTGGCCTTCGTGACGCCGGGCGGGGAGACCTCCACGAGCCCGCGCGGGTGCGAGAACGTGAGGTCGGCCTCGTGGCCGATCACCGGCTCGAGCGCGGCCACCATCGCGTCGCTCGACAGCCGCGGGTCGCGGACGAGCAGCTTCACCGCGGGCTCGCCCAGCAGCGCGGAGCGGTCGGCGATGGCGTGGTCGCTGTTGGCCCACGCATCGAGGTAACCCGGTTCGGCGACGAACGGCGCGCCGAGGTCCACCCGCTCGACCGCGATGCCGCACCCCGGCAGCGCCTCCGTGGCCGCCTCGACGATCCGGGCGAGCGCGTCGGGGGCCAGCGTGTTGGCCCACAGCACGCGGTCCTCCGCGGCGTCGTAGAGCACGCTCCCGTTGGCGCACACGGCGAGCGGGCTGACGGCCAGCTGCGCCACGACGGGCGGGATCCACCGCGGTGGCCGCCCCGTGACGAGCACGAACCCGACGCCGGTCGCCACCAGCCGCTCGACCACCGCGAGCGCGCGCGGCGACACCCTGTCCTCAGGGTCGAGGAGGGTGCCGTCGACGTCGGTGGCGACGAGGCGGGGAGGTTGCACCCCACCAGGCTACGTGGACCCGCCGCCGGGGGCCCGGGGCTTCAGGTGCGCACCGGCATCAGCAGCGAGACCGACCGCGCCGCGGGCGCCGCGATCACCAGCGGCGTGATCGGGCCGTCGAGGGTGAGCAGGAGCTGCCCGTCGCCGCCGGCGTCCAGCGCCTCCAGCAGGAACTCGCGGTTCACCGCGACCCCGGGCCCGTCGGTGACGTGGACGCCGTCCGGCCCGCCCGCGAGCACCGTCACGTCGTGCTCCGCGCCGTCGTGGCACACCCGGCGCGCGGACGACGCCGCCACCGCGGCGCGCAGGGCGGCTGCGTCGACGGCCGTCTCGCCGTGGTCGGCGGGCAGGAGCCTGCGGAAGTCGGGGAACCGCTCCGCGATCGGCTCACCCCGCAGGATCTCCTCCCCCGCGGCCACGCGGACGGAGTCGCCCGTCACGACGATCGAGACCGTCTCGGCCCGCGGGATCTCATCGACAAGCTCCACCGGCAGGACCGCCTCCACCGGTGGGCCGTCGACCAGCACGACGGGCGCGCTCGCCGTCGCGAGCCGGTACCGGTCGGTGGCCACGAGCGTGAGCGCATCCGGTGCCACGTCGAACAACACGCCGCACAGCACCGGCAGCTGCGGGTCGGACCCCACGGCGAACCGGACGGCGCGCAATGCGCCGGCCAGGTCGGCGCCGCGGACGGTGACGGTGGTGGACGGCACGAGGACCTCCTGTGCGACGAGCGATCGGGCGCGGGAGAGCTCGCGGCGGGCGTCGGCCAGGCCCTGCTCCAGGCGGCGCAGGTGCCGGTCGAGCACGGCGTCCACGGCGGCCGGGTCGTGCCGGTGGGCCAGCACCTCCCGGATCCCGGCCAGCGGCATCCGCACCCGGCGCAGCGACGCGACCAGCCGCGCCACCGCCACCTGGTCCGGCGTGTAGTACCGGTAGCCGGACGCCGGGTCGACGCTCGCGGGCGCCAGCACCCCGGCCGCGTCGTAGAACCGCAGCGCGCTCACCGAGAGGCCGCTCTCGCGCGCCACCCGGCCGATCGTGCGCACCGCCCCGTTCGAGCTCTCCACGTCAGCGACCCTCGTGCCTCGACATGGTCGAGGGTCAACCCTCACACGCGCACGACCCGCGGCTTGCGACGCCGTCGACCGAGCCGAGGTCGTCGGAGCCGGTCGACGAGCTCCGCACGACGGATCCAGGACCGCCGGGGCCGCTGCGGGACGCCGGCGGTGTCGTGGCGGGGCTCCCGCGAGGGAACACTCGACATGCGACGACGGTAGCGGACGGGCAGGTGGGTACACCTCGGCCATGTCCGACGAACGCAAGCTCCTCCGGACACTGCTCGACCGTGCCGGGACGACCTACGCCGAGCAGGCCGGGATCCGGCTGAAGGACGGCCCCGCGCCGCTCTACCGCCTGCTCGTGCTGTCGATCCTGCTCTCGACCCGCATCAAGGCCGACATCGCCGTGGACGCGTCCCGCTCGCTCGCCGACGCCGGGATGGGCACGCCTGCGAAGATGCGCGAGGCGTCGTGGCAGGACCGCGTGGACGCGCTCAGCCGGGCGAGCTACAAGCGCTATGACGAGAGCACCGCGACCGCGCTGGGCGAGGGCGCCGAACTCGTGCACCGCGAGTACCGCGACGACCTGCGGAAGCTGCGCGAGCGCGCCGAGCGGGACCCGGCGCGGATCCGGGAGGCGCTGACCGGGTTCCCGCGGCTGGGGCCGGTCGGCGCCGACATCTTCTGCCGGGAGGCCCAGGACGTCTGGCCGGAGCTGCGGCCCGCGATCGACGGCAAGGCGCTGGACGGCGCGCGCCGGGTCGGCCTGCCCGCGGACGCCGACGAGCTGGCCCGCCTCGCCCCGGGGTCGCAGCTCGCGCCGCTCGCGGCGGCCCTGGTGCGGGTGGCGCTGGACCGGTCCCTCGCCGACGAGGTGCGGGCCGGCGCGTGAACCCGGCTCAGAGGATCGCGACCGCCACGACGAGGCCGAGCGCGACGTGCGCCGCCGAGACGACGAACGCCTGGGGCCGGATGGTGTCGGCGGTCAGGACGGCACCGATGTCGATCCCCGTGACCCACTCCAGCAGCCGCACCCCGCCGACCTGCGCCACGATCCCGACGAGACCGAAGATCAGGCTCGCGAGCAGCCCCTCGAGCAGCCCGCCGGTGGAACCGTAGATCGCGACGACCACGATGAACGCCATGCTCACCATCCCGGCCGCCGTGACCACCACGGCGTTCGGGAGGCCGTCGCGCACCATCCGGTTGAGCTTGCCCGGCGTGGTGAGGTCGACGGCGTAGAAGCCGAGCAGCATCAACAGGACGCCGAGCACGGCGTAGAGCAGGATCGCGCCGATGCCCCGGCCGATCACCTCCGCGAAACCGGGACCGACCTGGGCCAGCGTCACGACTACTACCTCCATGGGGAGCATCAGGTTGCGGGGATGCGGTGGGGGACGAACGCCGCGCCGTCGTCGGTCACCAGACCGACGGTCTCGCGGATGCCCAGCCCGGCCGCGGCGTCACCGACCACCCACGCGCCCAGCGCGGGACGGTAGCCGTCGAACTCGGGGAGCGGGTCGAAGAGCTGGTAGACGTACCCCTCTTCGCCGTACACACCACCCGTCTGGTGCTCCATGCCGGGCGCGACGATCGAGATGTTCGCGCCCTCACGGCCCAGGCGGGGCTTGCGGACGTACTCGGTGAGCAGCCCCGGCTGGTCGAGGTACGCGGGGAGCAGGTTGGGGTGGCCGGGGAACATCTCCCACAGCACGGCGAGCAGCGCCTTGTTCGACAGCAGCGCCTTCCAGAGCGGCTCGATCCACAGCGTCTCCGGCAGGCTGCGGACCACGCTCTTGCCGAACTGGTCGGAGAGCACCCACTCCCACGGGTAGAGCTTGAAGATCGCCGCGATGGGGGCTTCCTCGAGGTCGACGAAGCGGTCGAGGGCGGCGTCCCAGCCGATGTCCTCGATGGCGAGCCCCACCGTGTCCAGGCCGGCCTCGGCCGCCGTCTCCTGCAGGTAGCCGACGGTGACGTGGTCCTCGCCGGTGGTCTCGCTGCCCGACCACGTGAAGTGGACCTCGCCGCCCGGCAGCCGCCCCTTGATCTCCGACCAGCGCTCCACGAGCGACTCGTGCAGCGAGTTCCACTGGTCGTCGTCGGGGTGGACGTCCCCCCGCCAGTACCACTGCAGCAGCGACGCCTCGAGCAGCGTGGTGGGGGTGTCGGCGTTGTACTCCAGCAGCTTGGCCGGGCCGCTGCCGTCGTAGCGCAGGTCGAAGCGGCCGTAGACGTGCGGGTCGCTGCGCCGCCAGGACGCCGCCACCGCCTCGAACGCCCATTCCGGCAGGGCGAAATCGCGGAACCGCTCGCTGGTGACCACGTGGTCGACGGCCTGCAGGCACATCGAGTGGATCACCTCGACGTCGGCCTCCAGCGAGAGGATCTCGTCCATCGAGAACGTGTAGTGCACCGACTCGTCCCAGTACGGACGGGGCGCTCCGCCGACGCCACGGCCCGGGGTGTCGAAGACCATGCCCTGCTCGCGGATGGTGCGCTCCCAGCCAGGGCGCGGTTCTCCCGTGCGCCGTTCCACCGCTAGGACCCGCTCCCGGACTTGCCTCCGGAGACCCCGAGCCCGCCCCGCGAGATCGAGCTGCCGCTGGACGAACCGGAGAGCGTCTTGCCCGACCGCGTGGTGACGCGGGTGCCCTCCTTCGGCACCGTGGTCGTGCCGCCCTGCACGCGCTCGCCCACGGTGCCGGTGCCGCCGTAGGTGTAGTGGTACTGCCGTCCGCCACCGCCGATGAAGATCGGGTAGAAGCCGCCGCCGTAGTGCGCGGTGCTGGACGCGGCGGGGGTGACGCAGTTCGAGTCGTCGACGATCACGCCGTCCTCGTCGACGCACTGCGCCTGCACCTCGTCGTCCTGCACCGCCGAGTAGCCCACGGCGATCAGCGCGACGACACCGACGGTGACCCCGGCGCCGACCAGGATCCGCTTGCGCCTGCGCGCGGAGCGCTCCTGTTCCTCGGCCGCCCGGCGCTCGGCCTCCTCGGCCCGGCGGGCCGCGATCTCCCGCGCCCTGCGCTCGGCGAGGGTGGGTTCCCGGGGAGTGGTGGACTCGTCCTGGAAGCGCATCCGGCCGCGGGCGCCCTCGTCAGGCGCCGACCCGCCGTCGGGCTGCTCGGCAGGCACGCCATCGCTCTTCTCGTCGGGCACGGCTCAATCCCCCCTCGGCTGCGCTCCCGCGGGGCCGGTGACAGGTCCGTCCCGCGCGCCGAACCGTACCGGGACGCCACCCACCGGCAAACGTTGACGCTCGCAGCACGCCGACGACCGATGGTCGCGCGGATGGGCCCTCCCCCCTGGACGTGACCCCTGGTAACGGCATGATGACGGCCGACATGGACCGACTGACCGCTCCCCCCGGCCGGCCCCAGATGCCGCAGCACGCTGGTGCACCACGCCTTCAACCCGGACAGCGCCCGGGGGAGGCGCCCACCGTCGTCGTCCCGAACGTCAACCGCCTCGCCGCCGCGCGGGCCACCGCGTTCGGTGCCCCCGCGCCGGCACCCGCGCGCACCGGGCGCCACAGCGTCCCGGGGCCCGCCGCACGTCCCGCGCCCCCGCCGCCACCGCCCGCACGCGCCCCCGAGCCACGGCTCGTGCGCCGCATGGTCATCGGCGTGCTCGTCGGCTCGCTCACCATGCTGGGCGTCGCCACCCTCGACTCGTTCGCGGGCGCCACGGTGCCCGTCCTGGGCACGCTCGCGGCACTGCCCGCGGCGGCCGGGTCGAGCGCCCGGGAGGTGCCCGCTCCGCCCGCCACGCCCGGCACCTGCCTGATGTGGTCGCGGCCCGACGCCGCCGACACCGAGGTCGTCGACTGCGCCCAGCCGCACCTGTTCGAGCAGGCGGGCTCCGTCACGCTCGCCGCCGACATGGCACTGCCGGACGACCGCCAGTGGCGCCAGATCGTCAATGAGCGCTGCGAGCCCGTTGTGCTGCAGTACCTGGGCGGCAAGTTCGACCCCGACGGCCGCTACCGGGTGGGCGCGCTCAAGCCGTCGCCGTCCAAGTGGTCCGACGGCGACCGCGAGCTGCGGTGCGGCGTGCAGAGCGCCTCCCGTTCCGGCGCGCTCCTGCCGCTGTCCGGGCGCGCCGCCGAGTCGGAGCAGGCCGCCGTCCAGGAGCCGGGCACCTGCCTCGCGATCGACGGCCGCACGATCGGCGACCCCGTCGACTGCTCGGGCCCGCACGCGGTCGAGACCGTCGGGATCGTGGACCTCTCGGAGAAGTTCTCGGAGGGCTTCCCCGCGGTCGGCGACCAGGACGCCTTCCTGCAGCCGCAGTGCGCCGAGATCGCCAACAAGTACGCCGGCAGCGCCGACGCGATCTCCGACAAGGGCCTCACCGTCTACTGGGACAACCTCACCGAGGAGTCCTGGAACGCCGGCAGCCGCAAGGTGAACTGCAACCTCGCCGCGCTCCTGCCCGACCGCAGCGGGTTCGCGCCCGTCACCGGCCCGGTGAAGGGCGACGTCGTGGTGGGCGACGAGCCGGCCCCGCCGGCCAGCAGCACGCCGAACCCCTCCCTGCCGCCGATCGACGGACCGCCCGCCGAGGAAGTGCCCACGGCCACCCCGAGCGCCCCCGCGACGCCTGCGCCGCCGAGCGAGCCGGCGGAACCGGAGCGCCCCGAGGGCCCCGAGGAGCCGGAGCGGCCGACGGCCACGCCGAGCGCCCCCGCGGAGCCCGAGAAGCCGGAGGCTCCCGAGCCGCCGCAGCCCACCGTGGCGCCCTCCGAGGTCACCGCGGACCGGTGATCCCCCGGGCGGCCGCCCGGCTCTGTCCGGCGGCCGCCCGGCGCAGTGTCACCATCCATCTGTGGACATGACGCGGCGGCGGTTCGAGGAGCTCGTCTCGGACGCCCTCGACACCCTCCCGCCCGACCTCACAGCGGCGATGGACAACGTCGTGGTGCTGGTCGAGGACCGGCACGACAGCGATCCCGAGCTCCTCGGGCTGTACGAGGGCGTCGCCCTCACCGAGCGCACCTCGAACTACGGGGGCGTGCTGCCCGACCGGATCACCATCTACCAGGACGCGATCCTCGACATCTGCGACGACGAGGACGACGTGGTGCACGAGATCGCCGTGACCGTGGTGCACGAGGTGGCACACCACTTCGGGATCGACGAGGAGACCCTGGAAGAGCTCGGCTGGGGGTGAGCCGGGGCCCGTCGTCAGGCCCCTCGTCAGGCCGGCGCGCCGCCCGCGGTGACGTCGCCGGTGACCGGGGGCGCGCTGTCCCAGTGCTCCAGCACCCAGCCCGCGCCGTCGGGACGCAGCACCACGAGCCCCGCGTTGGGGAGGAAGCGCGTCTCCGCCGTGTCGCCGATGAGCGCGGCCGCCGCGAGGCGGATCGCGGCGCCGTGGCTCACGAGCACCACGTCGCCGCTCGCGCCGTCGAGGATGCGGTCCAGCGCCGGCAGGAAGCGCTCCCGCACGTCGTGGGCGGACTCCCCACCGGGGAGGCGCGCGTCGAGGTCACCGGTCCACCACGCGTCGTACACGACCATGAAGCTCTTCAAGGCGTCGCGGCCGGACCGGCCCTCGAGCTCGCCGCAGAACACCTCGTGGATGCCGTCGACCACCTGCACGTCCAGGCCGTGCGCCGCCGCGACGGGCGCGGCCGTCTGCTGCGCCCGCACCGCCACCGACGCGTGAACGGCGGTGATCGGGTCGGCGCCGAGCCGCTCGCCGAGCACGGCCGCCTGCGCGAGCCCGCGCTCGTTCAGCGGGGCACCGGGCGGCCGGGAGTCGAGCACGTGCTGCGCGTTGGCGGCGGTCTCCCCGTGCCGCGCCATGATCAGCCGGGTGACGCTCACGCGGCACCCCCCGCCCGCACCGCGTCCAGCCACTTCTGGGCGGCCGCGAACTGCGCGGCGTCGGCACCCCCGATGGGCAGCGGGGACGTGCTCGGAGCCGCCGTCGCACCGTTGGTGGCGCGGGGATAGGAACCGAGGAACCGGACGCGGTCGCACCGGCGGTGCAGGGCGGCGAGGGCCTCCCCCATGGCCGGCTCGGCGACATGGCCCGTGCAGTCGAGGTGGAACCAGTACTCGGCGTGCCGGTCCTTGATCGGCCGGGACTCGATGCGGGTGAGGTCGATCCCGCGCACGGCGAGCTCGGTGAGCAGGCCGAGCAACGCGCCCGGCCGGTTCTGCGTGGTGGCGGCGAGCGACGTGCGGTCGTAGCCGGTGGGTGCGGGAAGCGGCCCGGGCGGGGAGACGAGCGCGAAGCGCGTGACGGCGCCCGCGTTGTCGGCGATGTCGTCGGCGAGCACCTCCAGCCCGTGCTGCTCGGCCGCGAGCGGCGCCGAGACGGCCGCGTCGAACTCGCCCCTGGCCACCTGCGCGGCCGCCTCGGACGTGGACGCGGACATCAGCACCTCGGCATCGGGCAGACGCGCGGCGAGCCAGTCGCGGGTCTGGGCGATGGCGTGCGGGTGGGACGCCACGGTGCGCACGTCACCCAGAGCCGTGCCCGGCCGCGCGAGCAGCGCGAACCGGACCGCCAGCGCGGCCTCCCGCACGATCACCAGCGGGGGATCGGCGACGAGGCCGTCGAGCACCGCGGGGACCGCGCCCTCCACGGTGTTCTCGATCGGGACGCACCCGAGGTCGGCGGAGCCGTCCCGCACGGCGGCCAGCACCGCCGGAGAACCGGTGCACGGCACGAGCTCGGCCTCCGCGGCCTCGGGCATGGACCGCAGTGCCTGCTCTGTGAAGGTGGCGCGCGGCCCGAGGAACGCGATACGGGTCACGAGGCGACCCTACTGTGGGCCCATGGACACCCCGAGGTTGGTGCTGGTGGCCGTCGACGCACCCATGGCCCGGGCCTGGCGGGCCATCGCGGAGGGCCGTCCCGGCCTCGTCGTGCACGAGGGCTCGATCACCGACGTCACCGCTGACGCCGTGGTGAGCCCGGCCAACTCCTTCGGCCTCATGGGGGGTGGCATCGACGCCGTGTACGCCCGCTGGTTCCCCGGCATCTCCGACCGCGTCCGCGCGGCGTCCGGCGGCGACCTCCCGGTGGGCCAGGCCGTGATCGTCCCCACCGGCGCCGAACACCCCGCCTGGCTGGTGAGCGCCCCGACGATGCGCAACCCCGGCGAACGGCTCCCACCCGACGGCGCCGCCGCGCACGCCGCAGCCGCTGCCGTGTTCCGGCTCTGGCGCGACGGCGACCTGCCCGACGGCACCCCGGTGCGCCGGGCCGTGCGCACGGTCGCCCTGCCCGGCCTCGGCACGGGCGTGGGCGGGCTGGCCCCGGAGGTCTGCGCTGCCCGGGTCGCGGAGGCGTGGGACGAGCTGTTCGGGGAAGCGTGAGCTCCCCCGGCGTCAGGCGAGCAGGCCGAGGCCCACGAGCTGCGTGGCCGGCACCGGCTCCGGCTCGGCCCCGCAGCGCGACAGGAGCCCGCGCACGCCCTTGACGGTGCGCTCGGACATCCCGCTGATCTCCCGCGCCAGCGCCGTGCCGTCGCTCGACTCGAGCGCCTCGCGCACGTCGCCGCCACCGAGCGCCCGCGCGACGCCCACCAGCAGGTTGAGGATGCCGTGGCGCCGCGGGTGGTCGTGCTCGCTCCGCACGACCTGACGCAGGCCGAGCGTGGTGAACGGCCGCCCGGTGTCGACCACGACGTGCAGGAACTCCTCCACCTCCGCCACCGACGGCACGTCGGAGGCGCGGGGGCCGCCGCAGCGCAGCTTGGGCGCGCACCCGTGCTCGGCCACGCGGCGCACGGCGCCGAGCCACGCGCTGATGTCGGCGGGCTCGAGCTCGGCCGGGCGGCGCGGCTCGACGACCGCCACGACGTCCTCGGGCACGAACTCCGACACGCGCTCCAGCCAGACGGCGTCGACGTCGGGCGGCGCCGCCGTCTCCACCGTGCGCGGCGTGAGCAGGCTCGACCGCGAGAAAACCGTGGAGAGCGCCTTCGGCACGGCACCGAGGCCGGTGTCGACCACGAGCGACACGTCGACCGGGCGCGATGGCACCGATCGCGCCAGTTCCTGCACCAGGGCGGGGAGCCGGGACACCGGGCAGACCAGCTGCCCGACCAGCCCTCCGTATCGCCCGTCTCGAGCGCTCAGGTACCGCGATACGACGGCATCCACACCGGGAGCCACCGACCGCGGCTGCAGCAGGCTGGTGTCGTCGACCAGCTGCGCGAAGAGCGGTGGGATGGCCCAAGGATCCGCACCGGCCGCCGTCGTCACGGTCACAGACGCTAACGGGTGGGCTCGCGCGGTCTGACAGCGGCCGGGCGTTCGGACGCTGGACACCTGCCAGAGCGCCCAGTAGCTTAGCCTCACCTAAGTCACGGAGGTGTCTCGTTGGGATCCACCCGGCCCCGCCGACCGCCCGCTCCGTCGGCCGCCGAACGCGCCCGAAGCGTCGCCGCGCGAGGCGGCACGGCGAGCCTCGTCGGCACCGGCGCACCCCAGGCCGCTCCCCTCGTCCACCACGTACGGGCCGACGGTTCCGCGGTCCTCCTGCTCGACGACGACGAACCCGTGCTGCACGAGATCCGCAGCGCCCCCGGCGGCGAGTTCGCGGCGATGCTCGAGATCGCCGACGTCGCCCCGGTCGAGCTGAGGGAGCCGGTCCGCGGGCTGCTGTGGATCACCGGCAGGCTCCGGGAGCCCGACCCGGACATCGCCCGCCGCATCGCCCTCCAGGTGGCCGACGTGCGGCCCGACGAGAACCTGCTGCGGCTGGGCCACGGCGCCTCCCTCGTGCGCCTCGACCCCGGCTCGGCCGTGCTGTCCGACGCAGAGGGCAGCGCAGCGCTCACCCCGGTGGACCTGGCCGCCGCCTGGCCCGACCCGTTCTGCCGCTACGAGAGCCACTGGCTCGCCCACCTGGAGAACTCGCACCCGGACGTGCTCGACCTGCTCGCCCGGCACCTCCCGCCGGCCCTGCGCGACCTGCGCGAAGCCCGGCTGCGGCCCCTCGGCATGGACCGCTACGGCCTGCGCCTGCGCCTCGAGGCCCCCGGCCGCGACCACGACGTGCGGATCGCGTGGCCGCAGCAGGCCACCACCGTGGAGGAGCTGCGCAGGCAGATGCAGCACCTCATCGGGTGCCCCATGCGGCGAGGCGCCGACGTCGACCCGCTCGGCGGCAGCAGGCCCGCTAGCTGACGGGCGAGCGGCCCGCGCGCACCCGCTGGGTGACGCGGCGCTCCGCCACGAACGACGCCACCGGGATCGTGCCCGCCACGAGGATCAGCAGGGCGTCCAGCGGCTTCCACCGCCCGCGCTCCGCCAGCAGCAGCGTGCAGACGATGTAGATCATGTAGAGGAAGCCGTGGGTGACGCCCACGACGGCCACGAGCTCGGGCTGGCCGAAGATGTACTTCATCGGCATCGCCACCAGCACGAGGACGAGCAGGCCGACGCCGGTGACCCAGGCGGCGATCCGGTAGGCGAGCAGGGCGGTCTCGATCGGCACGGCGTCTCTCAGTGGTCGGGGTCGCGCGCAGCCAGCTGGGCCAGCATCCGGTTGTAGGCGACGAGTTCGGGGTCGTCGTCCACCGCCGGGGGCGCGACGTGGCGCGGGCGCGGACCGAACGGCGACGGGGCGTCGGGGGGCGTGGCCGGACGCGGCTGCGGCACGGGCGGGGCCTCCTCCTCGGCGGAGGGCCCCTCCTCCTCCAGCTTCGCCGCCTCCATCCGCAGCATCCGCCACCACATGACGCCGAAGAACACGGCGAAGAGGGGCCACTGCAGCCCGTACCCGACGTTCAGCGCGCTGCCCATGGCGGACCCGGCGCGCTGCCACTGCCAGGCGGCGAGGTAGCCGCACGTGACCATCGCTCCGAGCGTGAGCACGTGCCAGACGATCCATCTCGGGGAGAGGACCAGGCGGCGCACGCGAATCAGACTACCCGCCTAGTACGGTCCGCGACCGTGCCCTGCTCGACCACCCTCCGGGACTGGATAGTCCCCCCACCACGGGGAACGGCGCTCGTCACCGACCCGCGGGCCCGCCGGCTCGTCGGGCTGGAGGTGCTGGTCGTCCTCACGGTGACGCTCGGGCTGTCCGCGGTCCGCAGCGGGCTCGCCCTGCTCGACGCCGTCATGCAGCCGGTGCCGCTCAACGAGCAGCAGGTGGCGCTCAACGCCCCGGCGGCCGAGGTCGGGCTCATCGATCTCGCGCTGCAGCTCACCCGGGTCCTGCAGCTGGTCGGCTGGGGTGCGCTGGGCGCCTACCTCCTGCTGCGCGCGGGCTTCGCGATGCGCGACATCGGGCTGGACCGCCGCCGTCCCGGCCGCGACGCGCTCGGCTCGGCGGGCCTCGCCGCGCTGATCGGCGTGCCCGGCCTGGGCCTGTACCTGTTCGCGCGGGCGATCGGGGTGAGCGTGACGATCGCCCCCACCACGCTCGACGACAGCTGGTGGCGCGTGCCCGTGCTGCTGATGTCCGCCGCCGCGAACAGCTGGGCGGAGGAGGTGGTGATGGTCGCCTACCTGATCACGCGGCTGCGCCAGCTCGGCTGGTCGGAGAACGGCTCGCTCGTGGCCCAGGCCGTGCTGCGCGGCAGCTACCACCTCTACCAGGGCCTCGGCGGCTTCTTCGGCAACATCGTCATGGGGCTGGTGTTCGGCCGCGTGTGGCAGCGCACCAACCGCCTGTGGATGCTCGTGGGCGCCCACGCCCTGATCGACGTCGTGGCGTTCGTCGGCTACGCGGCCCTGTCCGGCCGCGTGTCCTGGCTGCCGTAGCAGCCGCGGACGCGGAACTCGCCGTACGAGACGCGTAACTCGCCTCGCCGAACGGGAGACTCGCCATCAGGGGGCGCGAGTCTCCCGTCTCGAAGGCCGAGTCCCGCGTTCCGGTTGGGCGAGTCTCGCGTTCTGAGGGGCGAGTTGCGCGTCAGCGCAGGGTGACCTGCTTGCCGGCGAGGGCGTCGCGGGCGCGGCGCTCGGCGTCGGTGAGCGGGGCGTCCTCGGCGAGAGCCGCCTCCAGGCGCGTGGCGAACGCCGCCACGGACTCGCTCCACTCCTTGGCGTGCAGCTCGCGGTCGAGGTCCCAGACGGGCACGAGCAGGCCGTGGGCCCGGAACGAGCCCGCGTAACGGGCGTCGTCGGCGAGCGCCAGCTCACCGCGGGCCTGCAGCCGCGCCAACGCCGCCACCAGGGCCTCTTCCGGCTCCGGGCGCACCCACCGCAGGTGGGCCTTGGTGCCGGTGTCCACCCAGTAGGCGGCCCGGACCCCCGGAGCCGACACGGGCTCGGTCGGCATGATCACCTCGTTGGCCCGCTCCAGGGACGCCGTGACGTCGGGACCGGGCTCGGAGCCGTCCTCGGAGGGCGGGATCCACCAGCCGAAGTCGGGGTGCACGGTGACGTCGAGCTCGGCGGCCGGGTCGAGCACGTCCTGCACCCGCACGAGCTCGCCCGCGATCCCCGGCCCGACCACCGGGAGCGCCGTGCCCGGCGTGGCGCCCCGCGCCCACCGCAGCGCGCGGGCGAGGTCGGCGGACAGGTCGCCGGAGCGCGTCTGGACCTGCATGCCGAGCAGGATCGACCCGTCCGGGCGCACGACGGCCGCGGCCGCGCCGGGCAGCACGGTGGCCAGCGTGACCGGCACGTCGCCGGGCTCGCGCAGCGGCAGCGGCGCGGTGGCCGACGGCAGGAACTCCCGCATGGCCACCAGGTCGCACTCGGCCGCGAGGCCTTCGAACGGGCGGGTGACGATGACGTCGTCACCGGCACCGTGGCAGGCCTTGTAGCGCTTGCCCGAGCCGCAGGGACAGGGGCGGCGGGGGTTCTCACCCGCGGGCACCGCCGTCTTCGCACGTGTCTTCTTGCCCATGGTCCGGGAGACGTTAGCGGGTGCGGGGCGACAGGATGGGACCGCCATGGACGTATTCGACCCGGCTGATCCGGATTTCCTCGCCGACCCGTACCCGTCGTTCACCGCGTTGCGGGCGCTCGGCCCGGTGCACCCGCACCCGTTGCTGGGCATCCCGGTGGCGGTGTCGCACGCCGCCTGCTCGGAGGTGCTGCGCGGCCGCGACCTCGGGCGCATCTGGGTGGACGCCGAGCCCGCCGCGGAGTTCCCGGCCTTCAACCTGCTGCACCGCAACTCGCTGCTGGAGCGCGAGGGGCCCTCACACGACCGGCTGCGGCGGCTGGTGGCGGGCGCCTTCAACCGGGGCCACACCGCGCGGCTGGAACCTCGGGTGCGGGAGCTGGCCCGCCGGTACGTCGACGAGCTGGTGGACCGGATCCGGGCCGACGGCAGCGCCGACCTGATGGCCGGGGTCGCGGCGGTGCTGCCGGTGGAGGTGATCGCCGAGCTGCTCGGGGTGCCGGAGCCGGAGCGGTCGGCGCTGCGGGGCTGGTCGAACACCATCGTCACGATGTACGAGGCCGACCCCGGGCGGGTGCGGCGCGCGGACGCCGAGCGGGCGGCCGCGGAGTTCGTCGAGGCGTTGCGCGGTCTGGTCGCCCACCGCCGCCGCCACCCGGGCGACGACCTCGTGAGCGACCTGCTGGAGGCGGACCTGGACGCCGACGAGCTCGTGGGCACCGCGGCGCTGCTGCTGATGGCCGGCCACGAGGCCACCGTCAACGTGCTCGGGAACGGCGTGCTCGCCCTGCTGCGCCGGCCCGAGCAGTGGCAGCGGCTGGTCGCCGACCCCGGGCTGGACGCCACCGCGGTGGAGGAGCTCATCCGGTACGACCCACCGTTGCAGCTGTTCGAGCGCACGGCGGTGGTGGACACGGTGGTGGCGGGCCACCCCGTCCCGGCCGGCACGAAGATCGCTGCCCTGCTCGGCGCCGCCGCCCGCGACCCCGCCGTGTTCGCCTGCCCGGACGAGCTCGACGTGGGCAGGCGCCCGAACCCGCACCTCGGGTTCGGGGCCGGGGTGCACTACTGCCTCGGCGCCCCGCTCGCGCGGGTGGAGGTGGCGGCCACCCTGGACGCGCTACGGCAGGCGCTGCCGGGCATGCGGCTCGCCGCCGAACCGCCGCGGCGGCCGGACTTCGTCATGCGGGGGCTGCGGGAGCTCCGGCTGGCGGATTGACCGCCAGCAACACCTCGCGACGGCGGGGTGCGGTCGGGGCGAGCAGGCGGGTGAGCCGCAGCACGAGCCGCGCCGTCACGCCCGCGGTGACGGCGGCGACCAGGTCGAGCACGGCGTGCAGCACGACGCCGTCGGCACGGGCCTGCACGCCGTCGCGCAGCGACCACAGGAGCACGACGGCGGTGAGCACGACGCCGGCCGCCCACAGGCCCCACCAGACGAGCACCATGCGCGAGGGGCGGGGCCGCATGCCCGGCGGCAGGCCGATGGCGCTGTGCTCGATCTCGGCGAGCACGGACCCGGGGATCGACAGGTTGAGGCCGGGCACCACCCAGCCCAGGACGATCGTGCGGGTGGACCGGGACGGCCGGACCCCTGCGCGGTCGGCCGCGGCCCGCGCGGCGCGCACCGTCCAGAGGATCATGAGCACCCCGACCACCAGGCTCAGGATGGGCGCCACGGTGCCCGCGGAGGCCACGAGCGCATCGGAGGCGGCCACCGCCTCGGCCTGGAGCGCGCCCTCCCGGCTGGCGAGCAGGAGGGCGTAGCGCCACACCTCGGCGCCGGAGGCGAGCAGTGCCACCGCCGCCGTGGCCCACAGCAGCGGCACCAGCGACCCCACGAGGGTGCGCGCTCCGAGGAGCGGGTCGGGTGGCGGCTGCTCCGGCTCGGGCGAGCGCCACGGGCCGAGCGGGAACCCCCACCGCGGCAGGAACCGGTAGCGCGGCGGGCCGGTGTAGCGGGAGCGCACCGTGACGGGGCGGGGCGGGTTGACGCCCGGAGGTGGTTCGGCCACCCAGCGCAGGGCGGCCAGGTAGCGGCCGCAGAACGGGCAGAACGGCCCGCCACCTGCCGGGGCCTGGCGGCCGCAGCGCGGGCACGGCGGCCCCATCTTGACCTCCTCCCCGCCGGGAACCGGTGGCTGCACGGGAGGGTCCTAGACGATCTGCGGGTCGGCGCCGCCCTCGGCGACGACGTCGCGACCCTCCCGGGCCCACGCCTGCATCCCACCGCCGACGTTGACCGCCGGATAGCCCTGCCCGGCGAGGTAGGCCACCACGCGGGCGGACCTGCCGCCGGAACGGCAGATGACGTAGAGCGGGTCGCGGTCGGGCAGTTCGCCCATCCGGCCGGTGAGCTCGGACATGGGCAGGTGGGTGGCCCCGGGCGCGTGGCCTGCGGCCCACTCGTCGGACTCGCGGACGTCGAGGAGCGCGGCGTCGGGCGGCAGCTGGGCCACCGGCACCTCCGGGACGGCAGGACCGGTCATGGCCCCATCCTCGCACGCGGTGGCGTGACACCCCGGTGAATGCACGACGGCGCCCGGCCGTGGGCCGGGCGCCGTCGTGGTGTGTCTCGAGGGATCAGTGGGTGATCGCCTTCTCCGAACCCGCACCGGTGAGGGAGCGGACCTCCATCTCGGCGAACTTGCCCTCCTCGACCGGCTGCTTGCCGCCGACGTAGGTGCCCACGATGCCCAGGACGAACGAGAGCGGGATGGACACCAGGCCGGGGTTGGCCAGCGGGAAGAGGTGGAAGTCGACGTCCGGGATCATGGAGGTCGGGCGGCCCGAGATCGCCGGCGAGAAGACGATCAGGAGCACGCAGGAGACGAGGCCGCCGTAGATGCTCCAGAGCGCGCCGGTGGTGTTGAACCGCTTCCAGAACAGCGAGTAGAGGATCGTCGGCAGGTTCGCCGACGCCGCCACCGCGAACGCCAGGGCCACCAGGAACGCGATGTTCTGGTTGCGGGCGAGGATGCCCGCCGCGATGGCGATGATGCCGATGATCACCGCGGTGATGCGGGCCACCCGCACCTCGTTGTCCGGGCTGGTCTCACCCTTCTTGATCACGTTGGCGTACACGTCGTGCGCGTAGGACGCCGACGCCGTGATCGTCAGGCCGGCCACCACCGCGAGGATCGTGGCGAACGCGATCGCCGAGATGATGCCGAGCAGGATCTCGCCGCCGAGCTCGTAGGCGAGCAGCGGGGCGGCGGAGTTGGTGCCGCCCGGAGCGGTGGCGATGCGCTGGGCACCACCGGTGACCAGGGCCGACGCGCCGTAGCCGAGCACCAGCGAGAACAGGTAGAAGATGCCGATCAGCCAGATCGCCCACACGACGGAGCGCCGCGCCTCCTTCGAGGAGGGCACCGTGTAGAAGCGCATCAGGATGTGCGGCAGGCCGGCGGTGCCGAGCACCAGCGCGAGCCCCAGCGACAAGAAGTCGATCTTCGCAGTGGTGCTGGCGCCGTACTGCAGACCCGGGATCAGCAGCCGCTCACCGAGCTCCTTGGGCGCGGCGCTCGCCGAGGTCTGCACCTGCGGGTTGGCCTCCACGGCCTGGCCGAGCAGCGCCGACAGGTTGAACCCGAACTTGCCGAGCACCCAGACCGTGATGATCGCGGTGCCGATGAGCAGGAGGGTGGCCTTGATGATCTGCACCCACGTGGTGCCCTTCATGCCGCCCACCAGCACGTAGACGATCATCAGCGCGCCCACGACGGCGATCACGACACCCTGCCCGAACGTGTTGCTGTTCGGGATCTGCAGCAGCAACGCGATCAACGCACCCGCGCCGGCCATCTGCGCCAGCAGGTAGAAGAACGACACCACGAGCGTGGACGTGGCCGCCGCCGCCCGCACCGGCCGCTGCCGCATCCGGAAGCTCAGCACGTCGCCCATCGTGAACTTGCCCGTGTTGCGCAGCAGCTCGGCCACCAGCAGCAACGCCACCAGCCACGCCACCAGGAACCCGATCGAGTACAGGAACCCGTCGTAGCCGTTCACCGCGATCGCACCCGCGATCCCGAGGAACGACGCCGCCGACAGGTAGTCACCCGCGATCGCCACCCCGTTCTGCGGACCGGTGAACGACCGGCCCGCCGCGTAGTAGTCCGACGCGGTGCGGTTGTTCCGGCTGGCCCGGAACACGACCACGAGCGTGACCAGTACGAACAGGGCGAAGATGCTGATGTTCAGCACCGGGCTCCCGACCCCCGGAGAGGCCGGGGCCTGGGCCAGGACACTCACCGCGCTGTTCATTCGGTCCCCTCGATCTGGTGGCGGATCTTCTCGGCGGCCGGGTCGAGGTGGCGGTTCGCGTACCGCACGTACACCGTGGTGATCACGAAGGTGGTGACGAACTGGAGCAGCCCGATGACCAGCCCGACGTTGATGTTCCCGACCACCGGGATCGCCATGAACGCCGGCGCGAACGACGCGAGAAGCACGTAGATGAGGTACCAGATCAGGAACGCGGCACTCATCGGAAAGACGAACCGCCGGAGCTTGTGGCGCAGATCAGCGAATTCGGGAGTTGCTTGCATCTGTTCGTAGATGGTGCCTGTCGATTGCTCGCCTGTGGCACTCACGGCGTAGTCTCCGTTCTTCCGTCTGCGCACTGCGTCGGCGCCGCACCTTCGGGGCAACAACGCGGGGAACGATAGTTCAGTCACACTCCCATGTCGGAATACTCCAGTTGGGTGAAGGCGAGGGTCGCGCGGCTGTCGCGACGAGCACACGACCGACGGCACCGGTGCACGACGAACGGTCGACGAGCGGTTCCGACCCGGACGTACCGGACCCCGGCCTCACCAGTGGGGCCGCTGACGGTCCTCGAGCCGGTCGCGGCTCAGGCCGAGTCGTTCCGGAGCGTGGAGCCGCAACATCACCTGATCGGCGTCGGCGGGGCGGTGCCGGGCGGTCAGCCTGCTCATCACGATCATCGTGAGGAACGCGGCCGGCACCGTGACGACCGCGGGCCGGTAGAACAGCATGCCCAGCCAGTCGGAGTCGGCGTAGCCGGCGAGGCTCGAGGCCACCGCCCCGGCCGAACCGAGGCCACCCACCAGCACGCCCGCGATGCCGCCCGCCGCGGTGAGGCCGCGCCACCAGATGCCGAGGACGAGCAGCGGGCAGAACGTCGACGCCGCCACCGCGAACACCAGCGCCACGGCCTCCGAGAAGTCCAGCCGGGTGACCAGCACCGCCATCGCGAGCGGCACCGCACCCGCGAGCACCGCCGCGAAGCGGAAGTCGCGCACGCGGCTGCTGCGCATGAGGTCGGTGGACAGCACACCGGCGACGCTCACGATCAGACCTGACGATGTGGACAGGAACGCCGCCCACGCCCCCGCCGCCACCAGCCCGCCCAGCAGCGCGCCTGCCAGCCCGCTGCCGAGCACCGCGGACGGCAGCAGCAGCACGGCCGCGTCGGTGTCGCCGTTGACGAGCAGCTGCGGGGTGTAGAGCCGCGACAGGGCACCGAGGAGCGTGACCGCGAGGTAGAAGAGCCCGAGCAGTGCGAGCACGAACACGGCACTGCGGCGCGCCGCCCGCCCGTCGGGGTTGGTGTAGAAGCGCACGAGCACGTGGGGCAGGCCCATGGTGCCCAGGAACAGCGCGATGATCAGCGAGTAGGTCGCCAGCAGGCCGTGCTCCCGCCCTTCCGGGAACGGGGTGAGCCAGGTGGAGTCCGACACCGGCGCCCCCGCCACGACGGGCACCGGCGCCCCGGCCGGGAACTCGAGTTCGGCGCCGGACTCGACCGTGTGCGTGCCCACCTCCCAGCGGACGGTGCCGTCGACCACCTGCAGCCCGTCGATCACCCCGGTGGCGGCGAAGGTGACCGGCTCGACGACCTGCAGGCGCACGTCGGTGCGCACGTCCACCGTGGCGGCCTCGGGGAACTGCGGCGGCGCATGCTCGTCGAACGTGCGGTCGTCGCTGAGGAAGAAGATCGCGGCCATGACCGCGGGCAACGTGAGCGCGGTGAGCTTGAGCCAGTACTGGAACGCCTGCACGAAGGTGATCGAGCGCATGCCGCCCAGCACGACGGTGGCCACCACCACGAACGCGGCTACCGCGGCGCCCGACCACGCGGGCAGCCCGGTGACCGTGGCGACGGTGAGACCCGCACCCTGCAGCTGAGGCAGCACGTACAGCCAGCCGATGATCACGACGAACACCGCGCACACCCGGCGCAGTGCGCCCGACCTCAGCCGGAACTCCGCGAAGTCGGGCACCGTGTACGCCCCGGAGCGCCGCAGCGGGGCGGACACGAACAGGACGAGCGCCAGGTAGCCCGCCGTGTAGCCCACCGGGTACCAGAGCGCGTCGACGCCGTCGCGCAGGATCAGGCCCGCGATCCCGAGGAACGACGCCGCCGAGAGGTACTCCCCCGAGATCGCGCCCGCGTTGGCCATCGGCCCGACGGTGCGCGACGCCACGAAGAAGTCGGACGTGCTGCGCGCCACGCGCACGCCCAGCGACCCGATCACGGCCGACGCCACCGCGACGAGGCCGATGGCCACGATGGCGATGATGCCGGGCGTCGTCACGGAGACACTATGTCAACGGCGTGCCCCGACCACCACTACACCTTCGTCGAAATCACCTGCGACCGGGTCGGTCGAAGCTGTCGCGGGAGAGCCCGAGCTGCTCAGGGGCGTGCAGGATCATCAGGGCGCGGTCGACGTCGCGCGGGATCGACGCCCTGGTCAACTTGCTCACCACGATCATCGTGAGGAACGCGGCCGGCACCGTGATCACCGCGGGGCGGTAGAGCAGTTCCCCCACCCAGCCGTGCGGGAGCACCGCGAACAGCGACAGCGCCACGCTCACGGCGGACAGGCAGCCCCCGACGAGCACGCCCGAGATCGCGCCCGCGGGCGTGAGGCCCCGCCACCAGATCCCGAGCACCAGCAGCGGGCAGAACGTCGCCGCGGCCACCGCGAAGACCAGCGGCACGGTGAGCGCGAAGTCCAGGCGGGTGACGCTGAGGGCGAGCCCGAGCGGCACCACGACCGAGAGGACGGCCGCCAGCCGGAAGTCGGTCCACCGGCCGCGCAGCACGTCGGTGAACAGCACGCCGGCCAGGCTGACGACGAGCCCGGACGACGTCGACAGGAACGCCGCCGCGGCCCCCGCCGCCACCAGGCCGCCCAGCAGCCAGCCCAGCCAGCCGTGCCCCAGCACGGCGGTGGGCACCAGCAGCACGGCAGCGTCGGTGTCGCCGCTCACCAGCAGCTGCGGCGTGTAGAGGCGGGTGAGCGCGCCCAGCAGCGTGACGAGCACGTAGAACGTGCCGATCATGCCGAGGACGATCACGGTGGTGCGCCGGGCCGCCGTGCCGTCCGGGTTGGTGTAGAAGCGCACCAGCACGTGCGGGAGCCCCATCGTGCCGAGGAAGCCCGCGATCAGCACCGAGTAGATCGAGAGCAGCTGGTCGGCCGCACCGCCGGTCATCGGTTCGAGCCACTGGCGGTCGGTGGTGGGCGAGCCGTCCACCGTGGGCACGGCCGCACCCGCCTCGAACCTCAGCGTGGTGCCCTCGTCCACCACGTAGCGCCCGGGCGCCCAGGTGGTGTCACCGCGTTCGTCGTCGCCGTTCACGACGCCGTCGACCCGCACCCGCACCGGCTCCGTCACGGCGAGCACGACGTCGGCGCGCACCGCGACCGTGGTGTCGTGCCCGAACTGCGGGGACGTCGGCCGGTCGAAGCTGCGGATGTCGTTGAGGAACAGGCCGCCCACCACCAGGGCGGGCACGAGCAGCGCCGTGAGCTTGAGCCAGTACTGGAAGGCCTGCACGAACGTGATCGAGCGCATCCCGCCACCGACCACGGTGAGCAGCACGACGACGCCCGCCCCGGCGACGCCGCTCCACGCGGGCAGCCCGGTGAGCGTGGTGAGGGCGAGCCCGGCTCCCTGCAGCTGCGGGAGCAGGTAGAGCCACCCGATCACCAGCACGAACACGGTGCAGGTGCGCCGCAGCGCCGGGGACGCGAGGCGCAGCTCGGCGAAGTCGGGCACGGTGTGGGCCCCGCTGCGGCGCAGCGGCGCGGCCACGAACAGCAACAGGGCGAGATAGCCCGCGACGAACGCCACCGGGTACCAGAGCGCGTCGGCACCCTCGCGCAGGATCAGGCCCGCGATGCCGAGGAACGAGGCCGCCGACAGGTACTCACCCGAGATCGCGCCCGCGTTCGCCACCGGGCCGACGGTGCGCGACGCCACGAGGAAGTCCGAGGTGCTGCGCGCCATCCGGACGCCGTAGGAGCCGATGAGGGCAGACGCCAGCCCGACGAGCCCGATCGCACAGAGCGCGACCAGCGCAGGAGTGCTCACGTCAAAGGCCTAGTCCTGAACCGTCTCGGCGAAGTTCTGCTCGAGGTGCTCGGCGGTGCGGGTGTGCCACAGGCCGAGCCCGAACAGGAACGGGTACACGAGGACCCCGAGCAGGAGCCACGGCAGGCGGATCCCGAGCACCTCGACGCGGCCGATCTCGGGGACCATCGCGAACAGCAGCGGCAGCAGGCCGAGCGTGAGGCCCGCGCCGATCGCGAAGCGCAGGGCGATGGCCAGCTGCGAGCCGATGAGGTTGCGGCGCAGCAGCTCACCGACGCCGCTGCTCTCCTGGATCGTGATGACCGTGCGGACCGGGCGGGCGACGCCCTTGCGCTCGGCCAGCACCACCCGCACCCGCTTGCTCTCCTGCGGTGTGGGCTCCTCGGAACGGGGCTCCTCAGGCCTGGGCTGCTCCCGTGTGCGCTGTGCAGCACCGCGCTGCTCGGGAACGCGGATCCCGTGGGGCGGCGAATCGGTGGCCGCCGGGACGGCCGGGACCGGCGCCGTGAGCTCGGTGGCGTCCGGTTCGGGCACGACCGGCTCGGGTGCCTCCGGTGCCTGCTCCGGTGCCTGCGAGGCCTCGGTGTCGGCCGGCACCTCGTCGGACGCGGGTGGCGCCACGGGGAGCGGCCCGGTGGGCTGGACGTCGGGGACGGGTGGCGCCGCGACGGGAGCGGCGTCCGCGGGCGCCGGGGCGGGCGGCACCTCCTCGGCGGGTGCCTGCTCGGCGGGCGCGGCGGGCACCTGCGCGGTCTCGACGTGCGCGGTCTCGACGAGTACCGCCTCGACCGGGGCCGTCTCGACAGCGGCCGTCTCGACCGGCGCGGTGGCCGAGGGGTCGGCAGGGGTGGTGCCTGCGGGTTCCGGGCGCGGCGGGGCGGCCGCCGGCGGAGCGGGGGCCGCCGGCGGGGCGGCGGCTGCTGCGGCCCTGGCTCGCCCGGCTGCGGCCCCGCGCATCGCGGCCGCTGCGGCCACGCCCGGGCGGACGGGACCCGGCGTTGCAGCGGCCGGCGGCGGCTGGGGGCCCACCTCCCGGACCGGCGGGCCCGACCAGACCGGTTGGGCGGTGGTGGCCTCGGTGCGCTCCCGGCGCAACAGCTCGCTCGCCTGCGACATCTGCCCGCCGACCGGCCCCGGCCGGGGCGCACCCGGCCCCGGGGTGGCCACCGAGTGGCGGGGCACGTAACCGGCCGAGCCGGAGGGCGAGGGCTCACCGCGGCGGGCGTGGCGCCCCCCGCCACCGGCGGCGGCGCCCTCGGCGATGCGGCGCTGGATCTCGTCGTGCAGCCAGGCCGCGCCCGCGTCCGGGTCGGGGCCGGGCGGCTCGGCGCGGTGCGGGACCGAGCCGTCGTCCGGCTCGGGGGTCACCGACGGCGGAGCGCCGTCGGTGAACGTGGTCACCGCTGGCTCCACGCCTGCTTCGTCGCGCGGACGAGTCTGTCCTTCAGCTCGCGGGTGTGGCGCCGGCTCACCGGGAGCTCCGCGCAGTCGGGGCCGCTGCCGACCCGCACGACGTATCCGGACCCCGACAGCCGCAGCTCCGTGACCAGCGGGAGCGCCACCAGGAACGACCGGTGGATGCGCACGAACCCGGCCTCGCGCCACCGGTCCTCGAGCACCGAGAGCGGGATGCGCACGAGGTGGCTGCCCTCGTTGGTGTGCAGGCGGGCGTAGTCGCCCTGTGCCTCCACGTACCGGACGGCCGAACGCGGCACGAGCTTGGTGGTGCCGGCGAGCTCGACCGGGATGACCTCGTCCTCGGTGCTCTGCTCCGGCTGCGGCTCGGCCACGGTGGCCGCGCGGTTGGCGAGGATGCGGTCGATCGAGGCCGCGAGCCGTTCCGAGCGGATGGGCTTGAGGAGGTAGTCGACCGCCCCGACCTCGTACGCGTCGACGGCGCGGTCGTCGTGGGCCGTCACGAACACGACCGACGGCGGCACCGCCATCGAGGAGAACACCCGGGCCAGCTCGAGGCCGTCGAGGCCCGGCATGCGGATGTCGAGGAACACGATCTCGACGTGGGTGCGGTCGGCGACCCGGGTGCCGCTGACCGGATCGGCGAGACCCCGGTGGCCCGGCCCGGCCGTGGCGGCCTCGCGGACGCCCTGCCGGCTGTTCAGGATGCGGAGCGCGTCGGTGGCGTCGGACGCCTTGAGCACCGTGCCGACCCGAGGGTCTTCACCGAGCAGGTAGGCCAGTTCTTCGAGAGCCGGCAGCTCGTCGTCCACCGCGAGGACGACCAGGCCGCCGGAGCTGTCGTTGCTGTCCACGATCTCCTCATCCTGCGTGTCCGGGGGCCGGGGCCGGGACTACCCGCCCCAGCTCCGACGACCATGGTGACGGCCAATCCGTGTGAGTGCCAGAGTCCAGCACCAATCGGGTTCGTCCGATCACACCGCGCTACAAACCGTACCGCGCCCACGCGGCCCGTATCTCGGCCGCCTGGGCAACACCCAGGAGGACGTCGGTGCTGATCACGCTGGTCGCAGCCGCCGGAGGGGTGAGACCGAGCCGCGCGAGGAACGGCTTGCGCCCCTCCACCGGAACGAGTTCCGCGTCGGGGAAGCGCTCTTCGAGCACGCCCCTCGCCGTGCCGAGACCGTCGACGAGCCCGAGCTCCACGGCCTTCGCCCCGGTCCAGATCTCGCCCGTGAACAGCTCGTCCTTCTTCTGGAGCCGATCACCGCGCCGTGTGGTGACCCAGTCCTTGAACATCGTGTGCAGCTGGCCCTGCAGGTCCTGCAGCCACTTGACGTCCTCCTGCTTCTCCGGCAGGAAGGGGTCGAGCCGCGACTTCGACTCGCCCGCCGTGTAGAGCCTGCGCTGCACACCGAACCGTTCGATCAGCCCGTCCAGCCCGAACCCGTGGCTGATCACGCCGATCGAGCCCACGATCGAGGTGGGGTGGGCGTAGATCTCGTCGGCGGCGCACGCCAACCAGTAGCCGCCGGACGCGGCCACGTCCTCGCAGAACGCGAACACCGGCACGCCCTTCTCCGCGGCGAGACCGCGGATGCGGTCGGTCACCAGCGCCGACTGCGTGGGCGACCCGCCCGGCGAGTTGACCAGCAGCGCGACCGCCGCGAGCCGCTCCGGCGCGAACGCGCGCTCGATGGGCTTCTCCAGCGCCGTCGAGTTGATCACGGAGCGGGGCACCGGCCCGGTGGTCGCCGTGATCACGCCGTGCAGTCGGAGCAGCGACACGACGGGCTTGTCGGCCCGGTCCCCGAGGCGCCCGGGGAGGCGGGAGGCGAGCCGGTCCGGGAGGCGGATCACGTCCATGTGGCCACGTTACGCGGCTGCGCGCCAGCCGCAAGATCAAGAACGCCTCGGCCGGGAATCGCGGTGCGCCACGTCACGGCCTGGCAGGCGTCCGGTCACCCGGTGTGCCCTTCGCGCTCCGCGCCGCTGATCAGTAGAACTCCACGGTGAGGCGGCGACGGTGCCGTGCTTCTCGCGGCGGAGTTGGCCGACGATCAGCACACCTCTGCGCCCGCGGCAACGCTGGCGTGCTGCTCGCGGCGCAACCGCGGCCATGATCGCCGCATGCGGTCACCAACCCGCACCCGTGCAGCCTGACAACCGCAGACGCTGATCATGCCCGCCTCGACCGACCTGCGGAGAGCACCGGTCGGCCTCACGGAGCAGCGCGATCGACCAGCACACCACGGCGCCGACAGCAGCCCCGACGTACGACTCACGGCGCCGACGCTCGCCGATCAGCACACCACGGTGCCGGCGGCAACACTGACGTACGGCTCGCGGCGCCGCTGGCCAACCATCAGCACCTCGCAGCCCGGCGGCAACGCCGGCGTGCAGCTCCCGGCGCCGACGGCCAACCATCAGCACATGCCGGCGTCCGCGGCAACGCTCGTGTGCGGCTCGAAGCGTCGGCGGTCGACGATCAGCACACCACGGCGCCAGCGGCAGCCCTGACGTACGACTCGCGGCACCGACGGCCAACCATCAGCACGTCGCGGCGTCCGCCGCAACGCCGCGGCGTGCGGCTCGCGCGTCGGCGGTCGACGATCAGCACACCACGGCGCCAGCGGCAGCCCTGACGTACGACTCGCGGCACCGACGGCCGACGATCAGGACGCCACGGCCCGGCGGCAACGCTGACGTGCGGCTCGCGGCGCCCACGGTCGACGATCAGCACACCACGGTGCCGGCGGCAACGCTGGTGTGCTGCTCGCCGGACGGCCCGGCCTCAGACCCGGATGCCGGCGCGGAACTTCGGGACACGCAGGGTGATCTTCATGCCCTCGCCGGGGGCGGTGTCGACGACGAGGCCGAAGTCGTCGCCGAAGGTGGAGCGCATCCGGTCGTCGACGTTGCCCAGCCCGACGTGGGCGCCGGACTGGTGGGCGTCGTCGAGGTCCTCGTGCAGGCGGGCCGGGTCCATGCCGATGCCGTCGTCCTCGACGATGATCACGCACTCGGCGCCCGCGTTCTCCGCGGTGATCGTGATGGTGCCGCCGTTCGGCTTGCCGCCCAGCCCGTGGCGCACGGCGTTCTCGACCAGCGGCTGCAGGGCGAGGAACGGCAGCACCACCGAGAGCACCTCGGGGGCGATCTGGAGCTTGATGTTGAGGCGGTTGCCGAAGCGGGCCTTCTCCAGGCGGACGTAGCGCTCGATGTTGGTGAGCTCGTCCTGCAGCGTCGTGTACTCGCCTGCGGTGCGGAACGAGTAGCGGGTGAAGTCGGCGAACTCGATGAGCAGCTCGCGGGCGCGCACCGGGTCCGTGCGGATGAAGGAGGCGATCGTGGTGAGCGCGTTGTAGACGAAGTGCGGCGAGATCTGCGCGCGCAGCGCCCTGACCTCGGCCCGGTTGAGGCGGGCGCGCGACTCGTCGAGCTCGGCGAGCTCCAGCTGGCTGGAGACGTAGCGCGCGACCTCCGCGGACGCCCGCAGCAGCACCGGCCCCGCCGTGGAGGTGGTGAGGGCGGCGAGGGTGCCGACGATCGCACCGTCGGTCTCCAGCGGCACGACGACGATGCCGCGGACCGCGCAGTTGGGGTGCTCGCAGGACAGCGCGGTGTGCGAGAGCACCTGCTGGCGGCCGGTGGAGATGACCTGGTCGGCCAGCGAGCGCACGTCGGGCTCGTGCTGGTCGGCGTCGCCGTCCCAGGCCAGGGTGGTGCCCCGGTTGTCGGTCATGGCGAGCGCGCAGGTGTCGAGCAGCTGCCGCAGGTACGGCAGCGCGAACGCCGCGGAGTTGGGCGAGAGCCCCTCGCGCAGCGACGGAGCGGCCAGCGCCACCGTGTGCAGCGTGGCGAAGGTGGCTCGCTCCAACGGCGTGGCGAAGGTGTTGCGCCGGTTCTTCATGATCAGCCACACGAGCAGCCCGATCATGACGACGATGACGCCGCCGGCGACGAGCAGCGCCGTGGAGCTGCCCAGCAGCTCAGTCACGTTCCACCTACCTACCTCACCAGGCGCGACAGCCGCCGGTCGGCGAGGGGTTTGCCGCCGGTCTGGCAGCCGGGACAGTACTGGAACGACTTGCTCGCGAAGGACACCTCCCGCACGGTGTCCCCGCAGACCGGGCACGGCAGGCCGGTGCGGGCGTGCACCCGCAGGCCCGATCGCTTCTCGCCCTTGAGCTCCGCGGCGCCCTGCCCGACCGACCGGTCGACGGCGTCGGTGAGCACCGAACGCATGGCGGCGTAGAGCTCGTCGACCTGCTCGACGGTGAGCCGGCCCGCGGTGGCGTACGGCGAGATCCGCGCGGTGTGCAGGATCTCGTCGCTGTAGGCGTTGCCGATCCCGGCGAGCACCTGCTGCTCCACGATGAGCGTCTTGATGCGCTCGGTGCGGCCCGCGAGCAGCGCGGCGAACTCGTCGCGGGTGAGGCCGAGCGCGTCGGGGCCGAGCCGGGCGATCCCCGGCACCTGCTGCGGGTCGGGCACCAGGTACACCGAGAGCCGCTTCTGGGTGCCCGCCTCGGTGAGGTCGAAGCCCGGCCCGCCGACCTCGTCGAGGTGCACCCGCAGCGCCAACGGACCGCGCCCGGGTTTGGGCGGGCCCGCGGCCGCGGTCTCGTGCCAGCGCAGCCAGCCGGCGCGGGACAGGTGGGTGATCAGGTGCAGCGGCTCGTCGGGCCGGTCGGCGAACTCGACGGACAGGAACTTGCCGTACCGCGCCGCTCCCGTGACCACCCGGCCCTGCAGCGCCGTGACGGGCGGGTCGAAGGTCTTGACCGCGCTCATGCTCGCGACGTCCACCCGGGCGACCGGCCGGTAGACGGCGTGCTCGCGCAGGTGGTGCGCGAGCGCCTCGACCTCGGGGAGCTCGGGCATCAGTTCACCGGTTGCAGGGGGCTGTCGGCGTGGCCGGGCGTGCCCTGGGTGCGGATGCGGCGCACGATGATTCGGATCTCCTCCTTCGCCTTCGTGCCGCCGCGCACGAGCCCGGTCCACCGCTCGGCGGGCAGGTCGTAGCCGCCCGCGGTCTCGGCGACGATGGTCCAGGGCCTGCGCAGGAACCAGCGGATCGGGAAGAACGCCACGACCGCCAGCGCGACGACGTAGAGGTACCAGGGGATGTGCACGCCCGCGGGCCGCCACACGACCACGATCAGCCAGAACACGAACAGCGCCGACAGGATGAGCACGGCCGCGCCGCGCCCGCCGTCGACGTCGTGCTCGAAGTCGTCGCCGGTGGCCGGCAGGGACCACTCGATGTTGCGCCGCACCGACCACATGCGTCCGTCGACACCGGCGATCGTTCTCGTTGCCATCTTCCCCGCCGTGGTGAGTGCTTGGTTTTCCCCAACTTTCCCACAGATCCGGCGTGGATGGCGGCTACCACCGCAACGGGAGCGAGGTGATCCCGTTGATGAAGTTCGACACCAGCCTGCGCGGCTCCCCGTCGGGCTCCGCCTGGGGCAGGCGCAGGAACTCGGTGAAGAACTCGCGCATCTGCAGCCGGGCGAACGCGGCACCGAGGCACAGGTGCGGGCCCTGCCCGAAGGACACGTGGTCGTTGGGCTTGCGGGTGAGGTCGAACCGGAACGGGTCGGGGAAGCGGCGCTCGTCGTGGTTGGCCGACACGTGGTAGACGACGACCTTGTCGCCCCGCGCGATCCGCCTGCCGCGCAGCTCGAGGTCGCGGGTGGCGGTGCGCCGGAACGTGAGCACCGGCGGGTGGACGCGCAGGAGCTCCTCGACGGCCGTGGGCAGCAGTTGCGGCTCGGCCCGCAGCCGCCGGTAGGCGTCGGGGTTGCGGACGAGCGTGAGCACGCCGCCGGGCAGCGCGCTGCGCACGGTGTCGTTGCCCGCGATCACCAGGAGGAAGAAGAACATCTTCAGCTCGGCGTCGGTGAGGCGCTGGCCGTCGACCTCCGCCTGCACGAGGGCCGTCATGAGGTCGTCGGCCGGTTCGGCGCGCTTGCGCGCGGCGAGGTCCTCGGCGTAGGCGAACATGTCTGCGAGCTGCGCGGGCGAGCGCGGGTTGACCGGCCGCCCCTCGGCGTCGGTGACGACGTGGGCGTGCTCGGGGTCCTGGTAGCCGATCACGCGGTTGGTCCACTCCAGGAGCAGGGCCCGGTCGGCGGCGGGCACGCCGAGCAGGTCGGCGAGGTTCTGCAGCGGGAAGTCGTCGGTGACCTCGCGCGGCAGGTCGCAGTGCCCGCGCCCGGCCACGGCGGCCAGTAGCGCGTGCGCCCGCTCCCGTACGACGTCGGCGAACCCCTCCAGCCGCCTGCGGGTGAACGTGCCGGTGACGATCCGGCGCAGCCGCAGCTGCTCCGGCGGGTCCATGTTGAGGATCATGCGGCGCAGGAACGGCAGGTCGGCCGGGTCGGGGTCGCGGATCTGCGTGGCGCCGAGGGCCGAGGAGAAGTCGCCAGGCGTGCGCAGGACGTGCGTGACGTCGTCGTGGCGCGTGACCGCCCAGAAGCCGGGGCCGGCGGGCCAGACCCCGACCTCGGGCTCCTCCTGCCAGCTCACCGGGTCGGTGTCGCGCAGCAGACGCAGCGAGTCGTGCGGCACTCCGCTCGCGAAGGTACGGGGATCGAAGACGTCGACGTCCGTCACGGACGGTTTCGCTACCCGAAGTCGAGCGCGGGCGTCAACACGCCCTCGAGCGCGAGCAGCCACTCCTTGGTGGCGCGCCCGCCGCCGAACCCGCCCAGCGAGTCGGATCCGAGCACCCGGTGGCACGGCACGACGACGGGCAGCGGGTTCGACCCCATGATCGAGCCGACGCCGCGCGCGGCTGTGTAGGCGCTGCCCAGGCCACTGCGGGCGGCCAGCTCGCCGTAGGTGACGGTGGCGCCGTACGGCACGGTGTCGTGCAGCGCCTGCAGGACGACGCGCTGCGACCCGGCCGTGAGCGACCAGTCGAGCGGCACGTCGAAGACGCGGCGCGCGCCTGCCAGGTACTCGGCGAGCTGCGCCGCGGCCACGCCGCCGTCGCCGTCTTCCACGGGCTCTCCCAGCCGCTTGCCCGCGCGCTCCACCAGCTCCGGGACGTCGCCGAACGCGACGAGCGCGAGCCCGCGCGGCGTGACCCCGATCGTGAGGGCCCCGATCGGCGCGGGGGCGGGCACCACGGAACGGACGATTGTCATGTGCCCAGTGTGGCGCGCCCCTCCGACAGCGGCTGGCGGTTTTCAGCCGCGTTGCGCCGGCGGGAACAGGTCGATGGCCAGGTGGCGGGCGGCCCAGTCGGCCCAGTCCTGCAGCGGCCAGCCCTGTGTGCCGACCAGCAGCGCATAGGTCTCGTGCGACAGCAGCGCCGCGGCGATCTCGGTGGCGCGCTGCACGGTGATCTCGGTGGTGAAGGCCGGCTTCTCGGACAGCTCGTCGAGGGCCTGGCCGTGCGCGGCGAGCTCCGCGCGCCGGGTGCGGGCGAGCAGCTCGGCGGGTTCCGGGTCGGCCGCGGCGGCCCTCAGCACCGCGTCGAGGGGGAAGCGTCGCTCGACCGTCGTCGTGGCGTGCTCGACGTAGCGCCCCAGTGCGGCCGGCCCCGACGGCTCGGCGCGGACGTCGGCGAGCCACCCGTTCGGCTGGTTGTCGGCCCCGGTGGCGAGCGTGGCCTCCAGGACGGCGACCTTGCTGCCGAAGGACAGGTAGAGCGTCTGCACCGCAACGCCCGCCGCGCGGGCGATGTCTGCCATCGTCGTCTCCACGTACCCGTTCCGCACGAACATCGGTGCGGCGGCGGCCAGCACGCGCTGCCGGGTGGCGAGCGCACGCTCGGCGCGGGCGGTGCGAGCGCGGGACGAGGACACGGGCCCTCCTAACTGGAACGTCATTACAGGACGACGTTACAGCATCTTCTTCCAGAATGATCTTCTACCCGCCAGTTCGCTCCTCCCTCGCGTCGTGCGGTACGAAGTCCGGGTGCGCGTTCTGGAGGTCCGGGAACGGACGGTGCCGATCTCGCGATACGCGCCCCGCGACGCCCTCGCCTCCGACCTCGACACCACGGCGGTCGCGGTGGTGACCGACGTCGTCCGGGGCGGCGCCCCGGTCGTCGGGTTCGGCTTCTCGTCCATCGGGCGGTTCGGGCAGGGCGGGCTGATCCGCGAGCGCTTCGCACCCCGCCTCGTCGCCGCGGGGGACGAGGTGGCATCGGGAGCGGGCCGCAACATCGATCCGTTCCGGGCGTGGAACCGCATGATGCACGGCGAGAAGCCCGGAGGGCACGGCGAGCGGTGCGTGGCCGTGGGAACGCTGGACATGGCGCTCTGGGACGCGGCGGCCAAGATCGCCGATCAGCCGCTCCACGCGTTCCTCGCCGACGCGACCGGCCCGAACGGTCCGAACGGTGCTGCCGCGCGCGTTCCGGTCTACGCCGGCGGCGGCTACTACTTCCCCGCGGAGGACATCGGCCGGCTGACCGACGAGGTGCGCGGGTTCCTGGACCACGGCCACACCCACGTCAAGATCAAGATAGGCGGCCGGGCGCTCGCCGATGACCTCGAGCGGATCGAGGCCGTCCTGTCGCTGCTCCCGAGCGCGGACCGGCTCGCGGTGGACGCCATGAACCGCTACGCCCCCGACCAGGCAGAACGCGCCGCAGCCGCGTTGGCGCCGTACGGACTGCGGTGGTTCGAGGACGTGTGCGACCCCCTCGACCTCGCGGCGCACGCGCGGATCGCCGAGCTGTACGCACCACCGCTCGCCGCGGGCGAACCGCTGTTCTCGGCGTCCGACGCCCGGAACCTCGCCCGCTACGGCGGCCTGCGGCCGGACCGCGACGTGCTGGTCTTCGACCCCGCGCACTGCTACGGCCTACCCGGCTACCTGCAGATCGTGCAGGTCATGGAGGACGCGGGGTGGGGCCGCGGCGCCTTCCAGCCGCACGGCGGGCACCTGTTCTCACTCCACGTCGCTGCCGCGCTGGGCCTCGGCGGGAGCGAGGTGAACCCGCACAACTTCCAGCCGTTCGGCGGGTTCGCGGACGGCACGGTCGTCGAGGACGGCTCCGCCCGGCCGCCCGATGCGCCCGGGATCGGCTTCGAGACCCGGTCGGACCTGATCGCCCTCTTCCGTTCGCTGCTCTGACCGCAGTCAGATCACGTGGCCCCGTCGCGGATGTCGTCGAGCGTCTTCGGCTGCGTCAGTCGCCAGTGGTTGCCGAACGGGTCGCGGAACGCGGCGTCGATGCCGTAGAAGCGCTCCTCCGGCTCCTCGGTGATCTCGACGCCGCGCGCCTTCAGCTCCGCGCAGGTCGCCCGGCAGTCGTCGGTGGAGAGCGCGCCGAGCCCGAGGTAGCCGCGCGCCATCAGGCTGTGCAGCTGCCCCGCGATCGGCTCCTCCACCACGGGCGGTTCGGGCACGACGAGCATCATCGGCAGCTCTGGACGGCCGGGGACGTGGACGGTCAGCCAGCGGAAGCCGTCCATCTCGCGGTCGATGCCCACCTCGAAGCCGAGGACGTCCACGTAGAAGCGCTTGGCCTCGTCGAGGTCGCCGACGTTGAGGCAGACGAGGGCGAATCCGGTGATCACGGCCGTCGAGCGTAGGACGCGGAGGAACCGGCGAACTCGTGCACGGCCGCGGCGAGGACGTCCGGGGTGACGGCGTGGGTCTCGCCCAGCAGCTCGCGCACGACGGCACCGGGGATCGCGGCCGCAGCGGCCCGCGCCGCCTCGCGGAACCAGTCCGGGCTCGCCCCACCCGCGAACACCGCCGTGGGTGCCGTGATCGCGGCGAGGCGCTCGACGGGGACGCTCCCGTCGCCCATCACCTGCGCGTCGTGGGCGAGCGTGGGGGCGAGGGCCTCGCCCCGTGCCCAGTACGGCGACTGCCGCATCCCGGCGATCGCCTCCGCAGGCACGCCCGCCACCGTCATGAACAGCTCGACCGCGTCGCCCCGGCGGCCGTCCGCGAGCAGTGCTCGCAGGCGTTCGCCGTACTCGCGCGCGCCCTGCTGCCCGGCGGCGTCGAGGCGGAACGGCGGCTCCCACATCACGAGGTGCCCGATGGGCAGGCCGGCCGCGGCGGCGTACGCCGCGAGCACGGCACCCGACGAGAGGCCCACCACCACCGCGGAGCCACCGGCGGCGGCGAGCAGGACCTCCAGGTCCTCGATCTCGCGCTCGACGGCGTAGGGGGATGCTTCGCCGCTGTCGCCGCGCCCGCGCCGGTCGTGGTTCAGGACGGTGAACCGGGCGGCGAGGCCCGCCGCGATGCCCGCGTCGGCGGCCCGGTCGCACGCCGCACCCGCCACGAGAACCAGCGGCGGTCCGGCGCCGATCTGGTCGAAGGCGATGGTCGTCCCGTCCGCGGAGGTCACGGTCTGCATAGCCGGGACGCTACGGACGCGCCCGCGGCCGCCGCTTCTCCGAAACCGCTCAACCCGCCGGGCGGGTGAAGCGGCGGACGAGGCACGCGGGGACGGCCTCGAGCTCGTGGTGCCCGGCCCGGTCGCGGTAGCTCGTGGGACTCTCGTCCACGAACCGGCGGAACTGGGTGCTGAACGACCCGAGGCTGGTGTACCCCACGGCGAGGCAGACCTCGGTGACGGACAGCTCCCCGGCGCGCAGCAGGGCCTTGGCCCGCTCCATCCGCCTGCGCAGCAGGTAGCGGTGCGGCGTCTCACCGAACGCGGCCGCGAACGACCGGTTGAAGTGCGACTCGGAGACGTGGGCGCTGCGGGCGAGCGCGGGCACGTCGAGCGGGCTCGCGTAGGCGCGGTCGATCAGGTCCCGGACCCGCAGGAGGTGCCGGGACAGCGGGATCGCCGGAGAACGACGTTCCACGACCGGCTCCCATCCCGCCGGTTCAGCGGCGCGCTCCGGACACCGAGCCGAGCTGCTTGATCGCGTCGCTCGCCGGCCCGGTGTCGACCAGCCGCTCGATCGGCGGGGCGGAGCCCTCGAGGATGCCGAGCTGGCTCATCGAGTCGACCGTAGCGCTGATGCGGTTCGTGTCGATGCCGGTGTTCAGCGGGAAGATCTGCCGCTGCGTGAGCAGGATGTCGTAGGACTCGGAGATGATCGAGTCGTCGAAGCCGGTGGCGTCGGCCACGATGCTCACCGTCTCGGCCTTGTTGGCGTACATGAACCGGTGCGCCTTGGTGAGGGCGGCGAGCAGGCGGTTGGCCGCGTCGCGGTGCTCCTCGAGCCAGCTGCGCGACACGAAGAACGTGCCGTAGTGGTAGTTCGGCACGATGTCCGCGAGGTTCGCGAGGACGTGCAGGTTGGGGTAGGCGTGCGACGCCGCGACGGCCTGTTCGGTCTGGAGGATGGCCGACTGGATGCGCCCGTCCACCAGCGCCGCCGTGTAGGACTGCGCGTCCACCGGCACGTACTGCACGTCGTTCGGGGTGAGCCCGCCCTGCTGGAGCACCAGCCTCGTCATGACCTCGCGGAACGCGCCGACCTCCTGCACGCCGACCGGGCGGCCGCGCAGGTCGGCCGGGGTGAGGACGTCCTTGGGGGTGACCGCGGAGACGGCGAGCCGGTCGCTGTAGGCGCCGATGATGGCGAGATCGCCGCCACTCGCGACGGCGTTCACCACGGGCTCGATGCTTGCCGCGCCGACGTCGAGCTCGCCCTCGGTGACCGCTTCCACCACCGAGACGCCCGAGCGGAAGTTCTCGACCTGGACCGCCACCCCGTAGTCGGCCAGGAAGCCCTTCTGCTGGGCGACGAGGATGTCGGCGTTCGCGAAGCTGGTGACGCCCGTGGGCAGACCGATCCGCAGGATGGGCGACCCGCTCGCGGCGGCCTCGGGCTCCTCTCCCAGTGCGCCGCAACCGGCGGTGAGCGCGGACAACGCGACGAACAGGACGGCGAGCAGCCGCCGCGGTCGTGACGACATGATTCCCCTCAGTCTCTCGCCGACCAGCGCACGACGCGGCGCTCGACCAGCTCGAGCAGCGCGGTGAGGAGCACACCGAGCGCCGCGATCACGAGGATGGGCACGAAGGTGCGGTCGGTCTGGAAGCTGTTGGCGTTGGTGACGATCAGGTAGCCGAGGCCGGAGAAGGCGGTGAAGAACTCCGCGACGATCACGCCGATCAGCGCCCGCCCGATCGCGAGCCGCAGGCCCGTGACCACGTACGGGAGCGCCGAGGGCAGGATCAGGTCGAACCACATCCGCCGTTCACCGGAGCAGAACGACCGCGCCACCTCGACGAGCTCGCGGTCGACCTCCTGCACCCCGCGCATGGTGTTGATCAGCACGGGGAAGAGCACGAACAGGATCACCACGACCGTCTTGGCCGTGGGCCCGAACCCGAACCACACCACGATCACGGGGATCAGGGCGACGGTCGGGGTGGCGTAGAGGGCGTTGAGCGGCAGCTCGATCAGGGTGGCGATGACCTGGTTGCGACCAGCGGCCAGCCCGATCACGAGCCCGGCGATGACGCCGATCAGCGAGCCGACGCCCAGCACGACGAAGCTCTCGCCCATCGCCTTCGTGAGGGTGCCGTCCGCGATCATCTCGAACGTGGCGCCGATGATCGCCGTGGGCGACGAGAGCAGCACCGGGTTGATCGCGCTGCCGTAGAGCTCCCACGCCACGGCGATGGCGATCAGCGACGTCAGCCGCAGGGACCACTTCACCGCGGGCGACAGCGAGCCGGAACGACGGCCCGGCTTGCCGGTGCGGCCGGACGTGCCGCTCGCCGGCTCGGTGACGGGCGCGGTCATGCGCTCTCCAGCACCCGGTCGGTGCCGGCCTGGAGGGCGTCCCACAGCTTCTCGCGCAGGTCGGCGTACGACTCGTGGGAGCGCACCGAACGCGCCGAGCGCGGCCGCGGGATGTCGACGGGCACCTCGAGCGTGATGCGGCCGGGCGGGCCCGCGATCACGACGATCCGGTCGGCCATCAGGATGGCCTCGTCGACGTCGTGCGTGATCAGCATGGCGCTCATGCCCTGGTTGCGCTCCCAGAGCTGCAGCACCTCGTTCTGCAGCACCTCGCGGGTGATCGCGTCGACGGCGCTGAACGGCTCGTCGAGCAGCAGCAGCTCCGGCTCCATCGACAGGGCCCTGGCGATGCCGACGCGCTGCTTCATGCCACCGGAGAGCTGGTGGGGATAGCGGTGCTGCGCGTGACCGAGGTTCATGATCTCGATCAGCTCGTCGACGCGCTTCTCGTAGCCGGTGCGGCCCTGCACCCGCAGCCCGTACTCCACGTTGGAGCGCACCGTCTTCCACGGGAAGAGCCCGAAGTGCTGGAAGACCATCGAGATCCGGGGCGTCGGGCCGTGGATCTGCGCCCCGTCGAGCTGGACGGATCCTCCCGCGGGCTCGAGCAACCCGGCCACCGTGCGCAGCAGGGTGGTCTTGCCACCGCCCGACGTGCCGATGATGCAGATGAACTCGTGCTCGTCGACCGAGAGGTCGATGCCGTCGAGGATGTGGTTACCGCCCAGCGACACGGACAGGTTGTCGACGACGACCTTCGGCTTCGTTCCGTTCATCGGCCCCCCGGGGCGGCACTGCACTGCTGAGGACGTGTACTACGCGTAGCAGTAAACACATTACGTCAGCGGGACGGTAAGACCGATCGGAGGTAGTGTCAACACCCTCGGTCATTTCCCGGCACCCAAATGGGTGACAATCGGGTGCGGAACAATCGGGTATTTTCTCACAGCAGCTCGGGGCCCTCGACATCGACCCCCGCCCACCGGAGCGGAATTGCCGCCGGCGCATTTCCGGGTACGCGCCCGTACTCGATGCGTCATTCGTCGACCCGACGAGATCCAAATGTGATGCGCGCCACTCTGCCTGGTGCGGTGTCACAGGGCGGCGGCCCGCGGCGTCTCGTGGTGAGGTCGACCGACAGCGGAGGGAGCAGTCGATGACGGGCACACCGCAGACCGCGCCGGGGGGCGCCCGCGACGACGCCACCACGGAGTTCGTGACCCACCGCAACCTGCTCTTCACGGTCGCGTACGAGATGCTCGGCTCGGCCGCCGACGCCGAGGACGTCCTGCAGGAGGTCTGGCTGCGTTGGAGCGACGTGGACCTCGCCGAGGTGCGGGACCCGCGGGCGTACCTCGTCACGATCACCACGCGGCAGTCGCTCACCCGGCTGCGGACGCTCGGGCGCCGCAAGGAGTCCTACGTCGGCTCCTGGCTGCCCGAACCGCTGCTCACCACGCCCGACGTGGCCGAGGACGTCGAGCTGGCCGACAACGTGTCGATGGCGATGCTGCTGGTGCTGGAGACGCTGGCCCCCACCGAGCGGGCCGTGTTCGTGCTGCGCGAGGTCTTCGACCTGGGCTACGACGAGATCGCGCAGGCCGTCGGCAAGACCCAGGCCGCGGTCCGCCAGATCGCGCACCGGGCGCGGGCCCACGTCGCGGCGCGGCGGCCGCGCGAGGTGGTGTCCCCGGCCGAGACACGGGCGGCGCTCGAGGCGTTCCGGCGGGCGGTCGATTCCGGCGACGTGCAGCGGCTGCTCGACGTCCTCGCCCCCGACGTCGTCCTCGTCGGCGACGGCGGCGGGGTCGTGCAGGCCCTGCCGAAGCCGGTGTTCGGCGCCGACCGCGTGGCCCGCGTGCTGGCCACGGGCATGGGCCGGGTGGCCGCCGCGGTGGCGCTGGAGCCGGCAGAGGTCAACGGGCAGCCCGCGCTGGTCCTGCGCCTCGACGGGAAGCTCGACGCCGTGATCACGGTGCGCGTTGAGGGCGGCCGCATCACCGGCGTCTACGCCGTGCGCAACCCGGAGAAGCTGTCGCGCATGCGGCAGGAGACCGCCCTGCGCCGCTGACCCGCGGTGGTCACCACTCCACCAGGCCCCGGCGGTAGGCGTAGACGGCGGCCTGCACGCGGTCGCGCAGGTCGAGCTTGGCGAGGATGCGCGAGACGTACGTCTTGACGGTCTCCTGGCTGATCACCAACGTCGCGGCGATCTCGCTGTTGGACAGGCCGTCGGCGACGAGGCGCAGCACCTCCAGCTCGCGCGGGGTGAGCGCCTCGTCGGCCTGCGCCTCCCCGGGGGGACGGATCCGCGCCGCGTACCGCCCGATGAGCTGCCGCGTGACCTCGGGGGCGAGCAGAGCGGCCCCGCTCGCCACTGTGCGGATGCCCTGCAGCAGCTGGGCGGGCGGGGCGTCCTTGAGCAGGAACCCGCTCGCGCCCGCGCGCAGCGCCTCGTAGACGTACTCGTCCAGGTTGAACGTGGTCACCACGAGCACCTTGACCGGGTCGGCCACCCCGGCGCCCGCCAGCAGGCGGGTGGCCTGGATGCCGTCGAGCACGGGCATCCGCACGTCCATCACCACGACGTCCGGGCGCAGGCGCCGGGTGAGGTCGACGGCGGCGCGCCCGTCGCCGCACTCGCCCACGGCCTCGAGGTCGTGCTGCGCGTCGATGATCGTGGTGAACCCGGTGCGGATCAGCGCCTGGTCGTCGCAGACCAGCACCCGGATCGGCGCGCTCACACCGGCTCCCCGGTGGGGATGCGCGCCCGCACGACGAACCCGCCGCCCGACCGGCGGTCGGCGCTGAACTCACCGCCCAGCGCGCAGACGCGGTCCCGCAGCCCGGCCAGACCCCGGCCGCTCCCGCCCACGCCGGCCGCCAGGCCCGAGCCGTCGGTGCCGACCTCCACCGCGATTCCCCGCTCGCTGTACCGCACGTGGACCACAGTGCGGCTGCCGCGGGCGTGCTTGAGCGCGTTGGTCAGCGACTCCTGCACCACGCGGTGCGCCGTGAGCGCGGCGGTGCCGTCCACGTCCACCGGCCTGCCCTCCTCGGTGAGCTCGACCGGCTGCCCGGCCCGGCGCACCTGCTCCACGAGGGGCAACAGCCCGCCGGACGGCACACCGGCACCGGACTCGTGGCCGGGATCGAGCACGTCCAGCAGGTGCCGCAGATCGCCGACGGCCCGCCGCCCGGTGTCGGCCACCGCCGCCAGGCTCTCGTCGAGGCGCTCGGGTGCGCCCGCCAGGTACCGGGCCGCCTCGGCCTGCACCACCATCGCCGTGACGTGGTGGGTGACGACGTCGTGGAGCTCGCGGGCGATGCGGGTGCGTTCGGCCGCGCGGGTGGCCTCGGCGACGCGACGGCGGCGTTCGGCCTCGGCCGCCCGGGTGGAGCGCAGCCAGGACCCGGCGCCCCACGCCACCACCAGGCCCACGTAGAACACCACGAACCCGCCCACCGTCTCCGGGGCCCCGAGCAGGTGCAGCGTCACGGCAAGCGCCCCGTACCCCGCGGAGAGGGTGATGGCCGCCACCCGCCGGTGGTGGTCGAGGTGGGCGCCCGCGCTCATCACCGCGATGGGCAGCGCCGTGGCCGCGACCAGGTGGTAGCTCAGGAGCTCTCCGACGAGGAAGCCGAGCGACACCAGGCCGAGGGACCACGCGGGTGCCCGCCTGCGCACGGCGAGCGGGAGGGCCTCGAGGGCGAGCACCACGGCGGCCACCGCGTCGAACGGGCGGGCCGGGAGGTCGCCGACCTGGGTCTCGTGGCCCTCGAACAGCGGCAGGAAGGACGTGACGACGAGCAGCAGCGCGAGCGGGAGGTCCCGGACCACGACGTCCGCTCGCCGCCACCGGTCCGCGATCACCGCGCGAGCGTAGGGGTGCGCCCGCCGCGGGGCACCAGGTGGCCACGCCTGCGGGCCAGCCACAGGAACACGATCGTCAGCACCACACCGGCCAGCACGGCGTACAGGCTTCCCTCCGGCCCGAACGCACCGCCGCTGATCAACAGCGGACCCGACGTCTCCCCCTGCAGCAGACCCTCCGGCGTGCCGTTGCCGGACACCTCGGTGCCGAAGATCCCGGCGGCGGCGAAATTCCATCCGAAGTGCAGGCCGATCGGCAGCCACAGGGTGCGGGTGGCCGCGTACGCGGCGGCGAGCATGCCACCCGCCTCCACCGCGATCGCGACGGCGCCCCACACGCTCGCGTTCGGGTTCGGCAGGTGCGACAGCCCGAACAGCACCCCGGTGAGCGCCAGCGCGATCCACGTGCCGGCCCGCTGCTCGACCAACCGGAACAGGATGCCGCGGAACATCAGTTCCTCGGTGACCGCGGCCGCGGCCATGAAGCCGAGCAGCCCGGCCGCCCCCGCGACCGAGCCGGCGCCCTCCACGCGGTAGCCGCCGAGGAACCAGATGTTCACGATGACGAACCCGAACATCCCGACGCCGATCAGCACGCCCCGGCCGAGCGCGCCGGCCGCACCGGGAGCGCCCACCTCGACCGGCCGGCGGCGCTCCGTCCACCGCACGGCCCACGCGTAGACGGCCACCGCGAGCGCGGCCGTGGCGACCCCGAGGACCAGCGTGACGTACCCGCCGTCCCCCACCGCGCCGATCGCCTGCGAACCGACGAACGCGACCACCGCCACCGCTACGAGCTGTCCCAGCCACCTCATGATCGAGAACCTAGGGATCGGGACGCCCCGGGTCGTCACCGTCGGGTGGACATCCGCGGGTAGCTCGCACGGGGGACAACGCCTCCCCGGGAAGCCCTACAGGTCGGCCGCCAGCGGCACCTGCATCACCGCCGGTGAGGTCATCCACTCCCGCAGCGCACGCGTGGCGTGGACGTCGTCGGCGTTGTAGGCCAGGAGCCGCTCGCGCTGCTGGATGTCGGGGGCGGCGCCGTCCATGCCGACGGCGTCGCGGTACCAGCGCATCGAGTTCTCCCCGCCCGCCTCCGGGTCGCGCCAGGCGAAACCCGCCACCGGGGCGACGCGCTTGAGCCCCTTGCCGTGCGCGCACAGGAACCACTCGCTGACCACGGCGAACAGGTCGATCCACCCCGGGTGGGCGATGAACTCCTCCACCTCGCCCGTGGGCGGGATCCCCGGCATCCCGGCGAACCGGTCGGCCGAGGCCAGCAGCCAGCGGTTCTCGGCCTGCTCGTTGTAGCAGTAGGCGGCGAAGGTGCGCCCGCTGGCGGCGGCGCGGGCCCGCACCGCGGACAGCCACGTCCAGAACTCGGCGAACGACCGCGCCTCGTCGCGCGTGGGCACCGGGTCCCAGGTGGCGAACGCGCGGTAGCCGTCGGGCTCGTCGCCGGGCAGGCGGCCGCCGGGGTGGCGCAGCAGCGCGCCCCAGAGGTAGGCGCCCGCCTCGCCGAAGCTCTCCATGTCGACGTCGACCTCGATGTCGGCGCGCACCACCGGGACCTCCGGCACCCGTCGCACGACCGTGAGCCCGCGCATGCGGGCCCTGGCGAGCGAGACGAGGTCGGCGAACGGGAGGTTCGGCACCTCCACCGGGGGCTCCGCCGCGGGATCGAGCGCCGCGAGCTGCGCGACCGTGCCCACGCCCACCTCGCGCAGCGCACCCGCGAACTCCCCGCGGACCACGAGGCTGACGTCCTCCGTCTGTTCCAGCACGGCCTCGCAGGTGGGCCACCACGGGCAGCGCCTGCACTCGGTGATGCGCGACGGGACCGCGAGCGCCGGTGCGCCCGTGGCCGCGGCGGTGGCGACCGCGAGCCGGTCGGCGAAGCGGGCGTCGTACTCCGCGAGCGTGGACCGGCCTCCCGGCCAGTGGCCGGCACGCAGGTCGTGCCACACGACGACGTCGGCGTCGAGGCCGATGACGCCGCCGTGGTCGCCGTGGCGCAGGCGGGGGTCGGCCGCCCAGCCCGCCGTGTGCAACAGGCGGTTGAGGTGGGCGAGGCGCAGCAGGTCGCGCGGCTGCGAGCGAACCTTGCGCTCCTCGTCGACCGCGGCCGCGCCCGGCCACGGGGCCTCCACCGCCGTGGTGAGGGCGCCTGCGCCGGGGTCGGTGATGCGGTGCCGCACGACGATGACCGGCACGTAGCCGCCGCCCGGCAGCCGGACCAGCAGCTCGGGGCTGCCGCGGCGTCCGGCCGCGCGGTCGGTGGGCAGGGTGGCCCCCCAGACGAGCCGGGCACGCGACGCGACGGCGCGGGCGGTGGCCTCGACCCGCTCGGCGGTGGGCAGCGCGCTCGGGACCTCGACCCACTCCGGCCCCAGCACCGCGGCCAGGCGGGCGCCGATCTCCGCGCGGTGAGCCGCGGCGTCGGCCCGCCGCTGCTCCAGCGCCGGGTCGGGCATCGCGCGCGGCGACGAGACCGCGTCGGGATCGTGGTCGAGGTGCACGCGACGGCGGCACCGCGTGGTGGCTGCGGCGTCGAGCACCGGGCCGTTGCCATCCGTGGGGTCCACCACGGGATACCGGTTCTCGATCGCCGTCACGCCCCAGAGGGTAATGACACGGGCGGACAGTTCGCGCCGGATCGGCCGTCCCGGCCCGCGACTCACCGCATCGGGACGCGCCGGTGCCGAGCCAGCGCGGGCGACGTGCCCGGCACTAAGCTCAGGTCCCCGATCACCGTACGAGGAGGACGAGCGGATGGGCCTGCGGCGACGCCGGTCGACGCCCCCCGAGGGCGACGCCACCCCGGTCGCGGACGCCGCCGCGGCTGACGCTCGCGCCCGCAAGCCGCTCACCGCGGCCCGGGCCAAACGGATGATCGGCATCGGCAAGGCCGTCGCGCCGCTGCTCGCGCCGTACGCCCTCGCCGCCGCGGGCGTGGCGAGAGAACGCTGGGACGCCTACCGGGCGGCCCGCCTGGGTGTGGAACCCGGCGAGCTGGCCGCCTACGCCGGGCCGGGCGGTGCGCTGCACGCCCGCCTCTCGCGGATCGCGGCAGCGCTCGACCAGCTCGAGTCCGGCGACGAGCGCCGCACCGATGCGGCCCACCGCTTCGCGATCGACACCCGGCCCCGCCTCGCCGACCTGGCCGTCGCGGTGCGCGCCGCCGAGCAGATGCCCGGCCCGCGTCGCCGCACCGCCTACCGCTCCATCGGCGCCGAGCTCGACCGGATCGAGATCACGCTGCTCCAGCACCTCGGCGTGCGGGCGTAGGCAGCACGTCCCCGCCGGGGCGGCGGCCGTCCGGCGCAGCCGGACGCGCGGCGGCATCAGCCGTACGGGCGACCCGGCCCGGATCCGCGCACGGCGGCTACCGTCGGTCCCCGTGACGAGCGGTCCGGGCGGTGGTGTGTTCCGGGGTGCCGTCCTGGCCGGGTTGAGCGCGCTGCTCGCGGCCGTCGGGCACGCGGCGGGCGGGGGCGAGGTCCCCGAGCTGGCGGCACTGGTCCCCGGGCTGCCCCTGCTCGCCTGGGCGTTCACGGGCACCGCGAGCCGGTGCCGGGGCCCGGTGGCCACGGTGGCCGTGCTCGCGGTCGGGCAGTTCGTCCTGCACAGCACGCTCGAGCTGGTGCACCCGTCGCACCCCGGGCCGTCGATGCTCGCGACGCACGCGGCAGCCACCCTCGTCACGGCGTACGCGCTGCGCCACGCCGACCGGGGCGTCGAGGCTCTGGCGGCGGCGCTGCGGCGGGTGCTGCCGCGCCGCGTCACGCCGCCCCCGGCCGACCGCCCGCTGCCCGTGCTCGCGGTGCCGGGGCCCGCGGTGCCCGCCCGGCTCGCCCGCGCCTTCGTCGTGGCCCACGCCCGGCGTGGCCCTCCGGTGACGTGCTGACCACGTCCGCACGCCTCGAACACCACCGGAGAACACCCATGCCACCCCCCACCCACCGGCTCCTGCGCGCCCTCGCCGTCGGCCTCCTGGCCGCACTCGCCCTGCTGCTCGGGGCCACCCCCGCGCTCGCGCACTCCCGGCTGGAGAGCAGTGACCCCGCCGACGGGGCGAGCCTCGACAGCGCCCCGGAGCGCATCACCCTGACCTTCAACGAGGACCCCACGCCCGGCTTCAGCGAGGTCACCGTGGTGGGCCCGGACCAGGTCGAGTACCAGAGCGGGGACGTCACGATCGAGGGCTCGTCCGTCAGAGTCGGGGTGCAGCCGCTCGGCCCGGCCGGCACGTACCGGATCGGCTACCGCGTCGTGTCGGCCGACGGCCACCCGATCGTCGGCGAGGTCGCCTTCACCCTCACCGCGCCCGGTCCCGGCGCCGCCGCACCGTCCACCGAACCGGCACCGCAGGCCCAGGCCACGCCCGCACCCGCGGCTGCGGCTCCGTCCGCGGGCAGCGACGGTGGCGGTGACGGGGGCGCCCCGGTCTGGCCGTGGATCGTCGGCGCCGTCGTGCTCGTCGGCGGTGGGGTCACCGCCGCGCTGCGGCTGGGCCGCGGATGACCTCGCCGACCGTGGGCCCGCGCCCACTCGACCGGTTGCGACCGGTCGGGTGGGCCGGCCTCGCGGTCGGTGCCGCGCTCGCGGCGACGCTGCTCACCGGCGCGCTCGCGAGCACCACGCTCCCGGTGCTGGTCGGCACCACCGTCACCCGCTCCGGGATGGACGCGGTGGGCGTCGGGTGCGTCGGGCTCAGCCTGCTGGCCCTGCTCCTGCCCGCCGCCCGGCACCTGCCCGGCTCGGCGCTGCGCACGCTCTCGCGCGTGCGGGACACCGCCGACCGCGCGCTCGTCGCGCTTGCGGGCATCTGGTTCGTGCTCGTGCTCCTGGCCGTCATGTTCCGCACCGCCGACGCGTTCGGCAGGCCGCTCGGCACGATCGCCGCAGGCGAGATCGGCAGCTTCGTCACCCAGCTCGCGGGCGGGCGCGGGTTGCTGCTCACCGCCGTCTGCACCGCGGCGCTCCTGGCCTGCGCGGTCGTCCGGATGCGCGACCGCGCACTGGTGCAGGCCCGCGTCCCGCTGATCGTCGCGCTGCTGGGGCTCGTCACCCCGGCGGTCACCGGGCACGCGGGCACCCATCCCGACCACCAGCTCGCGATCATGTCGATCGGGGTGCACGTGGCGGGGGCCGCGCTCTGGGTCGGCGGGCTGGCGGCCATGCTCGCCTTCGTGGCGTGCCACCGCGCCCTCCTCGACCCCGTCCTGCCGAGGTTCTCCCGCCTCGCCGGCTGGTGCCTCGGCGCCGTCACGCTCACCGGGCTGCTCACGGCCGTGGTGCGGCTCGGCACCCTGGACGCGGTCCTCACCACCCGCTACGGCGTGCTCGTGCTCGCCAAGATCGCCTGCCTCGTGCTGCTCGGCGCGCTCGGCGGACTCGCCCGGCGCAGGCTCGCGGCAGGTCGCACACCGGTGCTGCGCTGGGCGGGTGTCGAGGTGGCGGTCATGGCCGCCACGCTCGGCATCGCCGCGGCGCTGTCCCAGTCGGCCTGACCGGCCCCGCTCAGGCCCGGTACGCCTCCAGCAGGCGCAGCCACACCTCGCTCATCGTGGGGAAGGCGGGCACGGCGTGCCACAACCGGTCCACCGGCACCTCCCCCACCACCGCCACGGTGGCGGCGTGGATCATCTCGGCCACGTCCTGACCCACGAATGTCACCCCGACGAGAACCCCGCGCGCGGTGTCGACGACCATCCGCGCCGCACCGTCGTAATCGTCGGCCTGCAGGGACGACCCGGCCACGGCGATCGGGATGTCGACCACCCGGACGTCGATCCCCGCGGCGCGCGCCTGCGCCTCGGTGCGCCCCACCGCGGCCACCTCGGGATCGGTGAACACCACCTGCGGCACGGCGACGTGGTCGGCGGTGGTGGCGTGTTCGCCCCACGGCCGGGTGTCCAGCTGCGCCCCGCCCGCCCGGGCGCCGATCGCCGCCCCCACGATCCGGCCCGCGTACTTGCCCTGGTGCGTGAGCGGCGCCCGGCCGGTGACGTCACCCGCCGCGTACAGCCACTGCCCCTCGACGCCCTCGACCAGCCCCGTGTCGTCGACCCGCAGCGGCTGCCCCGGTTGGAGGCCCACCACCTCCACACCGATCGACGCGGTGCCCGGCCTGCGCCCGGTGGCCACCAGCAGCTCGTCGACGACGACCGTGCCGTCGGCGGTGCGCAGCTCGATCCGGTCGTCCGGAGCCGGCGCCACCGAATCGAGCGCGTGCTCCAGCCGGACGTCCACGCCCTCGGCCCGCAACCCCGCCGCCACCCGCTCACCGGCGAACGGCTCCGTCGACGGCAGCAGGCGCGGGCCCCGCTGCAGGAGCACCACCTCGGACCCGAGCCGCCGGAACGCCTGCGCCATCTCGCACCCGACGACCCCACCGCCGAGCACACCCAGCCGCGGCGGCACCTCCTTGGCGGACGTGGCCTCCCGCGAGCCCCAGATGCGCACCTCGTCGAGGCCGGGCACGGGCGGCCGCACCGGCACGCTGCCCGTGCACACCACGACCGCCCGGTTCGCCACCAGCGTCTCCGGGCCGTCCGGCCCGTCGACCTCCACCGTGCGCTCCCCGACGAGCCTGCCCCGCCCGCGCACCACGCGGATCCCGGCGCCGGTGGCCCACTGCACCTGGCTCTCGTCGTCCCAGTCATGGGTGAACTCGTCGCGGCGGGCGAGCACCGCCGCCGGGTCGAACTCGGCCGTGGTGCCGGGCAGCCGGCGCACCGCGGCCACCGCGTGCCCGGTGCGCAGCAGCGTCTTCGACGGGATGCACGCCCAGAACGAGCACTCCCCGCCCAGCAGCTCCGACTCCACGACCAGCGCCGAGAGCCCGGCCTTGACGGCGTAGTCGGCGACGTTCTCCCCGGCCGGCCCCCCACCCAGGACGATCACGTCCACGTCGGCCATCACGACACCTTCGCCACGGACTCGACCACGTCGGCATCTCCCTCGCGCAGTTCCAGCACCCGGCCCGCGCTGCCCGGCGCGTCCAGGAGAGCGACGAGCACGGCGGCCGTGTCGTCGCGGGTCACCTTGCCGAGCGGCACCGGCGGCTGGGCGAGCAGCACCCGTCCGGTGCCCGGGTCGTCGGTGAGCGAGCCGGGGCGCAGGATCGTCCAGTCGAGGTGGTCCGCGGCGCGGATCGCCTCCTCGGCGGCCTTCTTCGCCGCGACGTAGGCCGCCCAGACCTCACCGCGGTCGGGCGCGGGCGGGTCGTCGACACCGGGCGAGGACACCAGCAGGTAGCGGCGCACGCCCGCGATGCGCGCCGCGTCGGCGAGCAGCACGGCCGCCGCCCGGTCGACGGTGTCCTTGCGCGCCACCCCGCTGCCCGGCCCGGCCCCCGCCGCGAACACCACGGCGTCGGCGCCCTCCAGCACGGCGGCGAGCTCGTCGGCGCGTGCGCTCTCCAGGTCGAGCACGGCGGGCGTGACCCCGGCCCGCTCGAGGTCCGGGCCGTGGTCGGGGTTGCGCACCACCCCGGTGACCACGTCCCCGCGGCCCGCCAGCGCGGCCGCCAGCCGCAACCCGATCTTCCCGTGTGCTCCTGCGATGACCACCTGCACCTGCAGGACCGTAGCCGGGTCAGCGGTTCGGGCGCAGCGTCCACACGACGGTCATGCGGGTGGTGTCGCGATCCTCGCCGTCGGTGACGGTGACGTCGACGCCGAACTCGGGGCGGGCACCCGCCTCGAGCTCGGCGAGCACCTCGGTGGCCGAGCGGGCGAGCACCGCCACCGCGGTGAGTGGACCACGGGCGACGCGCTGGTAGGCGATCTCCGACCGCACGGGCAACGGCGTGGCCCGCTCCATCGTGGCCGCGAAGGAGGCCAGCGTGACGGCGCCGGTGGCCGTCTCACCCAGACCGAAGATCATCGCGGCGTGCGGGCCGCCGACGTGGTTGCGCAACCCGGGATCGTCGGGCAGCCGCAGCACCGCCCGTCCCGGGGTGACCTCGACGAACTCGATGCCGGCCGCGTCGACCCACGGCACGGTCTTGCGCATCGTCGGGCCGACCCAGCTCGTCTCCGTCATACCCGCATGCTACTGGCCGGTAACCCACCTCCCGGGCGGCCCACCAGCACCCGGAAGCGGTTCCGCAGGACGTAGCCACCGGTAGGTGTCCGGTGACCCTCGAGGCGGGCCAGCACCGCCCGCCGCACCGCACCCGGCCCGGCACGCGCGGCCGCCGCCCGGCCCAGCCCGGACACGAGGAGCGGCTGCACCAGCGCGTCCTCGTCGGCGTAGGTGAACGGGCAGTCGACGTCCTCCTCGGCCACGACCGCCAGCCCGGCGAGGCCGACCACCTTGCGCAGCCGCGCCGGGTCGGTGAGCGGCGGCGGTCCGGACTGCGGGCGGCGGGGCGGGAGCCACGGGGCGAGGGCCTCACCGAAGGCGCGAACGTCGCAGGTCTCCTCCGGCCCCCACGTGGTCACCGCGACGAGCGCTCCCACCCGGGCCGCCGCGCGCAGCACGGCGAGCGGGTTGGCGACGTGCTGCAGCAGCTGCACGGCCGCGACCACGTCGAACGGCCCCGGCGGCGGGTCGTGGGCGTCGCCGCGGTGGAACGCGGCACCGGGGACCGCGGCAGCCGCCGCGGCCACCGCGGACGGGTCGCCGTCGATCCCGACCACCCTCGCCCCGCGCGCGACCGCCGCCGCGGAGAACGACCCGGCCCCGCACCCGAGATCGAGGACGGAGGTGCCTGCGCCCACGCCCGCGAGGTCGAGCACCCGGCCGTACAACGGCGCGTCCCAGCCCGGCGGCCCGTCGGACACGTCAGCCCCAGACGTCCTCCGCCACCTGCACCACGAGCCGCAGCTTCGCGATCTGCTCCTCCACGGTGAGCGCGTTGCCCTCCACGGTGGAGGAGAACCCGCACTGCGGCGACAGGCACAGCTGCTCGAGCGGCACGTACTTCGCCGCCTCGTCGATGCGGCGCTTGAGGTCGTCGGGGTCCTCGAGGCGGCCGGTCTTGGTGGTGACCAGCCCGAGCACCACCTGCTTGCCGGGCGGCACGAACCGCAGCGGCGCGAACCCGCCGGAGCGCTCGTCGTCGAACTCGCAGAAGAACCCGTCGACGTCGAGCTCGCCGAACAGCGCCTCGGCCACGAAGTCGTAGCCGCCCTCGGCGGCCCACGACGAGCGGTAGTTGCCCCGGCACATGTGCGTGGTGATCCGCATGCCCTCCGGCCGGTCGGCGACGGCGGCGTTGATCTGCTTGATGTAGCGCAGGTGGGCGTGCTCGGCGTCCTCGCCCCGCTCGGCGATCCTGGCGCGCTGCGCCGGGTCGTTGAGGTAGGCGAGGCTCGTGTCGTCGAGCTGCAGGTAGCGGCAGCCCAGGTCGGCCATGGCGCGGACCTGCGCCGCGTAGGCGGCGGACAGGTCGCTCCAGAACTCCTCGATGTCCGGGTAGACGCTGCGGTCCACGGCCGCGGTGCCCCCGCGGTAGTGGACCATGCTCGGCGACGGGATCGTGAGCTTCGGCGTGGCGCTCGTGGTGAGCGAGGAGAGGAACCGGAACGCCTCGGCGAAGATCGGGCGGTCGAGCCGGACCTTCTCGCGGATGGCCAGCCCCGCGGCGGTGAACGCGTTCTCACCCTGCTCGTTGTGCATGCTGACCCGGATCTGCTCATCGGTCTTCGCGATGCCGCCGAGCTGGTAGATGAAGTCCATGTGCCACGACGTGCGGCGGAACTCGCCGTCGGTGGCCGACTGGAGCCCGATCTCCTCCTGCATCGCGACCGCGTCGCGGATGGCGGTGTCCTCGGCCGCGCGCAGGCCGGCGTCGTCCAGCGCGCCCTCCGCATGCCGCTGCCTCGCTTCGAGCAGCGCGGGCGGGCGCAGCAGGCTCCCGACGTGGTCGGCGCGGAACGGTGGTTCGGAGCGTCGCTGCATGCACCGGAAGGTAGCGCTGCCGGTGGCGCCACGCCCGCACCGTGGCACGCTGATCACGTGCAGCACGCCGTCATGATCTTCTTGACCGACTACGCCATCGACGGCCCCACGCTCGCCCGGGCCACCGAGGAACGCGGCTTCGACGGGCTGTTCCTCACCGAGCACACCCACATCCCGACGAGCCGGGAGTCGCCGTGGTCGGGCGGCTCCGAGCTGCCCCGGCGCTACTCGCACACGTACGACCCGTTCGTCGCGCTCGCCGCGATGGCCGTGGTCACCGAGCGGATCGCGCTCGGCACGGCCGTGTCGCTGGTGCTCCAGCACCACCCGATCGGCCTGGCCAAGACGGTCGCCAGCCTCGACCGGATCGCGGGCGGCCGGTTCGAGCTCGGCGTCGGGCCGGGCTGGAACCGCGAGGAGATGGCCAACCACGGCGTCGACCCGCGCACCCGGACCCGCCGGATGCTGGAGCACATCGCGGCCATGCGGGCGATCTGGACGCAGGACGAGGCCGAGTTCCACGGCGAGTTCGTCGACTTCGACCCGATCTGGTCGTGGCCCAAGCCGGTCCGCACCCCGCCGGTCCTGATCGGCGGCGAGGGACCGACCGTCCTGGACCGCGTGCTGTCCCACGGCGACGGGTGGATGCCGCGCGGCGGCCCCGGACAGGACGTGGACGCCCTCGCCGCGCGCATCGCGGAGCTCCGCGAGCGCGCCTCCGATGCGGGACGCGGGCACCTCGACGTCACGGTGTTCGGCGCCGAGGCGGACCGGGCGGTGCTCGACGCGTACGCCGCCGCCGGTGTCGACCGGGTGCTCCTCGGGCTGCCCGACGCCGGCGAGGCGGAGGTGCTCCGGGTGCTCGACGACCTCGCCACCCTCCGCTACTGAGGCGGCGAGCGGTCGATCTCACACGAGGAGCGGTTGAAGCCCGCGACTCGGGTACAACATGCAGCGACGGCACACAGATCGGACGGGGATCCTGATGGACGACGAGGAGCTGCACCGCCGCATCGACGAGCTGGTGGCCGAGGAGCACCGCCTCGAACGGGCCCACGTCGGCCAGGCGCTGTCGGCGGCGGAGCAGCAGCGGCTGGCCGAGCTGGGCGTCCAGCTGGACCGCTACTGGGACCTCCTGCGGCAGCGGGACGCGCGGCGGCGCGCCGGGCTCGACCCGGACGCGGCGCAGGAGCGCTCCGCCGACGTCGTCGAGGGGTACCGGCAGTAGGCACGTGCAGGTCACTCCCGTCACACCGGACCGTCTCGTCGACGAGGTCGCGGAGCTGGTCGATGCCCGGGCCGGGCGCGTGCGCGTGGCGCTCGACGGGCCGCAGGCGACGCGCCCCCTCGCGCTGGCCGAGCAGGTGGCCGAGGTGCTGCGCACCCGGGGCCGCATGGCCGTGGTGGTGAGCGCGGGCGACTTCCTGCGCCCGGCGTCGGTGCGCCTGGAGTTCGGCCGCGAGGACCCCGACGAGTTCCTCGACGGCTGGATCGACGCCGGCGGGCTGCGCCGCGAGGTGCTCGACCCGGCAGGCCCCGCGGGTTCGGGCCGGGTCCTGCCCCGGCTGTGGGACGCGGCGGCCGACCGCGCCCACCGCGGCGGGTACGTCGACATCGGGGACGCCGGTGTGGTGGTGGTCGCGGGTGCGCTGCTACTGGGCCGCGGCCTCCCCTTCGACCTGGCGGTGCACCTGCGGATGAGCGGCGCCGCGCTCGCTCGCACCCTCCCGCCCGCCGAGCGGTGGACGCTGCCCGCCTACTCCCGCTACGACGAGGAACGCTTCCCCGAGGAGGAGGCGGACCTGGTGGTGCTGTCCGACCACCCGGACCGCCCCGCGATCCGCCGCTGATCCGGCGGGACCGGGCAGGCCGGGACCTGCCGGTTGGCGCGCGGCACCCGGGAGGCGGTCGAAGCACGCATGATCAGTGCTTCGGCACGAAATCGGGTGAAATCGACCCGGGAACGCGCCAAACCGCTGATCAAGCCCGCCCCGCCCCACCCCGATCGGGTGCCACCCGACCGGCGGTGGTCAGGTTCCCCCGACCGCTCACCGGTTACCCACGGTCGTGTGCTGGACCGGACGACAGCCCCATGATCGGATGACGGAGATCCATACGCCGCAGCGGACGAGGAGCAGGAGGGGAGGGAGGATAGGCCCGCCGAGGCCCAGCCGAAGGCGCCCACCGGAGGAAGGAAGGCGCCACGAAGGTCCTGTCCCGGAACGGGAAGGTGCCACCGGAGGCCCGACCCGGAACGGGAGGGTGCGATCGAAAGGCGACCCATGGAGATGGGGGTCCGGGGGCGAAGCCCCCCGGCTGGGGGTCTGGGGGGCTGGGCCCCCCAGAACAACTCCGATGCCCACTGAGAGGTGAGCGCGCCCCGCGAACACGGGTACCCGGTGGGCGAGGAGGGAGTTGAACCCTCACGTCCTTTCGGACACACGGACCTGAACCGTGCGCGTCTGCCATTCCGCCACTCGCCCTGGCGAAGAGGAAGTTAGCACGGGGGTGGGAGGGGGTTTCGGGCGGGGCGTGGTCGGGGGGCGGCGGAGGGGCGACTAGCACAGATACGATCGGTACTGCCAGCAACACGCCGATGCGAACGGAGGAAGATCGGTTGGGCCGCGTCGACAGGTTCGAACGCCGTCTCCAGGGACTGGTGGGCGATGCCTTCGCGCGGGTCTTCGGCGGCAGCGTCGTTCCCCAGGAAGTTGTGCAGGCGTTGTTGAGGGAAGCCGAAGGCCGGATCGAGGAGCTCGCGGGAGGGCGCCTGCTGGCGCCCAACCGGTTCACGGTGCTGCTCAGCCCCACCGATCTCGCTCGCATGGGGGGTGACAGAGCGGAGATCGTGAACTCGCTGTCCGGCTCTGTCACCGAGCAACTCGCCGACCAGGGATGGGACACCTACGGCGAGGTCGTAGTCTTCCTGGAGCGCTCCGATGCGCTGCACACGGGACAGTTCCGCACCCGCTCGACCGTGGACCCCGACGCTTCCCGCCGGGACGCCATCCGAGCACGCGACGCAGGAGAAGCACCCATGAGCCAGCAACCGGGCCACCCCGAGGAGAACGGGCAGTACGGATACGACCGTGGTGCCCCCGGCGGATACGGGCAGCAGACCTATGCCCCGCCGGCCTACGACCAGCGCCAAGGGGGGTACGACCAGGCCGACCAGGGCCAGCAGCCGGGCTACGGCCAGCAGCCGGGCGGGTACCCGCAGCAGGGTGGCTACGGCCAGCAGGGCGGGTACGACCAGGGTTACGGCGGCCAGCAGCAGGGTGGCGGCTACGGCGGCCAGCAGGGCGGTTACGGCGGGCAGCCGGGCGGCGGTTACGGCGGCCAGCAGGGCGGCGGCTACGACCAGGGCTACGGCGGCCAGCAGCCCGGCGGTGGCTACGGCGGCCAGCAGGGCGGCGGCTACGACCAGGGCTACGGGCAGCCTCAGGGCTACGCGCAGCCGGGTGGCGGTTACGGCGGCCAGCAGCCGGGTTACGCCCCGGGCGGCGCCGGTTACGAGCAGGGCTACGGCCAGCAGCAGGGCGGCGGCTACCCGCAGCAGTACGAGCAGGGCTACGACGGCGGGTACGACCAGGGCTACGGCGGCCAGCAGGGTGGCTACGGCGGCTACCAGCAGCAGCTGTCGGCATCGCTGTCGCTGGACGACGGTTCGGGCCGCACGTACGACCTGACGCAGGGCAGCCACGTGATCGGGCGCGGGCAGGATTCGTCGTTCCGTCTCCCGGACACCGGCGTGTCGCGCCGCCACCTGGAGATCAACTGGGATGGTCACACCGCCACGCTGACGGACCTGGGTTCCACGAACGGCACCACCGTCAACGGCAACCCGGTGCAGACCTGGCAGCTCAACGACGGCGACGTGATCCGGGTCGGCCACTCGAGCCTCGTCTTCCGCACGCAGTAGGGCCGAGCGCGAGGGGGCGAGGGGGCCGGGGGGCCATGTGGGGATGACGACGGAGAGAACGGAGTTCGCGGCGCGTGCCGGAGTTGGTGCTGCAGCTGACCAGGGCGGGTTTCCTCGCCCTCCTCTGGCTGTTCGTGCTGGTCGCGCTCCGCGTGGTGCGCTCTGATCTCTACGCCGCGTCCGGGCTGCGCGCCCTGGTGCCCGGTGGGCGGTCCACGGCCCGCAGGAGCCGTGGCCGGACGCCGCGCCAGCTCATCGTCACGGCAGGCGCCCTGGCGGGCACGCGCATCACGTTGGACTCCCGGCCGATCCTGATCGGCCGGGCCGACGACTCCACGCTCGTGCTGGACGACGACTACGCATCCACCCGTCACGCCCGTATTTCGATGCAGGGAGACGAGTGGTACGTCGAGGATCTCGGGTCGACCAACGGCACGTACCTCGACCGGGCTAAGGTCACCGGGCCGACCCGGGTTCCCCCGGGTGTCCCTGTCCGCATCGGCAAGACGGTGATCGAGCTTCGATCATGAGCCGGCGTTTGTTCCACCGCCGTGTCCGCGGCGCTCGTCGCCCGGGCCGGTCGCGCCGGCTGATCTGCCCTGAACGTAGTGTCGGAGCGCTGAGATGACTCTGGTCCTGCGCTACTCCGCCCGCAGCGACCGCGGGCTCGTCCGGCAGAACAACCAGGACGCCGTGTACGCCGGTCCCCGGCTGCTCGCGCTCGCCGACGGGATGGGTGGCCACGCAGCGGGTGAGGTGGCGTCGTCGCTGGTGATCGCGGCGCTGGCACCGTTGGACGAGGACGACCCGGGTGACGACCTGCTCGCCGAGCTGCGCGACGCCACGGTGGAGGGCAACGCGGCGATCACACGGCACGTCGCGGACGCGCCGGATCTCGAGGGCATGGGCACCACGCTCACGGCGATCCTGTTCGCGGGCAACCGGCTGGGTCTGGTGCACATCGGAGACTCCCGCGCCTACCAGCTGCGCGATCGGGTGCTGACGCAGATCACGAAGGACGACACGTTCGTCCAGTCGCTGATCGACGAGGGCCGGATCACCGAGGAGGAGGCGCACACCCACCCGCAGCGCTCGCTGCTGCTGCGCGCGATCACGGGCCAGGAGGTGGACCCGTCGCTGACTATCCGGGAGGCGCGGGCGGGTGACCGGTACCTGCTGTGCTCCGACGGGTTGTCGGGTGTGGTGAGCGACGAGACCCTCGCCGAGACGTTGCAGGCCTACCGGGATCCGCGGGAGTGCGCGGACCGGATGATCGAGCTGGCCTTGCGCGGCGGTGGCCCGGACAACATCACGTGCATCGTGGCCGACGTCGTGGACATCGACTTCGGTGAGGACGCGCCGATCGTGGGCGGTTCGGTCGGCGACGGTTCGGAGGACGGGCCGCCGCCGGACTCGGCGGCCGCCAGGGCGTCGGCCACCACGATGACCCGCACGGCGCCGCAGCGGATCGTGCCGCAGCAGGCCGCGCCTGCCGCCCGCCGCCGCACGGCGCCCAAGGTGGCGATCGCGATCGTCGCGGTGCTCGCGGTGCTGGTCGGGGGCGGTTTCCTCGCGCGCATGTGGGTCATGCAGCAGTACTTCGTCGGTGCCGACGGCGAGCAGGTCGCGATCTTCCAGGGCGTGCACGGTGACGTGCTGGGGTTCCAGCTGTACTCGGTGGCCGAGCGCACCGACATCGCGTTGACGGACCTGCCGGAGGCCGACCGCAGCCAGGTGCGCGGCGGCATCCTCGCCGACGGGATCGCGGGCGCCCGCGCCACGGTCGACCGGCTGCGCGACGGGATGCTGGAGCCCTGCCCGCCGCCGGAGCCGCCGCAGCCGCCCCAGCCGGTCGAACCGGTACCGCCGGAGCAACCGAATCCCGATCCGAACGTCGATCCCAACGTGCAGCAGCAGCAGCCTCCGGTCGACACGACCCCGCTGCCCACGCCTGTGCCCGAGCCTGGGACCAACTGCCGGTCGGTGAGCTGAATGAGCGAGCGTCAGCGTCGCGGGCACCGCCCGCGCGCCTTCAGGGGCGGCCGATGAGCATCCCCGCGCCCCGCACCGGCTCGCCACCGCCCAGTCCCGCGCCGCTGCCCACCGGCCGGGGGATCGAGCTCGTGCTGCTCGCGTTCGCCGCGGTGCTGGTGACGAGTGCGCTGGCGCTGGTGGAGGCCAACCAGGAGCAGGAGCTCACGCAGGCGCTGCTGTGGGTGGGCCTGGCCTACCTCGCGCTCTTCTCGGTGGCGCACCTCGCGGTGCGCCGGTTCGCGCCGTACGCCGACCCGCTGATCCTGCCCTGCGTGGCGTTGTTGAACGGGCTGGGGCTGGTGATGATCCACCGGCTGGACCTGGCCAGGGTGGAGCGGGCGCTCGCGGCCGGCCGGGACGCGCCGGTGGAGCTGGTCTCGCGGCAGGTCGCGTGGACGGCGATCGGCGTCGCCCTGTTCGTCGCGGTGATGTGGGTGGTGCGCGATCACCGCACGATCGCCCGGTACGCCTACACGGCCGGGTTCACCGGCCTGGTGCTGCTCGCTCTGCCCGGCCTGCTGCCATCGTCGATCTCGGAGGTCAACGGGGCCAAGCTGTGGATCCGCATCGGCGGGGTGGGCATCCAGCCCGGCGAGTTCGCCAAGATCCTGCTGATCGTGTTCTTCGCGGCCTTCCTGGTGCAGAAGCGTGAGCTGTTCAGCACCGCGGGCAGGCGGTTCCTGGGCATGGAGCTGCCGCGGGCCCGGGACCTCGCCCCGCTCGTCGTGGCGTGGGGGCTCTCGGTCGGCGTCCTCGTGCTGGAGCGCGACCTCGGCACGTCGCTGCTGTTCTTCGGCATCGTGCTGGTGCTGCTCTACGTCGCGACCGAGCGGGTGTCGTGGCTGCTCATCGGGCTCTCGTTCTTCCTCGGCGGCTGCCTGGTGGCCTACCAGCTGTTCGGCCACGTGCGGGTGCGCGTGCAGGTGTGGCTCGACCCGTTCTCCGACTTCGACAACACCGGGTTCCAGATCGCGCAGGCCCTGTTCGGGCTCGGCACGGGCGGTGTCGGCGGCACCGGGCTCGGTGCGGGTCGCCCCGACCTCGTGCCGTACGCCGAGAGCGACTTCATGCTGTCCTCTCTCGGTGAGGAGCTCGGCCTGATCGGGCTCGCGGCGATCCTCATCGTCTACCTGGTGCTGATCACGCGCGGGCTGCGCAGCTCGCTGGCCGTGCGCGACAGCTTCGGCAAGCTGCTCGCCACCGGCCTGGCGTTCACGCTGGCGCTGCAGGTCTTCATCGTCATCGGCGGGGCCTCGAAGCTCATCCCGCTGACCGGGCTCACGCTGCCGTTCCTGTCCTACGGCGGGTCGTCGCTCGTCGCCAACTACGCGCTCGTCGCAATGCTGCTGCGCATCTCCAACGCCGCGCGGGCCCCGCTGCCGCGGCGGCCCGCCGCCCCGCTGCCCCCGATCGCCGAGGCGGGCACCGAGCTGGTGGAGCGGCCGTCGTGAACACCCCGGTGCGCCGTGTGGCGATCGCAGTGATGGTCATGGTCCTTCTGCTCATGGGCAACCTCACCTACGTTCAGGTGGTGCAGGCGGGTGACTACCGCAGCGATCCGCGCAACCAGCGGGTGCTGCTGGCCGAGTACTCGCGCAAGCGCGGCCAGATCAGCGCGGAGGGCCAGATCCTCGCCAGCAGCACCGAGACCGACGATCGGCTGCGCTACCTGCGCCAGTACTCCGACGGCCCGGTGTACGCCCCGGTCACCGGCTACTACTCGATCACCTACAGCTCCAGCGGCGTCGAGCGGGCCGCGGACGAGGTGCTCAACGGCAGCGACGACCGGCTCTTCGCGCGCCGCCTCTCCGACCTCATCACCGGCCGCGACCCGAGCGGCGGCAACGTGGTGCTGACCCTCGACCCCGACGTGCAGCGCGCCGCTTACGACCAGCTGACGGACCGCGGCTACACCGGGGCGGTCGTGGCGCTGCGCCCGAAGACCGGTGAGATCCTCGCGATGGTGTCCACGCCGTCGTTCGACCCCAACGAGCTCGCGAGCCACGACGCGGACGAGCGGATGTCGGCGTGGCAGCGGTTCAACGAGGCCGACCCGCCGGTGCTGCCGAACCGGGCGATCTCGGAGACGTATCCGCCCGGGTCGACGTTCAAGCTCATCGACGTGGCGGCGGCGCTGTCGAGCGGCCGGTACACGCCCGACAGCCAGTTCACGGCGGCGTCGGCCATCACCCTGCAGGGCACGAACACACAGCTGCAGAACTTCAACGGCAACGCCTGCGGCACCGGCGAGACCGCCAGCCTGCGCGACGCGCTGCAGCGTTCCTGCAACACGGCGTTCGCGCAGCTGTCCGCCGAGCTCGGCGAGGAGGCGTTGCGCACCCAGGCCGAGCGGTTCGGCATCGGCACCACCGACCTGCAGGTGCCGATGCCGGTGGCCACCTCCACGATCGGCGACATCCCGGACACCGCGGCCCTGCAGCAGTCCAGCATCGGGCAGCGTGACGTCGCGCTCACGCCGCTGCAGAACGCCATGGTCGTGGCCGCCATCGCCAACGGCGGCGTGGTGATGCAACCGCACCTGATCAGCCAGATCCAGAGCCAGGACCTCACCCCGGTCGAGACCACCGAGCCGGACCGGCTCGGGCAGGCGGTCGACTCGTCGGTGGCGCGCACGCTCACCGAGATGATGGTCAACAACGAGAACAGCTACTCGGGCAGCGGGAAGATCACCGGCGTGCAGATCGCGGCGAAGACCGGCACCGCCGAGCACGGGGCCAACCCGCAGGCGGTGGCCCCGCACGTCTGGTACGTCGCGTTCGCGCCGGCCGACGACCCGCAGATCGCGGTGGCGGTCCTGGTGGAGTCCGGCGGTGACCGCAGCAACCTTGCGGCCACCGGTGGCACCGTCGCGGCACCGATCGGCCGCGCCGTCATCCGCGCAGGGTTGGGGACCGACCGGTGACCGTCCTCGCTGCGGGCCAGAAGATCGACGACCGCTACCTGCTCGAGCGGCGGATCGCCGTCGGCGGCATGGGCGAGGTCTGGGAGGCCTCGGACACCCGGCTGGGCCGGGGCGTCGCGGTCAAGGTGCTGCGCCCGGAGCTGGGCGACGACCCGGAGTTCCTGCACCGGTTCCGCATCGAGGCGCGCACGGTCGCCTCCCTCGACAACCCGGGCATCGCGGCCGTGCACGACTACGGCGAGGACGAGGGCCCCAACGGCAGGCGCACGGCGTACCTGGTGATGGAGCTGGTGCGCGGCGAGCCGCTGTCCACGCTGATCTCCCGCGGCCCGATCGACACCGACGAGACGCTGCGGATGATCGAGGACGCGGCGTGGGCGCTGCAGGCGGCGCACGAGCGCGGGTTCGTGCACCGCGACGTGAAGCCCGGCAACATCCTGGTGCGCACCGACGGGGTCGTGAAGCTCACCGACTTCGGCATCGCGAAGGCCGCCGACGCCGTTCCGGTCACGCGTTCGGGCATGGTGATGGGCACCGCCCACTACATCGCCCCCGAGCAGGCGAGCGGCGCGGAGGCCGGCCCGGCGAGCGACGTCTACTCGCTGGGGATCGTCGGGTACGAGTGCCTGGCCGGCCACCGCCCGTTCCGCGCAGACAGCGCGGTGGCGGTGGCGATGATGCAGGTCAGGGAGGAGCCACCGCCGCTGCCTGCGAGCGTCCCGGCGGGCGCCCGCGAGCTGATCGAAGCCGCGCTCGTGAAGGACCCCGCGCAGCGCTACTCCACCGGGGGCGAGTTCGCGCTCGCCGTGGCCGCGGTGCGCCGGGGCGAACCGCTGCCGCCGGTGGGCGCCGTGACCGGCACCATCAGCCCGCCGCGCACGCCGGCCACCCCCGTACGGGCGGCCGCGAAGGCCGTGCCCAAGGCGGCTCCCCGGTCGGCACCGCCGTCCGCGCCACTGTCGGCGCCGATCCCGGCGCGCCCGGCCCCTCGCCCGCCGTGGCCCGCGCCGCCGCGGCCGGTGCCGCAGGCCGCGCAGCCCGCACCGGCGCCCACCCGCAGGCCGGCACCGGATCCGGTGCGCCCCGCGCGGGCCCAGCCGGCCCCTGCCACCCGGCACGCCACCCCGGCCGCGCCGGCGCACCGCGCGTCGTCGCAGTCCTTCCGGCTGCAGCCGAGGTCGTCCGGCCGCACCCTGTTGCTCGTGCTGTTCGTGCTGCTCACCCTCGCCGCCGTCGCGGTCGGCGTGCTCCTGTTCCGTGGCGGGCTACCGGCCATCGGAAGCGTCGATCCGACCCCGCAGGGTGCCGGACCCGGTACCGTAGCGGGTCGGGAGGGCATCCCGACCAGTTCGGCGGTACCCGGCGGGCTGCGCTCCCTGGTGATCGTCACGGGGAGCGTCCGGTGAACCCGTCCAACCGACGGCCTGGCGCTGCGGTGGCCGACAGGCCACCCCACTGGGCGACGCGGCCCGGCATGATGTCCGAATCATCCATGACTCCCAGGAACCGGCACCGATGACCACCCCCCGACTGTTGTCCGAGCGCTACGAACTGGGCGAAGTGCTCGGTTACGGCGGCATGTCCGAGGTGCATCGCGGTCTCGACACGCGGCTGGGCCGCGACGTCGCCGTGAAGGTGCTCCGGGCCGACCTGGCGCGTGATCCCCAGTTCCAGATGCGCTTCCGCCGCGAGGCCCAGAACGCCGCGGCGCTCAACCACCCCGCGATCGTCGCCGTGTACGACACCGGCGAGGTCGAGAGCGAGTTCGGTCCGCTGCCGTACATCGTGATGGAGTACGTCGACGGGCAGACGCTGCGCGAGATCGTCAAGACCCAGGGTCCGTTGTCGCAGCGGCAGGTCATCGAGGTGATGGCCGACGTGTGCGCCGCCCTCGACTTCAGCCACCGCCACAACATCATCCACCGCGACGTCAAGCCCGCCAACATCATGATCAACAACGCGGGCGCGGTCAAGGTGATGGACTTCGGCATCGCCCGCGCGCTGGGCGAGGGCCAGAACGTCACCCAGACGGCCGCGGTGATCGGCACGGCCCAGTACCTGTCGCCGGAGCAGGCCCGCGGTGAGGCCGTGGACGCCCGCTCCGACGTGTACGCGGCGGGCTGCGTGCTGTTCGAGCTGCTCACCGGCGAGCCGCCGTTCACCGGCGACACCCCGGTGGCCGTGGCCTACCAGCACGTGCGGGAGGAGCCGCGGCGGCCCTCGGAGCTCAACCCGAGCATCCCGTCCTCGCTCGACGCCGTCGTGCTCAAGGCGCTGTCGAAGAACCCGCTCAACCGCTACCAGTCCGCCGCCGAGATGCGCTCCGACCTCGTCCGGGTGCGCAACGGGCAAGCCCCGATGGCGCCGCTCGTGATGAGCGACGACGAGCGCACGGCCATGATCGCCTCGAGCCCGGCCACGGCCGCCACGCGGCGGATCAACGGCCGCCACAGCGGCCCGCCGCCCGCGGACGACTACGACGACTACTACGACGAACCGCCGCGGCGCAGCACCGGCAAGGTGATCGGGATCGCGCTGGCCGTGGTGCTCGCGCTCGGCGTGGTCGGCTTCGTGGCCTACCAGGTGCTGAGCGGCCCGCCGGCCCCCCAGACGGTGGCGGTGCCCGCGGTCACAGGCCTGTCCGAGACCGACGCTCGCAACCAGATCATCGCCGCCGGGCTGCGCTGGGCCGACACCCAGACCAGGGAGTCACCGGTCGACCAGAAGGACAAGGTGCTCGAGACGAACCCGCCGGCGGGCACCGTGGTCGACGAGCGCTCAGCGGTCACCCTGATCGTCGGGAGCGGCCCGGCGAGCGTCAACGTGCCGAGGCTGGAGGGCATGACCCTCGCCGAGGCGCAGGCCGCGCTGGAACAGGCGGGGCTCGAGCTGGGCAACCAGAGCCAGCAACCGACGTCCGACCCCGCGCTCGTCAACCACGTCATCGACTCAGACCCGAAGGCAGGTCAGGCCGCGAAGGGCGGCGACCCGGTCAACGTCGTGATCGGCGCCCAGCAGACCGGCGTGCAGATCCCCGACGTCGTCGGCCAGGACATGGACGACGCCGAGAGCGCGCTGCGCGAGCTCGGGTTGCGTGCGGACCGTCCGGACAACGCCGACGACAACGACCGGGTCAGCGGCACCAGCCCGGCCGTGGGCGAGCGCGTGCCGCCGGGCACGGAGGTCGAGCTGCTCACCGGCAGCGGCGACGGCGGCGAGGTCACGATGCCGAACGTGGTCGACATGCGCGAGGAGCAGGCGCAGGACCGGCTCAACGAGCTCGGGTTCCGGCGCATCCAGATCCGGCGGGAGACGGTCAACAACGACTCCGACGACGGCCGGGTGATCGAGCAGTCGGTCCGGGCGGGCGAGAAGGTGTCCACCGACCAGCAGATCACCCTCACCGTCGGCGACGCCCCGGGTGGCCTCGTCAACTAGTCGCGTCACTAATCGGCGGTGCCACCCGCCGGGATCGGGCAGACTGGCGCCATGCGCGTCCTCGTCGTCGACAACTACGACAGCTTCGTCTACAACCTCGTGCAGTACCTCGCCCAGCTCGGGGCGCAGGTCACGGTGCGGCGCAACGACGAGGTCGACCTCGACGAGCTGGACCAGGTCGACGGCGTGCTCGTCAGCCCCGGCCCCGGCACTCCGGAGCGGGCGGGCGCGAGCATCGAGGTGATCCGCCGCAGCGCCGACCGCGCACTGCCGGTGCTGGGGGTCTGCCTCGGCCACCAGGCCATCGGCGTGGCGTGGGGTGGTGTGGTCGAACGGGCACCCGAGCTGCTGCACGGCAAGACGTCGCTGGTGCACCACGACGGCACGGGCGTGCTCGCCGGCCTGCCGAGCCCGTTCGTGGCCACCCGGTACCACTCGCTGTCGATCCGGCCCGACACGGTGCCCGCCGAGCTGGAGGTCACCGGTCGCACCGACGGCGGCGTGATCATGGCCGTCCGGCACCGCGAGCTGCCCGTGGTGGGGGTGCAGTTCCACCCGGAGTCGGTGCTCACGGAGGGCGGGCACCGGCTGCTGGCCAACTGGATGGCCGCTGCCGGGCACCCGGTGCCGGAGCCCACCGTGGCGGCCCTCTCCGCGGAGGCTGCGGCCGTCTCCGCGAGCGCCTGAGCACGGCGTTCCGCGGGCACGCTACCGTGGGAGCTGCCACGCACTCCGACGTATCCGAGGTCAGCGCCCATGCCGAAGTCCAAGGTCCGGAAGAAGGCGGCCTACACCCCGCCCCCCAACCGCCCCGGCACCACCCCGGTGAAGGTCGCGGGGCCGACGCACCCGATCTACATCGGCGTGATGCTCGGCGTGATGCTCCTGGGGCTCGCGTGGCTCGTCGTGAACTACCTGGCCGGCGAGTCGATCTCATTCATGGCCACGCTCGGGCCGTGGAACTTCGCCATCGGGTTCTCACTGATCGTGATCGGCCTGTTGATGACCATGCGGTGGCGCTGACCAGGCTAAATACACCATTGTGAGTAGTCCCCAGTGTGGACAGGTGCTGTGGACAAGTCACCGTCCGTGATCAACACGTATGAGTGATCATGATTCACCCGGGGTCCGGGAGTGGAGCCCGGCCGCGGGCCTCGTCGTGCTGGCCTGGCTGCTCGCCGCCTGCGCCGCCGCCTGGTGCGCGGCGCTGTGGTGGACGGGGGCCGACCCCGCCGGAGGCCTGTTGGCGGCCGTGGCCGCCGTCGGAGCGGGCGTCGCCGCCCTGTTCGGTACCCGCGCCAGGCCGCGCCTGCGCGCCGATGCCGACGGGCTGACGGTCGGCGGGCTGCTCCGCTCGCGCCACCACCCGTGGCCGTTCGTCACCGGGATGCGGGTGCTGCGCACCCGGCGGCTCGGCCGGGAGACCTCGCTCCTGGAGGTCGACACGGTCGCCGCCGACGGCACCGAACGGTTGCTGGTGTTCGGCCGGCTCGACCTCGCGGCCGACCCCGAGGATGTCGTGCCGCAGCTGCAAGCTATTAGGCCATGAGGCGGGCAACGTCCCCCACATGCACCAGACGGGGTACTCCGCGTGCCCGACACGCCGCCCGAACGTGCGGTCGTGCTCGGGGTGTCGCCGGTCATACCATCGATGAACGCGACGAAGGGAGTCTGGATGGCGAGGACTTTCCCGATGCGGGGAACCGACGGCTGCAGCTCGGGCTGCGGCTGCAATCCACCCGCCTGACCCATCCCGACGAGCCACGGCGGGGACCCTGACGAGGGGCCCCGCCGTCGTCGTTCCCGGGGCAGGTCAGCGCAGCGTGGTGAGCCAGATCAGGACGAGCAGCACGACGGTGAGCCCGCCGATCGCGGCGACCTGCACCGCGGTGCGGTTGCGCGGGGGCGCGTAGACCAGCGCCGCCGTGGCGATCGCACCGACCGCGAGCCCGCCGAGGTGGCCGATCAACGAGATCCCGGGGAGCACCACGCTGATCAGCACGTTGATGCCGATGATCCCGAAGACCTGCCCGGCGGGGGCCCGGAGGCGCCGCAGCACCACCACCAGCGCACCCATCAGCCCGAACACCGCACCCGACGCACCCGCGACCTGGTCGTTGGCCGCGTAGAAGAGCATCACGGCGGCCGAGCCGCCCAGCAGCGACACGAGGTACAGGGCGAGGAACCGGCCGCGCCCGAGCACGACCTCCAGGTCGCGGCCCAGCATCCACAGCGCCAGCATGTTGACGATCAGGTGGATCGGGCCGATGTGCAGGAACCCGGCCGTGAGGACCCGCCACCACTCGCCCGCGTGCACGAACCCCGGCACCAGCGACAGCTCGCGGAACAGCACCGAGTTGGAGTTGTACACGGGGTTGGCCGCCTGGAGGGCGGTGAGCACGAAGACCACGGCGTTCACCGCGATCAGCGTGGGCACCACCACCGGCCGGCCGCCGGGGCGGGCACCGGCGACCGAGGCAGGCCGGGGCGCCGTGCGCTGCCCCTCGGCGACGCAGTCGACGCACTGGTATCCCACCGAGGCCTCGCGGAGGCACTCCGGGCACGACGGGCGGCCGCACCTGGTGCAGCTGAGCCCGGTGGCCCGGTCGGGGTGCCGCACGCACACGGCAGGAGGGCCGTAGGGAGTGCCCCCGGGTTGGTACGGCGGCGGTCCGGCGGGATACGTCATCTCATGAGTCGGTCAGTCGTGGATCTCGACGTGCTCGATGACCACGTCGTTGAGCGGCCGGTCCGAACGGTCGGTGGCCGTGGCGGCGATCGCGTCGACCACGGCCCGCGACTCCGCGTCGGCCACCTCACCGAAGATCGTGTGCTTGCGGTTGAGCCAGTCGGGCGTGGACACGGTGATGAAGAACTGCGAGCCGTTGGTGCCCGTGCCGGCCGGTCCGGGGCCCGCGTTGGCCATGGCCAGCAGGTAGGGGCGGTCGAAACGCAGGTCCGGGTGGATCTCGTCGGCGAACTGGTACCCCGGGCCGCCGCGGCCGGTGCCGGTGGGGTCACCGCCCTGGATCATGAACCCGCCGATGACCCGGTGGAAGATCGAGCCGTCGTAGAACGGCCCCGACGTGCCGCCCTTCGCGTTGGGCTGGCTGTAGGGCTTCTCCCCCGTGGCCAGCCCGACGAAGTTCGCAACCGTCTTCGGGGCGTGGTCCGGGAAGAGAACGATCCGGATGTCGCCCTGGTTCGTCCGGAGCGTCGCGGTGTGCTTGCCGTTTCCTGCTTCCGTCACCCCCCTATCGTGCCAGCACCCTCGTCGGAGCGTCGGTCAGCCCAGCACGTCCTCGAGGAATGACGACACGGCGCGCTCGTAGGCGGCCGGGTCGGCGTTCCAGGAACCGGTGTGCTCGGCCTCGGGAACCTCGAGGTAGCGCAGCGGCCAGTCCAGCCCCGGCGCCGCGGCGGCGAGGGCCCTGCTGGCCGACACCGGCACCGCGGTGTCGCCCGCGCTGTGCACGACGAGCGTCGGCGGCCGGACGGCGGGCGGATTGCGCACCAGGTCGAACCGGTCGAAGTCGATCCCGATCCGCCTGCTCGTCACGGCAGTCGCGAGCGGCGACAGCCCCGGTGGCAGGTGCCGGTTGCGCGCCTGCCGCCGCAGCGTCGCCCGCCAGTCCACCAGCGGCGCGTCCCAGACGACGGCCGCCACGCGATCCGCCTCGACCGAGCGGTCGAGGAACGCGCCCGTGACAGCGCCCCCCATCGACCAGCCGTACAGCACGATCCGGCGCGCACCCCGCGCCACCGCGAACCGGACGGCGGCCTCGACGTCCTCCCACTCCGTGTCGCCCAGGTGGTAACGCCCGTCCGGGCTCGCGGGCGCGCCCTCGTCGTTGCGGTAGGTGATCACCAGTTGCGGGAGGCCCAGCGCGTGCAGTGTGGGGAGGATCCGCAACGCCTCGCGGCGAGCGCCGCCCCGACCGTGCACCAGCACCACCCACGTGTCGCCGGCCGCGGGCACCCACCAGGCCGGGTAGGCCCCGAGCGGGCCGGGCACGTCGACGTCCTCGAACGGCAGGCCGCGCGCCGCCGGGTCGGGGTCGTAGGGGCCCGCGTCGAGCACGGCGGGCGTGCCGGGTTCCGGGGTGTCCCCGTCCACGAGCGGCCGCACCACCTCCCGCCGGTCCGCCACCGCCACCGGGCCCATCACCGCGAGCCCGCTGCCCCGCTCGGTGGCCCACCGCAGCCCCCAGGTCCCGGGCTGGGCGGCGAGCCTGCTCGCCGCGAGCACCACCGTGCCGTCGCCGACGGCGAGCACCCGTTCCGGGAACACCGGACGCACCGACGTGTCGAGCAGCACCGACGAGTAGAACCACCCGATCCCCGCCGCACCGGCTCCGACTCCCAGCCCGACCCCGAGTCCGGTTCCCACCCGTCGCAGCAGCACCACGCGGATGATGATGCCGGGCGCCGCGGGCACCGCGCAGCGCGTTCGGGGCCGATCCCGTCACCGCGCGCGACAGCACCGCCCCCACCTGCGGGTTCTCCGCAACCGGTTCGGGTGAACCGGGCACCACGAGCGGTGGACGTCCGACATCTCGGCTCCCCCGGGCCTCGTTGTGCCTCCGAGATCAGCGTCGCTCCCCGACGACCGCCCGCACGAAGGGATTGCCGATGAGCAGCCTTGCTCGGCGCGGCCTGCGCGCCACCGCCGCCGTGGCCGGGATCGCCGTGGCCGGGGTGGGGCTCGCGAGCCCCGTGTTCGCCGCCCCCGCCCCGGCCGACCCCGAACGGCCGACCACCGACGAGACCGCCCAGGCACCGGAGAACCGCTCCACGCCGCAGGTCGTGGGCGAGGCGCCCAGCGGGCCGCAGCTGCCCGACCTGCCCCAACTCTTCACGATCCGGGACACCGGCGTGCACACCGCCGACCGCGGCGCCCCGCAGCTGCCGACGGCCGACGCGCTGCCCACCGACCGGCTGCCCAGCCCGGGCGAGACCGTGAACCTGGGCGAGACCCAGGAGTCGCGCAACACCGACGTCAAGGTCCGCACCGCGACGCCGGAGCAGGGCGAGAGCGCCCCCCAGCAGCGCGACGGGGCGATGCAACAGCTCGACGCCGCGTCGATGTTCGACGACCTGCCCGGCAAGGTCATGGGCGCCACCGCGAACAACGACGTCCGCTCCTGACGCATTACCTCCGGCGTCATCGACCGGAGGACCGCCTTCCGGCGAGAGTCGATCCCGACAGCACTCGACGCCAGGAGGATCGCCATGACCGCCATCTCGCTCGCCCGCATCACCGCCGTCCGGGACGGGGGCCGGCTGCTGCGGTTCGCGTTGCGCCTCGACGCCGCGGGCTCGGGCGGGCTGGGGCTGCTCGGCCTCGTCGCGGCCGCCTCGCTCGCCGCCCCGCTCGGCGCCGCCGAGAGCGGGCTGCGCGCCACCGGGGCCTTCCTGCTCGGCTACGCGCTCGTGCTCGTGCTCCTCGCGGCCCGTCCGGTGATCCCGAGGACCGGCGCGTGGGTCGTGGTCCTCGGGAACACCGCATGGGTGCTGGGCAGCATCGGCGCTGCCGTGGCCGGCCGGGACGAGTTCACCGGGCTCGGCGTGGCCGTGGTGCTCGCCCAGGCCGCCGCGGTGGCGGTGTTCGCCGACCTGCAGTGGATCGGCCTGCGGCGCGCCCGCTGACCGCGGATCAACGGGGGCTGATCTCGCCCATCTTGGACCAGCCCTCGCCGGGCACGCCCTGGACGCTGATGATGTCGGGCGTGGTGGCCACGACGTCCGGAGCCCAGTTGACGAACTCCTTGAAGTGGTCGGCCCCGACGTGCGCTGCCGCTGCGTCGTCCTGGAACGCCTCCACCAGCACGAACTGGTTGGGGTCGTCGACGCTGCGGTTCCACTCGAAGAAGATGTTGCCCGGCTCGGCGCGGGTGGCCTCGGTGAAGCCCGCCACCCGGTCGAGCCACTCGTCGGCGTGCTCGGGCTTGATGGTGAACTTGACGACGATGAAGATCATGGCTCTCCGTTCAGAAGTGTTTGCGCAGCACCATCAGTGAGCGGGCTGTGATGCGGAGCCTGCCACCCGGCTTCGCGTCCCGCTCGCGTCTGCGGGCCCGGGCCCGCAACGGGTCGGCCGTGTCCAGCACGATGGTCCACATCCGCCCGTACGCCTCGCCGGGAAACGTGAACGGAACGGCCTGGTGGTGGGCGTTGAACAGCAGCAGGAACGAGTCGTCCACCACGCGGCGGCCGATCTCGTCGCGCTCCGGGATGCCCTCACCGTTGAGGTAGACGGCGAGCGAACGCGCGAACCCGGTGTTCCAGTCGTCCTCGCTCATCGGCCGGCCGTCCGGGCGCAGCCAGGCGATGTCCTCGATGCTCGAGCCCCGGATCGGGCGTCCCTGGAAGAAGCGGCGCCTGCGGAACACGGGGTGCTCGCGGCGCAGCGCCGCCACCTCGGCGACGAAATCGGTGAGCACCGAGTTCTCCCGGGCGGCCGACCAGTCGATCCACGCGAGCTCGTTGTCCTGGCAGTACACGTTGTTGTTGCCGTACTGGGTACGGCCCAGCTCGTCGCCGTGGGAGAGCATCGGCACGCCCTGCGACAGCAGCAGGGTGGCCACCAGGTTGCGCTTCTGGCGCTCGCGCAGCGCGTGGATGTCGCCGTCGTCCGTGGGCCCCTCGACGCCGTGGTTCCACGACCGGTTGTGGCTCTCCCCGTCGCGGTTGTCCTCGCCGTTGGCCTCGTTGTGCTTCTCGTTGTAGGAGACGAGGTCGTTCAGCGTGAAGCCGTCGTGCGCCGTGACGAAGTTGATGGACGCGATCGGGAGCCGGTTGTCCTTCTCGTACAGGTCGGAGGACCCGGTGAAGCGGGAGGCGAACTCGCCGAGGCTGGCCGGCTCGCCGCGCCAGAAGTCCCGCACGGTGTCGCGGAACTTGCCGTTCCACTCCGTCCACAGCGACGGGAACCCGCCCACCTGGTAGCCGCCCTCGCCCACGTCCCACGGCTCGGCGATCAGCTTGACCTGGCTGACCACCGGGTCCTGGTTGACGAGGTCGAAGAACGCGGCGAGCCGGTCGACCGCGTGGAACTCCCTGGCCAGCGCCGCCGCGAGGTCGAAGCGGAACCCGTCGACGTGCATCTCCAGCACCCAGTAGCGCAGCGAGTCCATGATCAGGCGCAGCGACTCGTGGGCGCGGACGTTGAGGCTGTTGCCGGTGCCGGTGGTGTCGTAGTAGAACTCCGGCTGCTCGGCGACCACCCGGTAGTAGTTGAGGTTGTCGATCCCCCGGAACGACAGAGTCGGGCCGAGGTGGCTGCCCTCCGCCGTGTGGTTGTAGACCACGTCGAGGATCACCTCGATCCCCGCCCGGTGGAACTGCTTGACCATCGTCTTGAACTCCTGCACCTGCTCACCGCGGGTGCCGAAGGACGCGTACTCGTTGTGCGGGGCGAAGAAGCCGATCGTGTTGTAGCCCCAGTAGTTCGACAGGCCGCGCTCCCGCAGCCCGTGGTCGTGCACGAACTGGTGCACCGGCATCAGCTCGACCGCGGTGACGCCCAGCTCCTTGAGGTGCTGGATCACCACCGGGTGCACGAGCCCGGAGTACGTCCCCCTGATCTCCGGCGGGACCTCCGGGTGCGTCATCGTCATGCCCTTGACGTGCGCCTCGTAGATGACGGTCTCGTGGTAGGGGATGCGCAGCGTCCGGTCGCCGGTCCAGTCGAAGAACGGGTTCACCACCACCGACCGCGGCGTGAACGGCGCCGAGTCGTCGTCGTTGAGCGACCTGGGCTCACCGAACCGGTAGGAGAACAGCGACTCGTCCCAGCGCACGTCCCCGTCGATCGCCTTGGCGTACGGGTCCAGCAGCAGCTTCGCCGGGTTGCACCGCAGGCCCGACTCGGGGTCGTACGGGCCGTGCACCCGGTACCCGTAGCGCTGCCCCGGCCGCACCCGCGGCAGGTAGCCGTGCCAGATCAGCACCTCGCGTTCGGGCAGGTCGACGCGGGTCTCGTGCCCGTTCTCGTCGAACAGACACAATTCCACCCGCTCCGCCACCTCGGAGAAGAGCGCGAAGTTCGTGCCGCTGCCGTCGTAGTTGGCGCCCAGCGGGTACGGCGATCCCGGCCAGATCTCCACGTGGCTCAGGCCGGCCCGCCCGCCGCCGGACCTGCCATCGGGAGCACGCTGCCGAGCCTCATGGCGTCGAACGTAGCCCGCGGACGTCGCCTGCCGCTACGGCGCGGAGACCCGTCCGCGGCGTGGTATACCAAGCTCGTGACGCCCGAACAGGCCCCGGTGCTGCCCCCGCTGGGCCGATCCACCACCCGCTCCGACCTGGTGGCGGCGTCGATCAAGTCGGCGATCCTGGCCGGCCGCCTGCACCCCGACGAGCTGCTCGTCGAACGCCGGATCGCCGACCAGCTCGGGGTCTCGAAGACCCCCGTGCGGGAGGCGCTGATCGCCCTCACCTCCTCCGGCCTGCTCACGCCCACCCGCAACCGCGGCGTCGCCGTGCGCCGCATGCGGCCCGAGGACGTCCAGCACGTCTACGAGATGCGGATGCTCCTGGAGCCGTGGGCGGCGGGTCAGGTGGCCGCCGCCGGCACGCTCGACGTGGCCGAGGCGCGCCGGGCGCTCGAGGACGCCGCGCGCTTCGTGGAAGCCGACGACCACGCGGGCCTGAGCCTCGCCAACCGCCGCTTCCACCGCCTCCTGTACTCGACCTGCGCCAACGAGCTGGCCGTGCGCTCGCTCGACGACCTCCAGGACCTCACCGCGCTCGGCACGGTGAGCCTGCTCTGGGAGCAGTGGCCCACCTGGCGCACCGAGCTGGAGGAGCACCGCGAGATCCTCACCGCCGTGCAGGAGGGGCGGGCCGCCGACGCCGAGGAGCTCCTGCGCGGGCACATCCAGCGCTCGATCATCCGCCTGCGCGAGTTCCGGGCCCGCTAGCCGCGGCTGCGATACTCGGCCAGCGTCGTCTCGTCAGGCGGGTACGTCCCGCGCAGCGGCGCCCCCGACTCGATCTTCTCGAGCACGAACTCCTCGAGCCGCTCCTGCTCGACGGCCGCCGCGGCGACCTCGGCCGCGAGGTGGCGCGGCACGCAGACCACGCCGTCCCGGTCGCCGACCATGATGTCGCCGGGGTAGACCGGCACCTCGGCGCAGCCGATCGGCACCTGCATGTCCACGGCGTGGTGCTGGGCGAGGTTGGTGGTGGCCGCGGCGCCGGCGGCGAACGTCGGCATGGCCAGCTCGGAGAACCCCTCGCTGTCGCGCACGGCCCCGTCCGTGACGAACCCTGCCGCACCGCGACGCAGCAACCGCGTGGCGAGGATGTGGCCGAGCGATGCCGCACGGGTCTGCCCCCGCGCGTCGACGACGAGCACGGCACCGGGCGGCACCGACTCCACGGCCTTGCGCTGCGGGTGGTCGTAGTCCTGGAAGACCGACAGGGTGTCCACGTCCTCGCGCGACGGGATGCAGCGGAGGGTGAAGGCCTCCCCGACCATCCGGGGCTGCGCGGGGTTCAGGGGCACCAGGCCGGCCAGGAACGCGTTGCGCAGGCCGCGCGCCATGAGCTGCGTGGTGACCGTTGCCGTGCTCACGGCGCGGAGCGCGGCGAGCGTGCCGGCGTCGACGGGTTCCGTCATGAGACTCCTCATCTGACGAAGGCGATGGTATACCAGTACACCAACGACCCCGTTCACTCGACGACGAGGGGACCTCATGACCGAGCAGCCGGGATCGGTGGCACCTCCGGCGCACAACTTCCTCGCCTACATCCGCTCCTTCGGTCCCGGCATCGTGGTGGCGCTGAGCTGGGTGGGCACCGGCGACCTGATCGACAACTCGGTGGCGGGCGGCAACTACGGGTATGCGCTGCTGTGGGTGCTCCCGCTCTCCCTGGTGTTCCGCTTCGTGTTCGTGAACGCCCTGGGCAAGTACCCCCTCTACAACGTGCAGCAGGACCCGAGCATCGTGCGCGGCATCGCGCGGACGCACCCGGCCTTCGGCTGGCTGATGCTCGTGTCGTTCGTGATCTACACCCACATCCTGCTGGCGTTCACGCTCAGCGGGGTCGGCGTGTCCCTCGAAGGGCTCTTCGGCGGCCTGCCCACGTTCTGGTGGTCGGTGATCGGGGCGCTGTCGGTCTTCGCCGTCACGATGAAGGGCGCCTACCGGCTGATCGAGCGCATCTTCAAGGTCGTGCTCGCGGTGATGGTGCTGACCTTCGTCACCGGCATCGTGCTCGTCGGCATCAACTGGGGCGAGCTGGTGAAGGGCTTCGCCTTCGAGCTGCCCGCGCAGCAGGGGCTCTTCGACTCCGGCCTGGTGGCCTCCAGCCTCGTGCTCGCCACGCTCGGGTCGATGGCCAACCTGTTCTACCCGGAGTTCCTGCGCGAGAAGGGCTGGACCACGCCCGCCCACCGCCGCGTGCAGCAGTACGACCTGCTGTTCGGCACCGTCGTGGTGCTGTTCCTCGCGGTGGCGGTGTGGGCGATCGGAGCCGAGGTCCTCTACGGCAAGCAGGGCGTGAGCGAGGCGGGCGACATCGCGGGCGCCCTGGGCGCCGCGGTGGGCCCGGTCGGGCCGTACATCTTCTACCTCGGCCTGCTCGGCGCCGCGTGGACCACCGTGGCCGGCTCGCTGTTCGCGCTGGCCAAGATGGTGGTCGAGGCGCTGCACGTGGTGCGGCCGCAGCGCGCCGCGCGCTACACAGGGAGCCGCACCGCCGACCCCGTCTACCGCTGGATGATCCTCTGGGGCCTGCTGGCCGTGGTCTGGTCACTGCCGCACGCGCCCGGCTTCGTGGCCCTCGTGGTGGTGTCCCACGTGCTCACGTCGCCGTTCCTGCTGCTGATCGTGATCGCCCTCATCGTGATGCTCAACCGCGCCGACATCATGGGCCGCTACACCAACAGCTGGAAGGAGAACCTGGGTCTCGGCCTCGTCGCGGTGTTCGTCGCGGTCGCCGCCGTGCAGGGCATCGGCAAGGCTGTGGGGGAAATGCTGTCATGACCACCGATCAGGAGGACGTTTGACCACCGTCGCCGCCGCCGTGGCCGACCTGCTCGCCGCGGCGGGCGCCCGCCGCTGCTACACCGTGCCCGGGGAGTCGTTCCTCAGCCTGATCGACGAGGTGGACCGCCACCCCGACCTCCAGCTCGTGTCAGTGCGACACGAATCCGGCGCGGCCTTCATGGCCGACGCGGATGCCCGGCTCACCGGGGTCCCCGCGGTGGCCATGGCGAGCCGCGGCCCTGGCTCGTCGAACCTCGCGATCGGCGTGCACACCGCCCACCAGGACTCCACGCCGATGGTCGTGCTGCTCGGCCAGGTCGACTCGCACCTGCGGGGGCGCGAGGCGTTCCAGGAGGTCGACCTCACCGCGTTCTACGGGCCGATCACCAAGTGGGCCGTCACCGCCGAGCGCGCACAGGACGTGCCCGAGCTCGTGGCCAGGGGATGGCGGATCGCCACGTCCGGCCGCCCCGGCCCGGTGGCGATCGCGATCCCGAGCGACTTCGTGGACGCCGAGGTCACCGGCCCAGCCGCCGTCGAGGTGCCGCAAGCGGCCGCCGTGGACCCGGCGGTGGTCGACGAGCTCGCCCGGCGGCTGCGCGCAGCCCGCCGGCCGGTGATCATCGCGGGCGAGGGCGCCCGGCCGGCCCGCGACCGCCTGGTGGCCGTGGCCGAGCGCTTCGGCGTCGGCGTGTGCACGTCGTTCCGCCGCCAGGACGCCTTCCCGGTGGACCACCCGAACTTCCTCGGCCACCTCGCGCTCGCCACCCCCGAGGCCACCGTCGACGCCGTGGCGGGCGCCGACCTGCTCCTCGTCGTTGGCACGCGGCTCGACGAGGTCACCACCCAGCGCTACCGCCTCCCCGCGCCGTCCACCGAGGTCGTCCCGATCGGCCGGTACGGCACCGGCGGGATCGACGCCGACCCGGCCGGGCTCCTGGCGGCGCTCGCCCGGCAGGACGGCCGGACGGACGCCGTCGACTGGGCGCCGGTGCACGCGGCCGTCGACGCCTGGTCCACTCCCCCGGCCGTCGAGACCGGCGGCGGTGTGCACCCGGCCGCGGTGATCTCGGCCCTGCACCGGCAGCTGCCCCCCGACGGCATCGTCACCAACGACGCGGGCAACTTCGCCGCGTTCCTGCACCGCTACTGGCGCTTCCCGGCCACCACCACCCAGCTCGCGCCCGTGAACGGCGCCATGGGCTACGCCGTACCCGCCGCGGTCGCGGCCGCCACGGCCGCGCCGGAGCGCACCGCCGTGGCGGTGGTCGGCGACGGCGGCGTCCTCATGACCGGCCAGGAGATCGAGACCGCGGTGCGGCTCGGCGCGCCGGTGGTCGTCCTGGTGCTGCAGAACGGCATGTACGGGACGATCGCGATGCACCAGGCCCGCGACCTGGGCCGGACGTCGGGCGTCGACATCGGCGCGGTGGACCTCGCACGCTGGGCCGAAGGGCTCGGAGCCGCCGCGTACGGCGTGACCGAGGCGGGCCGGCTGGACGAGGCGCTGCACCGCGCCATCACCGGCCGCCGGCCCGCCGTCGTGGCCGTCCGCACCGACCCGGACGTCATCTCCCCGACCGCCACGCTCACAGGGCTGCTCGAGCGCGTCCCGGTGTGAGACCGGCGGCGTGACCGAGTGGAGCCCGGTGGCGGCCGGGGAATCGCACGCGCAGGTGCTCCGGCGCGACGACGGGGCGCTCGTCGCGAAGCGCACACCCCCGTCCGGTGTCGCCGACCGGTGGGAGGAGCGCCTGCGGATCGAGTGGCTGGCCTGCACCGGGATCCCCGGCCCCACCGTCGTCGACCGGTCGACCACACCGGACGGCGGCGCGAACCTGGTGATGACAGCGGTTCCCCGCTGACGTGGTCGTAGGAGCTGTTCCTGTCCGGCCCGTCAGGCGTGGCGTTCGTATCCGCTGTCGAGGGGTCCACCGAGCCGGTCGAGTTCGGCCCTGCCGCAGCTCAGTAGCGTCGTCGCGTCTCCCTCGACGGCGGCGGGCAGGCCTGCGGCCAGGTCATCGGCGAGATCGGGATCCGCCTCGCGGAGTCGGCGGGTCAGCCATCGGCCGGTGCCCGTCCACCGGCCCCGGGCGGCGAGCGCAAGATCACCCGTGTCCGTGAAGACGGCGGCCGCCGGCGCTGCGCGGTCGACCGGGTGCGCCTCCTCGGCCAGGTCGTCGAGGAGTGCGGTCAAGGGGTAACGACGATCCTCGAGTTCGCCGGCGGTCAGCGGGGCCGGGCCTGCGGCCCACCGGGCACGAGCAGAGTCCTGGAGCCGAGCGAGTCGCCCGTCGTCATCCCTGATGATCAGCCCGGTGGCGCACATGTGCAGCAGGGGTGATCTGCGGAGCTGGCGTTCCCGGTCGACGAAGCCGGCGAACGATTCCTCGGTGTGGACGAAGAACTCCACGAGCCGCCCGCCGACGCGTTCGGTGCTGCGCATCGGTGCCGGGCGACCGGCGAGCAGGACGAACAGATCGAGGTCCGACGACGGGACGTCGTCCCAGCGCGTGGTGCTACCGGCGACCATGCCGCCGAGCGCCTCGGGGAACCGGGCGTCGAGAACCTCTCGCGGCAACACGCGTGCAGGATCGATCACCACGTCGGTAAGCGCAACGGCCGGGAATTGACCGGAATCGTCGCAAGACTCCGGGCATGCACGACGAGATCCTGCTCCCGCCCCGCTCCGTCCCTCACGGCGCCGCCGTGCTGAACCCGTTCGTGATCGTGGACGAAGCCGCCGGTCTGATCGACTTCGTGTCCGCGGTCTTCCAGGTACCGGAGACCACCGAGGTCAGGACCCCGATGCCGGACGGCAAGCTGATCCACGCCCAGCTCCGGCTCGGCACCGTCGACCTGATGCTGGCCGACCGGCTCGACGGCTGGCCGGTACGACCCGCCCTGCTCCAGGTGTGGGTTCGCGATGTGGCCACGGTGCTGGAGCGGGCCACCGCACGCGGCGCCACCACGATCACCGAGCCGACCCCGTTCTACGGCGAGTCGACCCTCGGCAGGCTGCTCGACCCCTGGCAGAACATCTGGTGGCTGTGGGCGCCTGCGCCCGGCCAGCCCGACCCGGTGCCCCACTGGGACGGCGGGTCGAACAAGATCTTCGGAACCCTGGACGAGGCGCTGCGGTCGCTCGCGAGCTGATCCCGGTGTCACGCGGGGGCGGGCAGGCTGTCACGGCGCTACGACGGACGCAACCGCGCGGACCACGACCTCGCGACGGCGCTCGTGGTCGATCTCCTCGCTGAGCTCGTCGAACTCCGGAACGTTCGCGCTCCAGAAGCCGGACAGGTGCAGCACGAGTCCGAGCAGCTCGACGGGTGTGTAGGCCGCAGTGACGAGCCCGGCCTCCTGCGCTTGCGCGATCGCCTCGACCTTCGCGGCGTTGCTGCGCCGGATGCCCTCGAGCGCCGAGTCGCGGCCCCGCTCGAGCCGGTACCAGGTGGCGAGGCGCTGCACCCACGGCTGCGCGCGGTAGGAGTCGTGCAGCCGACCCGCGTACTCCGGCAGGTTCTCCGCGTCGATCGGGACGGCGTCGGCGATGACGGAGGCGACGTCCTCGAACACGGCATCGAACAGGGCGTCCTTGGATCCGAAGTAGTGGTAGATCTGCGCCTTGTTGCTCCGGGCTGCGGCCGCGATGCGGTCGACCCGCGCGCCCGCGATCCCGACCGCGGCGAACTCGGCTGTGGCCGCGTCGAGCAATCTGCGGCGGGTCGCTGCGGCATCGCGGGGCTCGGGCATGAACCCACGCTACTAACTGTTCAGTTGACCGTAGTCTTCCAGCTGGTTAGTTAGGAGAGTGACGAGATGTCGGTGTTCCTGGTGACAGGCGCCTCCCGCGGTCTCGGTCGGGAGATCGTGCGGGCCGCACTGACGGCGGGCCACGACGTGGTCGCCGGCGCGCGGAGCCCTCACGCGCTCGACGACCTCGACACAGGCGAGGGGCGGCTGACCCCGGTGCCGCTCGACGTGACGGACCCGGCCGCTGCCGAAGCGGCCGTCCGGACGGCGGTGGATCGTTTCGGGCGGCTGGACGCGCTGGTGAACAACGCCGGGTACGCGAACGTCGCGAGCATCGAGGACGTGGATCTCGACGACTTCCGCGACCAGGTCGACGCGAACCTGTTCGGCGTGGTGCACATGTCTCGGGCGGCGCTGCCCGTCATGCGCGAGCAGCGCAGCGGCCACATTGTGCAGGTCTCGTCGGTAGGCGCCCGCGTCACCACCCCCGGGCTGGGCGCCTACCAGGCCGCGAAGTGGGCGGTCGGCGGCTTCTCCTCGGTGCTCGCCGCGGAGGTGGCTCCGCTGGGAATCCGTGTCACGGTGCTGGAGCCGGGCGGGATGCGGACGGATTGGGCGGGGTCGTCCATGCGGATCGCCCCGGTCCGGCCCGAGTACGACGCGACCGTCGGCGAAATGGCGCGCCGATTCGAGAAGGGCGGCGCGACCAACGCCAACGACCCGGCAAAGGTCGCGCAGGTGGTGCTGCAGGTGGCAGCGATGGATGCCCCGCCGGTGCGACTGCTCGTCGGTGAGGACGCCTTCGCCTACGGCACCGCGGCGGTGCGTGCACTGCTGGCCGAGGACGAGCGGTGGGAGGACCTGAGCCGCTCCACCACCGCCGACGACGCCACCGCCGACGAAGTCGACCCGTTGGGACTGACGGCACGCTGAGGAGAGAAAACCGGGCGTGTGCTCGGCCCACGCAGCGGGCGGAGCACACGTCCGGCTCACCCCACGGAACGATCTTCCTGGAAGTCGTTCCTGCTGGTGGAGACGAGGGGAATCGAACCCCTAACCCCCGCCTTGCAAAGGCGGTGCTCTGCCAATTGAGCTACGTCCCCTGGCTGAGCGGGGACGTTACCCGCTCAGCAGCGGGCAGTGCTGCGAGGTTCAGCTGTTGGTGGCCTCGTGCCACAGGTCGGTCTCGCGGGAAGCGCGGACCTTGGAGAAGATGAAGGCGCCAGCGGCCAGGGCGACTGCCACGGCGATGAGCTTCTTCACGAGGATCACGTCCTAACTTGTCCCGAAGGATGTCCGGAGTGGAGCTCGGGGAGTGGGCCCAGCTGGATTTGAACCAGCGACCTCGTCGTTATCAGCGACGCGCTCTAACCAACTGAGCTATGGGCCCGTGCGACGGAGACGAGGCTACCGCAGCGCCTCCGGCCGCCTTCAACCGGATACCCCCAAGGGTCAGTCGCGCTCCGAGAGCGTGACCTCGATGCCCCCGACCAGGTCGGCGGACACGTTGTAGACGAACGCTCCCACCGTGACCGCCACGGCGAAGAGCAGGCTGTTGATCGCCCCGATGACCGCGGCGAACCCGAAGACCCGGCCCGCGCTGATGAGCGGGCTGCCGGTGGGAGTGTCACCGGACACCAGGTCGGCGTAGGTGCCGTTGAGCCGGTCCCAGACGCCCATGCCGTCGAGCGCGCCGTAGAGCACGCCGACCGCCACCAGCCAGATGAAGAACAGCACCACGGCCAGGACGAGACCCAGCTTCAGGGCCGACCACGGGTCGAGCCGCTTGAGCTGCAGCGCGGCCTGCCGGGGCGGCCGGTTGCGGACCGCCCGCACGCTGGACCAACTGCCGGTATCGGCCGCCGCGGTGTTCGTCTCGGTGCGCGGCTCCTCGTAGCGGGAGGGCGGCTCGAGGAACGCCGTGGGCCCCTCGTCGAGCAGCCCGCCCCGCGGCGGCTCGGCGGCCGGTTCCGGCGTGGTCTCGGGTGCCGCCCCACCCGGCGACATCCGGTGCCACGGGGGCGGTGCCGCCGCCTCCGGGCCGGGCCCGGGCATCGGCCCCGGCGCCGGCTCGGGGTCCGGTGGACGCGGCGTGGGGGACGGCGTGGGGGACGGTGACGGCGAGGCCTGAGGAGCTGCCTGCGCCTCCGTCTCGTCCTGCTGCCCTGCCGCCGCGGGAGCCGAGCCCTGCGGCTGCGGGACCTGGAGGTGCGTGGTGGGCGCGTCCGACCCCGTGGGATCGACCGGCCGCTCCGCTGCGGCCACCTCCTCGGACTGCTGTGGTGCCGTCCCGTTCGTGCCGGCCGCGCCTCCCTGCTCGGCGGGAGAGGCGGCCTCCGGCCGACTCGCCTGCTGCGGGATCGCCGCCTGCTCGCCGGTGGCCACACGGCCCTGACCGTCGGGCTCGTCCGGTGTGCTCGTCGTCTCGTTCACGAGGGGAGGCGTCTCCTCGGGGCCTGGTGGGTGGGGCGGCTCACGAGCTCAGCCGAGCGACTGGTCGTCCGCGTCGTCCTCCGCGTTGCGGGCCACCGCGAGCAGGGTGGCGCCGTCGCCGAGGTTCATCAGCCGGACTCCCTTCGTCTGCCGGCCGGCCTTGCGGACCTCGCGGGCCGACGTTCGGATCACCCCGCCGGTCGAGGTGATCGCGTAGAGCTCGTCGTCGATCCCGACGATGAGCGCGCCGACCAGGGTGCCACGACGACGGTCGTACTGGAGGGTCAGAACACCCTTCCCACCCCGACCCTGCACCGGATAGTCCTCGATCGGGGTGCGCTTGGCGTAACCACCGGCGGTGGCGACCAGGACGAAGGTCTCCGGCCGCACCACGGCGAGCGACAGCAGCCGGTCGCCGTCGTTGAAGCGCATCCCCAGCACGCCGGACGTGGCGCGGCCCATCGGGCGCAGCGCCTCGTCGCTGGCCGCGAACCGGATGGACTGGCCCTCCGCCGAGACGAGCAGCAGGTCGTCGTCGGCCGAGCAGAGCACGGCGCCGACCAGCTCGTCGTCCTCGCGGAGGTTGATGCCGATCAGGCCGCCGGTGCGGTTGGAGTCGAAGTCGGTGAGCCGGGACTTCTTCACCAGACCACTTCTCGTCGCAAGGACGAGATAGGGCGCCGCCTGGTAGTCCTTGATCTGCATGACCTGGGCGATCTGCTCGTCCGGCTGGAACGCGAGCAGGTTGGCCACGTGCTGGCCGCGGGCGCTGCGGTTGGCCTCGGGCAGCTCGTAGGCCTTGAGCCGGTACACACGGCCCTTGTTGGTGAAGAACAGCATCCAGTCGTGCGTGGAGCACACGAAGAAGTGGGCGACGATGTCGTCCTGCTTCAGCTGCGCGCCCTGCACGCCCTTCCCGCCGCGCTTCTGCGCCCGGTACAGGTCGGTCTTGGTGCGCTTGGCGTAGCCGGTCTGCGTGATCGTGACGACGACGTCCTCGACCGCGATCAGGTCCTCGTTGGTGACGTCACCGTCATCGGCCACGATCTGGGTGCGCCGCTCGTCGCCGTGCTTCTCGACGATTTCGATGAGCTCGTCGCGCACGATCGTGCGCTGCCGCTCGGGCCGGGCGAGGATGTCCTCGAGGTCGGCGATGGTGCGCTCGATCTCGGCCAGCTCGTCGATGATCTTCTGGCGCTCCAGCGCGGCGAGGCGCCGCAGCTGCATGTCCAGGATCGCCTGGGCCTGGATCTCGTCGACGTCGAGGAGCTCCATCAGGCCCGTGCGGGCGACGTCGACCGTCTCGGACGCGCGGATCAGCGCGATGACCTCGTCGAGGGCGTCGAGCGCCTTGACGTAACCACGCAGGATGTGGGCCCGCTCCTCCGCCTTGCGGAGGCGGTAGCGGGTGCGCCGGACGATGACGTCGATCTGGTGGCGGATGTAGTTGCGGATCATCTGGTCGAGGCGCAACGTGCGCGGCACGCCGTCGACGATGGTCAGCATGTTGACGCCGAAGCCCTGCTGCAGCTGGGTGTGCTTGTAGAGGTTGTTGATCACAACCTTGGCCACGGCGTCGCGCTTGAGCGTGATGACGATCCGCATGCCGACGCGATCGGACGACTCGTCGTTGATCTCGGCGATGCCCGAGAGCTTGCCGTCGCGGTGCTGCTGCGCGATCGACTCGATGAGGTTGTCCGGGTTGACCTGGTACGGCAGCTCGGTGATGACGAGGGTGGTGCGCCCCTTGGCGTCCTCCTCGACCTCGACCACCGCCCGCATCCGCACCGACCCGCGGCCGGTGCGGTAGGCCTGCTCGATGCCGTCGCGGCCGACGATCAGACCCGCGGTCGGGAAGTCCGGGCCCTTGATGCGCTGCATCAGCGCCTCGAGGAGCTCCTCGTCGGTGGCCTCCCAGTTGTCCAGCGCCCACACGATGCCGTCGCCGACCTCGCGCAGGTTGTGCGGCGGGATGTTGGTGGCCATCCCGACCGCGATGCCGACGCTGCCGTTGATCAGCAGGTTCGGCACCCGCGACGGCAGGACCAGCGGCTCCTGGGTCTTGCCGTCGTAGTTGTCGGCGAAGTCGACGGTGTCCTCGTCGATGTCCTGCAGCATCGCCATGGCGAGCGGGGACAGCCGGCACTCGGTGTACCGCATGGCCGCGGCGGGGTCGTTGCCGCGGGACCCGAAGTTGCCCTGCCCGTCGACCAGCGGGTAGCGCAGCGCCCACGGCTGCGCGAGCCGCACGAGCGCGTCGTAGATCGCCGAGTCGCCGTGCGGGTGGTAGTTACCCATCACCTCGCCGACGACGCGGGCGCACTTGACGTAGCTGCGGTCCGGCCGGAAGCCGTTCTCCCCCATCGAGTACAGGACGCGCCGGTGGACCGGCTTGAGCCCGTCCTCGACCAGCGGCAGCGCCCGGCCGACGATCACGCTCATCGCGTAGTCGATGTAGGAGCGCTGCATCTCCTGCTGGATGTCGACCGGCTCGGTGCGGTCGCCCTCCGGCGGCGGCGGGAGTGTGGGGTCCAGGGTGTCGGTCATGGTCCTTCTCTGAATCGTGCGGAGCTGGAGCGGCCGGGACTAGACGTCCAGGAACCGCACGTCCTTGGCGTTGCGGGTGATGAACGACCGGCGGGACTCGACGTCCTCGCCCATCAGGATCGAGAACAGCTCGTCGGCCGTGGCCGCGTCGTCGAGCGTGACCTGCAGGAGCAGCCGGTTGGCCGGGTCCATCGTGGTCTCCCAGAGCTCCTTGGCGTTCATCTCGCCGAGGCCCTTGTAGCGCTGGACGCCCTCGTCCTTGGGCAGCTTCTTGCCCGCGGCCCGGCCGGCCTCGATGAGCCCGTCGCGCTCGCGGTCGGTGTAGGCGAACTCCGGTTCGGCGCCCCGGCCCGCCCACTTGATCTTGTAGAGCGGCGGCTGCGCCAGGAACACGTGCCCCGCCTCGACCAGCGGCCGCATGAACCGGAACAGCAGGGTGAGCAGCAGGGTGCGGATGTGCTGGCCGTCGACGTCGGCGTCGGCCATGAGCACGATCTTGTGGTACCGCAGCTTGGACAGGTCGAACTCGTCGTGGATGCCGGTGCCCAGCGCCGTGATGATGGACTGGACCTCGGTGTTCTTGAGCACGCGGTCGATGCGCGCCTTCTCGACGTTGATGATCTTGCCGCGGATCGGCAGGATCGCCTGGTACATCGAGTCACGGCCGGACTTGGCCGAGCCACCCGCCGAGTCGCCCTCCACGATGTAGACCTCGGACTTGGCCGGGTCGGTGGACCGGCAGTCGGCCAGCTTGCCGGGCAGACCGCCGATGTCACCCGCGCTCTTGCGCCGCACGAGCTCGCGCGCCTTGCGCGCCGCGATCCGGGCCTGCGCCGACTGCACCGCCTTGTTGACGATGGTCTTGGCCTCGGTGGGGTTGCGCTCGAACCAGTCGGCGAGCCACTCGTTGCTCACCCGCTGCACGAACGACTTGACCTCGGTGTTGCCCAGCTTGGTCTTGGTCTGCCCCTCGAACTGGGGCTCCTTCACCTTGACCGAGACGATGGCGGCGAGCCCCTCGCGGATGTCGTCGCCGGACAGCGCCGGGTCCTTGTCCTTGAGCAGCTTCTTGTCGCGCGCGTACCGGTTGACGGTGGTGGTGAGCGCGGAGCGGAAGCCCTCCTCGTGGGTGCCGCCCTCGTGGGTGTTGATCGTGTTGGCGAACGTGTAGACCGACTCCGTGTAGCCGGAGTTCCACTGCATCGCCACCTCGACCGCGTGGTCCTCGCTCTCGGCCGAGTACGAGATGAGCTTCTTGTGGATCGGGTCCTTCGCCTTGTTCAGGTAGGCGACGAAGTCCTCGAGGCCGTTGGGGTAGCAGAAGGTGTACTCCTTGACCTTCGCCACGTAGCCCTCGGCGTCGGGCTCCTCCTCGTCGGCCGGGTGCCCGTTGCGCTCGTCGCGCAGGACGATGGTGAGGCCCTTGTTGAGGAAGGCCATCTCCTGCAGGCGGCGCCGGATCGTCTCGATGTTGTACGTGGTGGTCTCGAAGATGTCCGGGTCGGCCCAGAACGTGACGCTGGTGCCGGTGCGCGTGGTGTCCTCGCCCTTGCGCAGCGGGCCGGGCACCGAGTGCGCGTAGTGCTGGCGCCAGACCTTGCCCTCGGTGTGGATCTCGACGTCGAGCGCGGTGGACAGCGCGTTGACCACGGAGACGCCGACGCCGTGCAGACCACCGGACACCGCGTACGACTTGCCGTCGAACTTGCCGCCAGCGTGCAGCACGGTCATCACGACCTCGACGGCCGGCTTCTTCTCCACCGGGTGCATGCCCACCGGGATGCCACGGCCGTCGTCGACGACGCGGACGCCGCCGTCCTCCTGCAGCGTGACCTCGACGCGCGTGGCGTAACCCGCCATCGCCTCGTCGACGGCGTTGTCCACGACCTCCTGGACGAGGTGGTGGAGCCCGCGTTCACCGGTGGATCCGATGTACATGCCGGGCCGCTTGCGGACCGCCTCGAGACCCTCGAGGACGGTGATGGACGACGCGCTGTAAGCGTTCTTCTTCTCCGGCACGGGCAGCCTGTCTCCTCGCACGACGGCCCTGTCGCGGGCGCACGGCTGCACCCCGCGCGTCAGAGCCTCCAGACCGGGCGATCGGGGAGCGCCCGGGAACACCCCTCCATCATACCGGGGCACCCTGCCTGAAACGCGGCTAGGACACCCCCAGAATCGTCGCAGAGCGCCGATCGGGAGCCCAGACGGGTCCGGCGGGCCGTCACGGGGGGCGAATCGGGCTACGGGCGCGTCACGTCGCCCTGAATCGCCTCATGCCGCGATCAGCGTCATCCGTACGTGTCCCGGGGCCCCCTGCCGCGGACGTGCCGCGGGCCGTGCCGCCAGCTCGGGCCCGAGGGCCCGACCACCCGGATCCGGCGCACGACGTCCTTCCCGACGGACCCGGCGAGCCGGGACAGCAGCTGGCGCTGCAGCTGCCGCAGCTGGGTGGCCCAGGCCGTGGACTCGGCCTGCAGCACCAGCTCCCCGTCCCGCAGCGACAGCGGCGTGCAGTGATCGGCGATCTCGGCCCCCACCAGCTGCGGCCAGCGGCCGAGGACCGTGGCGTCGGTCAGCCGCGGCGACCAGCCCCGGTCCAGTGCCACCCGCGACACCAGCCTGCCGAACGGCTGGGGGTCGCGTTCGTCGGGGCCCGCACCGGACCACCGCCTGCGGCGTCCGCGGGGCCGCGTGGGCCGGCGTCCGTCCGACTCCGCGGAGCGCTGGGCCGCCCGTTCCGCGCTGGCCTCCCGCGCCGCCCGCAGCGCCTCGCGAGCGAGATCAGCACCCCGGCTGCGACCAGCGGTTGCCTCCGATTCATCCCCAGGGTTGGGGACAGGTGGCCTCGAATGGGGCGCGCCGGGCGGTTCGTCGGGCACGATGGGCGGTCGTTTTTGCTTGTCATCACCAGTGCGGCCGAAGTTATCCACAGTATCCACACCTTTGTCCCCAGGTGGGTGAGATCACAGGCGACCTCCTGACGTGGCCTCTTGCGCAAACGGCTCGACATGCCCTCCGTTCACCGCGAACCGCTCGCCGTCCAGACCCTCGGGTACGTCCTCCGCCACCGCCGCGGTGATGAGCACCTGTTCGGCGCGCCGGGCGACGTCGGCGAGCGCGCTGCGGCGCCGCGCGTCGAGCTCGGCGAACACGTCGTCGAGGACGAGAACGGGTTCGACGTCGTCGGCGCACAGCAGCCGGTACGACGCGAGCCGCAGCGCGAGCGCCAGCGCCCAGGACTCCCCGTGGCTCGCGTAGCCCTTGGCCGGGCCGTCACCGAGCCGCAGCTCCAGGTCGTCGCGGTGCGGGCCCACCAGACACACGCCCCGCTCCACCTCCTGGCGGCGCAGGCGGCCCATCGCCTCCACGAGCAGGGGCTCCAGCTCGGCCGCGGCCCCGGGCAGCTCGCCCTCCAGGCTGCACCGGTAGCCGAGCGCGATCGGGTCGGAGGAGGGCGCGACCTCGGCGAACGCCTCGACCGCGCGTGGCGCGATGGCGTCGACGAGCTCCAGCCTGCCGGCCAGCAGTGCGGCGCCGTGGCGGGCGAGGTGGCCGTCCCACACGTCGAGCGTGCGCATGTCACCGCCGCCCCGTGCCGTCTTGAGCAGGGCAGAGCGCTGGCGCAGCACGCGGTCGTAGTCGGACCGGACGGCGGCGAACCGCGGGAACCGCGAGACGAGCAGGTCGTCCAGGAACCGCCTGCGCTCGCCGGGATCGCCGCGCACCAGCGCGAGGTCCTCCGGGGCGAACAGCACCGTGCGCAGGATCCCCAGCACGTCGCGCGGCTTCGCCGGGGCGCGATTGACGCGGGCCCGGTTGGCCCGCCCCTGCGCGATCTCCAGCTCGACCGTCAGCTCGCGGCCCTGGTGCACCACCACACCGCGCACGAGCGCCCGCGCCGCGCCCCGCCGGATGAGCGGGGCGTCGGTGGCCACGCGGTGCGAGCCGAGGGTGGCCAGGTAGCCGGCCGCCTCGACCAGGTTGGTCTTGCCCACCCCGTTCGGCCCCACGAGCACCGTGACGCCGGGCTGCAGGTCGAGCTCGGCGCTCTCCCAGGAGCGGAAGTCCGTGACGGCGAGGCGGCGCAGGTGCACGGACTAATTCTGGGTGCTGCCGGTGCCGGAGGTCGGGCCGGCGTGCTCGCCCGGCGTGCCGGTGGGTCCCGTCGCCGTGCGCACCGCGTGCCCGCCGAACTGCTGCCGCAGGGCCGCGACCGCCCGCATCGCGGGCGAGGAGTCCTGCCGCGACGCGAACCGCGCGAACAGCGCCGCGGAGATCACCGGGAGCGGCACGGCGTGCTGGATCGCTTCCTCGATCGTCCACCGGCCCTCGCCGGAGTCCTCGACGTAGTCGTCCAGCTTGGCCAGCCCCGGGTCCTGCTGGAGCGCGTCGACCAGCAGGTCGAGCAGCCACGAGCGCACGACGGTGCCGCGCGACCACGCCTGCAGCACCCCGGGCACGTCCGTGACCAGCTCGGCGGCCGAGAGCAGCTCGAAGCCCTCCGCGTAGGCCTGCATGAGGCCGTACTCGATGCCGTTGTGCACCATCTTCGAGAAGTGGCCCGCGCCCACGGGGCCCGCGTGCACGAAGCCCTCCTCGCGCGGACCCTCGGGGCGCAGCGCGTCGAAGATCGGCATGGCCCGCTCGACGTGCTCGGCGGAGCCGCCCGCCATCAGGCCGTAGCCGTTGGCCTTGCCCCAGATGCCGCCCGACACGCCGACGTCGAGGTAGCCGATCCCCTTCTCGTCGAGCAGGGCGGCGTTGGGGGCGTCGTCGGTGTAGCGCGAGTTGCCGCCGTCGATCACCAGATCGCCTGTGTCCAGCACGTCGCGCAGCGCGCGCACCGCGCCGCGCGTCGGCTCCCCGGAGGGAACCATCACCCACACGACGCGGGGCGCGGAGAGCGCCCCGGCCAGGTCGGCCAGCGACGCGACGTCGCTCACCTCGGGGCGGGGGTCGTAGCCGACCACCTCGTGGCCGGCCGCACGCAGCCGGTCACGCATGTTGCCGCCCATCCGGCCCAGCCCGATGAGTCCGAGTTGCACGTTTCGCCTCTCTGGGGTCGTGATCCGGAGCTCGTTCAGCCGGGCAGGCGCACGGGCATCAGCAGGTGCAGGTAGCCCGGCACCGGCTCCGCGCTCTCCTCGGCGGCGCCCTCCTCCGCGGGCGCGGCGGGCACCGGCCGCACCAGCGCGGGACGGTTCGGCGTGGTGAACGTGAGCTGGGCCCGTTCGGTGTGCAGCGCACCGAGTCCGTCGAGAAGGTACCCGGGGTTGAACGCGATGACGAGTGGCGCGCCGTCGAGTTCACACGGAAGCTCCTCCTCCGCGCTGCCCACGTCGTCGCCGCCCGCCGCGAGGCGCAGCCCGTCGTCGGCGAACTCCATCCGGACCTGCGCCACGCGGTCGGTGACCAGTGCGACGCGCTTGATCGCCTCGACGAGGGGCGCGACCTCGATCACGGCGGCGCTCGTGTGCTCCGCCGGGATCAGCTGGCGGAACCGGGGGAACTCGGCGTCGAGCAGGCGCGTGGTGGCCCGCCTGCCACCGCCGGTGATGCCGAGCATCCCGTCGCCCGCCGACAGCGCGATCTCCACGGTGCCCGCGCCGGAAAGCGTCTTCGCGACCTCGGCCAGCGTGCGCGCCGGGATCAGCACCGCGCTCGACTGCGCGCCGTCCTCGGGGGTCCAGTCGAGCTCGCGCACCGCGAGCCGGAACCGGTCGGTGGCAGCGAGGGTGAGCTGCTCCCCCTCGATCTCGAGCCGGATGCCGGTGAGCATCGGAAGCGTGTCGTCGCGGCCCGCCGCGACGGCCACCTGCGCGACGGCCTCGGCGAGCTCGCTCGCCGCGACCCGGCCCGCGAGTTGCGGCATGGCCGGCAGCTGGGGGTAGTCCTCGACCGGCATGGTCGGCAGGCTGAAGCGGCTGCTGCCGCAGTTGATCGTGGCGCGCGCTCCGTCGACGACGAGGTCGACCGGCTTGGCCGGGAGGGCGCGGGTGATGTCGGCGAGCAGCCTGCCGGAGACGAGCACGCGGCCCGGGTCGCCGATCGTGGCGTCGAGCTCGACGCGCGCCGACGTCTCGTAGTCGAAGCCGGAGACCGTGAGCCGATCGCCGTCGGCCCCGCCGGTGGCCTCGACGAGGACGCCGCCGAGCACCGGGACCGGTGGGCGCGCCGGGAGGCTGCGGGCCACCCAGGCGGCGGCGTCGGCGAGGACGTCGCGTTCGACCCGGAACTTCATGAGGGGACCTCTCGCGCTGGGGACGACTCGGTCGCCGGCTGTGCCGGCGGGCGTTGTGGGTGCGGCGCCCGGACGCCGCCGTGGTGCCGGGGAGGACCCACGGCCCGGGGAGCCCACCGTAGAGCCTCGGGACGGCGGGTGTCATCCCGGCCATGGGGTACCCGATCCGGGCACCCCGGTCCGGTCCCATCCACCGCGCTCTTTCTTCTTTGGATGTTCAAAGAGAGAACTCCAGCAGTAGTGAAAGGGCCTGTGTGCAGTGTGGATGGACCGCGTTCGTGCAGGCCAGAGGCCGTGTCTGGATGTGGAGAGCCGCGTGGGCGGACCCGTGGGCGGATCGGACGACCCGTGGATGGAGGCTCGGAACGGGCAGCTGTCCCCGTGATGGACACCGGTTTTCCACCGACTGCACACGATCCGTCCACGGGCCCCGAGGCGACAATCCACAGAGTTGTCCCCAGATGTGGGTGAAGAGTGGTCGGGTGGGGACGCAGTGCGACCGGATCCGGGCCTCGATCCTCACCGTGCGCAACCCGCCCGCGGTCCCGCGGCGCACCCGGGTGACCACGGGCGGTGACCGCGTGTGGTCACGGAGCGTGGAACTCCCCCCGCAGACGCGTACGAGCGGCACTCCCGTCCGATAGATGCGGACGAAGGTGCCGCTCGTACGGACGGGCGGGCGTGACGTCAGTGCCGGGCGCGCTGCTTGATCCGCGCCGTGAGCTCCTGGACCTGCTCGAAGGTCTTCCGGCGCTGGGCGATCTCGTTGCGGATCTTCTTGTCGGCGTGCATGACCGTGGTGTGGTCGCGGCCGCCGAAGGTCTGCCCGATCCGCGGCAGGGAGAGGTCGGTCAGCTCGCGGCACAGGTACATCGCGATCTGGCGGGGCTGTGCGTGCGCCTTGGACTTCCCCGGCCCGCACAGCTCGTCGATCGTGACGCCGAAGAACTCCGCGGTGACGGCCATGATCGTCGGGGCCGTGATCTCGGACGCCGCGGAGTCGGGGATGAGGTCGCGCAGCACGATCTCGGCGAGCTGCGTGTCGACCGGCTGCCGGTTCAGCGACGCGAACGCCGTGACGCGGATGAGCGCGCCCTCCAGCTCCCGGATGTTGCGCTCGATGCGCTCGGCGATGAACTCCAGGACGTCGCCTGGCACAGCGAGGCGGTCCTGTGCCGCCTTCTTCCTCAGGATCGCGATGCGCGTCTCGAGCTCGGGCGGCTGGATGTCGGTGATGAGGCCCCACTCGAACCGCGTGCGCATGCGGTCCTCGAGCGTCTCGAGGCGCTTCGGCGGCCGGTCGGACGACACGACGATCTGCTTGTTGGCGTTGTGGAGGGTGTTGAAGGTGTGGAAGAACTCCTCCTGCGTGCCTTCCTTGCCCTCCAGGAACTGGATGTCGTCCACCAGCAGCACGTCGACGTCGCGGTAGCGGCGCTGGAACGCCACCTTGCGGTCGTCACGCAGCGAGTTGATGAAGTCGTTCGTGAACTCCTCGGTGGACACGTACCGCACGCGCATGCCGGGGAACAGCCGCTGCGTGTAGTGGCCGACCGCGTGCAGCAGGTGGGTCTTGCCCAGCCCGGAGTCGCCCCAGATGAAGAGCGGGTTGTACGCGCGGGCGGGCGCCTCGGCCACCGCGACGGCGGCGGCGTGGCTGAAGCGGTTGGACGCCCCGATGACGAACGTGTCGAAGGTGTACTTCTCGTTCAGCCGGGTCTGCGACCGCGGGGTGACCGTCTCACCCGCCGGCGGGCCGGAGTAGGTGGGCCACACCTCGGCGGCCTGCCGCCCGTCACCGGGCTGCTCGCGGTGGCCACCGCCGTTCGTGCGCCCGTTGTCGGCGTCGACCACCGCCGCAAGAGGACCGGTGGACAGGGAGATGGTGTCGGCACCGCCGAGCTGCTCGGACTCCTCGGCCTGCGAGTGGCTGCCGCCGCCCGCGTCCCCACCGACGGCGGCCGGCGCCGTGCGCGCCGGAGCCCCGGGCGGGTCGGGCACCTCGGTGCCGCCCGACGCTGCGGAGGCGTCGACGACGACCGCGAGGTTCACCGTGACCCCGAGGTGGCGGCCCAGCGCGTCGCTGATCGGCCGCCGCAGGATGCGCTCGATGGCGTCCTTGGCGAACTCACTGGGCGCGGCGAGCAACGCCGTGCCGTCGATGAGACCCAATGGGCGGGTGAGCCGGAGGAACGCGCGCTGCTGCGGCGAGAGCGACTGACCCGAGCTGGCCGCGGCGCCGGAGAGATCGGCGATGACGCGGTTCCAAACCTGTCCCAGGTCCCCTGGCTGGTCGGCCACCGGTCCGCGCTCCCCTCCGGTCGTCGCCCCGGACGATCACGCGCCCCGGAGGGGCGATCATCCCCAGACTTGTCCACACCTGTGCGCAAGACGCTACGCGGACACGCAGCGTCAGACGCGCGCGGGCCCGTGCAGCTTGCCGATGTGACGATCCCCCCGGATCTCGCTGTGGAAGGGGCGACGCTAACAACGTCGGCCCGATGCCACAAGTCGTTGCAGTCACGCAATCGGGCAACAGAATGATCGCGATGAGCGGGTAGCGTGGGCGCACCGCTCGCGTGCTCGTTGCCTCCCCCGCAGGACGACGGCGGCCCACCTGCCATGTACCCTGGCGACAACCGTGCCCGTGCATGCGGGTCGAGTGCTGCCCGTGGTGCGCCCAGTGCGCCCGGTACGGCGCGCGGCCCGTACGGGTGCACTGTCCGACCAGCCGCATGATGATCACCGACGGCCTGCCGCGCATCGCCGTCGACCAGGAGAGCCGACCGTGAGCAAGGGCAAGCGCACCTTCCAGCCCAACAACCGTCGCCGGGCCCGCACCCACGGGTTCAGGCTGCGCATGCGCACCCGCGCCGGCCGCGCGATCGTCGCGGCCCGCCGGGGCAAGGGCCGCCAGCGGCTCTCGGCCTGATCCGGCCGGCCCGGTGCTTCCGGCCGGGTCCCGGCTCACGCACCGGGACGAGTTCGCAGCCGTCCTCAGGAGAGGGCGGCGCAGCGGCCGGTCGAGGATCGTGGTCCACATGCACTGCCCAGCAGAGCCCGGCCCCACGCGGGCAGGGCTGATCGTGAGCAAGGCCGTCGGGGGCTCCGTCGTGCGCCACCGCGTGAGCCGGCGGCTGCGCCACCTCCTCGCACCCCGGCTCGGCGCGCTCCCACCCGGATCGATGGTGGTGGTCCGGGCGCTCCCGCCCGCCGCCGGCGCCACGTCGGCCGAGCTGGGCGAGGACCTCGACGCCGGCCTCCACGGCGTCCTCCGCAAATGTGCGGCCGGGACGCGCCGTGGCTGACGAGCGGCGTTCCCCGCTGACGCGGTTGCCCGTCGCGCTCCTGCGCGGCTACCAGCGCTGGGTGTCCCCCGCGCTCCCCCCGACCTGCCGCTTCTACCCCACCTGCAGCGCATACGCGATCGAGGCGTTGCAGGTGCACGGGCTGCTGCGCGGTTCGTGGCTCACGGTCCGGCGGCTGGTGCGGTGCGCACCATGGCACCCTGGCGGAGTCGACCCGGTGCCACCGCGCCGTTCCTGCTCGGCTCGGAAGAACATCGAGGAGCAAGCCCCGTGCTGAACTTCATCTACTACCCGGTCTCGTTCATCCTCTGGGTGTGGCACGAGGTCTTCGGCTTCCTCCTCGGCCCGGACAGCGGCATCGCGTGGGCCCTGTCGGTGATGTTCCTGGTCTTCACGCTGCGGGCCATCCTCTACAAGCCGTTCGTGCACCAGGTCCGGTCGATGCGCCGGATGCAGGAGTTCCAGCCCGAGATCGCGAAGCTCCGCAAGAAGTACGCGAACGACCGGCAGAAGCAGGCCGAGGAGATGCAGCGGCTCCAGCGGGAGCACGGCGTCAACCCGCTCGGCGGGTGCCTGCCCGTGCTGGTGCAGGTGCCGGTGTTCATCGGCCTCTTCCACGTGCTGCGCGAGTTCAACCCGATCCTGAGCAACGGCGCCCCGCGCACCGAGAACTACTTCTTCGGGTTGGAGGAGGTCGAGTCCTTCAACCGCTCCACCCTGTTCGGGGCGAAGCTCGGCAACTGGGTGCTGCAGGGCGAGGAGGTCCTCAACGCCGCGGGCACCTCGATCGCCTCCATGCTGATCGTGATGATCCCGCTGATGATCGCCGCGGGCATCTTCACCCACATCACCGCCCGCCACTCGGTGGCCCGCCAGACCGCGGCGCAGGCCGAGAACCCGCAGACCGCGATCATGAACCGGCTGATGCTCTACGTCTTCCCGGTCGGTGTGGTCGTCGGTGCCCCGTTCCTGCCGCTCGCCGTGCTCCTCTACTGGGTGTCGAACAACCTGTGGACGCTCGGCCAGCAGTACGTCGTCTACAAGCGCATCGACGCCGAGGAGAGCGCCAAGCGCGAGCAGGCCGCCGTCACGCGGCAGGCGCGCGCCCCCCGGCCCGGCCAGAAGCCGATGCGGCCCGAGCAGGCCGACCAGGCGAAGGAGCCGGCCAAGCGCCCGGGCTCCAAGCCCATCACCCGCAAGCCCGCGGCCTCCGGCTCCACCGGCGAGTCGAACGGCGCGGCCCCGAAGTCCGAATCCGCGGACGCCTCCGGCAACGGCGACGGGAGCGTGAACGGCAGCAAGGGCGGGAGCGAGCGCGGAGCGCGCAGCGGAGGCGGCTCACGGCCGCCGGCGCGCCGCCCGCGCAAGCGCCGCTGACCACGAGCCATCCGCGGTGGCCCTCACCAGCCACCGCAGCGGCGCGTTCCGGGTGACCGGGCGCGCCGCACCTGTTCAGAGAGGAGACGCATCGTGCCGAAGACTGCGCAGGACGGGGCCACCTCCGCCGAGGACCAGCTGATGCGCGAGGGCGACATCGCAGGCGACTACCTCGAGCAGCTGCTGGACATCCTGGACTACGACGGCGACATCGACCTGGACGTCGAGGCCGGCCGCGCGATCGTCAGCATCGACGGTGGCGAGGACCTCGACAAGCTGGTCGGCGACCGGGGCGCGGTGCTCGAGGCGCTCCAGGAGCTCACCCGCCTGGCCGTGCAGCAGGTGTCGGGCAACCGCAGCAGGCTGATGCTCGACATCGCGCGCTGGCGGGAGGGGCGCCGCGACGAGCTCACGGCGCTGGGCACCCGCACGGCCACCGAGGTGCTCGAGAGCGGGGAGTCCGTGCGCCTGCGCCCGATGACCCCGTTCGAGCGCAAGGTCGTGCACGACGCCGTCGCCAAGATCAAGGGTGTGGCGAGCGAGAGCGAGGGCGAGGAGCCGCGCCGGCAGGTCGTCATCTTCCGCAGTGCCTGATCCGGACCCCGCGGGAGCGGACCGGGACACCACCGTCTTCGGCGAGCGGCTGCCGCTCGCCCGGCGGTACGCCGAACACCTCGCCACCTCCGGTGTCGAGCGCGGGCTCGTCGGCCCGCGTGAGGCCGATCGCGTCTGGGAACGCCATGTCCTCAACTGCGCGGTCGTCGCCGTGCTGGTGCCGGACGGCGCCCGAATCGTGGATGTGGGTTCGGGAGCGGGCCTTCCCGGGATACCGTTGGCGTTGGCCCTGCCCGACGCCCACATCGTTCTCGTGGAACCTCTCGCTCGTCGAGTCGAGTGGTTGCGAGAGGTGATCGCCGATCTCGGCGTGGCGGTGGAGGTGGAGCGGGGCCGAGCCGAGGAAGATGTCGTGCGGCGGCGATGGGAGGGGGCCGACGTGGTGACCTCTCGCGCCGTCGCGCCACTGGCCCGCCTCGCCGGCTGGTGCCTGCCGCTGCTCCGGCCCGGCGGGTCCATGCTCGCGATCAAGGGCGCGGGCGCGGCAGACGAGGTGGAGCGGGACACTGCGGCCGTGCGACGGCTCGGCGGCGGAGTCCCCCGGATCGAACGGTGCGGGTCGGGGATCATCGATCCACCGAGCACGGTGGTGGTCGTCGAGCGGGTAGCCGGTGCCCCGGCCCGCGCGGCGCGCAGGAGAGGGCGGGCGTGACGTTCAAGGTGTCCCAGTACGAGATCTCCCCTGACCATGTTTCACGTGAAACACCCGGATGGACGCCGATCGCGGAGGAAGCTGCGCGTGCTGCGCGGGTCCTGCACCCCGACCGCTATCGGATGCCGCGCCCCAGCCACCGGAGGTTGCTGACCGTCGCCAACCAGAAGGGCGGGGTCGGGAAGACCACGAGCACCGTCAACATCGCCGCGGCGCTGGCGATGCACGGCGTCAGGGTGCTGGTGATCGATCTGGACCCGCAGGGCAACGCCAGCACCGCCCTCGGTGTGGACCACCGGCTGGGCACGCCGTCGGTGTACGAGGCGCTCCTGGGCGAGATCCGGCTGGCGGAGGCCGCTGCGGAGAGCACGGCCTCGCCCAACCTCCTGTGCGTCCCCGCCACCATCGACCTGGCCGGCGCGGAGATCGAACTCGTCAGCATGGTGGCCCGGGAGAACCGGCTGCGCCAGGCGCTGTCCCGCGAGGCGCTGGACGAGCTCGACGTCGACTACGTCTTCGTCGACTGCCCGCCCTCGCTCGGCCTGCTCACGGTCAACGCGCTCGTGGCGGCCGACGAGGTGCTGATCCCGATCCAGTGCGAGTACTACGCGCTCGAGGGGCTCGGCCAGCTCCTCAACAACATCGACCTCGTGCAGGCCCACCTCAACACCAAGCTGCACGTCTCGACCATCCTGCTCACCATGTACGACGGCCGCACGAAGCTCGCCGACCAGGTCACCAGCGAGGTGCGGAGCCACTTCGGCAACACGGTGCTGCGCACGGTGATCCCCCGCAGCGTGAAGGTCTCCGAAGCGCCCGGATACAGCCAGACCGTGCTGGCTTACGATCCGGGCTCACGCGGCGCGATGAGCTACGTCGACGCAGCCCGCGAGATCGCCGAGCGTGGCGCGGAGATGCCCGTGCCGCCGGACCAGGACGGGCGGTAGCCGCACATGCCTGAGCGCGAGGCGCCATCGACGCGCCCCACGGCCCAGAAGTCCGCCCCGCAGCGGAAGGGCGGGCTGGGGCGCGGACTTGCCGCGCTCATCCCCACCGCACCGGCCCAGGCCGACGGTGCGGGCACCACGAGCCCGGGCACGGCCAGCCGCGCGACGTCGGTGGTGCCGGGACCGACCATCCCCTCCCCCAGCACGCCACGCGGGCCGGAGCGGGCCTCCGAGCCACCGTCGGCCGCGCCCGTCGCCGTCGGCGGCGCGGTGTACCGCGAGATCGACCTCGCCGCCGTCCAGCCGAACGCGAAGCAGCCCCGCACGCAGTTCGACGAGGAGGCGCTCGCCGAGCTGGAGCACTCGATCCGTGAGTTCGGTCTGCTCCAGCCGATCGTGGTGCGGGAGGTCGCCCCGGGCTCCTACGAGCTCGTCATGGGCGAGCGGCGCTGGCGGGCCGCGCAGCGCGCCGGCCTCAGCAGGCTGCCGGCGATCGTCCGGCAGACCGGCGACGACGCCATGCTGCGCGACGCGCTGCTGGAGAACATCCACCGCGTTCAGCTGAACCCCCTCGACGAGGCAGCCGCGTACGAGCAGCTGCTCGAGGAGTTCGGGGTCACCCAGACCGAGCTCGCCGACCGCCTCGGCCGCAGCCGCCCCGTCGTCACCAACACGATCCGGCTTCTGAAGCTGCCGGTCTCCGTGCAGCGACGGGTGGCGGCGGGCGTGCTGTCCGCCGGGCACGCCCGAGCGCTGCTCGGCGTCGAGGACCCGGGCAAGCAGGAGGACCTCGCCGCCCGCATCGTGGCCGAGGGTCTGTCGGTGCGCGCCACGGAGGAGGCGGTCGTCCTCCTTCGGCGCGACTCCCCCACCTCGGCCGCGAAGCCGAACCGGCGCAAGCCGATGCAGGCGCCGGGGCTGCAGGATCTCGCCGAGCGGCTGTCCGACACGTTCGACACCCGCGTGAAGGTCGAGCTCGGTCAGCGCAAGGGGCGCATCGTGGTCGAGTTCGGTTCGGTGGAGGACCTCGAGCGGATCGCGCGGCTGATGAACCCCTCGCAGGACTGATCTCCGGACCCGCGCACGATCATTCGGCGCCGCAGAACGGCTCTCAGGGCGCCCTGAGGTCGCCGAGAAGTGGTCGGCTGGACCGCGCTCGGGTGATGGGGCCGGGACGAGCCACATCCCCTCTCCGGGGCTCTCGGGCAGCAAAGCGAGGATTTGGTCGAAAGGGCGCGGTGTTTCACGTGAAACACCCCGCCACGACGCGCAGTGCGGCTGTTCGGCCCACTGGGGCGACGCCAAACCGGAACCGTTGACCAGTCCGACCTGCGCAGGGGCGCCGCCGTGTGCAGGCGCCAGGGATCGATGCGTGAGCGGGCCGGTCGGCTACGGCCCGGAGATGCACGTCGTTGATGTCGCCGCCACAGCGATCGCATCGGTGCGCGACAGCCGCGGACGGCAGTCGGCCGCTCGAGTCGCGGCATCGTGGGTGGCGCGGCACGCCGAGCGGATGGCAAAAGACTCTTGGGCGCCGGGGCGCACTGGCATCCCGGTTCCTGGCACACCGCTTGTGGTGCTGGCACACCGACTGCAATTGGTGTGCCGGCATCAATGGCGATGTGTGAGTGGCCCGGTCGGCGGCCGTTGCGGCCGGCTTGCGGTGTGGTGCGTGCATCTCGACCTACCGGTGTCCGGCATCGAGATCGCGGAGGTCGGACCGGGAGGCGAAGACTCCGAGCGCCCCGAACTGCTCGTGGAGCGACACGCACCGCGGTGGAGGTGGCCGCGGCCGACCCGGCCAGGCGTAGTGAACCCGCTGTGCCTGCTGCGAGGCCCACGGCAGTCCGCTCGCCCTCCGCGTGGAGGGAGCGGCCGCGCGCCGGCGGCGCGCACCAGGCACGAACCGTTGGTGGAGCCGGTGCGCGCGCCGCTCGGTGTCGATGTGTGAGTAGCCGGGCGGCAGCGTCCCGAGGATGGCGCCGTTCGTGGTGGCCGCTCATCGGCTGCGGCCGAGGCGGGCTCCGGGCGAGCATCCCGGTGTGGGCACACCGTCTGCTGCGGTGGCACGCCGACTGCCACTGGTGTGCGAGCACAAGGGCCGATGTGTGAGTGGCGTGGCGTGGGGCGGCAGTCCTGGCCGCCCCCGCGGTCCGGTGGCGCCCGAGCTTCACCCGCGACTGGGAGCCGGCGAGATCGCTGTGGAGCGGCCCGGCGACGGCTTCCCCGGGGTGTGCGAGCACCGCAGCTCGTCCGTCAGCAGGCTGAGGGCGTCGTTCTCGGTGCCGGCATCGCTGTGGTGGGCGTGGGCTCCATTCGGCGCGGGCGAGCGGCCCGGTGTCGGCACACCGATTGCAGCTGGTGTGCGAGCACCACGGTCCATGTGCGAGCGGACTGGCCGGCGGTGCGTGTACCGACGTCGAGGTCGCTACGGGGCGAGCCCGCCGGCGCATGACAGTGTGCGGGCAGAACCGCGTGTGTCAGGAGTGGGGGCGGCGTCTGGGGGCTCGCTCCGACTGCGGTGGGTGTGGACTTCGGGGGCTGGGTGAGCATCCCGGTGCGCGCGCACCTGTTGCTGCGGTGGCACATCGACTGCGACTGGTGCCCGCCCGGCGCCGGTGGGTCGCTGGGGCGGCGTGCTTCGTGCCGCACAGGGTCCGCGGCGTGGCCCGACTCAAAGTGATCCGGGCGATCACCCCGGCCCGGCGCACCGCTCGTCGTGCTCGCACATCGACTGCAACTGGTGTGCCAGCACCAGCGCCGATGTGTGAGCGGCCGCGCCGTGCCTCGGCCGCCACTGGGTGCCGGGTCGAGGACGCTGCGGGGCGGCCGGGCACGCGGTTCCCGACGGTGGCGCACCGCTCTCACGCTCGCACACCGACTGCAACCGGTGTGCCGGCGCCACCGCCTCTGTGTGAGCAGCCTGGGGTGGCCAGCTCTCGGTGGACCATGCATCGCCTGCGGTCGGCGCGCCGGCTCCGCGGACAGAAACCAGCAAGCGATCCACCGTGGCGTAGCGACTGCAGCCGGCATGTCGCGCGCCCAGCCGACGACCGTACGAACGGCACCCTTGTACCGCTCTATCGGACGAGAGGGCCGTTCGCACGTCAGGCGCGCCGCACCGCTGCGGCCCTCGGCCGCGACCTGCGCTGTGGGTGGAGCCGTCCGCGATGTTTCACGTGAAACAGCGGCCGTGGCTCAGGTGGTCGGGCCGCCGTGTTTCACGTGAAACACCGCCGCGTGATGGCGCGCTCGACGAGCGCGGCGTAGAGCTCCCCCACCTCCATCCCCGCGGCGTGGGCCGCGACGGGGAGCAGGGAGGTCTCGGTGAGGCCGGGCGAGACGTTCACCTCGAGGACCTGGACACGGCCGTCCGGGTCAACGACCGCGTCCATGCGCGACACGTCCCGGAGACCGAGGAGCTGGTGTGCGGCGACCGCCGTCTCCTCGAGCCGGGCGAGGACCGACTCGTCGAGGCGCGCCGGGCAGTGGAACGAGACGGTGCCAGGCGTGTAGCGCGCGGTGTAGTCGTAGACGCCTCCCCTGGTGTCGATCTCGACGGGGGGCAGCGCGCGCAGGACGCCGTCGTCGACCACCGTGACAGCGACCTCGGTGCCGCGGACGAAGCGTTCCGCGAGCACCGTGTCGGAGTAGGCGAGGCAGCTGACCATCGCCGCGGGGAGGTCGGCGCGTTCGCCGACAACCTGCGCCCCGAGCGCGGAGCCACCCTGGTCGGGCTTGAGCATCAGCGGGAGGCCGAGCCGGTCGACCATCGCGTCGAGGACCGCCTGTGCCCCGAGCGCACGGAACGTGGTGTGCGGCAGCGCGACCCAGTCGGGGGTGTCGAGGCCGGCCCCGGCGAGCTCGGCCTTCGCGGTCGGCTTGTCCCACGCCCGACGGCACGCCCGCGCGGGTGTGCCGACGAACGGGATGCCGAGGAGTTCGAGCACGGCCTGCACCGAGCCGTTCTCCCCTTCTCCCCCGTGCAGCGCGATCGCCACCGCGTCGGGAGGGTCGCTGCGCAGCTGCGCGACGAGCGAGCCGTCGACGTCGAGCTCGCGCACCTCGGCCCCGGCGTCACGGAGCGCGGTGGCGAGCCGCCGGCCGGACCGCAGGGAGACGTCGCGCTCGTGGGAGAGGCCTCCCGCGAGCACGACCACGCTGCGTTCGATCACCGACGGTCAGGGGGTGTGCGGGCTCGGCGCCTGCGGTCCCCCGCCGAGCGCCGGACGCGCCGGGCTGCCGAAAGTGCGCATGACGTCCATCTCCGCCTCGATCACGCCGGCCAGCCGGCGCACTCCCTCGGTGATGCGTTCGGGGGTGGGGTAGCAGTAGGACATCCGCAGCTGCCGGCTGCCGAACCCGTCGGCGTAGAAGCCGGTGCCGGACGCGTACGCGACGCGCGCCGTGACCGCGCGCGGCAGCATCGCCTTGGTGTCGACGCCGTCGGGCACGGTTAGCCAGACGTAGAAGCCGCCGTCGGGCACGTTCCACGTGCAACCTTCGGGCATGTGGGCGTCGAGCGCGTCGAGCATCGCGTCACGCCGTTCGCGGTACGCCTCGGTGTAGCTCTTGATCTGGCTGCGCCAGTCGTGCGCCGCGAGGTAGCGCGACACGATCATCTGCGTGAAGTTCGGCGGGCACAGCACCGCCGACTCCGCGGCGAGCACGAGCCGGTCGCGCACCGCGGGCGGCACGAGCGCCCAGCCGACGCGCAGCCCGGACGCGAACGTCTTCGAGAACGACCCGAGGTACACGACGTCGCGGTCCATGGAGCGCAGCGCCGGATAGGTGCGGCCGCTGAACCCCAGCAGCCCGTACGGGTTGTCCTCCACGACGGCGACGCCGTACGAGGCGCAGATCTCGAGCACCTCCGCACGGCGCTCGACGGCGAGCGTGACGCCGGCGGGGTTGTGGAAGTTCGGGATCGTGTAGAGGAACTTGGGGGTGACGCCCTCGGCGGCCAGCGAGCGCAGCGCGTCGCGGAGCAGCTCGGGCACGAGGCCGTGCTCGTCCATCGCGACGTGCACGACGCGCGCCTGGTACGCGGCGAAGCTGCCGAGCGCGCCGACGTAGGACGGGCCCTCGGCGAGCAAGACGTCGCCGGGGTCGCAGTAGATGCGCGTGACGAGGTCGAGCGCCATCTGGGAGCCGACGGTGACGACGATGTCGTCGGGGTCGGCGCGGATGCCCTCGAGCGCCATCACCGCGCAGATCTGCTCGCGCAGGGCCGGCACGCCCTGGGCGGAGCCGTATTGCAGGGCGACCTGCCCGTCGCGGGCGACGAGGTGGCCCACCTCGGCGGCGAGCGCGTCGAGCGGGAGTGCGGCGAGGTTGGGCATGCCACCGGCCAGGGAGACGACCTCGGGGCGGCTCGCCACCGCGAAGAGTGCCCGGATCTCGGAGGCGGTCATGCCGGCCGTGCGTGCGGCGAACCGTTCGGCGGGGCGGACCGGCAGCGGCGCGCCCGCTGCCGCTGCCGCCTGTGCGCCCGCGGGCACGGCGTCGAACGGCGGTGGGGGCGTGGCCGGCTGCGGCACGGTGGACCTCCCGGATCCTCTGCGACGGGATCTCCGAGTCTATGGGGTGGGGGTGCGCCGCCGGCCGCGGTCGTCATGAAGGCCACTCCGGGCGGTAGCCGGAATGGGGGAACCTGCGACCGATCGTCGTGGTGGGAACGCCGGTCGCAGCAGTCGGGGTGTCCTTCCGGGCTGGACCGATCTATCGTCGTCGGGTCGGCGCGCGGGCGCCGTATGTCCGAATTCGCGATGGCTCCTCGCCGCCGGAGGTTGGTTTGTCCTGGCATGTGGCGGCGCTCACCCTCGACAATTTGGATGACCTGCCCAAACGGTGCAGGCGGTGCGTCTTCTGGGAGCTGTCCGAGACCCTCGGCAAGCGGGCTGTCGACTTCGGCTCCACGGAGCTGGAGAAGGAGGCCTGGGTCTCCGAGGTGTTGCTCGAGTGGGGCTCCTGTGGCCGCGTGGTCTACATGGCCGGGGCGCCCGCGGGTTACGTGATCTACGCGCCGCCGTCGGCGGTGCCGCGGGCGGCCGAGATGCCCACCGGCCCCGTGAGCGCCGACGCGGTCCTGCTCACCACCATGCAGGTGCTGCCCGAGTTCTCGGGTGAGGGGCTCGGGCGGATGCTCGCCCAGGCGGTGGTGCGCGACCTCACCCGGCGCGGGGTCAAGGCGATCGAGGTGTTCGGGGAGCAGCGACCCGGGTCCGAGCCGGGGTGCCTGATCCCGGCCGACTTCCTCCGGGCGGTGGGCTTCAAGACCATCCGTCCCCACCCGCGCTTCCCCCGCCTGCGCATGGAACTGCGGTCGGCGATGACGTGGAAGGAAGACGTCGAGGCGGCGCTGGAGCAGCTCCTCGGCACGATCACCATCCCGATGCAGGCAGGAGGGGTGCGGTCCGAGCCGGCGCGTTCGGTACCCACCCGCTCCGGAGCGGCCCTCAGCAGCCCGTTCAGAGGCTCCTGTACGGCCATCTGAGCGCTGCGCAGCACCGAGCGCGCCCGGAGGGCGCGGGCCCGGGCTGCCCGGGCTCTCAGATCGCCTGGGCGCCGCCGCGTTCCAGCTCGCGGGCGAGCACGTCGGAGAAGGTGAACGTGCCGGTGGGCTGATCGTCCTGGCCGAGCAGGTACAGGCGTTTGACGGCCACGAGGATGCCTTCGGCCACGATGTCGCGGAACGCCGGGTCGAGCAGCCTGCGCCGGTCGCCGATGTGCGTGAGGTAGCCGATCTCCACCCGCACCGTGGGCATCCGGGTGAGCCGCAGCAGCTCCCAGGTGCGGGCCTGGGTGCGGCAGTCCTGCAGCCCGGTGCGGATGAGCAGCTCGCGCTGGATGAAGCCCGCGAGCGCCTCCCCCACCGTGGAGGTGGCGCCGGACCCGTTGCCGAAGTGGAACGTGGCGAGGCCCTGCGCGTGCATGCTCCGGTTGGCGTCGGTGTGCAGGGACAGCACGAGGTCGGCGCCCGCGCCGTTGGCGAACTCCGCCCGCTCCGTCTCGCTGGGACAGGTGTCCTCCTGGCGGGACAGCATCGCGTCCATCCCGGTGGCCGTCATCCGGCCGACGAGCCGGCGGGCCATGTCCCACACGATGTCGGCCTCGGCCACCCCGGCGGCGACGACGCCGCGGTCCGGGCCGCCGTGCCCCGGGTCGACCACGATGCGCTTGCCGCGCAGCCGCGGGCCGGCCTGGCGCAGCAGCTCCTGCTCGCGCAGCAGCCGCGGCCTGCCGCCGGTGACCTTGCGGCCGAGCTGGCGCAGCGACCGGAGCGTGGCCGGACCGCACAGCCCGTCGGGCACGAGGCCGTACTCGCGCTGGAACTTCTTCAGCGCGGCCTCGGTCTGCTCGTCGAACACCCCACCCGGGCGGCCCGGGTCGTACCCGAGCTCGAGGAGGCGCTCCTGCAGCGCGACGACGTCGTCGCCGCTCATCGGGGCGGAGATCATGAGGGCGAGCATCCGGTCGCCCAGCTGCCATCCGGCCTCGCGCAGCGCGCGGTAGGTGGCCGGGCCGACGATCCCGTCGGTGATGAGACCCCGCTGTTGCTGGAACGCGCGCACCGCCTGCTCGACGTCGGCGTCGAAGACGTCCTCGTGCAGACCGTGCGCGGCGGCCGCGGGCAGCAGACCGAACCGTCGCAGCGTGGACCGGATCTCGACGACACCCGGACCGCTGTCACCTCGGCGCAGCAGCTGCATGCACCCCTCGCTCGCTGTCGTGGCTTGCCGTTCTCGGACCGCCCGCCCCCGATCCGGGCCCGAACCATTGTGCCCTGCCGGGGGGCGACGCGCGGACAGCGGGCCGTGTCCGGTCGTGTTCGTGTCGTGATAAGCCGAGACCCCGCCCCGGCGGACCGGAGCGGGGTCTCGGCGTGTGTGAACCGTCAGGCGAGGTAGTCGGCCAGGTCCGAGAGCAGCGCGGCCTTGGGCTTGGCGCCGACGATCTGCTTCACCGGCTTGCCGTCCTTGAACACGATCATCGTGGGGATCGACATCACCTGGTAGTCGCGCGCCGTGGCGGGGTTGGCGTCGATGTCGAGCTTCGCGACGGTGACCTTGTCCTTGTTCTCCCCGGCGATCTCGTCGAGGACGGGTGCGACCATCTTGCACGGCCCGCACCAGGTGGCCCAGAAGTCGACCACGACGGGCTTGTCGCTCTTGAGGACGGCGCTCTCGAACGAGGCGTCGGTGACCTCGACGGTGTTGGCCATGTGTACTCCGTTCCCTGAACTACCTGATGACTTCTGTCTCAGCCGGTGACGGCCGCGACCTGCTCGGACGAACTGCCGTAGCCACCACCGACGAGCTCGCTGGGCACCGGGGCCTCGGCGAGCCAGCGCTCGGCGTCGATGGCCGCGGCACACCCGGAGCCGGCGGCGGTGATGGCCTGCCGGTAGGTGTGGTCGACCAGGTCGCCCGCGGCGAACACGCCCGGGATGGCCGTGCGGGTGCTCGGCGACTCGACCTTGACGTAGCCGTTCTCGTCGGTGGCGAGCACGTCCTTGACGAGCTCGCTGCGGGGGTCGTGCCCGATCGCGACGAACATGCCGCTGACGTCGAGCACCGACTCCTCTCCGGTCTGCGTGTCGCGCAGCCGCAGGCCGGAGACGCTGCCCTCGCCGAGCACCTCCACGACCTCGGCGTTGGTGCGCCACCGCATCTTGGGGTCGTCCTTGGCGCGCTGGAGCATGATGCGCGAGGCCCGGAACTCGTCGCGGCGGTGCACGATGGTGACCGAGCGGGCGAACCGCGTGAGGAAAGTGGCCTCCTCCATCGCCGAGTCGCCGCCGCCGATCACCGCGATGTCCTTGTCGCGGAAGAAGAAGCCGTCGCAGGTGGCACAGGCGCTCACCCCGCGGCCGAGCAGGTTCTGCTCACCGGGGACGTGCAGGTAGCGGGCGGCTGCACCCATCGCGAGGATGATGGCGCGGGACCGGTAGGTGACGCCGTTGGCGACGACGGACTTGATCTCGCCCTCGAGCGAGATCTGCTCCACGTCCTCGGCGCGCAGCTCGGCGCCGAAGCGCTTGGCCTGCCCGCGCATCTGCTCCATCAGCTCGGGGCCCATGATCCCGTCGACGAAGCCGGGGTAGTTCTCGACCTCGGTGGTGGTCATCAGAGCGCCGCCGAACTGCGTGCCCTCGAAGACGAGGGGGTTCAGCTGGGCACGAGCTGCGTAGACCGCCGCGGTGTAACCAGCCGGGCCCGACCCGACGATGATCACTTCGCGAACGTCGCTCGCTCGATCGCTGCTCACGGGTGCGTACCTCCCTCGTTGCGTACAGCCGTCAACACCATCCCAGGTCCGGTCATTCCGCCGCGGTCGAGCCCCGCCCTGCGGCAGTGATGCGGGTCACCGGCCGATGTGGCGAGCTCCGAGAAGGGTTCCGCCGTCCGGGCCGCAGCCGGGGGCGACCACGACGACGTGCAGCCGTCCGGGCCCACCCCCGCCGAGCAGGAGGAGCACGCCGGGTTGCCCGTGGAGGACGACGTCGCGGCCGCCGAACAGCGGCGCCTCGGGCGGCACCCCGGCGTCGACGGCGCGTAGGCAGCCCGCCCGCCGTGCCGGGTCGGCCAGGTCGCCGACGTCGAAGTCACCCCGGACGTCGAGGCCCGCGGACACGAGGTCCACCCCCTCGAGTGACATCGCGGGGGGCTCCCGGGGGGTCAGGACCACGCCGGCGACGACGGCCGCGGCGAGCGCGGCGGCGGCCACGAGCGCGGGGCGGACCCGCCGCCGGCGCGCCGCAGGCTCCCGCCCGGGTGGCGCTTCGGCGGCGAGCGCGGCGTCCCAGCGGGCGGCGTACTCCGCCGGGACCGGGGGGTCGTCGAGAGCGCCCAGCTCGCCCCGGGTGGTGTCCAATGCGTCGAGCACGGCCCGCGCGGCGGGGTCGCGATCGGCGGCGGCCCGGACTTCAGCGGCGCGTGCGGGGTCGATCAGGCCCGCGTGCAGGTCGGCGAGTAGGTCGGCGGGCAGGGAGGGGCGCTCGGGCGGTTCGGTCATCGTTCCCCCTCCCGCAGGTGCCCCAGCAGCGCGCTCAGGCGGAGCCTGCCGCGTGCGCATCGGCTCTTCACGGTGCCGACCGGGACCTCCAGGACCTCGGCCACCTCGTGGAGGGGCCAACCTTGCACGTCGACGAGCACCACGGCCACCCGCTGGTGGGCGGGCAGCTCGGCGAGCGCTTCCACCACGGACAGCCGGGTGACGACGTCGGCGGCGACGTCGGGGCTGCGGTCCCGGGGCTCGACCTCGGGGAACGGCACCGTCCGGTGGCGGCTGTCCCTGCGGATCCGGTCGATGCAGGCGTTGACGAGGATGCGGTGCAGCCACGTGCGCACCGACGCGTCGCCGCGGTAGGACCCCGCGTTGCGGTGGGCGGCCACGAGCGCCTCCTGCACGACGTCGGCGGCGTCCTCGGGGTGGTGCAGGGTGCGCAGCGCGATCGCCCACAGACGGTTGCGGTACCGCGCGTCCAGCTCCCGGAACGCGTGCCGGTCGCCTGCGCGGTGGGCGGCGAGCAACTCCGCGTCGCTCGGCGTCCCCACGTCCGGAGGGTAGGTCGGCGGGGCCAGCTCCCGTGGGCGTTCGGGGAAACTCGTGCGACCTCAGGCGCCTGCGCGGCGGAACTCGACCTCGCCGATCTCGCTCGAGTACGCGGAGCCGCCGCCGGACAGCTTGGTGATCCACAGCAGCACGTGCTCGACGGGCTGGCTGCCGTCCAGCGACACCGGGGTGCGGCCGGTGCCGAGCGTGACCTCGGTGATCTTCTCGGTCTCGGCCAGCGTGGCGTCGGTGGACGGGGCGGAGCGGATCTCCACGACGGTGCCGCGGCTCGGCGAGTCGATGGTGAGCTCGGACAGCTGCACCGCCGACGCGAACGACACCATGATCCCGATGCCGGGCCGGTACGCGGGGAACTGCTGGTAGTAGGTGGACGTGCCCCACGCCGTGGCCGGGTCGTGGTCGATGATGCGGGCCGCGCGATCGGCGTTGTCGGGATCGCCGCCCTGGTCGTAGACCTCGACGGCGACACCGCCGACGGTGGGACCGGCCGGGGGCGGCGCGATCTGCGGCTGCGCCTGGTCGGGCTGCACCGGCTCGCCCTCGACGACGATCGGCGGGGCGCCGTTGTCGACGAACATGGCCCCGAGTTGCACGCCGAGGTAGCCGAGGACGACCAGCACCGCCGCGCCGAGCGCGGTGAGGGCGATGGTCATCTTGCGGCGGCGTTGCGGGTCGGTGGGGGCGACGGTGCGGCCGCGGTCCTGCCACACGTCGCCCGGCGCGGACGGCACGCCGTCGTGGGCGGGTGGGAACAGCGCCATCCGGTCGTCCTCGGCCACCACCTCGGTGAGCAGCCGCTGCACGGCCGCGGCGGTGTGGACGTGCCCGGGGACGCCGTCGGGGCCGAGCGTGCCGTGGGTGAGCGTGTCGAGCTCGACCGGCACCCCGGGCCGCAGCTCCGACGGCGGCGGCAGCGCCCCGCCGGGCGTGGGCTCGGCCGCGGAGAGACCGGCCCGGGCGGCATCGGCGGACGACAGCGGCCAGTGGCTGGTGAGCAGCGTGTAGAGCACGGCGCCGAGCCCGCGCACGTCGTCGGCGGGGGTGACGTCGTGGCGGGGCAGCGCGAAGCACAGCTGGGCGCGCCCGTCGGGTGTGATGCGGACGCGCTGCGGGTGGTCGCAGCCGAGCACGAGGCCGTGGCGGTGGGCCGCCTCGGCGGCCGCGGCCAGCGGCGCGACGGCCCGGGCCGCCGCGAGTGGCTTGATCAGCCCGTCGGCCACCACCTCGCCGAGGCTGCGGCCGGGGACCCATTCGGTGACGGCGGCGCCGAGCACGTCCTCGGGCAGGCTCGCGGCGCCCGGGGTGAGGACGTCGAGCAGCCGGGCGCACCCGCTGTGCTCGAAGCTGCCGGAGCGCAGCGCGCGCACCACCATCTGCTCGGCGCGGGCGGTGTCGCTGAGGTCGTCGCCGAGCACCACGCCGGGGGCGGGGCGGCGCAGCACGGTGACCGCCACGTCGCGGCGCAGGATCGTGTCCTCGGCCCGCCAGAACTCCGCGCACGCCGCCGGGTCGGTGCCCACCCGGGTGCGCAGGCGGTAGCGGCTGGCCAGCAGGCTGCCCGCGATGGTGCCGGACGGCACCGGCGGCACCGCGGGCGCGGTGGGCAGGTCGGCGGCCGGGGTGGTGCGCACGGTGGGCTGGCCGTCCGACGACTCGTCGGACCGCTGTTGCTCGGGAACGTGAGGTGTGGTGTCCACGGGGGCCGCCGTGTCGGCCGATCCCTCGGGCGCGGCCGCACCTGACGGTGGGCTCGCCAACTCACTCACCGCTCCGCCCTCCCCAGCGTTCGCGAACCACACCTCGCCCGGGGCAGAGCCTACGTCAGCGGCCGGTGCCGCGCCGAGACTTCCCCCTGTCGACGAGCCGTTCGAGTCGCTCCCCAACGACTCGAACCTCATCTACCCCTATCAGTCGCATGACCAGCACCGTTACCGGCCCGCCGACCACAATCGCGACCCCGATCTCGGCCCACGCCCGCGCGATCGGCGCCAGCCCGGCGAGGGGACCGGCGGCGAGCAGCGCGATCAGCCCTGCGGCGAGCAGCATCCCTGCTGCGGCGGCCAGCAGGCAACGGCCCGCTGTGCCGAGAACCACACCCGTCGGGACCCGGCCGAGCATCCTGCGCAGCAGCAGCTGGCCGATCACCGCGCCCACGACGAACGCGGCGCTGTTGGCGGCCGAGAGGCCCAGGACGACGTCCTCGGCGGGGAGCAGCAGCGGGCAGGCGAGCATCAGCGGGATCTTCGTGACGACCACGCACAGCTGCACGAACGTGGCGGTTCGGTGGGCCGTGAGCGCGTAGAACACCCGAGCCTGCAGCATCGTGAAGGCGAAGGGCAGCAGGCCGAACGCCGACACGGCGAGGGCGGCGCCCAGCTGCGTCGCGCCGTCGAGGTTGCCTGCCCGCAGGCCGAAGAGCGCCACCCCGACCGCGCCGCCGAACACGGTGAGCAGCACCGAGATCGGCACCAGCAGCACCGAGGCGAGCCTGCCGCCCAGGCCGAGGTCGGCGGCGACGTCGCCGGTGCGGCCCTCCGCGGCGGCCCGGGACATGCGCGGCATGAGCGCGGTCAGCAGCGAGACGCCGAGCACGCCGTAGGGGACCTGCAGCAACAACCACGCGTTCGTGTAGATCGCGAAGGCGCCCGCGTCGGACCCCGTGGCCACCCGGGTGGTGACGACGAGCCCGGCCTGCCCGATCAGCACGTAGACCACCGCCCACGCGCCCAGCCCCGCCGCCCTGGTGAGCCGCGGGTCCCAGCCCCACTGCGGGCGGTACCGGAACCCGACCCGGCGGGCCGCGGGCAGCAGCACGAGCGTCTGCGCGGCGATGCCGAGCGTGGTGCCCACACCGAGCACCAGGAGCTGCGCCTCCTCCGGCACCACGAGGTAGACCCCGACCACGGCGAGCACCACGACGTTGTTCAGCACCGGTGCCCAGCCGAACGCGCCGAACGACCCGCGGCTGTTGAGCACGGCGCCGAGCAGCGCCCCCAGGCCGTAGAAGAAGATCTGCGGCAGGAGCATGTAGGCGAGCGTGGTGGCGAGTTCCGGGTCGGCCGTGCTGCTCGGCTGGCCGCCCAGGTACAGCCGGGTCAGCAGCGGGGCGGCGAGCAGCCCGGCCGCCGTGGCGAGCAGCAGCGCCGCGCCGGCGAGCGTGATCAGCTTGCGGGTGTAGGCCTCCCCACCGTCGGGGTCCTCGCGCTGGGCGCGCACCAGCAGCGGGATCATCATGCTGCTCAGCGCGCCGCCGATGAGCAGCTCGTAGACGATGTTCGGCAGCGTGTTCGACAGCGTGTACGAGTCGTTCAGCACGGTGGCGCCGAGCACCGTGAAGAGCGCGACCTGCCGCAGGAACCCGGTCACGCGGCTGGCCAGACTGCCCAGCGCCATCACGCTGCTCGAGCGGCCGAGCGACGGCTCGGCCCGCGGCGCGGGAACGACCGGGATCCGCTCGGTGATCGCGTCGTCCGGCGCCGGGTCGGTCACGGGCTCGGGACGCGGGGTGGGCCGGGGGGCGGGCGCTCGCCGCGGGGCGGCACCCTCGGGAGCCGCTCCGTGGGGGCGTGCGGGTCCGGGAAAGGGTCGCCGGTGTGGCGGGAGCGCGGGCCCGCCTGCGGACGCGGCGGCGGGGGTGCCGGATCCGGACCCGGGCCAGGAGGCCGGTTGCCCGGTTCCCCGCGGATCCGCCGCACGATCCGACGGCCGGCCAGCACCACGAGGAGGATGCCCGCGCTCGCCGTCAACCACACGGTGATGGTGCCGTAGGCCGTGGAGCGCACCTTCAACCGGCTCGGCTGCCCGAGCAGCTCACCGTCCGGGGTGCGCACCGCCGCCTGCACGCTGAACTGCCCGGACCGGGTGACCTCCGCGCTCACCCGCACCTGGCGCCTGCCCAGCGGCGGCACCTCCTGCGGTTCGAGCGGGGCCACCCGCAGGCCCGAGGACGGGAGGATCTCCACGTCCACCCGCACCGTGACCGGGAGCCCGTTGGCCACGGTGATCAGGATGGGCGCGTCGGACGTGGCGAGGGAGTACGGGCCCGGTGGTTCGAGCACGCGGACGGAGCCGCGCAACGTGTCGACGCGGTCGGCGAGCTCGCCGGCGGCCGCCCGCGCGTCGTCCGGCCGGTCGCGCCACGCCGCGGACACCGGCCGCAGGAGGCCGCGCCGCAGCGGGGTGAACGCCTCGTCGGGGCTCACCCCGACCCCCGCGTTCGGCACGGCGGCCGAGGCGAGGTCGGTGATCTGCGCCGCGGTGGAGCGGACCTCGTCGAGCGCGGGCCCGGTGACCTCGCGCCCGCCCACGTGCAGCGGGTAGGTGATCGGCAGCGCGGCCGCGCCGGTGGGGGGTCCGACGGCCATCAGGTCGTCGAGCCCGCGGGGCACGATGCGCCCGGCGTCGAGCAGCTGGTCCACCGCGCCGAGCAGCCCCGCGGTGGCGGGGCCGTCGGCCGTCCACTGGTGCGGTGGGGCGAGCACGAGCGGCCCGCCGCCCGCGCGGGCGGCGTCGCCCGGTTCCCCGGCGCGGAACGCGAGCGCGCCGATGACGTCCTGCGTGGAGAGCGGGCTCGCCGTGCCCGCCGGGCTCACCGAGGGGGCCGAGGCGCCGCGCACCGGGGCGAGGTCGGGGCCCGGCGCGTCGCCGTGACCTGCGGCCGCGCGGGTGAGCAACGGGTCGGTCAGCACGGTGAACTGGGTGCGCTGCCCACCCGCGATCGGGTGAACGCCTGACTCGTGGGTGACGTTCCCCTGCTCCACGGCGTCGGCGGACAGCAGCAGCGAGCGACCGTCGGCCTCGGCGGCCACGGCGGCCGTCGCGTCGTCGACCGCGCCCTCCACCGGCCAGGTGACGTCCGGCACGACCGGCGTCTGCAGGATGTCCTGCAGGACCTGCCTGCCGTCGGTGATCGCGGAGCGGGCCAGGTCGGGCATGCCGGCGCGGGTGAGGGCCGCGAGGTCGGCGTCGGCGTACGGCAGCGCGATCACGCAGCCCCCGCGCGCCACGGACGCGAGCTGGTCGAGCCACTCGCCTGCCGCCGCCGCACCCGTGCCGGGCACGGGGACGCCGTCGGGGCCGCGCACCTGGTAGCCGTCGGTGTTGCGCATCAGCGCCGCGGTCTGCACCAGATCCGGGTCGATCGCGAGGCACGTCGCCTCGCGCACCCGCGACTCGGGCGGCGCGGTGCGGGCAAGCGCGCCCACCATCCCGCCGAGGCGTCCGGTGGGGGCGAAGGAGGTGGCCAGCTCGTCGTCGGTGAGCAGGGTCGGCTCGCCGGGCACCGTGGCGAGTCTGCGCGGCGTGTCGGTGATCGGGACGAGCAGGGCGAACGGGGTGGCCCCGCCCGTGGTGGCCTCCGGCACGCGGTCCGGGGCCTCCGGGTCGGGCGGCAGCGACAGCACCGGCAGCAGCATGCGCACGGCGGCCAGGCGGGCGCGCGGCCCGTCCCCCGGTGCCCCGTTGACGTTCACCAGCAGTTCGTGCACGCCGGTGGAGTTCAGGGCCAGGCTGGTCTCGGGTGCGCCCCGCAGCGGGAGGGTCAGCCGCACCGGCACCTGCTCCCCCGGCGCGAGCTCCCCGGTGAGGGGCAGGAACTGGGGGGTGATCGCATCGGTGCGCGCCGTGCCGTCCAGTGCGTCGCGCACGGCGCCCTCGGTGGTGAGCGGGTTGCCGCGCTGCACCCGGATGGCCAGGTCGCGCACCGGGTCCGGGCCGGTGTTGGTGATGGTGCCTGCGACCTCGAGGTTCGGGGAACCGCTCGCGGTGACCACCCGCGGGGACATCTCCGTGAGCTCCAGCCGCAGCGGCCCGTCCACCTGCTCCCCGCGGGCGGGCGCCGGAGTCGCGGCCGCACCGGGTACCGGACCGGAGCCGAACAGCCCGGCCAGCGTCAGCAGGGTGATCGCGACGAGCGTCGCGACCGGCTTCACGCGGATTCCTCCAGCAGTTCGGTGGCCCTCCTGATCAGACGGCGCTCGTCGGCGTACGCGAGGCGTCCCTCCAGCTCGTCGAGGGGGACCCACGCCACCTCGGAGACCTCGATGTCGTCGTCGGACAGCTCGCCGCCGAGCGCCTGGAGCAGGAAGTGGTGCACGGTCTTGTGGACGCGGCGGTCCTCGGCGACGAACCAGAAGTCGATCGTGCCGAGCGGTGCGACCACGCGGCCGATGATGCCGGTCTCCTCCTCGACCTCGCGCACCGCCGCCTCCTCGGCCGTCTCACCGGCCTCGATGTGCCCCTTCGGCAACGACCACAACAGGCGGCCCCTGCGGTCGAGACGGCCGATCACGGCGGCGGCCCCGGTGGTGTGGTCGACGACGAGACCACCCGCCGACGTCTCGTCGACGGTGCGCAGCCGGCGGCGGCGATCCGCTGGACGACTCCCGCGACGCCCCCCGGAGCGGCCGCGGGATGAGGACATGTGGGGATGGTAACGAGCGACAGGCCTCGATCGCCGCCACGAGCCGCGCGCGCCGCGTCCCGCGGATCCTCGTCGCCCGTCCGATTCGCGCCGCATAGACTGGCGCGCCGTGTCCGCACCCGCCCCCGCCTCCGACGCCGCACCCAGCGAACTCCTGCGAGCCCAGGAGAATGCGGTCGTGCAGATGGTCACGGTCGGCCCGGTCGCCGAGGAACTCGCGGCCCGGTTCTCCGCCGCCGGTCATCGCCTCTACCTCGTGGGCGGCAGCGTCCGTGACGCCCTGCTCGGCCGGGACGTCTCGGATCTCGACTTCACCACCGACGCGCGGCCGGAGGCGGTGCGCGGCATCGTCGAGGGCTGGGCCGACGCCGTGTGGGACACCGGCATCGCCTTCGGCACGATCGGTGCCCGCAGGCGCGGCACCACCGTGGAGATCACGACGTTCCGGGCCGACGCGTACGACCGCGTTTCCCGCAACCCGGTGGTGCGCTTCGGCGACACCATCGAGGAGGACCTCGTCCGGCGGGACTTCACCGTGAACGCGATGGCGGTGGAGCTGACTGGCCCCGAGCGGCGGTTCGTCGACCCCCACGGCGGGCTCGCCGCGCTCGCCGCGGGCACCCTCGACACGCCGGCCGCCCCGGAGGAGTCGTTCGCCGACGACCCGCTGCGGATGCTGCGCGCCGCCCGGTTCGTCTCGCAGCTGGGCCTGACCCCCACGCCGCGGGTTGTAGTCGCCATGACGGAAATGTCGGGCGAGCTGGCCCGCATCACCCGCGAGCGCGTGCAGGCCGAGCTCAGCAAGCTGATCCTCGGCAAGCACCCGCGGCGTGCGATCGAGCTGATGGTCGACACGGGGCTGTGCGACCACGTGCTCCCCGAGGTGCCCGCCATGCGCCTCGCGATCGACGAGCACATGCAGCACAAGGACGTCTACACCCACTCGCTCGTGGTGCTCGAGCAGGCGATCGGCCGGGAGACCGACGGCCCCGACCTCGTGCTCCGGCTCGCCGCGCTGCTGCACGACATCGGCAAGCCCGCCACCAGGCGAAAGGAGCCCGACGGCCGCGTGAGCTTCCACCACCACGAGGTGGTCGGCGCGAAGATGGTCCGCAGGCGGCTGCGCGAGCTGCGCTACCCCAAGCAGATCGTCGACGACGTGGCGCAGCTGGTGTTCCTGCACCTGCGCTTCCACGGGTACTCGGGCGGCGAGTGGACCGACTCGGCCGTGCGCCGCTACGTCACCGACGCCGGTCCGCTGCTCGAGCGGCTGCACCGGCTCGTGCGCTCGGACTGCACCACCCGCAACCGGCGCCGCGCCGCCGCGCTGCAGCGCAGCTACGACAACCTCGAGGATCGGATCGCCAAGCTGCGCGAGCAGGAGGCGCTCGACGCCATCCGCCCGGACCTGGACGGCAACGAGATCATGCGGTTGCTCGGCATCCCGCCCGGTCCGCAGGTCGGGAAGGCCTACAAGCACCTGCTCGCCCTGCGCATGGAACGCGGCCCGCTCACGCGCGAGGAGGCGGAGGCCGAGCTGCGCGCCTGGGCGGCGGAGAACGGCCTGGCCTGACGCGCTACCGCGCCGCGGTCGCGCGGGCCCGGCGCAGCTGCAGGTCGTGGCCGACGAGGCCGATGACGTAGAGGAGCGCGGCCCCGGCGAACAGCCAGGGCGCCACCCCGTTCGGCGGGCTCAGCAGGGCGGCGGAGGTCACCGCCAGCACGTAGCCGACGTTGAAGACGATGTCGTAGAGGGCGAACACCCGCCCGAGCACCTCGTCCCCCACCTCGCTCTGCACGGCGGCGTCGGCGCAGAGCTTGACGACCTGCCCGGTGAGCCCGAGCACGAACGCCGACACCATCACGATCGGCAGCGAGAGCAGCGCCGCGAGCGTGAGCTGCGTGACCGTGGCGACGACGAGCGCCACGCGCACCGTGCGCGGCCGGCCCCAGCGCCGCACCGCCCACGGGGTGGCCAGCGCCGCGGTGCCCAGCCCGGCCGCGGCGAGCACGACCGCCTCGCCGAGGCCCGCCATGCCGGCGCGCAGCGGGCCCGCGTCGGTGAACGCGTAGCGGAACAGCAGCAGCGACAGCAGGGTGGACACGCCGAAGGCGAGCCGGTGGGTGCCGAGCGCCAGGAACGACGCGGCCACCGACGGGGTGGCGATCGTCGCCCGCGCGCCGTCGGCGAAGCCGTGCAGCACGCTGCTCACCGTGGACGGGCGCCGGTCGGTGCGGTCGGGCCCGAGCTGCCCCCTGCGGAACCCGCCCGCGAACACCGCGGCGGCGAGCGACCCGGCGATCGCCACGAGGGTGACCGTCGCCGAACCGGTGTCGCCGGTGCCGACGAGCTCGCGCAGCCCGATGGCCGTGGCCCCGCCGAGAGCGGCGACGGCCGCCCCCGCCGTCACCGCGAACGTGTTGGCCTCCACCATGTGCCTGCGCGGGGCGACGTGCGGGAGCGCCACCGAGAGCGCGGCGAGCACGAACCGGCTCACGCCCGCCACGGCGAGCGCGGGCAGGAAGAGCGCCGCGCCCGCGCCGCCCGAGAGCACCACGGCCGCCACGACCACCACCAGGGCCGCCCGCGCGAGGTTGGCGCCCAGCAGCACGCGCTTGCGGTCCCAGCGGTCGATGAGCGCGCCTGCGAACGGGCCGATCAACGAGTAGGGCAGCAGCAGCACCGCGAGCCCCGCGGCCACGGCGAGCGGATCGGCCTGCCGCTCCGGGTTGAACAGCACGGCCCCGCCGAGGGCGGCCTGGAACATCCCGTCCGCCCACTGGGTGGCGAAACGCACGGCCAGGAGCCTGCGGAACCCGGGTGTGCGCACCAGCCCCCCGAGGCCCAGCCGCGCGCCGGGCACCACCGGGGCGGCCGCAGGCGACCCAGGTCCCGTTGTCGGCACGGCTGGAGGTTACGCGCTGAGCGGGGGTGCGACGATGGGCGCGTGGTGGACGAGCGCTCCCGTTCTGGTTCGGCTCCCGGTTCGGAGGTGGCGCCCGGCACCCTCCTCGTGGCGGCGCCCGGGCTCCTCGACCCCCACTTCCGGCGCACTGTGATCTACATCATCGAGCACCGGCGCCGGGGCACGCTCGGGGTCGTGCTCAACCGGCCGAGCGAGGTCACCGTGCGCGATGTCCTCCCGTCGTGGGCGCCGTTGTCGTCGCAGCCGCCCGCCGTGTTCGTCGGGGGACCGGTGGAGAGCGAGACCGCGCTCTGCCTCGCGACCGTCCGCACGGGCCAGGACCCGGGCGCGGTGGAGGGTCTGATCGCGGTGCGCGGCCCGGTGGCGCTCGTCGACCTCGACTCCGACCCGGAGGCGATCGCGCCGAACCTGCGCGGGCTGCGCGTGTTCGCCGGCTACTCGGGCTGGGACGCCGGGCAGCTCGCGACGGAGATCGAGCGCGGCGACTGGATCGTCGTGCCCGCCATCCCCGACGACGTGCTGGCCCGCCACGACTCCCGGCTGTGGGGCCACGTGCTGCGCAGGCAGGGGATGCCGCTGTCGCTGCTGGCGACCTACCCGCTGGACCTCAGGAACAACTAGCTCTCGCTGCGGGCCGGGGCGGCCGCGGTGCGGCAGCCCGCCACGAGGTCGCACCCGGCGCACGTGCCCGCGCAGGCCGAGGGGCCGGGGTCGGGTGCGGGCACGGCGCCCGCTGCGCGGTCACCCGCCACCCCGCCCACGCCGGTGAGCACGAACACGGCCACGGCGCTCACCGCGAACAGCGTCCAGCCGAGCACGCCGGTGGCGCCCGCCAGCAGCGCGCCGCCGCCGAGCACGCCCACGACGCCCGCGGCGCCCAGCGGTGCCGCCGCCACCTGGTTGGCCACCGCGAAGGCGGCGTCGGAGCGCAGGCTCGCTGCCGTGCGCACCCCGAACCACCGGTTGCGCCGCAGCTTGCGGCGCATGCCGAGCAGCGCGTAGGTGAGCAGCGCAGCGCCCAGCACGACGAGCAGGACACCCAGGACGAGGCGGACGGGGAGCGGCACGCGACCACGGTACGCGGTGGTCGGGGGCCCGCGCCGGGCTCAGGTGGCCCCGTACCCGATCGCACCCGCCGGCGCGGCGGCGCTACCCTGGGGCCGTGGCCCGCCGACTTCTTCTCGAGGCCGCGCCGCACTGAGCGTGCACACACGCCCCGGCGCGGCCGACCCCTTCTGCCTCCGGGCGGAGGGGTCTTCTGGTTTTCGGGCCACCCACGGACTTCCCAGGAGCGGGACATGAGCACGGACACGACGGCAACCGCGCCGGAGAGCGCCGACGCCGGGGAGGGCGCGCCGCCGTTCCGGTACGGCGCCGCGCTGGCCGCCCAGATCGAGCGCCGCTGGCAGGACCGGTGGGAGAACGAAGGCACCTTCCACGCGCCGAACCCGTCCGGGCCGTGGGCCGACCCGGAGGCCACGAGCCGCGAGAAGGTCTACCTGCTGGACATGTTCCCGTACCCGTCGGGTTCGGGGCTGCACGTCGGCCACCCGCTCGGCTTCATCGGCACCGACGTGCTGGGGCGCTACCTGCGGATGAACGGCCGCACGGTGCTGCACGCGATGGGTTTCGACGCGTTCGGCCTGCCCGCGGAGCAGTACGCGGTGCAGACGGGCACCCACCCGCGCAAGACCACCGAGGAGAACATCCAGCGCTACAAGGCGCAGCTGCGCCAGCTGGGCCTGGCCCACGACGAGCGCCGCTCGGTGGCCACCACGGACGTCGGGTTCTACCGCTGGACGCAGTGGATCTTCCTGCAGATCTTCAACAGCTGGTACGACACCGAGCAGCAGAAGGCGCGGCCCATCGCCGAGCTGGAGGAGCAGTTCGCGCAGGGCGTGCGGTCCACTCCGGACGGTCGCCCGTGGGGTGAGCTGACGCCGCCCGAGCAGCGCACCGTGATCGACGGCTACCGGCTGGCCTACATCTCCGAGGCGCCGGTGAACTGGTGCCCCGGCCTGGGCACGGTGCTGGCCAACGAGGAGGTCACCGCTGACGGTCGCAGCGAGCGGGGCAACTTCCCCGTGTTCCGCCGCAACCTGAAGCAGTGGATGATGCGGATCACGGCCTACGCCGACCGCCTGATCGACGACCTCGACCGGCTGGACTGGCCGGACTCCATCAAGTCGATGCAGCGCAACTGGATCGGCCGCTCCGAGGGAGCGCAGGTCCGCTTCCCGGTCGACGGTGCGGCCGGCGGCACCGAGATCGAGGTCTTCACCACCCGGCCCGACACGCTGTTCGGTGCCACGTACATGGTGCTGGCACCGGAGCACCCGCTGGTCGACGTGATCGTGCCGCAGCGGTGGCCGGACGGCGTGGATCCGCGGTGGACCGGTGGCGCGGCCGACCCGCAGGCCGCGGTGGCCGCCTACCGGGAGGCGGCGTCGCGCAAGTCCGAGCTGGACCGGCAGGAGAACCGGGAGAAGACCGGCGTCTTCACCGGCGCGTACGCCACCAACCCGGTCAACGGGGAGCGCATCCCGGTCTTCGTCGCCGACTACGTGCTGATGGGCTACGGCACCGGCGCGATCATGGCGGTGCCCGGGCAGGACCAGCGCGACTGGGACTTCGCGGAGGCGTTCGGGCTGCCGATCGTGCGCACCGTGCAGCCGACCGAGGGCTTCGACGGCCAGGCGTTCACCGGCGACGGCCCGGCGATCAACTCGGCGAACGACGAGATCAGCCTCAACGGCATGGCTGTGGCGGAGGCCAAGCAGGCCATCACCGAGTGGCTGGCGGCCAAGGGCGCGGGCGAGGCCGTGGTGCAGTACAAGCTGCGCGACTGGCTGTTCTCCCGCCAGCGGTACTGGGGCGAGCCGTTCCCGATCGTCTGGGACGAGCACGGCCCGGTGGCGCTGCCCGACGACCAGCTGCCCGTCGAGCTGCCCGACGTCGACGACTACTCCCCCAAGACCTACGACCCGGACGACGCGAACACCGAGCCGGAGCCGCCGCTGTCGCGCGCCTCCGAGTGGGTGGAGGTCGACCTGGACCTGGGTGACGGCGAGCGGCACTACCGCCGCGAGACCAACACGATGCCGCAGTGGGCAGGCTCGTGCTGGTACCCGCTGCGGTACCTGGACCCGGAGAACCACGAGCGGTTCGTCGACCCCGACGTCGAGCGGTACTGGATGGGCAAGGACCCGTCGCGCCCGAACGACCCGGGTGGCGTCGACCTGTACGTCGGCGGCGTCGAGCACGCGGTGCTGCACCTGCTGTACGCCCGGTTCTGGCACAAGGTGCTCTACGACCTGGGCCACCTGAGCTCGGAGGAGCCGTTCCGCAGGCTGGTCAACCAGGGCTACATCCAGGCGTACGCCTACACCGACGCCCGTGGCACCTACGTCCCCGCCGAGGAGGTCGTCGAGGACGAGGAGGGCCGTTTCACGTGGAACGGCCAGCCCGTGCGCCGGGAGTACGGGAAGATGGGCAAGTCGCTGAAGAACGTGGTGACGCCCGACGAGATGTGCGAGCGCTACGGCGCCGACACGTTCCGCCTGTACGAGATGTCCACGGGTCCGCTGGAGGTCTCGCGGCCCTGGTCCACCCGCGACGTCGTCGGATCGCAGCGGTTCCTGCAGCGGGTGTGGCGCAACCTGGTCGACGAGCGCACCGGCGAGCTCCGGGTCACCGATGCCGAGCCGGACACCGAGACGCTGCGGGTGCTGCACCGGGCGATCGCCGGGGTGCACAGCGACTACGTGGGCCTGCGGTACAACACCGCGGCCGCCAAGCTGATCGAGCTGAACAACCACCTGACCAAGGTCTACGGCGCGGTCGGCGTGCCCCGCTCGGTGGCCGAGCCGCTGGTGCTGATGATGGCGCCGCTCACGCCGCACGTGGCGGAGGAGCTGTGGTCACGGCTCGGCCACGAGGGATCGCTGGCCCACGGCCCGTTCCCGGTGGCCGACGAGCAGTACCTGGTGGCCGACACGGTCGAGTACCCGATCCAGATCAACGGCAAGGTGCGCTCGCGCGTCACCACGCCGGCCGATGCCACGCGTGAGCAGGTGGAGGCCGCGGCGCTGGCCGACGAGAAGGTCGTGGCCGCCCTCGCCGGTGGCACCCCGCGCAAGGTGATCGTGGTGCCCGGCCGCCTGGTCAACGTGGTCGTCTGAGCCCCTCCCGGGTCATCGGGCCAGCCAGCGGCCGAACCAGCGGTGGAGCCGCGGCAGCACGCCCCACACCACCGACGCGGTCATGAGCGGCACGACCACGAGGTAGCGCACGGGTGCCGGGAGCACGTGCACGAGCGGGTCCGTCAGCATCACGATGACGAGAAGCAGCGGGTAGATCGCGCACGTCAGCAGCACCCACATCTTCCAGGGCCGCGGAGCGGTGCGGGCGGAGGCGGGACGTTCGTGCAGTGGGGTTCTCGACATGACCACCACGATCGGCGCGCCGGAGCGAGCCGTTCAGGGCGCGTCGTTCCTGGTCCCCGCGTGGGTGGCAGTGCTGGGGTCAGGCACCGGCGCGCCGCCCGGCGGATGATGGTGGCATGAGCTCGACAGCGCTGGCCGCCTTCCTGAGGGCCCGGCGGGCCCGGGTCCGGCCGGAGGACGTGGGGTTGCCCGCCGGGGTGGGCCTGCGGCGCACGCCCGGCCTGCGGCGGGAGGAACTCGCCGCGGTCGCCGGCGTGAGCGTCGACTACTACATCCGGCTGGAGCAGGGCAAGGAGACCAACCCGAGCAGCGCGGTGCTCGGCGCGCTGGCCGGTGCGCTCCAGCTCGACGACGAGGCGCGTGCCCACCTGTTCGCTCTCGCCGATCACGCCGCCCGGCGCAGGCCGGTGCGCCGCCGGCCGGACCGCACGGTCACGGCGGGCATGCGGATGCTGCTGGAGAACCTGCGGCCCTGCCCCGCGCTGGTGCTGAGCCGCACCTGCGACGTCCTCGCCGCCAACCCGGAGGGGCTCGCGCTCTACCACGGGCTGGCCGGGTGGCCGCCCGCGCGCCGCAACACGATCCGCTACATGTTCCGGCACCCGGACGCGCCCGCGCTGTTCGCGGACTGGCAGGCGGCCACGGCGGGTGCGGTGGCCGACCTGCGCACCGTCCACGCCACCGATCCGGAGGCGCTCGACGTCGCCGCGCTCGTCGAGGAGCTGTCGGCGGCGAGCCCGGAGTTCGCCGCGTTGTGGCAGCGCCACGACGTCCAGCACAAGACCGGCGCGCGGAAGGTCTTCCACCACCCGGCCGTGGGCTCGATCTCCCTGGCGTGGGAGGTGCTGCGCTCGGGCGACGGCAGCACGCGGATCAGCGTCCACCAGGCAGCGCCGGGCACACCCGACCACGACGCACTCTCGCTGCTGGCGATCGCCGCCGACGCCGGGGTGTGAGCTCAGGCGCCCTTCTCCTTCTTCCCCAGCGCTTCCGCGACGATCACCGCGGCCCAGATCCCGAGCGGGATCGCGGGCCAGAACGCGTGCAGCGAGCCGGCGAAGAACGAGGTGGTGCCCCAGATCGCGATCATGATGATCGCGCCGCCGAGCCACTCCCGCCACTCGTCGAGCAACGTGCCGCGCGCGGCGGGCTTCTTCGCCGGAGCAGGCGGGGGCGGCGCGGGCAGGTCGGCCGTGAGCGGCTCGAGTTCCCCGTAGGTGGTGGCGGCGTAGGCCGAGCGCACCCGGGCGTCGTACTCGGTGAGGTCGAGCCTGCCCTCGTCGACCGCGATCCGCAGCCGCTCGGCGGTGGCCTCCCGGTCCGCGTCCGAGACGCGCAGGTGCCTGCGGTCGTCGTCGGAGCTCACCTCACCGATCGTACGAGCGCAGGCCCCTCGCGGCATCGATCGTTCGACGGACCGCCCGCGTTCTCAGACGCGGCGCGCGGAGTTGAACTTCATGCGACCCATGTCGGAGATCTTGACCGGGCTCTTGCGGGTGCTGGCGTGCACGATCTTGCCGTCGCCGATGTAGATGCCGACGTGGCTGACCGGCTTGTAGAAGAACACCAGGTCGCCGGGCTGGAGCTCGGAGCGCGACACCGGCGTGCCGACCTGCGACATCGCCCGGCTGGTGCGCGGCAGCGACTTGCCCGCCTTCTTGAAGGCCCAGGAGACGAGGCCGGAGCAGTCGAAGGCGTTCGGCCCGGTGGCCCCGTAGCGGTACGGGGCGCCGATCTTGCTCATCGCGTGCTGCAGCGCCGTGGACCGGGCAGCGGCGGCGGTGGGTGCCGCTGCGGCGGGGGCGCTCACGGCCACGGGGGCGACCGCCGGCGCGACGGGGGCGGGTTCGGCGGCGGCGGGGAGCACGGCCACGACGGAGGCGATGGCAGCGGTGGTGGTCACGACGGCGGCACGCACCGCAAGCGCGGGGAGGTGCTTGGTCACGGGGGATGTTCCTCGGGGGGGTTGCACCGGCGGACCGGTTCCCGCGGGCGGGGGGAGCCCGCGGGAACCAGCGGGCTGCGATCCGCACGGCCCCGTTCTCGCACGTGGGGCGTGCCGCATCCCGCCCGTCCGGCGGTGACCCTGCACCCGCCGCTCCGGATGAGCGTCGGTGGCGCAGAGCCGTCCGGCACATTACGAACCGATTTCGTCGCGATGCCATGACGCATCTCTCAAAGCGGCACTCGCTATCCGGTGAACTCGCTCACCGCTGATTACGCCGAACAGGTCATGCCTGGTGCGCGATGAACCGCTCCGAGGGATCACATGGCACCGCAGGCCGGTGACCTGCGCAACTGATGCCTCCGTGATGTGACCGTGATTGATGCAGACGAGTGAAATTGTTTCCGGAACGGAACCGACGGCGCAGCCTCGAAAAGGTTCGCGCTCTGGAAACGAATCGGCCCCGGTCGCGGCGGCAGGGCCACGGCCGGGGCCGGATCGGCTGGTGGGGCGTCAGCGCTCCCGCTCGCCGCGGATGAACTCCTCCACCGCACGGCGGGCCTCGTCGTCGCTGTACTGCTCGGGCGGCGACTTCATGAAGTAGCTCGACGCGGACAGGATCGGCCCGCCGATCCCGCGGTCCTTCGCGATCTTCGCGGCCCGCACGGCGTCGATGATGATGCCCGCGGAGTTGGGCGAGTCCCAGACCTCGAGCTTGTACTCCAGGTTCAGCGGCACGTCGCCGAAGGCCCTGCCCTCCAGCCGGACGTAGGCCCACTTGCGGTCGTCCAGCCACGCCACGTAGTCCGACGGGCCGATGTGCACGTTGTCCTTGCCGAGGTCGCGGTCGACCTGGGAGGTGACCGACTGGGTCTTCGACACCTTCTTCGACTCCAGCCGCTCGAGCTCCTTCATGTTCAGGAAGTCCATGTTCCCGCCCACGTTGAGCTGCATCGTGCGGTCGAGCTGCACGCCGCGGTCCTCGAACAGCCGGGCGAGCACGCGGTGGGTGATGGTGGCGCCGACCTGGCTCTTGATGTCGTCCCCGACGATCGGCACGCCCGCGACGCGGAACTTCTCCGCCCACTCCGGGTCGGAGGCGATGAACACCGGGAGCGCGTTGACGAACGCCACGCCCGCGTCGAGCGCCGCCTGCGCGTAGAAGCGGTCGGCGGCCTCGCTGCCCACCGGGAGGTAGGACACGAGCACGTCGGCGCGGCTGTCGCGCAGGACCTGCGCAACGTCGACCGGCTCCTCGTCGGACTCGTCGATCGTCTCGCGGTAGAAGCGGCCCAGGCCGTCGAGCGTGTGGCCGCGCTGCACCGGGACGTCGAGCGGCGGGACGTCGCAGATCTTGATCGTGTTGTTCTCGCTCGCCGAGATCGCCTCGGACAGGTCGCGCCCGACCTTCTTGGCGTCCACGTCGAACGCGGCGACGAACCTGACGTCGCGGACGTGGTACCCGCCGAAGTCGACGTGCATCAGACCGGGGACACGCGTGGCCGGATCGGCGTCCGCGTAGTAGTGCACGCCCTGCACCAGCGACGCGGCGCAGTTGCCGACGCCCACCACGGCGACACGGACCTCACCCATTGCGGCTCCTTCTCTCGTCTTCCTGGTCGTGCTCGAGCGGTGTCGCCCCGTCCTGCGCCGCGCGCTCGGTGGCGATCAACTCGTTGAGCCACCGAACCTCCCGCTCGCAGGCGTCGAGGCCGAGCTGGTGGAGCTGCTGCGTGTAGTTGTCGATCTGTTCGCGCGCCCGGCCGAGAGCCGCCCGCAGGCCCTCCCGGCGCTCCTCGACGGCCCGCCTGCGGCCCTCGAGGATCCGCATGCGCGTCTCCGCGGGCGTGCGCGAGAAGAACGCGACGTGGACGCCGAAGCCCTCGTCGTCCCACGCGTGGGGACCGGCCTCGGAGAGCAGCTCGGCGAGGCGCTCCTTGCCCTCGGCTGTGATCCGGTACACACGGCGGCCCCGGCGCGACCAGCTGCCGCCCTCGGGCGCCTCCTCCTCGGCCGCTTCGGCGATGAGGCCGGCCCGGGTGAGCCGGCGCAGCGCCGGGTACAGCGAGCCGTAGGAGAACAACCGGAAGCCGCCGAGTCGCAGGCCCAGTTGTTTGCGCAGTTCGTAGCCGTGGATCGGGGCCTCCTGGAGGAGGCCGAGGATCGCCAGCTCGAGCACGACGACCTCACCTCCGCTGCCGCGACCCGATGGAACGTGCCGATAGCGCGCTGGAGTATATCGAGGCGATACATCCGGCGACAGGCCCGCGAACGCCGCCCGGCGACCCGTCATCGATCAAGCCGTTCGGTCGGTGGTGTTCTCGCGCCTTCCCGGGAGTGGTCCGCGTACCCTGACCGGGTGCGCACGCAGCGGCAGGTGGTCGACTACGCGTTGCAGCGCCGTGCGCTGCTCGCCGAGGTCCACTCCGGTCGGGTCGGCGTCGCCGAGGTGTGCGACGCCAGTCCGTACCTGCTCCGAGCAGCGCGGTTCCACGGCGAACCCACTGATCGAAGCTGCCCGGTGTGCCGCAAGGAACGGCTCACTCAGGTCTCGTGGATCTTCGGTGAAGAGCTCAGGCACGCCGCGGGATCCGCACGCAAACCGGAGGAGATCGAGCAACTGGCGAACGTCCACGCCGACTTCTCCGTGTACGTGGTGGAGGTCTGTCGCACCTGCAGCTGGAACCACCTCGTCCTGTCCTATGTGATGGGCTCGGGCGACGCTCCCCACAGCCGCAGGCCCGACCGACGGAGGACCGCCGCCGAGTGACCGCAATCGTCCCCGAACCCCCGGAGCAGCGGTGAGTGATCAGCGCGACCCCCGGTTCGACGCGCCACGAGGCCGCCCGCGCGACCCGTACGGCGGCCCGCCGCCCCGCCGGCCCGGCCCGCCCCACCGCGACCCGGGCGCACCGGCAGGCGGCCGGCCGCGCAGGCAGGGCCCGCCGCAGGATCCCCGTGTCCCGCCGCAGCGCTACCGGGCCGACGGCCCGCCGCGCGCGGCCGCTCGCCCGCCGGGGTCCCGCCCCGCGGTACCGCTGCTCACCCACGACGACGAGGACGCCACCGCGATCGTGGCCGGCCACGGGCCACCCACCGCGGCTGCCGGGCGCCCGCCCGCACCGGGTGGCCGCGCGCGTGGGCGTAAGAAGGTCTCGCCGTGGCGGCGCGTGCGCCGCATCTCCTACGTCGTGCTCGGGCTGATGCTGATCGGCCCGTTCGTCGCGTTCGTCATCGGCTGGTTCATGTTCCCGGTGCCGTCGTCGCAGGAGGTGGCGCTCGCGCAGGTGGCCACGTTCCGGTTCGCCAACGGCGAGGAGCTCGCCACCGTGCGACCCGAGCACGGCAACCGCGTCACCGTCACGCTCGACAAGGTGCCCAAGCACGTGCGCGACGCGGTGCTGGCCGCGGAGGACCGCACCTTCTACTCCAACCCCGGCTTCGACTTCATGGGCATCGGGCGCGCCGTCTACAACCAGCTCACCGGCGGCGTCGGCGGCGGTTCCACCGTCACCCAGCAGTACATCAAGGTCTCCACCGGCGAGGACGACTTCTCCCTCTGGCGCAAGTACAAGGAGGTCGTCCTCGCGGTCAAGATCTCGCGCGAGAAGACCAAGGACGAGATCCTCGAGAACTACCTCAACACGATCTACTGGGGCCGTGGCGCGTCCGGCGTCCAGGCAGCGGCGAAGGCGTACTTCGACAAGGACGTGAGCGAGCTGACGGTGTCGGAGGGCGCAATGCTCGCCGGCGTCATCCAGTCCCCGTCCCGCTGGGACCCCGCGAAGAACCCCGAGCGCTCGCAGGAGCGCTGGAACTTCGTGCTCGACGGCATGGTCGAGCAGGGCTGGCTCGACAAGGCCGAGCGCGACGCGCAGACCTTCCCCGTGCTCCCCGAGATCAAGGAGAAGACGGGCGGCGGCATCCCCGACGACGACCGCTACCACATCTACGAGCGCGCGCTCGCCGAGCTCGAGGCCAAGGGCATCCCCCAGGACGTCGTCAACACCCGGGGCGTCACGGTCACCACCACGGTCAAGCAGCCGCTGCAGGCGGAGGCCGTGGACACCGTGAAGAAGCTGACCGCGAGGCAGCCCGACAACCTGCGCTACGGGCTGGTCTCCATCGACCCGAAGACCGGGGCGATCATCAGCTACTACGGCGGCACCAACGGTCTGGGCGTCGACTACGCGGGCGAGGCGTTCCGCCAGCCCGGGTCGTCGTTCAAGCCGTTCGTGCTGGCCGCCGCGCTGCAGCAGAACAACGGGTTCGGCCTCGGCACCCAGATCGACGGGCGCGGGCCCAAGGAGTTCCCGGGCCGCGCGGGCGTGGTGCGCAACGTCGAGGGCGTGAGCTGCGACCAGTGCGGCGCCACCTACGCGATGACCGAGTCGATCAACACCTGGTTCTACCAGCTGGGCATCGAGGTCGGCCCGAGCAACGTCGCGGCGGCGGCCCACCAGGCCGGCATCCCGGAGGACCTGCTCCCCAACCCGACCGGTGGCATCTCGCTGGGCGACAAGGAGGTGCACCCCGTCGACATGGCCTCCGCCTATGCCACGTTCGCCGCGGAGGGCGTCTACCACGAGCCCTACATCGTGTCCCGGGTGGAGGCCGCTGACGGCGAGGTGCTGTACGAGCACGATGAGTCGGCCGGGCGGCAGGTCATGCCGCAGCAGGTCGCGCGCAACGTCATCGAGGCGATGCTCGAGGTGGCCCCGAAGAAGAACTACAGCCTGCCGGGCAGGCCCGTCGCCGCAAAGACGGGCACGGCCCAGCTCGAGGGCAGCGCCACCGACAACCGTGACGCCTGGTTCGTCGGGTTCACCCCGCAGGTCTCCACCGCCGTCTGGGTGGGGTCGGACCGCAGCGACCCGATCCGCAACGCCCAGAAGCGGCCGATCTTCGGCAGCGGCCTGCCGGGCCAGATCTGGCACTCGTTCATGAAGACGGCCACGGAGGACCTGCCGGCCGAGCAGTTCTCGCCCTTCGTGCCCATCGGCGACCCGCCGCGGGCCGAGTTCACCTCGGAGTCGACCTCGCCGGACGACGACGATGACGACGACGAGGACGATGAGGACTCCGACCGCGACGAGGACGGCGACAGGGACTCCGGCCGCTCCTCCGACGACGACAGCCGGTCCTCGCGCAGCAACGACTCGCGGAACAACGACAACAACCGCTCCTCCGACGACGGTGGCAGCGAACGCGGCAGCGACCGCCCCACCTCCGACCAGGGCAACGGGAGCAGCTCGGGCTCGTCGGGGTCGTCGAACCGCTCGCAGTCGGATCCGTCCACGCTCGACAGCACGAACGAGGATCCCGTCGGGTGAGCCCGCGGGTGCGGGAACCGCACGCCCCGCCCGCGCGCGTCGTCCCCACGTGGACCGAACCGCTCGTCACGGCCGCCAGCCGGGTGGCGGGTGGTCCGCTCGGCCGGCACGCCCTCGTGGGCCGCAGCCGGTTCTGGACACCGCTGCGCGTGATCCTGCTGATCGCGGTGGCGGTGCTCGCACTGGGCTGGCTGGGCAAGGCGCCCTGCCTGCAGCAGTACACCACCGCTGACGGCACGGTCGCGCTCGACTGGCGCAACAACCGCCAGTACGTGGCGATGTGCTACTCCGACACCGTCCCGCTCTGGGGCATCGAAGGGCTCGACCGCGGCGCCGTGCCCTACCGCGACCCGTGGGTCGACGGTGCGGGCACGGACGACGAGCGGGTGCGCTACATGGAGTACCCGGTGCTCACCGGCTACTTCCAGTACGTCAACGCGCGCCTCGCGGACGCCTGGGTGTGGGCGGCCGGCGTGGTCCCGCTCCTGCCCACCGCGCTGCCGGTGGTCGTCTACTTCGACATCAGCGCGGCGTGGCTCGCGCTGGCGTGGCTCGTGGCCGTGTGGGCGGTGCGCGCAATGCGGCCGAACCGGCCGTGGGACGCGGCGCTCGTGGCGCTGTCCCCGCTGGTGGCGGTGCACGTGTTCACCAACTTCGACGCGCTCGCCGTGGCCTGCGCCACCGCCGGGATGCTCGCCCTCGCCCGGCGAAGACCGCTGCTCGCCGGCGTGCTGCTCGGCATCGGCGGCGCGTTCAAGCTCTACCCGTTGATGCTGCTCCTGCCGGTCCTGCTCGTGGGCCTGCGCCGACGCCGGATCGGCACGGCGCTGGGCACGATCGGTGCGGCCGTCGGCACGTTCGTGCTCGTCAACGTTCCGGTGCTGGTGCTGTACCCCACCGGGTGGGGGGAGTTCTTCCGGCTCAACCGCACCCGGCCCGCCGATCCCGACTCGCTGTACTTCGTGATCCAGTACTTCACGGGCTGGCCCGGGTTCGACGGCAAGCTCGCCGACGGGGAGACCCCCACGGTGCTCAACACCGTGTCGGCGGTGCTCTTCGTGCTCTGCTGCCTCGCCATCTGCGTGCTCGCCCTGCGCGCGCAGCACACCCCGCGCGTCGCCTCGCTGGCGTTCCTCGTGATCGCCTCGTTCCTGCTGGTGAACAAGGTGTGGAGCCCGCAGTACTCGCTGTGGCTGGTGCCGCTCGCGGTGCTCGCGCTCCCGCGCTGGCGCCTGCTGCTGGCGTGGATGGCGGTGGACGCGCTGGTGTGGGCGCCGCGCATGTACTACTACCTGACACCGGCGAACAAAGGGCTCCCGCCGGACTGGTTCCTCGGCACCGTCGTGCTGCGCGACGCGTTCGTCGTGCTGCTCTGCGTGCTGGTGGTGCGATCGGTGCTGCGCCCCGACACCGACCCCGTGCGCACCCTGCCGGGGCGGCGGCCGAGCACCACCGACCCGGACTGGCCCGCGCCGGCACCGGTACCGCAGGTCAGCGGCGCGCGGTGACGGCTGGCACGCTTCGGCTGTGCCCGTCACCCGCCACCACACCCACACCGCCCTGAGCCGATTCGCCCGCCGGCCGCTCGACCGGCCGGACCTCAAGCCGGCGGCCGTCGGCATCACCCTCGAGTCGGACGGCGAGGCGTTCCTGCTCACCCGGCGCGCGGCCACGCTGCGCGGGCACGCGGGCCAGTGGGCGCTCCCCGGTGGGCGGACGGACCCGGGTGAGGATCCCGGCGCCGCCGCCCGCCGCGAGCTCGCCGAGGAGCTCGGCCTCGTGCTGGACGCCGACGCGGAACTCGGCCTCCTCGACGACTACGCCACCCGCTCCGGCTACCTGATCACGCCGGTGGTGCTGTGGGCCGACGGCGATCCGGTGCTGCGCCCCAACCCGGTGGAGGTGTCCGAGGTGCACCGGGTGCCCCTGGAGCTGGTGGACGTCGAGCCGCGGTTCGTCACGATCCCCGAGTCGGACGCGCCGGTGATCCAGCTGCCGCTGCTGGGCCGGTACGTGCACGCCCCCACCGCCGCCGTGCTCCACCAGTTCCGGGAGGTGGTGCTGCAGGGCCGCGCCACGCGGGTGGCTCACCTGGAGCAGCCCGTGTTCGCCTGGCGGTAGGGGCCCGGGGCCGTCGGACGGACGCATGATCGTTGTTCGGGGGCGTTTCCCGACGAATGCTGACCCTGCTGGCTAATTCGGCGGCGAGTGTTGTGCTGGTGGGGTTTGGCGTGTCGGTGTCGGTGTGGCGGGTTTTGGCTTCATGATCATCTGACGGCCGGCCCCTATCCCTGTCCCGGCCGTGGGATGGTGTGTGTGATGTCGGTGCAGCCGACGCCGTGGCCGGAGCCGGCGCCGGAGATCGTGGCGGCGGTGCGGGCGATGTATGCGCGGCGGGAGCCGCCGT